>NZ_JABDVY010000018.1:0-135267 GCF_019685025.1 Rhizobium sp. NZLR8 | reverse complement strand
GGCTCATCCACGGTTGTAACCAGAGGGGGAACGGGCGACTTCGTCACGCCTCTGGCCGGGTGGCCACCCGGCCAGAGGCTCAATCGCTTCCATCGCACAAAATCTCTAACGTGCAGATACAAGGGGGTGAGCGGCGAAGTCGCGAATGCGGTGAGCGCGGGCGAAGGGCAATGAATGGTGTGCCGTGCGGCCCCCTCATCCGACCCTTCGGGCCACCTTCTCCCCGCTGGGGAGAAGGGGACTCCCGGCTTGCCGTAGCGCTGCTTTCCTGAAATAGATGCGCCGTCAGGTGCCCGCCGGCCAGGCGGGAGAATCGGGAATCCGGTGCAAGACCGGAACGTGCCCAACGCTGTAAGGCTGACGTCTGCCGCTAATCATGCCACTGGCTTTGCCGGGAAGGCTGCGGCAGACGGATGACGCCAAGTCAGAAGACCGGCCTGGCAAGATAGACCCAACCCGCGCGGACGGCGGGCGGTTGCGTTGTTGGGGATTTGACGATGCGACCCTTTGATGAGGATGCCCTTCCGGCGGCGTCCGGTTTTTCCTTGGCCGAACGCGAGGCCGTCTATCATGCGATCTTGACGCGGCGCGACGTTCGCAGCCAGTTCCTGCCTGACCCCTTGCCGGACGACGTCGTGGAACGGCTGCTGACGGCCGCTCATCACGCACCCTCCGTCGGCTTCATGCAGCCGTGGAATTTCATTCTGGTGAAAAGTCCAACGGTGCGCGCGCGCGTCCGCGATGCCTTTGCCAAGGCGAACGAAGAGGCGGCATTGATGTTTGAGGGCGAACGGCAGCAGGCCTACCGCTCCCTCAAGCTTGAAGGCATCGCAGAGGCGCCGCTCGGCATCTGCGTGACCTGCGATCCCACGCGCAGCGGCAGCGTGGTGCTGGGGAGGACGCACAATCCGCGGATGGATAGCTATTCCACCGTCTGCGCCATCCAGAATCTCTGGCTTGCGGCGCGCGCCGAAGGGATCGGTATCGGCTGGGTCAGCATCTTTCACGAAGGCGACCTGAAAACGATTCTCGGCATACCCGAGCATATCGAGGTGGTCGCCTGGCTCTGCGCCGGTTTTGTCGATCGGCTCTATGATCAGCCGGAACTCTCCGTCAAAGGTTGGCGGCAGCGGCTGCCGCTCGAGGAACTCGTCTTCCACGACGGCTGGGGGCGGACCGAGCCGTAGCCAATTACTGCTGCTGCTGGGGTTGGGGGCCAGGTGCGGCAGGATTGGCGAGATCGATCGAGCCCTGGTCACCGGCAAGGAACTGCGGGCCGACCTGGCGGACCTTGTTCTGCGTTGGGTCGTACGGGCGCTCCGGCACGGATGGCTGCGGCGCGGCAGCCGTACCATCCTTCACCGGCGGATTGGTGTGGATGGTGGTGATCGAGCCTTGTTGCGGCGGCTGGCTTACCGCCTGCTTGCCGCGCATCTCGTCATAATAGGCGGTGAGATTGCAGGCGCAGGAGGTCTTTTCGCCGGGCGTGCGGTTCTTGTAGGCAAAAGCGTTTTTCATGGCGCTGTAGGGTGTGCCGGTCGCGACCGAGATCATGTTCGAGGCTTCGGTGCTCGTCACCTCGCGATAGAACAGTTGGGTTTCGATCCCCGGGCACATCTTGGCGCAGGTCTGGGCATCGCGGCCGAAATCGACCGAAGTGGCGTTCGAGCTGATCGGGAAGAAACCGCCGTCGCAGCTGCGCACGCACATGGTGCTGACCGGCGACAGCATCTCGGCTCGCGGCAGGCCGTAGCGCGGGTCGGCCTCCTCACCACCGCCGAGCGGAATGAAGGTATCGGTGCGCATCGCCTGTTCCTCGACGCTCGGGGCAGGGTCGTTGGCGCTGCGCTCGTCAGGCGCATAGAAATTCTCGCTGTTGCAGCCATTGCTATCGAGCGCAGACATCAGCTCCCGCCGGGCGCCGTCATCGGCGCCGTTCCGGCCGGTCAGCTCGTTGCGGCGATCCTGGAGGTAACCGATATTGTCGATCATTCGGGCTTCGGAGTCCGAGAGCTCGGCGCAATAATCGGCATTCTGGCCGCCGATCACCACCATGCTGCCCGAGGTGCAGCCGTAACTGCGCAGGTCGTTGCGAACCTTGCGCAGCTCGAGGTTCTGCTCGGCCATGGCGCTGGAATATTGGCGGGCTTCCGGACCGTTGCCATTGCCGATCGATCGCGGCAGGTCGGCGAGACGGCCGCGCAGGTCCTCACAGACGGCACTGGTCTGCGCGGCGGCGGGCGCTGAGAAAGCGAGGAGGACGGCGAGAGACAGGTTTCGGCGTTTCACGGCGTCGTCCCGGAATGAGCAAACGGTCGGTGGGTCGAATGCGACTTCAACGGCCGCGCGTTTTCCCTTAACGGATTTCTCTTAATAAGCTCAGAGAAAATCCTACCGTATTTTCGTAATCTTATCCAGCAATCGCCTGGGACTCGGTGAAAATGACAGGCATTCCCGACGAGATCCGATCCTTTGCACCGACATCAGGCGTAGCGGAAACCCAACACGGCCTTCACGTCTTCGCGGACGGTTGTTTTGAGCCCGGTTCCGGGCATGGAGGCTGGTCGTTTGTCGCTTATCGCGATGCGGTGGAAATCGCGGCGGACTTCGGTGGCGTTGGAGATTCCAGCAATAATTCGATGGAATTGACCGCCGTTCTCAGGGCGGCCATGTGGATCAACAGCCAAACAACCGGCGAAGCTGCGACCATCTGGTCCGATTCCGTCTATGCCGTCAAAGGCTGTAACAGCCGGCGACATATCTGGAAGAACAATGGCTGGAAGAAAAGCAGCCCGAATGGACATGGCCGACGGCGAACGATCGATAATGCGGAACTCTGGAAAGCGATCGATCTTCAATTATCCCGGAACGCCCTGGTGACCATTGCCTGGTGCAAGGGTCATTCAGGGATTATCGGCAACGAACGCGCGGATGCGCTCGCGGGCAGAGGACGCCTGTCGATAGAGGGTGGTTGACAGGGCGTCGGGCCGGTCTCAAGCGCCTGTCGTTTGCTTGCCGGCAACCGGCTTAAGCCGGTTGCGATGCTTCGACGACGGCCAGCGCCGCCATGTTGACGACGCCGCGGGAGGTGACCGAGGGGGCAAGGATGTGGGCAGGCAGGGCGGTGCCAAGGAGGATCGGGCCGACATGCAGACCATCGGTCATCGACTTCACCACGCCAAGCGTGATGTTGGCGGCGTCGAGGTTCGGGAAGACCAGCAGGTTTGCCTCATCGTGCAGGGTCGTATCCGGCATGACGCGCTTGCGCAGCGCTTCGGTGATGGCGCTTTCGCCGTGCATCTCGCCGTCGACCTCGAGATCTGGGGCGGCCTCGCGCACAAGCTGCAGGGCGTTGCGCATCTTCGTGGCGCTTTCGGATTCGCGCGAGCCGAAGTTGGAATGCGAAACGAGGGCGGCGCGCGGGGTGATGCCGAAACGGCGGATTTCCTCGGCCGCCAGCACCGTAGCCTCGGCGATCTCTTCGGCGTTCGGATTGAAGGTGACGTAGGTATCGGTGAAGAAAGTGGCGCCGCGCTGTGAGATCATCAGGCTGAGGGCCGAGAAATCACGGACATCCTTGCGCTTGCCGATGATCTGGCGGACGTCGCGCAGGTGCTTCTCGTAGCGGCCTTCCAGACCGCAGATCAGCGCATCGGCCTCGCCGCGCCTCAGCGCCAGTGCGCCGATGACGGTGGTGTTGGTGCGCACGATGGTGCGGGCGGCTTCGGGAATGACGCCGCGGCGGCCGACCAGCGAGAAATAGAGATCGACATATTCGCGGAAGCGCGGATCGTCTTCCGGATTGATGACCTCGAAATCCTGCAGCGGGCGGATACGCAGGCCGTAGCGCTTCAGGCGGGTCTCGATGACCTGCGGGCGGCCGATCAGGATCGGTTCGGCGAGGCCTTCCTCGAGCAGCACCTGGGCGGCGCGCAACACGCGCTCGTCTTCGCCTTCGGAGAAGATGACACGCTTGCGTTCTGCTGCCTTGGCCGCGGTGAAGATCGGCTTCATGACGAAGCCGGAGCGGAAGACGAAGCGGTTCAGCTGATCGAGATAGGCGTCGAAATCCTGGATCGGGCGGCGCGCCACGCCACTCTGTTCGGCGGCCTTGGCAACCGCAGGGGCGATGCGCAGGATGAGGCGCGGATCGAAGGGCGAGGGGATCAGGTAGTCGGGGCCGAAGACGGGCGTTTCGCCGGAATAGGCGCGGGCGGCGACATCCGACGGCTCTTCGCGGGCAAGGGCGGCGATGGCACGCACGGCCGCCATCTTCATTTCCTCGTTGATCGTCTCGGCGCCGCAATCGAGCGCGCCGCGGAAGATATAGGGGAAGCAGAGGACGTTGTTGACCTGGTTGGCGAAATCCGAGCGGCCGGTGCAGATCATCGCATCGGGGCGGGCGGCACGGGCAAGATCCGGCATGATTTCCGGCGTCGGATTGGCGAGCGCCATGATCAGCGGCTTATCGGCCATCTGCGCCAGCAGCTCCGGCTTCAGCACGCCGGCGGCCGACAGGCCGAGGAAGACGTCGGCGCCGCCGATATTTTCGGCGAGCGTGCGCGTCTCGCTCTTCTGGGCGTAGACGGATTTCCATTCGTCCATCAGCTCGATGCGGCCCTCATAGACGAGGCCTTCGAGATCGTGGACCCAGATGTTTTCGCGCTTGGCGCCGAGGATCACCAGCAGGTTCAGGCAAGCAAGGGCTGCGGCACCGGCGCCGGAGGCGACGATCTTGACGTTTTCGATCGCCTTGCCGGCGAGTTCCAGTCCGTTGAGGATCGCGGCGGCGACGATGATTGCCGTGCCATGCTGGTCGTCGTGGAAGACCGGGATCTTCATCTTTTCGCGCAGGCGCCGCTCGACCTCGAAACATTCCGGCGCCTTGATGTCTTCGAGATTGATGCCGCCGAAGGTCGGCTCCAGCGAGGCGATAGTCGAGACCATCTGCTCGACGCCTGCGGCGTCGATTTCGATATCGAAGACATCGATGCCGGCGAATTTCTTGAAGAGCACGGCCTTGCCCTCCATCACCGGCTTCGAGGCCAGCGGGCCGATATTGCCGAGGCCAAGCACTGCCGTGCCGTTGGAAATGACGGCGACGAGATTGGCGCGCGAGGTATATTCGGCCGCCATTTCGGGATTGTCGCGGATGGCAAGGCAGGGGGCTGCGACGCCGGGCGAATAGGCAAGTGCCAGGTCGCGCTGGTTGCCGAGCGGCTTGGTTGCCTGGATCTCCAGTTTGCCGGGGCGGGGATAGCGGTGGAAGAACAGCGCCTGCTCGTCGAGATCGCCGCCTGTCAGGTTCTTTTCCGTCTTGGATTTTTCCTGGTGATCCATTGCCGCCTCCGTGCACGTCTTTTGTGCTCCCTGCATACATCAATCGGTTAGCGGCGACAGTATGGAAATAGGGATGGGAGAAGTTTTCGTGAGACGGGCGGGCGGAGGGGCATCTCCAATTGACAGCTGGACACTGCGCGATCGCTGCCTCATCCTTTGGTGATGCTGCCCATCCTCGAAATCCTCCCGAATGAGCCAACCGCCGAAGAGCGGAACGAAGTGCTCAAATTGCTATTGGACTTCAACGCTCCGCACACGACTCACCTGATCGAGCAGCCCGATCTCGGGATAGTCCTGAGAGATCCCGACACTTTCGACATCATCGGGGGTCTCTATGCCGTGGAGGAGTACAATTGGCTTTTTATCAAATACCTGGTTGTTCCAGCTGCGCGCAGAGGCGAAGGTTTTGGTACCAAGCTGATGGAGGAGGCAGAGCGCATAGCCCGCGAGCGCGCTTGTTTGGGTATCTTTCTCGACACCTTCGATTTTCAAGCGAAACCCTTCTATCTCAAACTGGGCTTCGAGCAGTTCGGCGAACTTGAAGGCGACGCCCAAACGCCGCGCCGTTTCTTCCTGAGAAAGCTATTTTCCAGCGTGCGCTGATATTTGCGCGAAGCAGCAGGTTACTGCTGCTGAAGGGCGAGCCTGGCACCCAAGGCCATGTAAACCGTGCCGACGACCTTTCCCTGCCACCGCCCAACCCGACGGTTGCTCTGCAGCCAGCCGCCAATAGAACCGGCCGCGATCGCCAGAAGCGACGTTACGCAGATGCTGAGCCCGACGAAAATGATTCCGAGCAGGGCGAATTGTGCGATGGCGGACCCGCTTTCCGGATGGATGAACTGCGGCAGGAAAGCCAAGAAGAACAAAGCCGTCTTGGGATTCAGGATCTCGGTAAAGAGTCCCTGACGAAAGGCGCGCATGGGGCTGATCGCTTGTGCCTTGGGCATGTCGAGGCTTTGCGCCTTCTCGAAGAAGGCCCGGAATCCGAGATAAATCAGGTAAGCGACGCCGGCATATTTGACGATTTCAAACGCCAGGGCTGACGTGGCAAGCAATGCCGACAGGCCGAAGGTTGCCATCGTCGTATGGACAAGATCACCCGCAGCAATGCCGAGGCCCGTTGCCATTCCGGCGCGTTTGCCGCCGCTGATGGCTCTGGCCAGGGTGAGGAGTGTGGCCGGCCCCGGAATGATCATCAGACCCAGCACCACCAGGACATAGGTTGTCAAAACACCGAAACTGACCATCGATCTTCTCCAGGTTGGCGATCCTGTCTATCGCAATGGCAAATCAAAGCAACGAATTTGCATCCCGCCATTTACGAGGTTGCAAAGTAGGAACTTGCGCGGCGATCGCAACGGGCTACCACGCAAGGATCGCCGTCCGTCGGCGCCGGTACAAATTTTAAAAGTAATCTCAACGAGATACGCTTCGTTCTACCACGTCTATGTTAGCTAATCCTTTTCGAAACTTGTTTGCCGAAGGCAACGGGCGCAAAATCCCGGCCGCGACGGTGCGGGGCGCCGGTCGCATGGAGGAAACCATGGACAATTTGAACCTGACGACCCTGCAAAAGGGGCAGACGATGGTCAATGACGTGGCCATCGATGCGTTTGCCGCCGGATTTCGCGGCAATCTCCTGACCAGTAAAGACATGGATTACAATGAGGCGCGGGCGATCTGGAATGCGATGATCGACCGGCGGCCCGGGCTTATCGCGCGTTGCGCCGGCGCTGCCGATGTCGTGCGCGCGGTGCGGTTTGCGCGCGACAATAATCTGCTCGTTTCGGTGCGCGGCGGCGGCCACGGTATTGCCGGCAACGCCGTCTGCGAGGGCGGCGTCGTCATCGACCTGTCGGCGATGAAATCGGTGCGGGTCGACCCGGAGACGCGCCGCGCCAGGATCGAGCCGGGGGCAACGCTTGCCGACGTCGACCAGGAAACGCTCGCCTTCGGGCTGGTGCTGCCGACCGGCATCAATTCGACCACCGGCATAGCCGGCCTGACGCTCGGCGGCGGTTTCGGCTGGCTGACCCGCAAATTCGGGCTGACGATCGACAATCTGATTTCGGTGGATGTGGTGACGGCCGATGGCGAGCTGGTCAAGGCGAGCGAGACGGAAAGACCGGACCTGTTCTGGGCGTTGCGCGGCGGTGGCGGCAATTTCGGCGTCGTTACCTCCTTCGAATTCCAGCTCAACCCGCTCAAGACAGAGGTCCTCGCCGGGCTGGTGGTGCATCCGTTCGCTGACGCGGAAAAGGTGCTGAGGGAATATCGGCAGGCGCTGGAAGCCGCACCCGATGAACTGACCTGCTGGGTGGTGATGCGCCAGGCGCCGCCGCTGCCGTTCCTTCCGGCCGAATGGCATGGCAAAGAGGTCGTGGTGCTTGCGATGTGCTATTGCGGAGACATCGCGGCCGGGGAAAAAGCGACGGAAAGATTGCGGGCGATCGGAAAACCGATTGCCGACGTCGTCGGCCCGGTACCGTTTACCGGCTGGCAGCAGGCATTCGACCCGCTGCTGACGCCAGGTGCGCGCAATTACTGGAAGAGCCAGGATTTCGCCTCGCTCTCCGACGCAGCGATCGAGGTGTTGCTCAACGCCGTGCGCAAGCTGCCGGGACCAGAATGCGAAATCTTCATCGGCCATGTCGGCGGTGCGGCCGGCCGCATTCCGACTGAGGCCACCGCATTTCCGCAGCGCAGCTCGCATTTCGTCATGAACGTGCATGCACGCTGGCGGGAAAGCGGGATGGATGCAAGCTGCACCGGCTGGGCGCGTGAGCTTTTCGAGGCAACCAAGCCGCATGCTGTGGGAACCGCCTATATCAACTTCATGCCTGAGGACGAGGCCGATCGGGTGGAAAGCGCCTATGGCGCCAATTACGGCCGGCTTGCCGAAATCAAGCGGCGCTACGATCCGAACAATCTGTTCCGCATGAACCAGAACGTCAAACCGACGGTGGCCGTGCGGGCTGCTTAGCCGGATCATCCCGCGCTCAAGTGACAGCGCTCGGGCGCGGGATGCCGATCGGCTGTCACCCCTCGGTGAGTTCGATCAATTCCTTCAGCAGAGCCGTGTCGTCCGAGCCGGCGCGGTCGTCTGGCCTTAGGACATGGGCGAGCCATGCGCCATCCGCCGCCAGGCGAATGATTTCGAGCCGCATTCCCGCGTCGGTTTCGGCGTGCCTGACCAGCCGGTCATTGATCCATTTGTGCCAGAGGCTTTTGGAGTAGGGGTCGGCCAGCACGGTCATCGTCTGCGCCGACCATGGGCTGTTGTTGAGAGCGCGATCGGAAAAAAGAGTACGGACATAGGCGCGGCTGAATGTGCCGTGGCCGCCCTTGTCCTTTTCCAGTTCCTGGTCGATTTCGCGGTCGAGGTTTTCCATCATACCGTCGAACACGGCCTCAATAAGAGCCTGCTTATTGGGGAAGTGGTGAAACAGACCTCCTTTTGTCACACCGGCAGCACTTGCGACTGCCTGCAGGCTGACGGCGGCCAGACCCTGCTCCAGTGCCAGCTTGGTGGCACAATCGAGAAGAGCCTGCCGCACGACTTCCGGTTGTTTCTTTCTGTTGCGGGGACTATCTATCAATGCATGACCTGGGTTCGAGATGCGTTTCGTGACGAGAAGACCGGAGGGGATCAGTATCACTCCCGGGATCGCGGAGCTATCATACCAAAAGAAGTGATGTCGCTATCATACCAACCGGTAGGTATCTTGCAATCCGAAATAAGATTGGCTATCTGTCGGCACAGGAGGCCCGCCGAACGTCATTTCGGCGGGCTGTGCTTTTTTGGACCTCAGCGGGACCATCAGGAAGGCTAGTGGATTATGCATTTTCATACGAAAACAGTGCGTTACGCACTAACGCTGGCGCTGTTCCTCGGCGTGGGATTGCCGGTTCACGCCCAGGAAGGCGGCGCCATGCCGCCGGCCGCCGTCAGCGTGCTGACGCTGAACGCGCGTCCGGTTCCCGTTGTCAGCGAATTGCCCGGCCGCATCGCCGCGACGCGTGTTTCGGAGGTGAGGGCCCGGGTTTCCGGCATCCTGCAGGAACGGGTGTTCGAGCAGGGCAGTCTCGTTCATCAGGGCGACGTGCTCTATCGGATCGATCCGGCCCTGTTCCGGGTCCGCGTCGCCAGCGCCGAAGCCAGCCTCGAGCGCGCCAGGGCGACGCAGCTGAATGCCCGGCAGCAGCTGGATCGGCAGAAGTCGCTGCGCGACCGCGATGTCGCAAGCGGGGTCGAATATGATGCGGCGGCTGTCGCCCTTGCCCAGGCCGACGCCGATGTCGCGCTGGCGCAGGCAGCACTCGACGAAGCGAAGATCAATCTCGGCTATACCGAAATCCGGGCACCGATCTCAGGCATCATCGGCGCCGCACTGGTGACCGAAGGCGCGTTGGTGACGGCAGATGCCGGCGATGCGCTGGCGATGATCCAGCAGATCGACCCCGTCTATGCCGACTTCACGCAATCCTCCGGCGACTTGCTGGCGCTGAAGCGGGCGGTCGAGAATGGCAACCTCGCCTCGACGGAACAAGGCAAAGCCGACATCAAACTCGTCTTCGACGACGGCACGGTCTACGCCCAGGCCGGAAAACTGCTGTTCCGCAGCGCCAGCGTCGATGCGACGACGGGCCAGGTTACCCTGCGCGGCGAATTCCCCAATCCCAACGGCGATCTGCTGCCGGGTCTTTACGTCAGGGTCCGCATCGAGCAGGCCGTCCGCGAGAAGGCGATCCTCATCCCGCAACGCGCCGTCATCCGTGCGGCCGATGGCAAGGCGCAGGTCTATGTCCTAGAGGACGGAGACGTGGCGCAGCCGCGCGACGTCGAGCTCGGTCAATCCTCCGGCAATGAATGGGTGGTCGAAAGCGGCCTGTCTGCTGGCGAACGCCTGGTCGTCGACGGCGTGCAGAAACTGCAGCCGGGCGCCAAGGTCGCGCCGGAAGCGTGGCGGGATGGCGAAGTCGCGTCCGGCGACGCCAAGAAGCCGGAGTAAGATCAATGGCACGTTTCTTTATCGATCGCCCGATCCTGGCATGGGTCTTTGCGATCTTCATCTCCATCGCCGGCCTGATCGCGCTGCCGTTCCTCCCGGTCGCACAATATCCGAAGGTCGCGCCGCCGCAGCTCAGCATTACTACCAGCTATCCCGGCGCATCGCCGCAGGACATCTATCAGGGCGTCACCCGGCAGATCGAGGAAGAGCTGAACGGGGTCGAGCACCTTGCCTATTTCGAATCGACCTCCGACACCTCGGGCGCGATGACGATCACCGCGACGTTTGCGGCGGGCACCGATATCGACCAGGCCTCCGTCGACGTTCAGAATGCCATCCGCCGCGTCGAGCCGCGGCTGCCGCAATCCGTCAAGGATCAGGGCGTCACAGTCGAGGAGGCGTCGTCCGGCTTCCTGATGTTCATCTCGCTGACCTCGACCGACGGCAAGACCGATGAGGTGGCGCTCGGCGACTATCTCAACCGGAACGTCATCGGCGAGCTACGCCGTCTCGACGGCGTCGGCCGGGCGCAGCTGTTTGCCTCGCAGCGGGCGATGCGCATCTGGATCGATCCCGACAAGATGGTCGGCTTGAACCTCACCGCCTCCGACATCAGCGGGGCGATCTCGGCGCAGAATGCCCAAGTTGCGGCGGGCCAGATCGGCGCCGCACCCAATCCGATCTCGCAAGACCTGACGGCGACGGTACTGGTGAAGGGTCAGCTGACCGACAGCAAGGAATTCGGGAACATCGTGCTGCGCGCCAATGCCGACGGGTCGAACGTCCGGCTGCGCGACGTCGCGCGGATCGAAGAGGGCAGCGAGAGCTACAGCTTCTCCACCCGGCTGAACGGGCAACCGAGCGCTGCCATCGCCATCCAGCTGTCGTCGACGGGCAACGCCGTCAACACGTCCAATCTGGTCAAGGCGAAGATGGAGGAGCTGTCGCGTTTCTTCCCGGCGGGCGTCGAATATTCCGTTCCCTACGACACCAGCCCGTTCGTCTCGGCATCGATCGAGAAGGTGGCGCATACGCTCGCTGAAGCCGTCGCCCTCGTCTTTATCGTCATGCTCGTCTTCCTGCAAAGCTTCCGCTACACCATCATTCCGACGCTCGTCGTGCCGGTCGCGCTGCTCGGGACGCTGGCGGTGATGTTTGCCGCCGGCTTCTCGATCAACGTGTTGACGATGTTTGCGATGGTGCTTGCCATCGGCATCCTCGTCGATGACGCCATCGTCGTGGTCGAGAACGTCGAGCGTCTGATGGCGGTGGAAGGCCTGTCGCCGAAGGAGGCGACCAAAAAGGCGATGCGGCAGATCACCGGCGCAATCCTCGGCATCACGCTGGTGCTCTCCTGCGTCTTCGTGCCGATGGCGTTCTTCCCGGGTTCGACAGGCATCATTTACCGCCAGTTCAGCCTGACCATGGTCGTCTCGATCCTGTTTTCGGCCTTCCTGGCGCTGTCGCTGACGCCGGCGCTCTGCGCGACTTTCCTGAAGCCGATCAAGGGCCATCACGAGAAGAAGGGCATCGCCGGCTGGTTCAACCGAAAGTTCGAACGGCTGACCGGCAGGTACGCCCGCGCCGTCGAGGGACTGGCCAAGCGCTCCTGGCGGGTCATGGCGGTCTATGTCGCGGTCGTCGTCGGTCTCGGCTATCTCTTCGTCAACCTGCCGAGCAGTTTCGTGCCGGACGAGGACCAGGGCTTCCTGATCGTCGACGTGCAGGGGCCGCCCGAGGCGAGCCGTAACCGCACGGTCGCCTCGCTCGAAAGCATCGAGGCGATCTTCAAGAAGGAGCCGGCGGTTGCCAACGTCGTGGCGATCCAGGGCTTCAGCTTTTCGGGGCAGGGGCCGAATGCCGCCCTGGTGTTCGTTACCCTGAAGGACTGGGCCGAGCGTGGCGCGGGCAATTCGGTGCAGGAGATCTCCAACCGCGTCAATATGCAGCTGTTTGCGTTGAAGGATGCGACTTCCTTCGCATTGTCGCCGCCGCCGATCGAAGGCTTCGGCACGACCAACGGCTTCACCTTCCGCCTTCAGGATCGCGGGGCAAAGGGCCAGGCGGCACTGACCGAGGCGGCAGGAATGCTGCTCGGCAAGGCATCTGAGAACCCCATCATCGCCGGTATCCGGCCGGAGGGCATGCCTGATTCGGCTCAGCTGGTGCTCGTCATCGATCGCGAAAAGGCCAATACCTTCGGCGTCGCCTTCGCCGACATCAACAGCACGATCACCGCCAATCTCGGTTCGAGCTACGTCAACGACTTCCCGAATTCCGGCCGCATGCAGCGCGTCATCGTGCAGGCACAGGACAAGAGCAGGCTTCAGGCCGAAGACCTGATGAAACTCAACGTCCGCAATGCGAGCGGCGGCATGGTGCCGCTCTCATCCTTCGCGGTCGCCGAGTGGCAGAAGGGGCCGGCGCAGATCGTCGGTTACAACGGCTATCCCTCTGTTCGCATTTCGGGCGCTCCGGCGCCGGGATATTCATCGGGCGCGGCGATTACCGAAATGGAACGGCTGGCCTCCGAGCTTCCCGACGGCTTCGGCTTCGAATGGACCGGCCAGTCGCTGGAGGAGCTCAAATCGGGATCGCAGGCGCCCTTCCTGTTCGGTCTCAGCATCCTTTTCGTCTTCCTGCTGCTATCGGGGCTATACGAGAGCTGGTCGATCCCGTTGTCGGTGATGCTGGTCGTGCCGCTTGGGGTCATCGGCTGCGTGCTCGCGGTAATGAGCCGCGACATGTCCAACGACATCTACTTCAAGGTCGGCCTGATCGCGATCATCGGTCTGTCGGCGAAGAACGCCATCCTGATCGTCGAATTCGCCAAGGACGGCTTTGCCGAGGGAAAATCGCTGATGGATGCCGCGATCGAAGGCGCTCGGCTGCGCTTCCGGCCGATCATCATGACCTCGCTCGCCTTTACATTGGGCGTGGTGCCGCTGGCAATCGCCACCGGCCCAAGTGCGGCCAGCCAGAATGCGATCGGCACCGGCGTGCTGGGCGGCATGGTCTCGGCGACGGTGCTGGCGATCTTCTTCGTTCCCGTCTTCTTCGTCTTCGTGCTGCGTCTCTTGAGGATGAAGCGGCCGGAGACTGTGAACGAGGAGGCACCGGCCGGGCAGGAACCGGCAACGGTGACGTCGCCGACATAGGGTGACCAGTCACCCGAGGTGAAGGTTCACCCGAGGCGACGAATAACCTGAGGTGAGGAGTTGGCGGGTTGCCTTGTGTAATCCGCCAGAAACCTATCCACCGGGCTTCGGCGTGATCGTCACGTCGGCGCCATAGGCATCGCGCAGTTCACTTTCCTGTCCCGGCTGCCGGTCGGCCGCCTGGTGCAGCAGGGTCGACACGTATCCTTGCGAGCGCGTCCCCTCGATCAACGTGATATCGGCATTTCCAGGATTGTCGGAACGCTCGAACCATTCGACGGGGCGGTGCAGAAAATTCATTTCGACCGCCCGGTTGGTGACGCCATGGCCGACGATCACGACGTTGTGGCTGCTATTTTCAGCGTCGCGCATGACGGTCTGAAGGAAAAGGCGGACACGCTGGGCCACATCCGCCCGGCTCTCGCCATCTGGCGGCCGCGCGTAGAACTTGCCGCTGTTGCTGCGCAGTCTCGCCCATTTTTCGAATTCCTCGGGAAATTTCTGCTTCTGTTCGGCATGGTCATAGATTTCGGTGAACAGACCGAAATCCTGCTCGCGCAGCAGGTAATCCTCCCGGATTTCGCCGACATAGCTTTCCGGCAGGGCTGTAAGCAAGGCATCCTTACTTTGCCGTGTTCTGAGGAATGGCGAGTACCAGATCTGCAGCTTGCGGAAATCCGCGCCCGGCAGTGTCTTCAAATAGGAGGCGATCGCGCCGCCGGCTTCCACCGCCTGGCGGTGACCCCACTCGGTCAGCGGCACATTGTGATCGCCGAATTGCCGATAGGCCTGTTCGTTGAGGTTGCCGAGAGATTCGCCGTGGCGAACGAGAAAGAGACGCATCAGCCATCCCGCATTGTCGGATATGAGTCGCCTTCATCATGAACGCGCTCGATGGAGAGGGCAATATTGCCGGCGCGCAGGGCTTTTCCCCAGTCTGTCATCTTCCTGAAACACGAGTCTGGTTTTGGAAGGCTAGATGAAAGATGGGGCATGAGCGACAGCTCGTGATAGACATGATGGAACCCAGACATTTCCGAACGCTCTTCATTTCCGATGTCCATCTCGGCTCGAAGGCCGCGAAGGCCGATTTCCTTTTGGATTTCCTGCGCCACCACGAGGCCGATACGATCGTGCTCGTCGGCGACATCGTCGACGGCTGGCGCCTGAAGCGCAGCTGGTACTGGCCGCAGGTCTGCAACGATGTCGTCCAGAAGCTGCTGCGCAAGGCCCGCAAGGGCACACGCGTCGTCTATATCCCCGGCAATCACGACGAATTCCTGCGCGACTTCCCGGGAATGCATTTCGGCGGCATCGAGGTCGTCGACCGCATGATGCATGATGGCGCCGACGGCAAAAAATACCTGATTTTGCACGGCGACGAGTTCGATGTGGTCGTCCGCAACGCACGCCTGCTCGCCTATCTCGGCGACTGGGCCTACGATACTGCGATCCGCATCAACATCCTCCTGGCGGCAGTGCGCCGACGCCTCGGCATGCCTTACTGGTCGTTCTCGGCCTGGGCGAAGCTGCAGGTCAAGCATGCCGTCAACTTCATCGGTGAGTTCGAGCGCGTCGTGACAGAGGAAGCCCGCAAAAGCGGCGCCGACGGCGTGATCTGCGGACACATCCATCATGCCATCATCCAGGACATGGACGGCATCCGCTACATCAATACGGGCGATTGGGTGGAAAGCTGCACGGCGGTGGCCGAGCACGACGACGGCACGTTCGAACTGATCACCTGGCGGGCGCTTGCCAGCAGTGTGCCGGCGCTTGCCGCCATCGAAATGCATGACCAGGGCGAGTTCGCCCCGCAGGCCGCGTGATTTGGGGGCGCCTGATTTGAGGGCCGTCTGATTTTTGGGGCCGGCGTATCAGCGCCGCGCGCTCCAGGAGTTTAGCCGTTACCGTCAGGCGACAGGCACTATTTATTTTCTAAAACGTTTCAGTAGGGCTATTTCTCGCAATGGTCGCCTCCAGGGTGGTGTGTTAGGACAACGATCAGTTTCCTTCAGGTCCACCGATGATTCCCGCTCAACATTCCCCGAGTGAGGGAGCGCCTCCGCGCTTCCGGCTGCTCAGCGCGCTTTCCTATTGCGCGCCACTGCTCGTCAACGGCATCGTTCTGCCGTTCTTTCCGATGTGGCTCGCAACCCACAGCTTCAGCGACCACGAGATCGGCGTTATCCTTGCCATACCGATGGTGGTTCGCGTGTTGGTGGCGCCTGTTGTCGCCATGATCGCCGACCGTTTGAAGGAGCGCGCCGACGTGCTGCTCTGGTCGGGCAGCCTGTCGCTGCTGACGGCGATCGCGCTGTTCTGGACGACGACCTTCTGGCCGGTGACGATCGTCTATGCACTGCAGGGCGCCACTTTCGCGCCCTATGTGCCCGTCGTCGAATCGATCGTCATCTCGGGCGTGCGCCGCTGGGGCCTCGATTACGGGTCAATGCGCGTCTGGGGTTCGATTGCCTTCATCGTCTCGACGCTGGTCGGTGGCCAGCTGATCAGCCGGTGGGGCGGCGGGATGGTGCTTGATATCATGGTGTTCGGCTTTGCCATGACCGTGGTCATGGCAATCTTCTGCCCGCGCATCGGGCCGACGCGTCGGCGTGGCCAGCCGATCAACATTCCGGCCGCCACCGGCAGCGGGTTGCGCGAGCCGCACTTGCTGCTGCTGCTGATCGGTGTCGCCATTCAGCAGTCCAGCCATGCGGTGCTCAACGCCTTTTCATCGATCTACTGGCATCATCTCGGCTTTTCCGGCACTGAGGTCGGCCTGCTCTGGAGCGTCGGCGTCGCTTCCGAAGTGACGGTGTTCTTCCTGTCGAAGCGTCTCAACCGGCGCTTCGACGCCTGGACCCTGATCCGCTTCGGCTGCGCGGTCAGCGTCTGCCGCTGGATACTGTTTCCGATGAATACCGGCTTTGCCGGTTTTTTCCTGCTGCAATGTTTCCACGGCTTCACCTATGCCTTCGTGCATACCGGGGTGCAGCGGCGGATCATGGCGACGGTGCAGGAGACGCAGGAATCCTCGGCGCAAGGCGCCTACTTCTTCTATGTCGGCATGGCAATGGCGCTGATGACGCTGGCGTCGGGTTATCTCTATGCCTGGCTCGGCGTCGTCAGCTATTACGTCATGGCGCTCGTCGCGTTCTCCGGTCTCGGCCTCGTCATCTCAGCTTACTACCTTCAGCCCCAAAGCGTGCTTTCAGGCGGAAAGACCAGGGAAGCGGCGTAGCGCAGGCCGGGTTCGCGATCGCGGGCAAGCAGCAGCGGACCGTCGAGATCGACGAAATCGGCATTCTGGGCGAGCAGCACGGCCGGCGCCATGGCAAGCGAGGTGCCGACCATGCAGCCGATCATGATGCTGAAACCGAGCCGTTCTGCCTCGGCCTTCATCGCCAGGGCCTCCGTCAGGCCTCCCGTCTTGTCGAGCTTGATGTTAATCGCGTCATAGCGGTCTGCAAGGCTTGCGAGATCGCCGGTGTGGTGGACACTTTCGTCGGCGCAGACGAGAAGCGGGCGACGGATTTCGGCAAGCAGAGCGTCGCGGCCGGCCGGCAACGGCTGCTCGACGAGAGCCACACCCGCTTGCGCCGCGATGTTGAGATGTCGTTCGAGCACGGCTTCCGGCCAGCCTTCATTGGCGTCAAGGATGATGGCGGCATCGGGTGCGGCCGCGCGGACGGCGCGGATACGGCTTTCATCGTCGCCGGTTCCGACCTTGACCTTGAGCAGCGCGCGGCCTGCATGTTCGCGCGCCTTTGCGGCCATCACCTCCGGCTCGCCGAGCGAGATGGTGTAAGCGGTGGTGAGCGGCTTCAGATCGGCAAGGCCGAGACGGGCCGCCACGCTTTCACCCGTTTGTTTCGCTTCCAGGTCCCAGAGGGCGCAATCGACGGCGTTGCGGGCAGCGCCCGGCGGCATGGCGGACAAGAGGTCGCGGCGGGAGATCCCGGCCTCGATCAGCGGACGCGCCGCCTCGATCTGGGCAAAAACGCTCTCCATGGTCTCACCGTAGCGGCGATAGGGCACGCATTCGCCAAGCCCTTGTACACCGTCTTCGGAGAGCGTGCAGGTAATCACCTCGGCCTCGGTCTTTACGCCGCGCGAGATGGTGAAGGTCCCGGCAATCGGAAATGAATTCATCTGGATATCGAGGGTGCGCGGCATTATTGCTGTCCTGTGAGCATGGAATTCGCACGTTGCTTCTGTATATTGACGCGCCGGGCGGCGAACGATCCGCCGAGTCGGCAATGTCGCCGTGAGCCTTGAAAGACATAGGTATCTTGAACGCCGAGAATCGCAACGTTGCCTCACTTGACGTGGACGACCAGTCCGATGGCTCGGGGCAGCATGTTCGTCTCAGAGGCAGCTGGCGTAGTGCCTATGTGCATTTCGTGCTGCGTGACTTCGAGAAGCTGCTGCACCAGAAGGCCGGTGACCTGACGGTCGATCTTTCCGACATTACGGATATCGATACCGCCGGGATCTGGCTGCTGTGCCGGCTGAAGAAGGAAGAGGAGGCGGCCGGACGGTCGGTCCGCTTCGAAGGCACCAATCAGCATATCGACGAAATGCTGGCGATGTTCTCCGAGGAGTCGGCCAAACCGGAGCCGGAGTTTAAGGAGAAGGTGTCGCTTGCTGGGCGCATCTTCGCGCCGGTCGGCAAGATGGCCTACGACGTCTGGGACAATTTCGCCGCCGCCATGTATATTCTCGGCTCGGCGGTGCGCGGCGCACAGATGAAGTTCGGCCGCGGCAGCGGCGTTTCGCCGGCCTCGATCATCAACCAAATCGACAATATGGGCGTTCGCGCCGTTCCGATCATCCTTCTGATGTCGTTTCTGATCGGGGCGATCATTGCCCAGCAGGGCGCCTTCCAGCTGCGCTACTTCGGTGCCGAGGTCTTCGTCGTCGATCTCGTCGGCATCCTGCAATTGCGCGAAATCGGCGTGCTGTTGACCTCGATCATGATCGCCGGCCGTTCGGGCAGCGCGATCACCGCCGAGATCGGCTCGATGAAGATGCGCGAGGAGATCGACGCGCTGAAGGTGATGGGGCTCAACCCGATCGGCGTACTGATCTTCCCGCGACTGGTGGCGCTGACCATCGCGCTGCCGCTTTTGACGGTGCTGGCAAATTTCGCCTCGCTCGGTGGTGCGGCCGCCGTCGCCTGGGGCTATTCCGGCATCACCTTCGCCAACTTCCTGTCGCGCCTGCACGAGGCGGTGACGCTGTCCACGGTGCTCTCAGGCATGATCAAGGCGCCGTTCATGGCGCTGGTCATCGGCATCGTCGCCGCCGTCGAAGGGCTGAAGGTCGGCGGCAGCGCGGAATCGCTCGGCCAGCATGTGACGGCCGCGGTGGTGAAGGCGATTTTCGTCGTCATCCTGATGGACGGGCTTTTTGCGATGTTCTATGCAGCGATCGACTTCTAGCATGGCGAATCGCGTGGACGAGAAACCAATCGATACGGAAGACAGAAACGAGAGAGACATCGTGCTCTCGGCGCGCGACGTCACCGTCGCCTTCGGCTCCAAGGTGGTGCTCGACAATCTCAACCTCGACATCTATCGCGGCGAAATCCTCGGCTTCGTCGGCGCGTCGGGCACCGGCAAATCGGTGCTGATGCGCACGGTGCTGAGGCTATTGCCGCGCCGCTCCGGCACGATCAAGATCCTCGGCCAGGATTTCGACGAACTCGACGAACCGCAGCGCAACGCGCTCGACATGCGGCTTGGCGTGCTGTTCCAGCAGGGGGCCCTGTTTTCGTCGCTGACGGTCAAGGAAAACATCCAGGTGCCGATGCGCGAATATCTCGACCTGCCGCGCTCGCTGATGGACGAACTGGCGCATCTGAAGATCCGCATGGTCGGGCTCGCAGCCGATGCCGCCGACAAATACCCGTCCGAACTGTCAGGCGGCATGATCAAGCGCGCCGCCCTTGCCCGTGCACTCTCGCTTGATCCTGAACTCGTCTTCCTGGATGAACCGACCTCGGGTCTCGACCCGATCGGCGCCGCCGAATTCGATGAACTGATCGCCAACCTGCGCGATAGTCTGGGACTGACCGTCTATATGGTAACGCATGATCTCGACAGCCTGTTTTCGGTCTGCGACCGTATTGCCGTGCTCGGAAAGAAACGGGTAATGGTGGAAGGCACGATCAACGACATGCTGGCCTACGACGATCCGTGGGTGCAAGCCTATTTCAAGGGCAAGCGGGCGCGCTCGATCGTGCCGCAGGATGATGGCGCGCGGCACGGCAGCAGCGGGAAGTGACCGGATAAGATGGAAACCAAAGCCAATTATACGATTGTCGGTTTTTTCACGGTGCTGGTCATCGCGGCGGCCTTCGGCTTCGTCTACTGGATGGCCGAATATGGCCGTGGTGGCCCGATGACCGAGCTGATCGTGCGTATTCCGGGTTCGGCCAACGGCCTCAGCGTCGGCTCGCCGGTGCGCTTCAACGGCATTCAGATCGGCTCGGTGCAGACACTGTCGATCGATGCCGACGATCCGCAATATTCGCTGGCTTTCACCCAGGTGCGCACCGATGCGCCGATCTACCCTTCCACCAAAGCCGCCCTTGAAATCCAGGGCTTGACCGGGGCTGCCTATATCGAACTTTCAGGTGGCCGCAAGGGCGAGGAAAGCATCCTCCAACATGCGCTCGACAACGGCAAACGCGCTGTCATCGTCGCCGACCAGTCGAGCGTCACCAATCTTTTGGCGACCGCCGACAAGATCCTCGATCGCGCCAATGATGCGGTCGGTGAGCTTCAGGGTTTCATCGAGGATTCACGCGCGCCGCTGACCCAGACGTTCAAGAATGCCGAGACGTTCTCGGATGCGCTTGCCAAGAATTCCGGCAATATCGACGCCTTCTTGCAGAGTGTGGGTGAGCTTTCCAATACGGTGAAGGCGGTCTCCGGCCGTGTCGATTCGACGCTTCAAGCTGTGGAATCGCTGGTCAAGGCGGTTGATGCGAAGAAGATCGACAACATCGTTTCCAACGCCGACAAGATCACCGCCAATGTCGCCGATGCCTCTGGCGACCTTAAGGGGGCGATCCAGAAGTTCGACCAGACGGCCACCACCTTCAACGATTTCGGAAAACAGGCACAGGCGACGCTCGACCGCGTCGACACGCTTGTCGCCCAGATCGACCCGGCCAAGCTGAAGGGCTCGGTTGACGATATCTCGCAGGCGACCAAGGATGCACGCGCCGCGGTCGCGTCGATCCGCGATGTCGCCAACACGGTTTCGGGGCGTCAGAAAGATATCGACCAGACGATCCAGGACGTCTCGCAGCTTGCCAACAAGCTGAATTCGGCCTCGACCCGCATCGACGGTATCCTGATCAAAGTCGATGCCTTGCTTGGAACCGACAACACACAATCGCTGTTTACCGAGGCGCGCGATACGCTGGAATCCTTCAAGAAGGTCGCCGACAACCTGAATGCGCGCATCGGGCCGATCGCCGACAATCTGCAGAAATTCTCAAGCGGCGGTTTGCGCGACGTGCAGACGCTCGTCAACGACATGCGTGGAACCGTCAACAATCTGAACGATACGATCACCAACTTCGACCGCAATCCCCAACGGCTGATCTTCGGCGGGGACACGGTGAAGCAATATGACGGCCGGACGCGGCGTTAACTGGGAAGTCAGGGGTAGCCTAATATGGTCGCATCGCATCTGTTGTCGCGCCGTTCATGGATCAGGGGAACGGTGATCGCGCTGCCGCTGACGGCGCTGATCCTTTCCGGGTGCGGCACTGCGGCCAAGAACGATACCTATGACCTTTCCGCCGCCGTCGACGGCGACGGACCGGCGGCCAAATCCCGCCAGATCCTGATCGCATCGCCAACGGCGCTGAGTGCGCTCGGCAGCGAGCAGATCGTCATCCGCGTCTCGTCCTCGGAAATCCAGTATCTCTCGCGGGCGCAATGGGGCGACAAGCTGCCGCGCATGGTGCAGTCGAAGCTGGTGGAAGCCTTCGAGAACTCCGGCAAGCTCGGTGGCGTCGGCATGCCGGGGCAGGGACTGGCGATCGACTATCAGGTCGTCACCGATATCCGCTCCTTCGAGATCGACGCTTCAAACGGCAACCAGGCGGTGGTCGAAATCTCCGCCAAGATCCTCAACGACCGCAACGGCTCGGTGCGCGCCCAGAAGGTATTCCGCGCCACGGCGCCGGCCGGCGGCGATAATGGCGGCTTCGTCAAGGGTCTCGACCGTGCCTTCTCAATGGTTGCCTCCGAGATCGTCAACTGGACGCTGCGCTCGATCTGATCCGGTGTTTGCAGGAGAACGCCGCAATGTGACCTTGCCGGCGTTTAAAAATATTTGTCCCGACGGCGCCTGGATTGTCACCCTATCCAATTTAGCCTGAGGGTAGTTTTCAGATAACCGGCAGCAAAAACCTGTCGGCAGGTTTCTGTTTCCTGCATGCCGTTATCTCAAACGCTGGGCATTTTCGGGCGACGTGCATCGAGCGCTTATTTCGTCGGTTGCGAATCCGTCATCGTCGCTCCCGGCTGGTTGCCCGGTGTCGTGGAAGCTGTCGCACTCGATGACGACGACAGGGTGCTGTCCAGCAGTCCTGCCATCTTGTCGTCGCGCAGGCCTGCGGTCTTTTCGCCCATGACAACGCCGACGACGCGGCGGCCATCCTTCAGCGCCGATGTCACGACATTGTAGCCCGATGCATCGGTAAAGCCGGTCTTGATGCCGTCGACGCCGTCATAGCGATACATGAGGTTGTTGTGGCCGCGCAGCTTCATGCCGCGGAACTGGAAGCCGCGCATGGAAAATAGCTTGAACTCCTCGGGGAAATCCCGCATCAGCGAGACGCCGAGGGTCGCCATATCGCGTGCGGTGGTGACCTGCTCGGGATCGGGAAGGCCCGAGGGATTCTTGAAGACAGTATCCTTCATGCCGAGTTGGCGCGCCTTGTCCGTCATCGCCATGGCGAAAGCCTGTTCGGAGCCACCAAGCTGTTCGGCGATCGCCACGGCAGAGTCGTTGGCAGACAAGACGACGATGCTTTCGACCGCTTCGCGCAGCGTCACCTGGCGGCCTGCGCCGACAGCGAGTTTAAAGGGTTCCTTGCTCTCGGCATTTTCCGACATGGTGAGCTTCTGCTCCCAGTTGAGGCGCCGCTCATGCAGGGCCTCGAAGGCGAGATAGAGAGTCATCATCTTGGTCAACGACGCCGGATAATTCAATTCGTCCTGATTGGAGCCTTCGAGGACCTGACCGGAGTGCGCATCGACGACGAAGCTTGCCTGGCCGGCCTGGGCCAGAGTGAAAGCGCCCATCAGCATGGCGGACGAGAGCGCGGTGGCAAGGAGCCGGGAGGTCGTCTTGGTCATCGATGTTACTGTCTCTGTCGTTGGACGGTCGGGTGAGCCATCGGCTAAACGCAAGCGGATCCAGAAAGTTTGTGACGAAATGAAGGACAGGCGGCAATAAAAAGGCCCCATCCACAGCTGATTGCTTTTGTCTTACCGTCTTGGGTTTTGACAATGGCGCGCAGGGCACGTAGAAATTCAACATGAGCATGAAGCGCGCGCCTTTCTCCCGCCATATCAGCACCTGCCTGCAGGCTGCGATTGTGTGCGCTTTTGACGGACGAGGTCTCTGCGTCCTGCTGTGACGTCGGGGCGCTCTCTGCGTCCGGCTGGACGTAAAGCCCCTCACCACGTCAATCCAGGTTGCCAGGGAGACAGGCACCGTGCTCAATCTTTATCATGTCAATTCGCTCGTCCATTGGGAGGAGCGCGAGATCCATCTGCGCGATCATATGATCGGCTTCTTCTCGCAAGAGGTCCGCAGTTTTCTGAGATCGGTCAATCCGGCCTGGGATGTTCGAAGGGTCGAGGCTCCCACCTTGATGCCGCGATCACTGGTTTCGAGCGCTTATTCGAATGCCGATATCTGGGTCCAGGAACAGCTGTCAGCCGGTGATGCCGCGCTGGTACTGAGGCCGGAGACCACGCCATCGACCTATGCCTACATGCAGCATATTCTCGGCAATCACTCGAAGACGCGGCTACCGCTCTGCGTCTGGCAGGCCGGCAGATCCTATCGCCGTGAGCAGGAGCAGCCGACCAAACACATGCGGCTGAAGGAGTTCTGGCAGCTCGAATTCCAATGCGCCTTCACGGCCGACAGCGGCAACGACAATCACGCCGCCTGCCTCGAACCGGTGCGCCGCATGATCGCCTCGCTGATCCCTCTGCCGACGCGGATCGTGGCCTCCGACCGGCTGCCGGCCTATTCCGAGGTGACGATGGATATCGAGGTCGACAATGGCAACAAGTGGATGGAGGTCTGCTCGATCTCGCGGCGCACCGATTTTCCGCAGCGCTACCGGTCGCAGCCGAAGAAGGGAGCTGCCGTCGACCATGATGTCCTCGTGCTCGAGATCGCCATCGGCCTCGATCGGTGCATCTACAACTGGAACATATCAGCGGATCGGTAAGAATGGAGCCGGGGACGCTGGTGGCGGTTCCGGCTCTCCGCGATGGCGATGCGCGGGGTAGCGGGGTTCTGTCGTCGCCGGCGCGTTGGACCTTCGGGCATCTCGTTGGTAAGAGCTATGATCAGCGAAGGGGCACGATTGTCGTTCTCCTTCGCCCGAGATGTATTCACTCAACGACAGGATCGGAAACCATGCTGATTATCTTCGGCGGCTTGCCGGGTAGTGGAAAAACGACTGTCGCCCGCGCGCTCGCGAAACGGCTGGGAGCCGTGTATGTGAGGGTTGACACCATCGAGCAGGCGATCAGAGCGGGTGTCCCTTCAACAGACGTCGGTCCGGCAGGTTATGTTGTCGCCTATGGGGTTGCCGAGGATAATCTCACGCTCGGCCGTATGGTGATCGCCGACTCGGTCAATCCTCTTCAGATAACGCGCGACGCCTGGCTGGCAGTCGCGGCGCGATCTGCGGTGACCGCGGTCGAAGTCGAGGTGATATGTTCCGACAAGATCGAGCATCGCCGCCGGGTCGAGACGCGTAAAACCGACGTCGAAGGGCTTGTCAAACCGACGTGGCAGGAAACCGTCGAGCGGGTGTATGACCATTGGGAGCGGAGGCCGATCGTTGTCGATACGGCCGCGAAGGATGTGCAAGAGATCGTCGACGCGTTGATCGTCAGGCTGGGGATTGATCGTCCGCTTTCGATTTGATGCCGGGTCTTGTAGGGCGTGCCGTGAATGCCCTTCTGCCCTGCCGGGCATGTCCCCCATAAGGCGGGAGAATACAGGAGGCATGGACTATCGGTCCCTCTCTGCCGGCGGACGATATGTCTCTGCCGACGTTTTATGAAAAAGCAATGTCGGCGGCCGGGCGGATATCCACCGTCGCCTTGCCCGCGTCGAAACCGTCGAGCGTTTCATTGTGGTGGGCGATGATCGCGGAGAAGGTGAGGGTCGCCGTATCGCCGGTGGTGTGGCCATCGGCAATCAAAGTCACATCATATCCGAGGGAAACGGCGCGCCTGACTGTCGTGTCGACGCAAAATTGCGACATGCAGCCGCCGATGACGAGGCGGGTGACCGAGCGTTCGTTCAGGCGTTCGGCAAGATCGGTTTCGAAGAAGGAGTCGGCGCTCTTCTTGCGCACGACCACCTCGCCCTGTCTCGGCGCAATCTCCTCGCGCAGTGCCCATCCCGCCGTGCCGACGGCCAATCGATGACCGGTGTCGCCGTCATGCTGGACGAGCACGATCGGCGCGCCTGCCTGCCGAGCCTTTTCTTGCAGTGCGGCCAGCCGCGCGACGGTGCCGTCGAGTGCTGCATCGATCTGAGGCTGCCTCTCCAGCGTAGCTTTTCGGGAGAGGATCGCATTCTGCACGTCGATGATCAGAAGGGCCTGGGTCATTCGGGAGAGGTTTCCGTGACTGGATGGCAAAGTCGGGTCTGGGTGGCGGTATTGCTTACGAATGGCTGCTGGAGATCTTATCTGGACAGTGAAGCCGGAGAGATCTTAGTCGCACTCTTAAAGCGCGTCGCATCAAACTTGATTCATGCGACGCGCTTTAGTCCTTTGTTTTTATGCATGTCGTTATCCCGGAACCGCTGCACACTTCCGGGCGACATGCATTAGTTCCACTGGCATCGCAAAAGAAAAGCCGCCTGACATATGTTCAAGCGGCTTTCCCAATTCCAGTTCAGATCAGCGAACTTAGCTGAGCCTGCCTGCGGCGTGGGCGAGCATGGTGTAAACCTTGCCGGTATCCGAGGTGAGGTAGGACTGCGTCACCGTCCGGTTCGGGTCGGTGCGGGCAACATCGGCAAGCAGCTTTTCGAAGTCACCGATGTAGCGATCGACGGCGGTGCGGAATTCCGGTTCGCGGTCATATTTGCGCTTGATCTCGTCGAAGGTCTGCTGGCCCTTCAGCGTGTAGAGGCGACGGGTGAAGACGTCGCGCTCGCCGCGCTGGTAACGGCGCCAGAGATCGACCGAGGCGTCGTGGTCGATGGCCCGGGCAATGTCGACCGAGAGCGAGTTCAGCGATTCGACGACGTGGCGCGGATTGCGGCTGTCATTGCTGCGCGCGGCCGGTGCGGCGGTTTCCGCCGGCCGGGCCGGAGCGCGGGCAGACGCCTCGTCGGCGGCCTCCTCACGCGACGCGCCGCGCAGGAGATCGCTGATCCAGCCGCCGCTTTCCGGAGGAGCCGGCTCCTGGCGCCCTGTGTCCTGGCGAAGAGGCTGCGGGGCGGCGCGCTGCGGGGCGGCAGCGGGTGCTGTCGGCGCGATCGTTCCGCGCAGACCCGTCGCTTCGATCGGCGGGGGCGCTGCCGGCTGCGGCGCCTGGGCTGCGACCGGCTGACTTACGACCGGCTGACTTGCAACCGGCCGGGTTGCGACCGGCTGGGCGGCACGCGAGGCCGGCTGCGCCTGGGCGAGCGTGCGGGCGACGGGCTCGGAAATCTCAAGCTGCTGGCTCGAGCGGCCGACAAGCTGGGAGATATCCTGCAGCGCCTTGATCTGCTCGGCGACGGCCCGGCGCATGGCCGAGGCGCTTTCCTTGGCTTCCTCGGGAAGATCGAAGGCGCCGCGCTTCAGTTCGGCGCGTGTGGCGTCGAGCTCGTTGCGGATGTCGGCGGCGGAGCGGCGGATATCATCCGTGGCGCCGGAGAAGCGGCCGACGGCATCATCGATCGCCTCGCGCAACGCCTCCCGCATGTTCTGGGCGGCGCCGTCGGAGGCGCGGCCGGCTTCGCCGAGCATGCGCTCGACTTCCGACAGCGAGGCCGTCAGACCGCCGCGAATACGGTTGGAGAGATCGCCGGAGCGGCGCTCGACATTGGCGAAGGTGCCGTCGATCGTCGTATTGGCTTCGTCGCCGGCGCGGGTGATTGCCTCGCGCATCGTCTCGGCCGCTTCCTGGGCGCGCTTCTCGGTTTCGGTGAGAATGCGGCCGATATCGGCGAAGGAGGATTGCACGCCCTGGCGCAGATTGCCGGTCACCTGGCTTGAGCGTTGCTCTGCCCGCTCGAACACAGTCTCGATCATGCCGCCGAGGCCGAGCATCGTCTTTTCGATCTCGGCGGAGCGTTGGACGAGGCCGACGGAGAGCGTCTGCAGGGCGCTTTCGCGCTCCTCGAGCGTCGAGGCGAGATTGGACTGGGCGGCGCCGAGGAGCTGCGAGGCCTGAGTGAGGACCTTGGAGTGTTCGTCGAAGCGGCCGATGATGCCGCCGACCTGCGACAGCGTCTGGCCCGAGATGTCGGAGAGGCGGTCGACCTTGCCTTCGAGCAGCCTGGTCGAGGCCGAGACCATTTCGGCGGCCCTGTTGGCGGACTCGGCAAAACGCGTGGTGGTGTCGCCGAGACGGCCGTCGACGGTGGTCAGCTGCTCGGCGGCGCGGTTCATCATCATCGCCATCGCCGCGCTGCTTTCCGCCATGCGCTCGACAAGGCCATTGACGTTGCCGACCAGGCTGTTTTCGATGGCGCTGACGGCATTGGCGACATTTTCGGTACGGGCGGCAACGGCGCTGGCGAGCGCTTCGTTTTCGGCGCGCAGACGGTCGGCGCTGAGGTTGGCTGCGGCGGTGATGCGGGCGGCGGCCTGCTCGCCGGCGTCGGTATACCGGTCGATGATCGGACGGGCGGTTTCGTCGAGGATGCGCGTCAATTCGACCGAACGGCCCGACAGCATCGAGTTGAGGTCGCGGGTGCGTTCGTCGAGCGTCGAGCGGATCGAATTGCCGCGCGCTTCGAGCGCCCGGTCGATCTCGGAGAAGGTCGTATCGATCTCGCGAGCACGCTCCTCGAGATTGGAGCGGATAGCGCTGCTGCGGGCTTCAAGCGCCCGGTCGACATCCGCCATGGTGGCGGAAATCTCGCTTCCGGCCCCCGACAGCGTCAAGCGGATGGCGTCGCCGCGCGTTTCCAGAGACTGGCCGGCATCCGACAGCGCCTTGGAGATGGCATTGACCTGCGTGCCGACGATGGTTTCGGCCTCGGCGACCTTGTTGACGATTGCGTTGCCGGCTTCCGAGAAGGTCTGGGCGACGGCAGCGGCCTGGCTTGCCAGCCGGCTCTGGGCTTCAGCGACGCGAGTGACGATCTGCGACGAGCGTTCATCCATGGTGCGGGTGAATTCGTCGCTTTTCGCATTGAGATCCACAGCGAATTGCTGGCCGGTCTTGCCGAGCAGTTCGGTGGTCCTCGTTGCTTCGCCTTCCATTCCCTGGGCGGCTTCGGCAACCGCGCTGCGTAGCGTCGAGGCGAGGCCGACGGCCTTGCCTTCGATGGTGCGGTTGACGGCCTCGAGGCCGACGGTCAACGCGCGATCCATGGTGGAGAGGCGTTCCTCGATGCGTTCATTGCCGCGGTCAAGGGTTTCGCCAAGGCTCGCGGTGCGGCCGTCGATGGCGCCCGTCAGGGTCGTGGCGCGGCTGTCGAGCGTCTCGGCCAGGTTGGCGGTGCGGCTGTCGATCGCCTGGGTGAGGTTTGCGGCGCTGCCTTGGAGCGTTGCCGAGATGCGCTGAGTGGCGTCGTCGCTGAGCGTGCCGATACGGGATATGCCGTCGGCCAGCACGCCGGACAGGTGGCCGCTGGCGGCTTCAACCTTTTCGGCAACGCCGCCGACACCGTCACGGATGCGGGTCTCGATGGCCGCAAGACCGGCTTCCACACGCGATCCGGTTTCTTCGACCCGGCCAGTCAGGCTTTCGACCGATTGGTCGAGATGAGCGGAGAAGTTCTGGGTTGAGCTGGAAATCGCATTCGCCGCCTCCTGGAAGCGGCTGGCGATCTGGCCGGCGCCGGCATGCATGCGATCTTCCAATGTCTGGGCGCTGGCATCGATGGCCTGACGGATCGAGGCTTCACGGTCCTCCAGCGACATTTCGAGCATGCTGACGCTCGTTGCCACCGAGGTGCCGATGCTGGTCGCATGTTCGGTCAGCGTATCGTTGATCAGCGCATGGGCTTGGTTCAGCGACAGGTCGATGGCGTTGGCGCGATCCTCAAGCGTCGTGCGGATGCGCTCATGGGCAGAGGTGAGTCCGCCTTCGATGCGTGCGGCGGCCTCGTCGGCGAGGCCTCCGAGCCGAACATGGGCGTCGGTCAGGCGACCTTCGATGCGGCCGGTCAAGCCGCCGACGAGATCCTCGAAGCGGGCGCCGCCGGAATCGAGAACGCCGGAAAGGGCGGCACTATGCTCGGAGAGCGCATTTTCGAGCCTCTGCTGATTGTCGGTGTAGGCGGCGCGGATGGCATCGGTCTTGTCGGTGAAGGCGCCGGCGACGCGTGACTCGGCGCCGGAGACGGCCTCCATGATGGCGTTGCTGCGCGCTTCGAGCACACTGTCGAAGCGGCTCTGGTTGTCGTCGAGCGAAATGGCGAGCGCCATGGTCTTTTCGTCGAGCGTATCGGTGAGCCGGTCGTGAGTTGCCGTTACGGCACCGATGATTGCAGCGGTGCGGTGCCCCAAGGCTTCCTCGATGCGGGCCTGGCCCTCTTTCAGCGAGGTGGCAAGGGAGGCGGCCTTCTGGTCGAGCACACCGTTCAGGCCTTCATGCGTGCCGGAGACCGCATTGATAATTGCATCGGCGCCTGATGTCAGTGTCTCTTCGAGACGGCTCTGGCTCTCGTTCAGCGAAATGGCAAGCGCCATTGCCCGGTCGTCGAGTGTCTCGGACAGGCGGTCGTGGGTGGCGGAGACCGCAGTGAGGAAGGATTCCGAACGGCTCTCCAGCGTGTCCTGCAGGCGGTTCTGACCCTCGTTCAGGGAGGCGGCGAGCGCTGCCGACTTTTGGTCGAGGGTTTCGGAAAGACGGTCATGCGTGCCCGACACGGCCTTGAGGAAGGCTTCGGAGCGCGCTTCAAGCGTGTCTTCAATCCGCGACTGGCTCTCATTGAGCGAGATGGCGAGCGTCATCGCCTTCTCGTCCAGGGTTTCGGACAGACGATCATGCGTGCCGGAGACGGCGTTCAGCAGAGCTGCGGAGCGGGTTTCGAGCGTATCCGCAATACGGGTCTGGCCTTCGCTCAGCGCAGTGGCAAAAGCTGCCGCCTTGCCGTCCAGCGTTTCGGAGAGGCGCTCGTGAGTGCCGGAGACGGCGTTCAGCAGCGCCTCCGCACGCGTTCCAAGCGCACCCTCGATGCGGGCGCTGCGCTCGTCAAGCGAGGTTGTCAGGGCGGTTGCCTTGCTGTCCAGTGTTTCGGACAGGCGGTCATGTGTGCCGGAGACGGCGGTCAACAGGGCCGCGGAGCGGGTCTCGAGCGTATCCTCGATGCGGGCCTGGCTTTCGTTCAGGGAGATGGCGAGCGCCATGGCCTTTTCATCGAGCGTTTCGGAGAGGCGGTCATGCGTGCCGGATACGGCGCTCAGCAGCGTTTCGGAGCGGGTTTCGAGCGTATCCTCGATGCGGGCCTGGCTTTCGTTTAGAGAGATGGCGAGCGCCATCGCCTTTTCGTCGAGCGTCTCGGCAAGCCGGTCATGGGTGCTGGAGACGGCGTTGATGATGGCGTCGGAGCGGGTCGTCAGCGCTTCCTCGAAGCGGCCGTGATGTGTGGTGAGCGCCTCGACCAACGCGCCACCGCGTTCTGCCATGACACTGTCGATGCGGCCGTGGGCCGTGCCGAGCGCCTCACTGATTTCTGCCGCACGCGCCGCAAGCGCGCCGGTCAGTTCCTCGGCGCGGCCGCCGAAGGCAGCGGTCACCTGCTCGGTGCCGGCGGCAACGGCGGTCGTCAGATCGGTGGTGGTGGTGCGCAGCGTGTCGCGGAATTCGGCTGTCCGGGTCTGCAGATTGTTCTGCAGCTCGGAGGTGCCGGATGCAAGCGTCAGCGCGATTTCCGAGGTGGCGCTCTGCAGCGCCGAGGTCAGTTCGCCGGTCCGGCTGGTGAGTGCAGTGGTGATTTCATCCGCCCGGGTGCCGAGCGTGCTTTCCAGCACTTCGTGACTGGTGGCGAGTGTGGTGGCGAGCGCCAGCGACTGATCGGTCATCGACAAACCGAGCCGGTCGATGCCGGAACTCAGGATGCCGTCGATCGAATCCGAGCCGCCGGTCAGCGTCTCGTTGATGCGGGCGAGGCTCTCCATCAGCTTGGTGTCGAGCGAGCCGGTGCGTTTGTCGAAGGCGCTGGTGAATTCGGCGACTCGTTCGTCGAAGGCGGTCGACAGCTGGGCGACGGTCGTCTGCAGCCGTTCTTCGAAGAAGCCGGAGCGGACGTCGAGATCCATGACGGCATCGTCGGCGGTGGTCTGCAGGCTCTGGCGGAAGCTCGCGCCCTTTTCGTCGAGGGCGCTGTTCAGCTTCGACAGCACGTCGTCGAGCGTGCCGCCGATGGTGCGTTCGCCTGATTTCAGGCTCTCATTGATCTCGCGGGTGCGGGCGATCAGGATCTCGCTGAGCTGATGCGTGCGTTCGTTCAGCGCCGCATTCAGCTTCTCGGTGCTGCTGTCCATGGTCGAGGCGCGCGTCTCGAATTGGCTGAGCAACCTTTCGCCATGGTCGTTGAGATTGACGGAGAGCGCTTCGAGGCGGCTGTCGAATTCGGTGGCGAGCGCGAAACCCGATGCGTTCAGTGTCTGCAACAGGCTATCGGTCTTGGCGGCGAGCAGGCTGCCCATCGACTGCAGGGCGTTGTCCGATCGTTCCAAAATCGTCGCGGCGCGCGTGTCGATCAGCGAGGCGAAGGCTTCGCCCGATGTGGAGAGCCGCACCGCGATCTCTTCGGTCGCAAGCGACAGCTCTTCCTTCAACTGGTCGTGGACGCTGCCGATCGAGGTACGGATGCGGTCGGCGTGGTTGACGATTGCCTCGCGCTCGGAGCCGAGTTCGTGGACGAGACCACGGACGCGCAACTCATTGTCGGCATAGGAACGTTCAAGTGCATTGACTTCGGAATGGACGAGCGTTTCCAGCTCGGACGCACGCGCGATGGTGCGCTCGATGCCTTCATTCATCGCCGAGACCTCACGGCGGACGGCCTGGCCGACGGTCATGATGCGCTCGGAGGCGATGGTTTCGGGCTCCGCCAGGCGCAATGCCACCTCTGCCATGGAACGGGCGGCGTTGCGCATGTCCTGGGCGCGGGCGATCATGATGGCGAAAGCATAGAACATCATGACGGGAATGATGATGCCGACGAGGCCGGCGATGACGCCCGGCAGGGCGACGAGATCGGCGAGCGAACGGATCTGCCAGATCTGAGGCGCATAAAGCAGCGACATCAGGCCGAGCCCGCCCATGACCCAAAGCACCGAGAAGAGGGTGGCGGTGCGCACCGCTGAGCGGCTGGAGGCGCCGTCGAAGGATTTCAGTATCGAGGCGGGCGTATTGCGACTGGCATCGTTTGCGGGCGCGAAGGCCGGCCCCCGGGATGTCTGCTCGCCGGCGGCGGCGCGGCGGCTACGGCGCTGCGCTTCTTCCTGGGCCTGCTGGTTACGCGCGTTCACTGGATCAGACACATTAGCCTCCGGGGCTTCAGGCGCGTCGCCGCGGCGAGACGGCACGTTATCTTTGCCGAAGTCGATCTGGAGCGCCTCGTCCAATGCCTTGAACGCCTTGTCCTCAACCGACTCGTTATATTTGTTGTTCGCCATTGGTTACGCCTCGTTACTGTCGGCCGGTCTGGCAGCGCAATCCCGGGCTTCCGCCTCACCCGGGGAACAACTTTGCCGTTCCAGCCTTCCATCCCAACGACGGACGGATTAAGCATGTCATTTCAGAGTAGATAGCCGCTTTTTCAAACGGAAGGTATCAAAACACTACCATTATCCACTCACTCGGCAAAGGCGCGTACCATAAACCCGCTCCACCAGTATCGTAGTGACACATCTGGGCTCCTCACACAATTAATGAAGGCTTGAGATTTGAGGCTCGTTAACCCGTTGTTAACATCTTTAAATCCGTAGCACCGCTTAAAAACCAATAATTTAGCGATATTTAACGGACGTTAACCATGTGGCGAGATTTCCGCCCTGAATGTGCCGGAATTTAACGTGATGGCCACCCTCCTGACGCAGAACTGTTGGAACTGCGCACGACACGAGACGGGAGAATTGGCAATGGCAGCTCAGATGGCAGCATTGAACATCGTATTCGAGGCGCCGGATAATGCAAAGGGACCCTGTCCCTCGAAGGTCCGGCCAATCGATCTGGTTCATCTCGCCAAGCAGACGATGGGCGACAAGACGTTGGAAATCGAAGTCCTTCAGATGTTTGCGCGCCAGGCTCGTGCATGTCTGCAGGATATTGCGAGCGGCGAAACCATCCGCGTCGGCGCGGCCGCGCACCGCCTGAAGGGCGCGGCAAGTTCGGTCGGCGCGTTCCGCGTGTCGCAGACGGCTGAGGCCGTCGAGGAAAACGGCGGCGATGCCGGTGCGACGGCAGCGCTCGGTGCAGCCGTCATCGACGCCGAGAATTTCATTCTGAAGCTCTGCCGCGGCTGATTTCTTTCTCTAGACCGTTCAAACAAGGACCCGTTGTTCCATTGCGGAACCACGGGTCTTTTTGCGACCTGTGGCATGACGCTTTGGAGACGGCGGGTGAAACCCCAATCTGCGAGGCTATAGTGAATTTCCCGATGTTGACTGACGCGTCGAATTGTCGGAAGAAAATCCGCCCATCATTTGAAGACCGGAAATAGTCCTGATGCCCAAACTTACCATCGTCGCCTTCGACGGCACGCGCTTCGACCTCGACGTCGACCAAGGCTCCACCGTGATGGAGAATGCCGTGCGCAATTCGGTGCCCGGCATCGAGGCCGAGTGCGGCGGCGCCTGTGCCTGCGCGACCTGTCATGTCTATGTCGACGAGGCGTGGACCGAACAGGTCGGTCAGCCGGAAGCGATGGAAGAGGATATGCTCGACTTCGCCTTCGATGTGCGCCCGACCTCGCGGCTGTCCTGTCAGATCCGCATGAAGTCTGTCTATGACGGTCTCGTGGTGCACGTGCCGGAACGCCAGGCTTAAGCGCGCTGCGCTTCAAACTTCGCCAGAATTCGTCCAGAAAAAAAGACGCCTCGCGCGCTTGAGCGAGCGAGGCGAGGCGGGCGCATTACCTACGGATGAGGGAGGAACATCCGCGGCTTCGGAACGCGCCAGGAGAACCCAGCGATGAAAGTGCAGATGCCGTACCTGAACTTTCGAATGTGTTCATATTAACGCGTTCCGGTTGAGTCTGCCAGGATGAAAAATGACCATTAAATCACTGGGGAGGGTGCAAGTTTCGCACAAGTTTTGTTGTGCAGCTAAGGTTTTCCGCTCGCAACCAGACTAAAAAAGCCTTATTTTTCGCCGGCTCGGCCGTTGATTCGATTGTTCAGCAACCTCAGCATACGCTTCTGGAAATTGACCGCTTCGACCCGGTCGAATCGCGCCTGCTGCCGATCGTGCTCGTCTATACCGCGAGCTGATTCGCCAGTGACGAGTTCCTGCATGGCCTCGCAGCTGCGCTGCTGCGGCAGCGCGCGAATGGCGCGTTCCATGGCGCGGGCCTGATCGCGGGCGATTTCGGCATGGCGCTCCTCGTGGCGCTTGATATCGCTCGACAGGGCATCCCAGATCATCGACAGCTCCTTGCTGGCGCCCTTGCGGCTGCTCCAGCGCGGCAGGATGATCTGCGTGTGGACCGTGACCTTGACGCTGCCAACGCGGCAACGGCCGTTATCCTGGATATAGGTGGCTTCACCGCCAAAGCGGATCTTCGTTGCGCCGGGATGGCGCGCCGAGGAGCCGCTCGACGTCGGGCCGCGCCGGCTGAGTTCGCGGTCGAGCTCATCCGCGGTTTTGCCGCGGATGTCGAAATAGGAGTAGCTTTTCGATGCGATCACTTCTGCCGCCGCTGGGCTGCAGACGGAAAGAGCAATGGAAAAGGCGATAGGAAGGACCATATAACGCACTGCAAGCGGCATTCTGAACGCAACCCGTGTTGAAATCGACCGGAGCTTGGGGCATAGCCACCACAAGCGCAATATCGGATGGCGCTTTTTTCGTGATCAATGGGATAAGTCTGGTGACAGGGCTCGAAGGCAGTTTATGGCGTGTGGGCCATGGCCGGCAGATCGAACTCGGCCGTCGTTCTCTCATCATGGCGATCATCAACGTGACGCCGGACTCCTTTTCCGACGGCGGACGTTTTGAAACCGTCGAGGCGGCGGTCGAACACGCGCTGCGGGCAGTGAGCGAGGGGGCCGGGATTGTCGATATCGGCGGCGAATCGACCCGGCCGAACGCAGCATCCGTCAGCCCTTCCGAGGAGCAGGCGCGCGTGCTGCCCGTCATCGAGGCGCTACGCGGGCGCACTCAGGCGCTGATCTCGATCGATACCTATCGCGCCGAGACGGCGCGGCTGGCGGTCAGTGCCGGCGCCCATATCGTCAACGACGTCTTCGGGCTGCAGAAGGAGCCCGATATCGCCGACATCGCCGCGGCGACCGGGGCCGGGCTCTGCATCATGCATACCGGCCGCGACAGGGCGAAGCTTCCCGATGTGATCGCCGACCAGGTGCATTTTCTGAAACGGTCGCTTGCGATCGCCCAGGCCGCGGGCGTCAGCAGCGATCGCATCGTGCTCGATCCGGGCTTCGGCTTCGCCAAGGAGACGGCGGAGGAGAATCTCGAACTGATGGCGCGGTTTTCCGAACTTTCCCGCTTTGGCCTGCCGCTGCTCGCCGGCACGTCACGCAAGCGCTTCCTCGGCGCGGTGACGGGACGTGAGGCGCCGGACCGAGACGCGGCGACGGCTGTCACCAGCGCCCTGCTCAGACTTCAAGGCGCTGCGGTTTTTCGGGTGCACAATGTCGCAATCAACAGGGATGCGCTCGACATCGTCGATGCTATGCTGAATGCGCGCCAGGAATTCGAGAGGAAGCGGCCGACATGACCACCTACACGATCACGCTGCAGAACTGCGCCTTCTTTGCGCGCCACGGCGTGCATGACGAGGAGGAATTCCTCGGCCAGCGCTTCTTCGTCGATGCCGAGCTCGATGTCGTTGCCGGCGAGGCGCTGGAAAGCGATTCGATCAACGATACCGTCAATTACGGCATCGCCTTCACCGTGATCGAGCAGATCGTCACGGGCAAGCGGCGTTACCTGATCGAGGCCCTGGCGCTCGATATCGCCAAGGGGCTGTGCGAGACATTCCCGCAGGTCCGGCGGGCGAAGATCACGGTGCGCAAGCCGAACGCGCCGGTGCCCGGCGTGCTCGATTTCGTGCAGGTGAGCGTTGAGCACTTTGCCTGAGGCCGCATGGCAATCGGCCACACTCGGTCTCGGCGGCAATGTCGGCGATCCCGTCAAGGCGATGGCCGCCGCACTGCAGAGGCTGGACGAACGAGATGACTGCCGGGTGACGGCGGTCTCCCGGCTCTATCGCACGCCGCCCTGGGGCAAGACCGACCAATCCTTCTTCTTCAACGCCTGCGCCGCCGTCGAGACCCGATTGGAACCCGAGGCTTTGCTCGATGTCTGCCTGTCGATCGAACGGGAGATGAAACGCGAGCGCATCGAGCGCTGGGGTCCGCGCACGCTCGATATCGACGTGCTGACCTATGGCGACGTCATTCAGGAGGCGCCGCGGCTGGAACTGCCGCATCCGCGCATGACCGATCGCGGTTTCGTGCTGATGCCGCTCGCCGATATCGCGGCGGACATTTTCGTCAAGGGCAGGGCGATCAGCGATTGGCTGTCGGATGCTGATGTGGCGGGCATCGAAGTCGCCGATAACAGCCGCGACTGGTGGCTCAAAAGCTGAAGCGGAGATCCTGAAACGGAAAACGGCGGGAAACCCGCCGCTTCAGGAAAATCCACTATACGATTTATCTATTCGATAGAACCGACGGCCATCTCGTCGACCTGGCGGGTCAGTGTCAGACCGATGACCGGGATCATCTGGCTTTCGACCTTGACGGAAACGGTGACATTCATCGTCTTGTCGTCCCGCACCCGGGCGATCATCGCGCCGTTCAGCTTGGCGCGGTTGATGCCGACGACGACGGTATCCTCAGAAACGGCGCCGGAGACGACGTCAAGCCCCTTGCCGGCGGCGCCGTCGAGGAACTTGCCCTTGTAGGTCGAGCCCGACTGCGAGATGACGGCGGTCATCGGTTGCTTGAAGACGCCGACGCGGCAGGTGCCGTCGAGCTTGATGCCGGCGCCACTGTCGCCAGTCGGCTCACCGATCAGATTGCAGGTGAATTTGGTGCCCTTGTACTTGCCGGCAACGATTTCGCCCGGGCCCTTCCAGGAGCCGGTGACGGAATCGAAGAAGGCCTTGTCACGGGTTGCAGCGGTGGCTGCCGGAGCGACATCTGCGACGGGAGACAGTGCCGCGGCGGCCAGACCGCATATAATAAGAAGCTTGCGCGAATACATGGATTTTCCTTGGCAAACACCACTCACGAACTGGCTGCAAGTTTTGCCGAAGAATGGTTAATCCTTCCTTTCAATCATGTCGAAATGCGATGCGGCACAGGGCTTTCGCGCGGCTGTAATTTCAGCATACCGCCATTATCGCTTTGAATCCGCTGTAATTTCTTCCGCTTTACGCAAGGGGAGGAGAAAGCCGCGGAATCGCTGCTTCGTTCAAGGAGTGTTGCCGCGCGGCGACATGGAGGGGGCGAGATCGCCGATGAAATCACCGATTCCCGGTCGCTTCAGGGCGTGGAAGGCGAGCGGGCGGCAGAGATCCATCGCCGCGATTCCGATACGGGCGGTCATCAGGCCGTTGATGACGCCTTCGCCGAGTCTTGCCGAGAGCTTCGAGGCCAGCCCGTGGCCGAGCACCTGCTGGACGAGGCTGTCGCCGACGGCGATCGAGCCGGTGACCGCCAGATGCGCCAACACGTCACGCAGCAGACGGAACATGCCGAGCGTGCCGGGGCGGCCGCCGTAGAGCTCGGCCATGGCGCGGATCAGCCGCACGGCCTCATAGAGCACATAGAGCAGATCGACCACGGCGCGCGGGCTGACGGCGGTGACGATCGAGACGCGCTTCGAGGCGTTGACGATCAAGGCGCGAGCCTTGCGGTCGAGCGGAGCGAGCAATTCCCGTTCGGCAAGCGCAATCAGGTGCGGGGGATCGATGACCTCGCCCTCGGTCGCCTTCAGCGTGGCGCGGCCGTTCGATGTTTCGGGATTGGCGGAAAGCAGCGTGATCAGGCGGGCGACGACGGCGCGCGCCTTTGCCGGCCGGGTTTCGACCATTGCGGCTTCCGCTTCGGCCTTGATCGCCTGGACAGCGGCAAGGCGCATCATGCCTAATGTCTCGCGGATGACGAGGGCAAACACGGCGAGAATGCCGACCGCGAGCACGGCAAGGGCTGCATAACCCAACCAGTCGGCGCGGGTGAAGAGATCGCGGATCAGGCTGTCGGTCCAGAGGCCGAGGCCTAGCGACAACAGGATGCCGAAGGCGCCGGCGGCGATCTTGCCGAAGGAGGTCCGACGTCTCAGCGGCGTTGCCACGGGCACTGCGCTCAGATCCTTGTCGGGATTGAGGAAGGGATCGTCTTCATCGGCCGTCACGACGATGTTTTCGGAGAAGCTTTCCGGCCTGCGCCGCTGCTCTCGTTGGCGGCCGTTATCATGACGCTCGGTGGCCTCGTCCTCGTAGGTGAAGACCGCCGGTGGGCGGCGTGGCGGCTCGGACGGAGGCTTGCTCATGCGAGACGGTCTCCGAACAGGAACTGCATGGCCCGGTCGAGGCGGATATGCGGTACCGACAGCTTGATGCCGCCGCCGGTTTCCTCAAGCTGCGGCGGGCGGAACCTGACGACGTTGACATCGGGCAGTTGCAGGCCGGTCTCGCCCGAGGCGATGCGGTCGAACAGGCTTTCCGGATCCTCCGGCAGGTCGCCGGGAAAGATTGCGGTCTTTCTCTGCCCGTCGAAGCGCTCGCCGGCAATGGTTTCCCCCTCCATCGGCGTGCCGACGATGACCGGCAGTTCATGACCCTCACGCTTGACCGAGGCTTCGCGGGTGGCGCGCACGGAGGCCAGCGCCATGACGTCGATGCCGGCACCGGCCATGCCGATGCGGTCGATGGCACGATCGACCAGGCGGCGGGTCAGGGCATCGAGCCGGTCGTGGCTTTCATGGTGGAGATGATCGGCCTTGGTGGCGGCAACCAGCACGCGGTCGATGCGGCGCCCGAGCAGCGAGGAGAGCAGCGAATTGGTGCCTGGGCGGAAACAGGCGAGCACATCGGTCAGGGCGCGTTCCAGATCCTGCACGGCTTCAGGGCCGCGGTTCATCGCCTGCAGTGCATCGACCAGCACGATCTGGCGGTCGAGCCGGGCGAAATGCTCCCGGAAGAAGGGTTTGACGACGACCGATTTATAAGCCTCGTAACGCCGTTCCATCATCGTCCAGAGCGAGCCGCGGCCGGGACGCCCGTCCGGCGGCAGAGCGAGCGGCGCGAAAGTCAGCGCAGGCGACCCGTCGAGATCGCCCGGCAGCAGCAGGCGGCCGGGCGGCAGGGTGGAGAGCGAGCGTTCGTCGGCCTTGCAGGCCTTGAGATAATCGGCAAAGGCGGTGGCGAGGTCGCGAGCGACCATTTCGTCGGCGCCGGCGTTGATATCGGCGGCATGCGTCAGCGCCAGCCATCCACGCGACAGTTCCGAGCGGACGCCGGTTTGCGCCAGCGCCAGCGTTTCCTCGCTGAAGGTGCGGTAATCCTTGCCGAGCAGCGGCAGGTCGAGCAGCCATTCGCCGGGATAATCGACGATGTCGATCGACAGGCGACCGGGCGAAAACAGCCGGTTCCATCCGCTGGCGCTCTGATAGTCCAGCGTGATGCGCAGTTCGGAAATGGCGCGGGTCGAATCCGGCCAGATACGGTCCTTCACCAGCGCGCGGATATGGTCCTCGTACTGGAAGCGCGGCACGGCATCGTCGGGCTGCGGCTCCAGCCGCACCGCCGAGACGCGGCCGGATTGCACCGGCTCGAACAGCGGCAGGCGGCCGCCATGCAGGAGATTGTGAACCAGCGAGGAAATGAAGACCGTCTTGCCGGAGCGGGAGAGGCCGGTGACGCCGAGCCGCACGGTCGGATTGACGAGGCCGCTCGCCCGATCGGCGAGATTGTCGAGGGCGATGCGGGCGTCATCGGCAAAGGATGTCAAGCGTGGCGGCAAGGCGCGATTCCGGTTGGTGACTGCCGGCAATATAGGAAGGGCACGCCGCCCGAAAAAGACGCGGCGCGAAAGCTTTCAGACGATCACAAAATCGGCGAGGCGCCAGACGGCGGCGGAAGCGTCGTAATCGACGACGGCAAGGCCAGCCGTCGGGAAGCCGCCGGGAAGGGCGCCGACCATCGCCTCATGGCCAATCAGCGCCTCCAGCGTCTGCTCCATGGTCGGATTGTGGCCGACCAGCATGACGGCCGCCTCATCCTGGGCATCGACGATCTCGAGATAGGTGTCGACCGTGGCGTTGTAGAGCGCATCGACATAACGCACGTCGAGTGCAACGCCCATTGCCCGGTGGACGGCGCCGGCGGTGTCGCGGCAGCGCAGCGCCGTCGAACTGATCACAAGATCGGGACGGTAGCCCTTGTCGGCGGCCTTGTCGGCGATGATCTCCGCATCGCCAAAGCCCTTTTCGTTGAGCGGCCGGTCGAAATCGCGCTGCCCGGGGTCGGCCCAGGCGGCCTCGGCATGACGCAGGAGATAGATGCGGTTGGGCGGAGGCAGCGGTACGGTCATGGGCAAATCCAGGATCGGGTGGGTCTTTTCAGTAGCGGTTGCAATCGGCCGCCGTCAATCGCCAGCCATGCCGCAACGGCGCAAAACGTGGCTGACAACACGGCGTTTTGAAGGCGAAGAAAAAAACGGAAGCCGGAATAACCATGACAAAATAGATCGTTAGCCTAAAATTGTAACAGATTTAAAAATCTGTTTACCTGTCGTATTTGGCTTGAACCGCGGCTAGCGCTTGGGATATACACCCGGCCAGATGAGATGTTCTTCAGGAGAATCGCGTTGAGTGAGAAGATCGATCTTAGCAATTACGTTCCCTCGGAAGAGGAAGAGTTCATGAACGTAAACCAGCGTGCCTACTTTAGGACGAAGCTGGTTGCATGGAGAAATGATATCCTTAGAGAAGCGCGTGAAACCCTCGACCATCTGGCCGAGGAAAGCGCAAACCATCCCGACCTCGCCGACCGGGCGTCGTCGGAAACTGATCGGGCGATCGAACTTCGCGCCCGTGACAGGCAGAGAAAGCTGATTTCCAAGATCGACGCGGCACTGCAGCGCATCGAAGACGGCACTTACGGCTTTTGCGAGGAAACCGGCGAACCGATCGGCCTCAAGCGTCTCGACGCCCGCCCGATCGCGACGCTGTCGATCGAGGCGCAGGAGCGCCACGAACGCCGCGAAAAGGTCTATCGCGACGAATAATGGTCTTCATGCAGAGATGAGAACAGAACAAGCGCCGCGATCCGATCGCGGCGCTTTTTTCGTTGATCACTGTTCTACGGCGTAATTGCCTGTCGCCAGAGGTTTCCACGATTGCTCCCGCTCGGTCTCCATGGAGAGGTCAATCACCACAAGGGCGCCATTTCTGATCCGCCGCCGCATGATGTCTGCCCGCTCAGGAGCCGTCCGGACCATGCCTTTGTCGTGAAGAGCCCGCAGCCGCGAACGTGAAAGCTTCAGTTCCGAGGCCAGCAGACGGTCGAGGCGGGTGCTTGTTGGAAACGGCACCATCAGTTCGATTGCCAATCTCGTCCAATTGGCAGTTTCGTGCTGCATTTCCTTCGCGATTTCAAATTCGGCAAACTCATCCACACGCAGCGATTTGTGTCGGAGAGCATCGAGGTTGAAGCTTTCCGCGCGGATCCAGTCCGGATCGTTGGATTGCAAAGCGTCAAGAACTGCAGGATCGATGTCGCGGACATTCCGGCGCTCGAGGATCGGCCGGTTCCATGTCCGTTCGCAGGTCAGGCATTTGTAGATAAGCCAGGCGTCCAGCTTGCGGCCGTTGGCATTGAGCCGGATCTTGCCGCTGGACTGAAAGGCTCTCAGGCCTCCGCATCCGCCGCATGCAATCCAAGGCCGGGGCGCTGTCTTGGGAATAATGGTCCATCGGACCCGAAGCGTCTTGCACATATCGTCTTGGTCTTCCGTTCGGAAGCCCATCGAGATGGTGCGTGAGAAGACCCTTGCGGGCGCGGTGTGGCGATGTTGTGGGCGGCTGAAGAGCTGAGACAGCGGAGCTGCACTTGGCACATTGTAACAATGCCAAACCGGTCTCTCGCCACCACCCGATGAACATGTTCGCATGCCGCCAGCGTGTCGCTAGGCGGCAGTACGGGTGAAACTGGAGTGAGACCGGAATTTATTTAGGCAATATGTAACCTCGAATGCGCCGACGCTCTTCACCCTGATCGATACCAAATGATCGGCATGATGGGGAGGCCGGAGGCATTCGGAAACGGAAAAAGCCGCGGCATGCGGCTTTTGTGCAACTTGATGATGAAAACGAAGGCGCAGCAACCCGGTTTCACGCGGACGCGTTTGCCTCATTTGTCGCGGTTGACGCTCATCTCGCCGAAGATGCGGGCCACTTCCTTCTGCAGCTCGGTATCGGCGCCGGTGATCGGAGCAAGATCGGGATCGCGGCGCGGCAGGTTGCCCGGCTGCGGTATGGCTTGGCGGGGGGCCTGGTTCGCCGGCACCGGGACGATGCGTTCGGCCGTCAGATTGTTCGACATCTCCTCATCCAGCACCCGCTGGAAATCGCCGCGGATTGCCGCTGCCGACTGCGCAGCCGCATCGGCCTCTGCCGTACCAGGTGCGGCGCGGGCGGCGGCCGGCACGTGGACAGGCGGGGCGGAGATCTCGGGTTCAATGCGCTGCTGCGGCAGCACGCGCTGGCGGGCGGCATCGAGGATCTCGGCCGCACTTGCTGTATCGTGGAAAGATGCAGGCTGTGCGACCGGAGGAGCGACGGGACGCTCCGGCGGGCGCGGCTGCGGCGGGGCGGCAGGCACAGGAGAGTCGCGTTCGACCGACAGCGTCATGGGGTTTGCCGGAAGAGGGCTCGTCGCCACGGGCGGGGCGACAGCCGGCGGGGCAGGCGGTTCGGGGCGCGGGAGCGGCACCGGCGAAACCGGCGCGGAGAAGGAAGGCTCGGCCGCCGGCTCGATGCGGGCTGCAACGGGGCCTGCGACTGGGGTCGCGACCGGCGGGTGGGGCGGAGAAACCGCCGGCGTTTCCGGCCGCGCTGGGGGTATTGGCCGCTGCTCGACGAGTTGCGGGCGGTTGGCGCTTTCCGGCTGTTCGGTCGCTCCCGGCAGGATACGGCTTTCGATGACGATATCGCTCGGGCCGCCGATCATGATCAGGTGCTCGACGTCGTCGCGGCGCACCAGCACCAGCCGGCGACGGGTATCGACAGCTGCGGCATCCAGCACCTGCAGGCGAGGCTGGCGGTTGCGGCCGCCGCGCAAGAAGGGCGAGGGTGCCCGTCTGCGGATCACCCAGAGCACGAGGATGAGCAAGAGAAGCGCCAGACCGACGCCACCGGCCGCAAGCAGGAAACGGCTGCCATAAGCTCCGACAACATCACCCAACATAATCACTCACTCCATTTCACATTTCGGCACATATTGACGACTTTTCCGTTCCTTAGGCAAGGGCCGCCGGTGCTGTCCAGTCACGGGAGAACGCGATTTCGTGTTTCGCTGCTTGGCGCCCGGCGACCATGCGCTCGGGTGGCCGGGTTGAGCTTCAGGGGCAGATGGCGCTGTTGCCTGTGAATTCAAGCAGTCTTGCCGGCCAGCGGTGTTTTTGCCGACGCAGCAAATTGCTAAGAAGGAAACAGTGCCTGATTCCCGCTTCGTGTTCGTGCTACGAAGCTGGAGGGGCTTATGTGAGGAATACATGACGAAACCGCGTCAGGCCGACGAGTATAACGCACCGCTTGTGGATCGTGGGGGGCGTTCTGGCACGGTTTTGCGCATTCTTCTGCTGGCTCTCGTGTTGATCGCAGCCGCCGGCGGCTTTGTCGTCTTCAAGAGCTCGCTCGACAACGAGGTCGTGCTTGGCGGTCTCGGCGTGCTCGCCATGGTCGGCATCTTTTTCCTGGTCTCCTCGGTCATCGGTTTTATCGAGGTGATGCCGCAACGCCAGTCCGACAGCCTGGCGCGCGCCTTCCTCAACAGCCATCCGGACGGCACGCTGATCACCGACGAAAAGGGCCGGATCATCTATGCCAACGCCGCCTATGGCGCGCTGACCGGCGCGCGCAAGGCGACCGAGGTGCAGACACTGGAAACCCTGCTGTCGCGCCACCGCGAATCGAACGAGGCGCTCTACAGGCTGGTCAACGGCCTGCGCGAGGGCAAGGAAGGCCGGGAGGAATTCCGCCTGCTGCGCGCCGTCGGGCCTGGCAGCAACAGCTCCGGCGCGCATTGGTACCGGCTGAAGGCGCGGCTGCTGCAGCCGGAGGAAAACGGCGGCAAGCCGCTGCAGATCTGGCAGATCACCGACATCACCACGGAGCGAGACGACCAGGAACGTTTCTTCAAGGAATTGCAGAACGCGATCGACTATCTCGACCACGCGCCGGCCGGCTTCTTCTCAGCCGGCAGGAAGGGCGAGATCTTCTATCTCAATGCAACACTTGCCGAGTGGCTGGGCCTCGACCTCACCAAATTCGTGCCGGGCTCGATGACGATCGGCGACGTGGTGGCGGGCGAGGGGCTGGCGCTGATCCAGTCGGTGCAGGCCGAACCGGGCCTGAAAAAGACCGTGACGCTCGATCTCGACCTGCGCAAGACCAATGGCCAGAGCCTGCCGGTGCAGATCATCCACAGCGTCACCTCGATGCGCGACGGCGCACCCGGCGAAAGCCGGACGATCGTGCTGGGGCGTGAAAAGAGCGAGGCTGGCGGCCAATCCGCCTCGGCTGCGGCGATGCGTTTCACCCGATTCTTCAACAATACGCCGATGGCAATCGCCTCGGTCGACGGCGACGGGCGCATCCTGCGGACCAATGCGCCGTTCCTGAAGCTGTTTTCCAGCGTCGTCTCGCGCGATGATCTCGAAAAGGCGCCGCATCTCGAAACCATCGTCCAGGAGAGCGATCGGCCGCAGCTGACTGCGGCGCTGGCGGCGGCCAAGGACCGGCAGGGCGACATCGCGCCCCTCGATACCCGCACGCCGACCGACGAGGCGCGCTATTTCCGCTTCTATGTCAATGCCGTCATCGACCAGAGCGACGAGGCGCCCGAGGAGGCGGCGATCGTCTATGCCGTCGAGGTGACCGAGCAGAAGGCGCTGGAAGCGCAGATGGCGCAGACGCAGAAGATGAATGCTGTCGGCACGCTCGCCGGCGGCATCGCGCATGATTTCAACAATGTGCTGACGGCTATCCTGCTATCGTCCGACCATCTGCTGCTGCAGGCACGGCCGGCCGATGCCAGCTTTGCCGACCTGATGGAAATCAAGCGCAACGCCAACCGCGCCGCGGTGCTGGTGCGCCAGCTGCTCGCCTTCTCGCGCAAACAGACGATGCGGCCCTCGGTGCTCAACCTCACCGATGTCGTCGGCGACCTGCGCATGCTGGTCGACCGGCTGCTCTCCGGCACCAATGTCAAGCTCGACGTGCAATATGGCCGCGACCTCTGGCCTGTCAAAACAGACCTTTCGCAATTCGAGCAGGTGCTGATCAATCTCTGCGTCAATGCGCGCGATGCGATGCCCGAGGGCGGCACGCTGACGCTGCGCACCCGAAACCTGACTGCCTCAGAGGTCTCTGCCTTCAACTATTCCTACATGCCGGCCGAGGACATGGTGCTGATCGAAGTTGCCGATAACGGCACCGGGATTGCGCCCGAAATCATGGACAAGATCTTCGAGCCCTTCTTCACCACCAAGGATGTCGGCAAGGGCACGGGACTTGGCCTTGCCATGGTCTACGGCATCGTCAAGCAATCGGGCGGTTACATCCAGCCGGAATCCGAAGTCGGCAAGGGCACGACCTTCCGGGTCTTCCTGCCGCGCCACATCCCGGAGCCGGTGGTTGCCGGCGAGGCAGGCTCGATCGACGGCGCTATCGAGGTGCTGCCCCAGCCCACATCACCGCAGCAGCCGGAGGACTTGACGGGATCGGCGGTCATCCTTCTCGTCGAAGACGAGGAGGCGGTGCGCCGCGGCGGCAAGCGCATGCTGGAAACCCGCGGTTATACCGTGCACGAGGCGGGATCGGGCGTCGAGGCGCTCAACATCATGGAAGAGCTCGACGGCAAGGTCGACATCGTCGTTTCCGACGTGGTCATGCCCGAAATGGACGGCCCGACGCTGCTGCGCGAGCTGCGCAAGACCTATCCCGACATGAAATTCATCTTCGTTTCGGGCTACGCCGAAGATGCCTTCGCCCGCAACCTGCCGCCCGAGGCAAAATTCGGGTTCTTGCCGAAGCCTTTTTCGTTGAAGCAGCTTGCGGTGGTGGTGAAGGAAACGCTGGATAGTTAGGAGTTCGGTGGCTCAGAGGTTTTGAGAGGGCGTGCCGTGAGACACCCCCCTCTGGCCTGCCGGCCATCTCCCCCACAGGTGGGGAGATCGACAAGAGGCATGCTCCTCCCGCCTCTCTATCGTTTGCCGGATTGCAATGTTGATTGTCGTGGAAGCCGGTGCCGCAGCCGATCTCCCCACCTGTGGGGGAGATGCCCGGCAGGGCAGAGGGGGGCTCACCCGGTATGGCCTATCTACCGAGGCGATTCCTGCCGGCCCGCTACCTTATTCCCCAAGCGCCACGGCAATCTCTGCCGCCAGCCGCGCATTGTTTTCGACCAGCGCGATATTGGTCTTCAGGCTCTGGCCATCTGTCAGGTCGAAGATGGTGGAGAGCAGATAGGGCGTGACCGCCTTGCCGGTGATTTCGTCGCGCTCGGCGCTGTCCAGCGCCCGCTCGATGTAGATTTCCATCTCCTCGCGGGCAATCTCGTCAGCCTCGGGCACCGGGTTGGCAATCAGCATGCCGCCGTCGATGCCGAGCTGTTCGCGCACCGTCTGGAAATTGGCAATGGCGGCCGGGCTGTTCAGTGACAGCGGGCTGCGGATGCCCGAGGAGCGTGACCAGAAGGCGGGGAATTCTTCGCTCTCGTAAGTGACGACGGGAACGCCGCGGGTTTCCAGCACCTCCAGCGTCTTCGGAATGTCGAGGATTGCCTTGGCGCCGGCGCAGACGACGATAACGCCGGTGCGCGCCAGTTCCTCGAGATCGGCGGAGATGTCAAAGCTTTCCTCGGCGCCGCGGTGCACGCCGCCGATGCCGCCTGTGGCAAAAACCCGGATGCCGGCGCGGGCGGCGGCAATCATCGTCGCGGCGACTGTGGTAGCGCCGGTGCGGCGCTCAGCGATCGCGAAGGCGAGATCGGCGCGCGACACCTTCATCACTTCGGTCGCCTTGGCAAGCTGCTCCAGTTCGCCGGCTTCAAGGCCGACATGCAGCGTGCCGTGAATGACGGCGATCGTTGCCGGGACGGCACCCTGTTCGCGAATGATCGTCTCGACGCTGCGGGCCATCTTGATATTGCCGGGATAGGGCATGCCGTGGGTGATGATCGTCGATTCCAGTGCCACCAACGGCGCGCCGCGCTGCTTGGCGCTGGCGACCTCTTTCGAATAGGCGATCGGCAGAAGAGGCGAGATGGGCTTGGTCATGATTTGTCCTGTCGTCGATGGAGCATGATGCCGAAAGTCTCAGCGGTTTCGGACGAGATCACACTCAACTATTTAATTTCGTCGTTTCAATGCAGAATTCTGACCTTGGGAACAAGGGCAAGCGCCGCATTCAAGAGATCCGGCGTCAGATTTTCGTTGACGGCGTGCCGCGACTGCACGGTCAGCGTGGCGGCCGCGGTGCCGTGGCGGACGGCCTCCTCGAGCGGCAGGCCGTCCATCAAGGCGGCGAGCGTGCCGGCTGCAAGAGAATCGCCGGCACCGGTGACATCGGCGACAGTGTCGGCGATCGGCGGCTGCAGCGTCACGGCGCGGCCCTCGCAAAGAGCGACGAGCTCGCGGCGGCCGCGGGTGACGACGGCGTTCCTGATGCCGATCGCGTTCAGAAGCGGCGGCCAGCCGGCAGCGTCTTCCGGCTGTTGCCCGGCAAGGGCGGCGGCCTCGGCCTCGTTCAGGAACAGGTAGTCGATATCCCCGATACAGGGTTTCAGCCTGACGACCTTTGCGGGCGAAATGGCGATCGCTGCGACCGGCTTTGCCAGGGACTGCGCCTTGGCAACGATCGCCGCGATCGTCTCCTCCGGCAGGTTGGCGTCGAAAAGAATGAGATCATGGACGGCGAAGGCCTCGCGCACCCAGCGGATGGAGAGACGCCGCGGCACGAAGAAGCGGTAGAGATCCATGTCGGCAAGGGCGATCACCAGATTGCCGTCCTTCTCAATGATCGCCGTATAGCTCGGCGTCTTGCGGTCGAGGAAGACGAAAGGCCGGTCGTCGATGCCGGCGAAATCGGCGGCTTCGCCGACCATCTCGCCCATCGGATCGCCGCCGCGCGGCGAGATCATCGTCACCTGAAAACCAAGCCTTGCGAGATTGCGCGCCGCATTGAAGCCGCCGCCGCCCGGCTCTTCGAACCAGGTCCCGGGATTGCTGGCGCCAGGCGCCGTCTCGCCCAAGATGCGGCCGCGTCTATCGATATGGGCACCACCGAGAACGAGAATCTTTCTGTTCATTTCAGTCGCTCTCCCAATGCCGAAAAAGCGAATCGATGCGATGCATTCTGATGGGCGCGTGTTGGCATTTCAGGTCTAAGCCGTTGCTTTGCATCGATAAAACAAAAATAGAACACGGGCCGTTTTACCTTTTTCTTTCAATTGTTTGATCGCCTATTGCGAGAATGGAACAAACAGGGTACAAACTCAACATTGCTTGGGCGGCTTCAATAACCTAAAGGTGGATCGGATGTCTCAGAATTCATTGCGGCTGGTAGAGGACAAATCGGTGGACAAAAGCAAGGCGCTTGAAGCGGCACTCTCACAGATAGAGCGGTCGTTCGGCAAGGGCTCGATCATGAAACTCGGCTCCAACGAGAATGTTGTCGAGATCGAGACGATCTCGACCGGCTCGCTTGGCCTCGATATTGCACTTGGCGTCGGTGGTCTGCCGAGGGGCCGCATCATCGAAATTTACGGGCCGGAAAGCTCGGGTAAGACAACGCTTGCACTGCAGACCATTGCCGAAGCGCAGAAGAAGGGCGGCATCTGCGCCTTCGTCGATGCCGAACATGCGCTCGATCCCGTCTATGCCCGCAAGCTTGGCGTCGATCTGCAGAACCTTCTGATCTCGCAGCCCGATACCGGTGAGCAGGCGCTCGAAATCACCGATACGCTGGTGCGCTCCGGCGCCGTCGACGTTCTTGTCATCGACTCGGTCGCTGCACTGACGCCGCGCGCCGAAATCGAAGGCGAGATGGGCGACAGCCTACCCGGCCTGCAGGCGCGCCTGATGAGCCAGGCGCTGCGCAAGCTCACCGCTTCGATTTCCAAGTCGAACACCATGGTGATCTTCATCAACCAGATCCGCATGAAGATCGGCGTCATGTTCGGTTCGCCGGAAACGACGACCGGCGGCAATGCGCTGAAGTTCTATGCCTCCGTGCGCCTCGACATCCGCCGCATCGGCGCGGTCAAGGAGCGCGAAGAGGTGATCGGCAACCAGACCCGCGTGAAGGTCGTCAAGAACAAGATGGCGCCGCCCTTCAAGCAGGTCGAGTTCGACATCATGTATGGCGAGGGCGTTTCCAAGACCGGCGAATTGGTCGATCTCGGTGTCAAGGCCGGCATCGTCGAGAAGTCGGGTGCCTGGTTCTCCTATAACAGCCAGCGTCTCGGCCAAGGCCGCGAAAACGCCAAGACCTTCCTGCGCGACAATCCGGATCTCGCTCGCGAAATCGAGCTGTCGCTGCGCCAGAATGCCGGCCTGATCGCCGACCGCTTCCTGCAGAACGGCGGACCGGATCCCGATGACAGTGATGCTGCCGCGGAGATGTGATCTCGCGATCAGTTTTTCTGCCAGTCCTTTAGAAAATCCAAACCGGCTGCATTCCCTGATCAGAATGCGGCCGGTTTTGTTTGTCTGCTGGACAGTGGCGGAGGCGAACGTTAAAAGCCGATGGATTTAGATTTACCTGCCTCGGGCAGCATTGAAGGGCATAGCATGAGCGGTGTGAACGATATCCGGTCGACATTCCTCGACTATTTCAAGAAGAACGGTCATGAGATCGTCTCGTCGAGCCCGCTCGTGCCGCGCAACGACCCGACGCTGATGTTCACCAATGCCGGTATGGTGCAGTTCAAGAACGTCTTCACCGGCCTTGAGAAGCGCCCTTATTCGACTGCGACAACGTCGCAGAAATGCGTGCGCGCCGGCGGCAAGCATAACGACCTCGACAATGTTGGTTATACGGCCCGGCACCTGACCTTTTTCGAAATGCTCGGCAACTTCTCGTTTGGCGACTATTTCAAAGAGAATGCGATCGAGCTTGCCTGGAAGCTCGTCACCGAAGGTTTCGATCTGCCGAAACATCGCCTGCTGGTGACTGTCTATTCCGAAGACGAAGAAGCTGCGACGCTGTGGAAGAAGATTGCCGGATTCTCCGACGACAAGATCATCCGCATCCCCACCTCTGACAATTTCTGGCAGATGGGCGATACCGGCCCCTGCGGCCCCTGCTCGGAAATCTTCATTGACCAAGGCGAGAACGTCTGGGGAGGCCCTCCCGGTTCGCCGGAAGAAGATGGCGACCGGTTCCTGGAATTCTGGAACCTCGTTTTCATGCAGTTCGAGCAGACGGAGCCTGGCGTTCGCAACCCGCTGCCGCGTCCGTCGATCGATACCGGCTTGGGTCTGGAGCGCATGGCCTGCATTCTGCAGGGCGTCCAGAGCGTCTTTGACACGGACCTGTTCCGCACGCTGATCGGCACTATCGAAGAGACGATGGGCGTCAAGGCGGAGGGGAGCGCCAGCCATCGCGTCATCGCCGACCACTTGCGCTCCTCGGCTTTCCTGATCGCCGATGGCGTGCTGCCGTCGAATGAAGGTCGCGGCTATGTGCTTCGCCGCATCATGCGCCGCGCCATGCGCCATGCCGAACTGCTCGGTGCCCGCGAGCCTCTGATGTACAAGCTGCTGCCGACGCTGGTGCAGGAGATGGGCCGCGCTTATCCGGAACTGGTGCGTGCCGAAGCGCTGATCTCGGAGACGCTGAAACTCGAAGAAGGCCGTTTCCGCAAGACGCTGGAGCGTGGCCTGTCGTTGCTGTCGGATGCGACCACCGATCTCGGCAAGGGCGACATGCTGGATGGCGAGACCGCCTTCAGGCTCTACGACACCTACGGCTTCCCGCTCGACCTGACGCAGGATGCGCTGCGCGCTCGCGAGATCGGCGTCGATATCTCCGGCTTCACCGATGCCATGCAACGCCAGAAGGCCGAAGCCCGCTCGCACTGGGCCGGTTCCGGCGAGAAGGCAACCGAAACCATCTGGTTCGAGCTCAGGGAAAAGCACGGCGCAAGCGAATTCCTGGGTTACGATACCGAAACCGCTGAAGGTGTGGTGCAGGCGATCGTCAAGGACGGCGCCGTCGCTGAAGAAGCCAAGGCCGGCGATAAGGTGCAGATCGTCGTCAGCCAGACGCCGTTCTATGGCGAATCCGGTGGTCAGATGGGCGATACCGGCGTCATCTCGTCCGACCACGGCAAGATCGAGATATCAGACACGCAGAAGAGGGGCGAAGGCCTCTTCGTGCATTTCGGTGCCGTCGTCGAAGGTGCATTCAAGACCGGCGACGCGGTTGTTCTGACCGTCGATCACGCCCGACGCTCGCGGCTGCGTGCCAACCACTCGGCAACGCATCTGCTGCATGAGGCGCTGCGCGAGGTGCTCGGTACCCATGTGGCGCAGAAGGGTTCGCTGGTCGCGCCTGAGCGTCTGCGTTTCGACGTTTCGCATCCGAAGCCGATGTCGGCCGAAGAGCTGAAGATCGTCGAGGATATGGCAAACGAAATCGTGCTGCAGAATTCGCCTGTTACAACCCGGCTGATGAGCGTCGACGATGCAATCGCCGAAGGCGCGATGGCGCTGTTCGGCGAAAAATACGGCGACGAGGTGCGCGTCGTGGCGATGGGCGAGGGTATGCGTGGCGCCAAGGCCGGCAGATCCTATTCGATCGAACTCTGCGGCGGCACCCATGTCGGGGCGACCGGCCAGATCGGCCTGATCCGCGTTCTCGGCGAAAGTGCCGTCGGCGCCGGCGTTCGCCGCATCGAGGCCGTCACCGGCGAATCGGCGCGCGAATATCTGGCCGAACAGGACGAACGCGTGAAGGCGCTTGCCACTTCGCTCAAGGTACAGCCGGCCGAAGTTCTGTCGCGCGTCGAAGCGTTGATGGACGAGCGCCGCAAGCTGGAGAAAGAACTGGCTGATGCCAAGCGCAAGCTCGCCATGGGCGGCGGGCAGGGCGGCTCGGTCGATGCCGTGCGCGAAGTCGCCGGCGTCAAGTTCCTCGGAAAGGCGATTTCAGGCGTCGATCCCAAGGATTTGAAGGGACTTGCCGATGACGGCAAGACCAGCATCGGCTCCGGCGTCGTCACCCTGATCGGCGTGTCCGACGATGGCAAGGCGAGCGCCGTCGTCGCGGTGACGCCGGATCTCGTCGATCGTTTCAGTGCTGTCGATCTGGTGCGCGTCGCCTCGGCGGCCCTCGGCGGCAAGGGCGGCGGCGGCCGTCCTGATATGGCGCAGGCCGGCGGCCCCGACGGGTCGAAGGCCGACGAAGCGATCGAGGCAGTGGCTTTGGCACTCGCCGGGTGAGCTGCCGGTTCATTCCTGAGTTTCGAAGAGGCGGAAGCTCGGCTTCCGCCTTAGTTTTTGCTGGTAGACTTGTTCTTCATTCGGCGTTCCTCCGACGCTCCATTCCTGTGCTAGTCGCAGGAATCCAGCGCGCCAAAGTCCTTGGGCGCGGGAGATTCTCTTCGATGTCGCATAGGTTCTTTCACCGCGCAGACGCGCGGTGGCTGGATTCCTGGGACGGGCACAGAATTGTGAGGAGGGACGCGGCGTAGCCGGCATATCAACATAGACAGTGGCTCTGTTGCCGGTTTCTCAATGCGCCTGCGCTTCCTGTCGTCCAAAACTCGTCAGAGTTTTTTGCGAACTTGGCCCCGTCATTCCTCACCCCTCGATATATCCATAAATTCAACCTGCCCCCGGCCACCGAACGCCACTGAAAGAATAATGGGATCTGCCGAAAGCGGTTTCTTAACCTCGCACCCAATAAAGAAGCGCCTTGCCGAGATCGCCTGCATGTCGAGCTATCACTGGCACAGGATCTACCGGGCGATTTACGGTGAGACGCTGGCGGCAACCGTCAAGCGGCTCAGGCTGCATCGCGCGGCGGGCGAGATCGTCCGCACGGAGCTTGCGGTCAGCGAAATTGCGAAGCGATCAGGCTATCCCAATCTCCAATCTTTCAACCGCATCTTCAAGTCGGTCTACGGCATGCCGCCGGCCCGTTACCGGAAAGAGGGAAGCCACACAGCCTTCCAACCCTCACCTAAGGGAAAGACCAAAGCCATGTTCGACATTACCATACGCGAGATCGCACCAACCGAACTGATCGGCGTCGCCCATACCGGCTCTTATATGGAGATCGGCAAGGCCTTCGAGACATTGTTCGGCACGCTTTACGCCCGCGGGCTTGCCAAGCCCGACATGCGGATGATCGGCGTCTATCTCGACGATCCCGACGTTGTGCCGCTTGAAAAGCTGCGCTCGATCGCCTGCGTCGCCGGCGCTGCCGAAGTGCCGGTCAATGCGCCTTTCGAGCGGCGTACGATCGACGGCGGCGATTATGCCGTGCTGCGCCACAAGGGTCCCTATGCCGACATGCCCAAGTCCTATCAGTGGCTCTTTGCCGAATGGCTGCCGAATTCCGGTCGACAGTTGAAGGACAGGGTGATGTTCGAGGAATATCTCAACAATCCGCGCGACGTGCCGCCGACCGAGCTTCTGACGGATATTCACATGCCGCTTGCCTGAAGGCTGGCATCCCGGCGCGGCCATCGGAGAGCCGCGCCGGTAACGATCAGGCGGCCTGCATCGTCTTGCCGGCCTCATCATCAAGGGCATTGGCACGCTTATAGGCCTCACGCTCACTGATGCGGCCGAAATAATCGACGAAGGCCTGTCGCTTCTCGATGGAGCCGAAGCCAAGGCCCCAGCCGATATGCGAGCCGACATAGACGTCGGCGGCGGTGAAGCGCTCGCCGGCAACATAGGTCGAACCGGAGACGGCCATTTCGAGCGTGTTCATGACGTCGCCGAAACCGCCGCAGCCGGCCATGCGCAGGCGCTCCGTCGGAATTTCGAAGCCGAGAGCCTTCATCGTCACCGCCGATTCGAGCGGACCGGCGGCAAAGAACATCCAGCGGTAATAGCGGGCGCGCTCCTCCGGCCTCGGCGCCAGCGCCTTTTCCGGGAAGGTCTCAGCGAGATAGGCGCAGATCGCCGCACATTCGGTAACGACGGTCTCGCCGTGGCGGATCGCCGGCACCTTGCCCATCGGATTGACCGAGAGATATTCGGGGGCTTTCATGGTCCCACCGAAGGTCAGCAGTTCGGTGCGATAAGGCTGACCGATCTCCTCCAGCATCCAGCGCGCGATACGGCCGCGCGACATCGGGTTCGTATAGAATACCAATTCCTCAGTCATGAGATCCTCCTCCTGTTGCGTCGCTCGGAATCAATAGCGCTGCGAGGTCTTTGTGCAACCCCCGATCTTCAGAGAGCCTTGCGGTACTGGATGAAACCCGAGCGTTCGGCGATCTTGTCGTAGAGCCGCCGCGCCGTTGCGTTCGTTTCATGCGTCATCCAATAGAGCCTGCCTGCGCCGTTTTTGCGGGCAAGATCGGCGACCGCATCGATCAGCGCGGCGCCGGTGCCGAGCCCGCGTTGGCTATTTTCGACATAGAGATCTTGCAGGTAGCAGGTCCATTGCGGCAGCCAGCAGGAGCGGTGAAAGATGGCATGGGCGATGCCGACGAGGTGACCGTCTTCATCGAAGGCGCCGAGCGCGTGCATCGGTTCGTCAGGGTCGTGGAAGCGGGCCCAGGTGAGATCCGTGGTTTCGGGCGGGATGGCTACGTCATAGAAGCGCTGATAGGCCTCCCATAAGGGTTGCCAAGCGGCATGGTCAGATGGTTCGAGCGGGCGCAGGGTCGCCGTCATCAGCTGTTCTCCCAAATGAAAAACGGCGGAGAAAATCCCCGCCGTTTCAATATTATCGCGAAAGGGCTGACTTACGCCATGGCCTTCTGCAGGTTCTGGTCGATCTTGTCGAGGAAGGCGGTGGTCGACAGCCACGGCTGGTCGGGGCCGATCAGCAGCGCCAGATCCTTGGTCATGAAACCGGATTCGACGGTGTCGACGCAGACCTTTTCGAGCGTTGCGGCAAAGCGGGCAAGCTCGGCATTGTCGTCGAGCTTGGCGCGATGGGCGAGGCCGCGGGTCCAGGCGAAGATCGAGGCGATCGAGTTCGTCGAGGTTTCCTGGCCCTTCTGGTGCTGGCGATAGTGGCGGGTGACCGTGCCGTGAGCGGCTTCGGCTTCGACCGTCTTGCCGTCGGGCGTCAGCAGGACCGAGGTCATCAGGCCGAGCGAACCGAAGCCCTGGGCAACGGTGTCGGACTGGACGTCGCCGTCATAGTTCTTGCAGGCCCAGACGTAGCCGCCCGACCACTTGAGCGCCGAGGCGACCATGTCGTCGATCAGGCGGTGTTCGTAGGTGATGCCGGCGTCCTTGAACTGATCCTTGAATTCGGTTTCGTAGACTTCTTCGAAGATGTCCTTGAAGCGGCCGTCATAGGCCTTGAGGATGGTGTTCTTGGTCGACAGGTAGACCGGCCATTTGCGCATCAGGCCGTACATCATCGAGGCACGGGCGAATTCGCGGATCGATTCGTCGAGGTTGTACATGGCCATGGCGACGCCGGAGCCCGGCGCATTGAAGACTTCCTTCTCGATGACGGTGCCGTCCTCGCCGACGAATTTGATCGTCAGCTTGCCCTTGCCGGGAAACTTGAAATCGGTGGCGCGGTACTGGTCGCCGAAGGCGTGGCGGCCGACGACGATCGGCTTGGTCCAGCCGGGAACTAGACGCGGCACGTTTTTGCAGATGATCGGCTCGCGGAAGATAACCCCGCCGAGGATGTTGCGGATCGTGCCATTCGGGCTCTTCCACATTTCCTTGAGGTTGAATTCCTTGACGCGTGCTTCGTCCGGCGTGATCGTGGCGCACTTGATGCCGACGCCGTATTTCTTGATGGCGTTGGCGGCATCGACCGTCACCTGGTCGTTGGTGGCGTCGCGGTTTTCAACGGAGAGGTCGAAATAATCGATGTCGAGGTCGAGATACGGATGGATCAGCTTGTCCTTGATAAGCTGCCAGATGATGCGCGTCATTTCATCTCCGTCGAGATCGGCGACGGGATTGGCGACCTTGATCTTGTTCATGTATCTGCCTCGTTCGAGCTTGAAGGGGGACGGGGTCCCAGGTGGGTGACGTGATGAGGAGCGCTATAGCATTGTGAACCTGGAACGCAAAGCTGCAACGGGTTTCACAATGCGTTTTTGCCGGCATTGCCAAGCGCTCGAATCCGGCTAGAACAGGATGATTTTGGCCCGTCGGCCTAAACTCTGAATCCTGTTCTACATTAGAAGTCAGAGCATGATGTCGTCCGAAAACCGTTCACACTTTTCGGCATCATGCACTAGTGTCCGCCTTGATTTGCCCGTCCGGAACATTCGACCATGAAGACGCTCGCCATTGTTATCGCAAACCTTATCGCCCTTTCAGGTGCCGCCCATGCGGCCGATGCCACCGCTCCGGTGAAGGAGATCATGGATGCGACCGGGAGCAACTGGGCCGACAACAACAATGATTGGACCGACATCTTCGATGCGAGCCGGCTCGATCATCTCTACAGCAAGGACTTCGTCGCGCGATACAATGCGGCCGCGCAGTTTCCGGCCGTCGATGACGACGGCATATCGCCGTTCAACTACGACGTCATCGTCAACGGCCAGGATGCATGCCCGCTGGAGGATATGACCACAGCGGCGGCACCGCCGGTTGACGGCACGACCGAGGTGACGGTGCGCTTCAAGAAGTCTGCCTGCTCGGGCGCGCCCGATGCCAAGGACTATACGACCGTTCGTTTCGAGGTGGTCGAGGAGGCTGGCCAAGCGGTAATCGACGATATCGTCACCGAGAATATCGAAACGCAGGCCCGTGATTCCCTGAAGGCGACGATGGCGCTGATTGCCAAAGGCCAGTAGGCGCGCGACATTCGATTGATGTCGGGCGATTGATGTCGGGCGATCTATAATGGGAATTCGATCCCGGGCGATTGTTCCGATCGGTTCTCCGATGGTTTGATTTGCGCTCTATCGGCGGTATCTGTCGATCCTTCCGTGGCATGGGGGCTCTTGCATTTGTTTTCCGGGTTTCAGTTCCGCGACTGGGTGCTTGCCAACGATCCGGCGCTTTCGCGCCTGCGCATGGCATCGCGGGTGACGCTGACGATCGTCCTTTCGTTTTTGATCCTGCTTGCCATCAGGGCTCTCATCCTGCCGCTGCCGACCGCGGCTTTCGGCCTCGGGATCGTACTGTCGATCGAAGGCGGGATCGCCGTTCGCGACAAGGGCAATGCGCGCCAGCTGGTGACGAGGCTCTTCGGTTGTGTGGTAAGCCTAGCCGTTGTCGGTATTGCGGCCGGGCTCGAGGATCGCCGTTTTCTCTCCGATCTCGTCTTCCTGGTGGTGATCGCGCTTGCATCTGCGGGTCGCGTGTTCGGGCCGCGCGGTTTTGCGATCGGCATGTTCGCCTTCACCTCCTATTTCATGGGCGCCTATTTCCGGCCTTCGCTAGTCGATCTGCCGGCGGTGGCGATCGGTCCCGTCGTTGCGGTGCTGGTCGGCCATCTGGTGAGGGCGGTGCTGCTGCCCGACGACTGGCGGCGCGACCTGCTGCGCTCGCTCGAAAGCGTGCGCGGCCGGATCAACCAGATTCTCTTCAAACTCGCCGCCCTTGCCGGGAGTGCAGAGATTGGCGAAGCCGATCGGCAGGAACTGCGCCAGCTGGAAGACCGGCTGAAGGAGGTGGTGCTGATGGCGGAGACCTTCATCCCGCGCCCGCCGGCAGGCGTCTTCGACGGTGCCGCCGACCCCGCCGCCGAACTGGCGATCCGGCTCTTCGATGCGCATCTTGCCGCCGAGAGCGCGATCGTGCTGAGCTTCCAGAGCCCACCGCCATTCGCGCTCATTCACGCCGTGATCGAGGCCGACAAATCGGAACTTCTAAGATTTGAGGGAATGGCCGAAACGATCAGGGACCAGCCGCAAGGCGAAACGGTGAGGGCGCTTCTCTGGCTCGGCGAGGCGCGGCAGCAACTGACGCAGGCGATCGACGAGGGACAGGCCCGCGGTTTTTCCGGCATCGATACGGTCAGCGACACGGCGCAATCCCAGCCGATCGATTTTTCATTCGCCAACCCGCTGCTGCGCTTGGCGCTGCAGATTACGGTCGCCTCGGCAATCGCCATGAGCTTCGGCCTGCTCTTGTCGCGCGAACGCTGGTTCTGGGCGGTGCTTGCTTCCTTCCTCGTTTTCACCAACACCAATTCGCGCGGCGATACGGCGATGAGGGCATTGTCGCGCTCCCTCGGTACCGTGTTCGGGATCGCGATCGGCCTTGTGCTGGCAACGCTGCTTTCAGGCGAGTCTGATATCGCCATTCCGGTTGCTGTCGTCTGTATCTTCCTCGCCTTCTATTTCCTGCAGGTTTCCTACGCGACGATGACCTTCTTCATCTCGATCGTGCTCTGCCTGGTCTACGGCATGACCGGTGTGCTGACGCTCGATCTATTGAAGCTGCGCATCGGCGAGACCATGATCGGCGCGGCGGCCGGAACGGCGGTCGCCTTCCTCGTCTTCCCCACGCGCACACGCGGCGCACTCGATGCCGCACTCGCCCGCTGGTTCCAAGCGCTGCGTGAGCTGCTTGGCGCGATCGGCGAGGGTAAGAGCGGCTTCGAGCTGATCGCTCTGTCGCAGAAGATCGATGCCTGCTACCGGGATGTGACCGTGACAGCACGGCCGCTCGGCTCGTCCTGGTCGGTGGTGACCCGGCCGGGCCAGATCCGCCAGACACTGGCGATCTTCCTGTCCTGCACCTACTGGGCGCGCATCCTGGCGAAGAGCTGCGACGCGCCGGCAGCTGACGACACTCTGAAGAGCGTAATCGCGGCGGAGCTGGCGATGATCGATACGGTAGCCCCGCGTGGTTCGAACTGTTTTCTGATCAAGCGCAAGATATTGCGAACGACAGGCCGGCATCTGCCGCTGTCGCGCGCGGGTGCCAGGCTGGGGCTTGAAATGATCGGTTCGGCGTTGGAAAGGCTCTATCCGCAGGCCGACGTCTTGCCGTTTGCGCCGGGCGAGGCTATTGCGCGCTCGAAACAGGGATAGGACCATGGCAGGCACGAACAGCGAGCGTCAACTTCTGGCCGAAGGGCCGGCCATCATTCTGGTCGAGCCGCAGATGGGTGAGAATATCGGCATGGTGGCGCGCGCCATGGCGAATTTCGGTCTTGCCGAACTGCGTCTCGTCAATCCGCGCGACGGCTGGCCGAACGAGAAGGCGCAAGCGACCGCTTCCAAGGCCGATCATGTGATCGCGGCGACCAAGGTCTACGACACGCTGGAGCAGGCGGTCGCCGACCTCAACTTCGTCTATGCGACGACGGCGCGTGAGCGCGACGGCTTCAAGCCGGTCCGCTCGCCGGTCACCGCTGCCGAAACACTGCGGGCGAGGTTCCGGGCGGGCGAGGGCACCGGCATCCTCTTTGGGCGCGAGCGCTGGGGGCTGACCAACGAGGAAGTGGCGCTTGCCGACGAGATCGTCACCTTTCCCGTCAACCCGGCCTTTGCCTCGTTGAACATCGCCCAGGCGGTGCTGCTGATGTCCTATGAATGGATGAAATCCGGTATGGGCGATATCGGTGCCGTGCCCTTCCAGGCGATGGGACAGACGCCTTCGACCAAGGAGCAGCTCTTTGGCCTGTTCGACCAGCTGGAAGAGGCGCTTGATGCCCGGGGATATTTCCATCCTGCCGGGAAAAAGCCGAAAATGATCGACAATCTGCGTGCAGTCCTATCTCGCCGGGCTTTCACGGAGCAGGAAATCAGCGTGTTGCGCGGCGTCATCTCCTCCCTCGACCGTTTTTCGCGCAAGAGCCCGCGCGGCGGCCGGTTCCCGATAGCGGCCAAGGAAACACCGCCTGATGACGGCACCGACGCATGAGCTGAAACCGATCCTCGTCTTCGATTCCGGCATCGGGGGACTGACCGTCCTGCGGGAGGCACGCGTGCTGATGCCGGAACGCGGCTTCATCTATGTCGCCGACGATGCCGGCTTTCCCTATGGCGGCTGGGAGGAACAGGCGCTGAAGGAACGGGTTGTCGGGCTTTTCGGCAAGCTGTTGACGGATCACGATCCCGAGGTCTGCATCATTGCGTGTAATACGGCCTTCACGCTGGTCGGCGCCGATCTGCGCGCCGCCTATCCTCAGATGACCTTCATCGGCACCGTGCCGGCGATCAAGCCGGCGGCGGAGCGTACGCGCTCGGGCCTGGTCTCGGTGCTTGCGACGCCGGGCACGGTGAAGCGGGCCTATACGCGCGATCTCATCCAGTCCTTCGCGCAGCAATGCCACGTCCGCCTCGTCGGCTCAGAGAACCTGGCGCGGATGGCAGAAGCCTATATTCGCGGCGACGCCGTCTCCGACGAGGCCGTGCTTGCCGAAATCGACCAATGCTTCGTCGAGAAGGACGGTCACAAGACCGATATCGTCGTGCTTGCCTGCACGCATTATCCATTCATGGCCAATCTGTTCCGGCGGCTTGCGCCGTGGCCGGTCGACTGGCTCGATCCGGCCGAGGCGATCGCGCGCCGCGCCCGCACGCTGGTGCCGCTGATCGCCGATGCCGTACATCCCGACAATTTCGACTTCGCCGTCTTCACCTCCGGCCAACAGGATTTTGCGACGCGGCGGCTAATGCAGGGTTTTGGGTTGAGGGCGTGAGGGGAATTGTCTTGTGGGTTGGCGAAATCTGGCCCTGAAAATAAGCGCATTCTTTGATAGACGGGGCGCAGCCGTTTCGGAAGAATGGTGTTTCGTTCATGTGAGTCTCTTCGTCGCGAGGATCAGCATTGCAGGTTGGCATCGATATGGGATTGGCGTCCGGCAGCCCGGCGACGCTCGATATCGAGGAGCTGCTGGCGACCCGTCTGTTGGTGCAGGGCAATTCCGGATCGGGCAAGTCGCATCTGTTGCGCCGCCTGCTCGAACAATCGGCGCAATGGGTGCAGCAGGTCATCATCGATCCTGAGGGTGATTTCGTCACGCTCAGCGACAGGTTCGGCCATGTCGTCGTCGATGGCGAGCGCACCGAGGCGGAATTGGCCGGCATTGCTAACCGCATCCGCCAGCATCGCGTTTCCTGCGTGTTGACGCTCGAAGGTCTCGACATCGAACAGCAGATGCGGGCGGCCGCAGCCTTTCTCAACGGCATGTTCGATGCCGATCGCGAATACTGGTATCCGGTTCTCGTCGTCGTCGACGAGGCGCAGATGTTTGCACCGTCGGTCGGCGGCGACGTCTCGGAAGATGCGCGCAAAATGTCGCTCGGGGCAATGACCAACCTGATGTGCCGCGGCCGCAAGCGCGGGCTTGCCGGCGTCATCGCGACACAGCGGCTTGCCAAGCTCGCCAAGAACGTCGCAGCCGAAGCCTCGAACTTTCTGATGGGCCGCACCTTTCTCGATATTGATATGGCGCGCGCCGCCGACCTGCTCGGCATGGACCGGCGCCAGGCCGAGATGTTCCGGGACCTGAAGCGCGGCAATTTCGTTGCGCTTGGACCGGCGCTTTCCCGCCGGCCGCTGCCGATCCAGATCGGCGCGGTGGAAACCTCGGCGCGCTCTTCCAGCCCGAAGCTGATGCCGCTGCCGGATGCGCCCCAGGATGTCGAGGATCTGATCTTCACGCCCGATCCGGAGGAGTTTCTCCGTCCGCCGGTGCGCCGCGCCCCGCCGGCGCCGCGGCCAACGACCGACATTCTCGCTGAACTCTCTCGCTCGACGCCGGCGGCATCCGCAGCGCCGGCCGAGGCGAGGGCGAGCCAAATAGAGGTCTCCGCCGAGGAGCGGGAGGAGCGCCTTGCCGGCGTGCTTGCCGAAATACTCGACGATTCCACCTCTGCCTTCCGCACCGATTCGGTGCTCTACCAGGATTTTCTCGTCCGGCTGCGGATGCGCCGCGTGCCGGGACCGCCGATCGCGCTGCCGGATTTCCGTCGGCGTGTGGCAATCTCGCGCTCCGGCGTCGATGCGGAAACGGCAGCGAGCGATGCCTGGGCAACGGCGCTGTCGCTGTCAACTAATGTCACCGACGACCTGCAGGGCGTTTTCCTGATGCTCGCCAAGGCGGCCGTCCGCGGCGAGCCGTGCCCGTCGGACGCGCGCATCGCCCGCGCCTACGGTACCCATTCCGCCCGCCGCGCCCGCCGCCTGCTCGGCTATTTCGAGGAGCAGGGCAGCATTGTCGTGCACACGGATTTTTCCGGCAGGCGTATTGTCGCGTTCCCGGATATGAACTGCCAGACGGCGCCGGGCGACGCCAACGCGCCCGATACAGGCGATCAGCCGCTGGCGGCGGAATAGTGGCGCTTTCGGGCTTTGCCGCTGTTGACAATTTCATGACGGCCCTCTAAAGACCGCCCCAAGCACCGGGCAGCAATGTCCGGTGTTTCATTTGACATGTCCCGTGGATCGTTCCTGTTCGCTAACCGGAACATCCTGTCAGATCTCGCAAGAGTTCAGAGGAGGGCGTGTTTCCTTCGCGCGGTTTGGCAACAAACCGACAGAAACCTTTGAAAGGAAATGCGATGAGCAAGCGCGAATCGTCCAAGTACAAAATCGACCGCCGTATGGGCGAAAACATCTGGGGCCGTCCTAAGTCCCCGGTGAACCGCCGCGAATACGGCCCGGGCCAGCACGGCCAGCGCCGCAAGGGCAAGCTTTCGGACTTCGGTGTGCAGCTGCGCGCCAAGCAGAAGCTCAAGGGCTACTACGGTGACCTGCGCGAGAAGCAGTTCCGCGCGATCTTCGCCGAAGCCGACCGCCGCAAGGGCGATACCTCGGAAAACCTGATCGGCCTGTTGGAATCGCGTCTCGACGCGATCGTCTATCGCGCCAAGTTCGTTCCGACGGTGTTTGCTGCCCGTCAGTTCGTCAACCATGGCCACGTCACCGTCAACGGTGTGCGCGTCAACATCGGTTCCTACCGCTGCAAGGCCGGCGACGTCATCGAAGTTCGCGAAAAGTCAAAGCAGATGGTGACGGTTCTGGAAGCCGTCAGCCTCGCCGAGCGCGACGTTCCTGATTATATCGAGGCCGATCACCACAAGATGGTCGCCACCTTCGGCCGTGTCCCGACGCTCAGCGACGTTCCGTTCCCGGTCATCATGGAACCGCAACTGGTCGTCGAATTTTATTCGCGTTAATCAAAACCAGGCGTTTTCGCATATGGAAAAGCCGCTCCTTCGGGCGGCTTTTTTGTTATCTGGAGAGAAGCGATGGCGGATTTGCAGGCGACCCTCGATAGTATCTATAGCGATATCCTGCCGCGCATCGGCGAGGGCAAGGTCGCCGACTATATTCCGGAGCTTGCCAAGGTCGATCCGAGGCAGTTCGGCATGGCGATCGTCACCGTCGACGGCAAGGTCTATCGCGTCGGCGACGCCGATACCGCCTTCTCGATCCAGAGCATATCGAAGGTCTTCATGCTGACGCTGGCGCTCGGCAAGGTCGGTGAGGGGCTCTGGAAGCGCGTCGGGCGCGAACCTTCCGGATCGGCTTTCAACTCGATCGTCCAGCTCGAGCACGAGGGCGGCATCCCGCGCAATCCCTTCATCAATGCCGGCGCGATCGCCGTCAGCGACGTCGTCATGGCCGGCCATGCGCCGCGCGAGGCAATCGGCGAGTTGCTGCGCTTCGTGCGTTATCTCGCCGATGACGAGTCGATCAGCATCGACGACAGGGTGGCCCGCTCGGAAACGCAGACGGGGTATCGCAATGTCGCGCTTGCCAACTTCATGCGCGCCTACCGCAATCTCGACCATCCCGTCGACCATGTGCTCGGCGTCTATTTCCATCAATGCGCCCTGTCGATGAGCTGCGAGCAGCTGGCCCGCGCCGGCCTGTTCCTGGCGGCGCGCGGCAGCAATCCGGTGACCGGCCACTCGGTGGTCTCGCCGAAGCGGGCACGGCGTATCAATGCGCTGATGCTGACCTGCGGCCATTACGATGGCTCTGGCGACTTTGCCTATCATGTCGGCCTGCCCGGAAAGAGCGGCGTCGGCGGCGGCATCTTCGCGGTGGCGCCGGGCATTGCCTCGATCGCGGTCTGGTCGCCGGGGCTAAACAAGGTCGGCAATTCGCAGCTCGGCGCCGTGGCGCTGGAAATGCTCGCGGCGCGCACCGGCTGGTCGGTTTTCGGCGATTGACGCTGTGTTACCGAACTCGTTTCTGCTAAGGCAGACAGATCTCGATAGGACGACGCAATGAATATCGCAGCCAATATTGCGGATGATCTGGAAAGCGGCGAAGCCGACGGCGGCGTCGGCCATGCGCTTTTTGCCGATGCGCCGCGCTCGGTCTCCTTCAACAAGCTGCGCAAGCGGCTGCTCAGGCAGGTGCGCCAGGCCTTCGACGATTTCGATATGCTGAATGGGCAGAGACGCTGGCTGGTCGGCCTTTCCGGCGGCAAGGACTCCTACGGTCTGCTGGCGCTACTGCTTGATCTCAAGTGGCGCGGCCTGCTGCCGGTCGAGCTCATTGCCTGCAATCTCGACCAGGGGCAGCCGAACTTTCCAAAACATGTATTGCCGGATTATCTGACCAAAATCGGCGTGCGGCATCGGATCGAGTATCGGGATACCTATTCGATCGTGAAGGAGAAGGTGCCGGAAGGGGCGACCTATTGCTCGCTCTGTTCGCGGCTGCGCCGCGGCAATCTTTATCGCGTCGCGCGCGAAGAGGGCTGCGACGCATTGGTGCTCGGCCACCATCGCGAGGACATTCTCGAAACCTTCTTCATGAACTTCTTCCACGGTGGACGGCTTGCCTCTATGCCGGCGAAGCTTCTGAACGATGAAGGCGATCTGATGGTGCTTCGGCCGCTCGCCTATGCCGCCGAGGACGACCTCGCGAAATTTGCCGCCGCCATGCAGTTTCCGATCATTCCCTGCGATCTCTGCGGTTCGCAGGACGGGCTGCAGCGCAATGCGATGAAGGATATGCTCGCCGATATCGAGCGGCGCATGCCGGGGCGTAAGGATACGATGCTGCGGGCGCTTTCATATGTGAACCCGTCGCACCTGCTCGATCCAAAACTCTTCGACTTTTCCGCCCTTACAGCGTCGCGCGTCTTTTCAGACGCGCAAGGGGACGCTGTAACACTTTGAATTGCTGCATAATTCCTTAAATCGGTTCCGATTTGAGGAATTATGAAGTGGTGTCACCGATCCTTTATGAACGGCCGGCTATGCAGACTGGCTATTGGATGAAGTACAGGATTTCGCATGACCATTTCAGATCAGGATATTCTCTTTCTCGGCGATTGTGTCAGGGAGGCTGCGCGTGCAGAAATCATGCCGCGTTTCCGCAATCTCGGTGCTGACGATGTTTCGGAAAAGACCTCGGCAACCGATCTGGTGACGCAGGCGGACCTGCTTGCCGAACACAGGATTACCGCGGCGCTGAAAGAGCGCTTTCCCGCAGCGCTCATCGTCGGTGAGGAAGCCTATGACGCTGACCGGTCCGTCGTGCCGGCACTTGCCGATGCCGAACTTGCCTTCGTTATCGACCCTGTCGACGGCACCTTTAATTTCGCCGCCGGGCTTCCGGTGTTCGGGACGATGCTGGCGGTCACCGTAAAGGGTGAGACGGTCGCCGGCATCATTCATGATCCCGTTCTCGGCGACACCGTGACGGCGATCAAGGGCGCCGGCACCTTCCTGACGCGGCAGGATGGCCAATCGAGCAGACTGAGGGTGGCTGAGTCTGCCGCCTTGAACCAGATGGTCGGCGGCATCTCGTGGGGCCATATGGACGACCCGGATCGCTCGCGCATCTCCGCCAACATGGCAAAGATCAGGATGACCTTCGCCTTCAACTGCTCGGCCTACGAATATTGGATGGTCGCCTCCGGCAAGCTGCATTTCATCGGCCATGCAAAGCTGATGCCCTGGGATCACCTGGCCGGCGTGCTTGCGCATCAGGAGGCCGGCGGCCATACGGCGAAATTCGACGGCACGCCCTATCGCCCCGGCGAGACGACAGGCGGCATCATTTCTGCACCCGATAAGGACAGCTGGCAGCTGATCCGGCGCGAGATCATCGGCAACTGATCTAAGGCCCTTCCTAAAAAGCCGGACCGAAAGGATTTGACATGACTGTGACTGTCGACGTGACCGTTCTTGCCGACCTGCTGCGCCGTGCGGCGAAAGCAGAAATCCTGCCGCGCTTCCGCCGGCTCCGTCAGGATGAGGTGCGCGCCAAGAGCGAGGCGACCGATCTCGTCACCGAGGCCGACGAGCAGGCCGAGCGGATGATCAAGTCGGAAGCCGCACAGCTCTGGCCGGACGCGCTGTTCGTCGGCGAGGAATCGGTCGCGGCCGACCCGGCGCTGCTCGGCAGGCTTGCCGATGCTGATCTGGCGATCGTCGTCGATCCGGTCGACGGCACGTTCAATTTCGCCTCCGGCATCCCGGCCTTCGGCGTCATGGCCGCGGTCATATCAGGCGGCGAGACCATTGCCGGCATCATCTACGATCCGATGGGCGACGACTGGGTGATGGCGGAAAAGGGCGGCGGCGCCTGGCTGCGCCGACCGGATGGCGAGGCGCAGCGGCTGCGCGTGGCCGAGCCTGTCGCGCTGGAGCAGATGGTCGGCATGGCCTCGACCGGTTACCTGCCGCAGGAGAAGCGGGCCGAGGTGCTCGGCAATCTCGCCAAGGTGCGCTTCCTCACCAATTACCGCTGTGCCGCTCACGAATACCGCACCTTTGCCGGCGGCCATGTGCATTACCTGATGTACAACAAGCTGATGCCCTGGGATCACCTGGCCGGCACGCTGATCTCGCAGGAGGCAGGTGCCCATGCGGCGCGTCTCGACGGCTCGCCCTACCTGCCGCATCATCTTGACGGTGGGCTGCTGATTGGCCCTGACAAGGCCTCGTGGGAGGTGCTGCGGCGTGAGGTGTTCACCGTCTGAAGGCATGAAATGTCCGCTGCGGCATTCGTTCTACTTGCCGAAAATTATCCATAGAGCTTCTCCATGAGGAAGTTCTCCAGGCTTTGGCCGCGTTTCGCGACGATCTGCTTTGTAACCACCCAGAAGCCTTTGCGCTCGAAGAACGGTCTGGCCGTTCGGCTGGCTTCGGTGTAGATTCGGCCAAAGCCGAGCCCCTGAAAGTCGGGGTGCACGAACATCATGTCCAGGCAGCCGTCGCCAGTCAGATCCGAAAATCCTGCCGGCTTTCCGTCAAATTCCGCGATCCAGGCAGGCCTGCTGATCCTTCGCTCCGCCCATCGGCTGCAGTCTTCCACCTTTGCCCAGGCCTCGATCTCAGCCGGTGAATAGTCCTTCGACGAGACTTCTCGAATGGCGCGCAGGAAAATGTCAATTGTAGCGTCCACGTCGCCTGGCGTGTAGGGCCTGATCAGAATTCGGTCGTTCACTGGGATGCCTTCGCGCACTGCCGCCAATCGTTTTCGGTGTCAGAAGTGGGCAGCACCTGGATCCAGCTGCGGGCTATCTCCAGGATGCGTGAAGAGTTTGCCGTTCTCCGCCCAGAGCGTGGCCGCGATCGTGACTGCGCCAAAGAGCGCGAAGCCGCCGAAGAGCGGTTGCACCGTGCCGTTGAACATCTGGCCGACCAGGCCGCCGAGGATGGCGCCTGCTGTCGTCGAGACGAAGCCAGTGATCGCGGTGGCGGTGCCGGCGAGATTGCCCATCGGCTCGAGGCTGATGGCGGTGAAATTGGTGGCGATCACGGCAAACATCATCAGCACGATAGTAAAGATGCCGTAGGCGATGGCGAAATCCGGCTTGCCGGCCAGCGAATAGAAGAAGCCTGCGGCCGAGAGCGCCGTGAAGATCAGCAGGGCGGCGTGCGAGATGCGGCGCATGCCGAATTTGCGGACGAAGAATCCGTTGGCGAAATTGGCCACAGCGATGCCGCCGGCGGTCGCGGCAAAAGCAATTGGCAGCCAGTCGCCAAGGCCATAAACCTCGCCGAACACCTGCTGCACCGAGATCACGTAAGCGCTGATGACGCCGGTAAACATGGTGAGACCGATCATGTAGCCGCAGGTGATGCGGTTGGTGAGCACGGTCTTGAAGCCGTCGACGACAGAGCCAACCGACAGCGGCAACCGCTCTTCCGGCGGCAGCGATTCTTTCAGCCGCAGAAAAGCCCAGACGAACAGGATCATGGCGATGATGCCGAGCAGGATGAAGATCCAGTGCCAATTGGCGTAGAGGATGATGAGTTGGCCGACGGATGGGGCAACGATCGGCACGATCATGAAGACGATCATCACATAGGACATGACACGGGCCATCTCGCGGCCGCCGAAGCAGTCGCGCACCATGGCCATGGTGGTGATGCGCACGGCCGCACCGCCGATACCCTGGACGAAACGCATGATGAGCAGCATTTCGAAGCTGCCTGTCGCTGCGGCGGCCAGCATTCCGAAGACGTAGCAAACCAGGCCGCCGAGCAGGATGTTTCGGCGGCCGAACGTATCCGAAAGGCTGCCGAAGAATATCTGCGAGACGCCGAAGCCCAGGAAGAACACGCCGATGATCAGCTGCGCGTCGTTGGGATTGGTGACGCCGAGGGAATGGCCGATATTGGGCAATGCCGGCAGCATGCTGTCGATCGCCATGGCGACGCTGGCGGTCATGAGGGCGATGGTGACCACGAATTCGCCAAAGCCCATCCCGATGCGGCGGGAGCCCTGGTTTTCCTGGTGCGGCTTATGCGGCAGCGTCATGTGGTGAAATCCCGGATGCGGAGGAGGCCGGCCGTTCAGACGGCCGGGTTCTGCTGTTGGAAGAGGCGGCCCTTCTCGGCGATCAGCACGAAGACGAGGCCGATGATCGACACGAAAAAGTAACCCGCGACCATCGGCAATGCGGTGCCGTCGAAGGCCTGACCGATGCCGGCACCGATCAGGGCGCCGCCGACCGTGCTCATGAAACCGAGCACGGAGGAGGCGGTGCCGGCGACGTGGCCGAGCGGCTCCATGGCGAGCGAATTGAAGTTCGAGCCGATCCAGCCGAACTGGAACATGGCAAGGCCGAAGAAGGAGATGAACAGAGCAAAGGGCATCGGCTCGGAACTCACCATCTGGACGATCAGCCAGATGGTGTTGATGGCGATGAAGCCGATGAGCGAGCCGTGCGACAGGCGGCGCATGCCGAGTTTGCCGACGAAGCGCGAATTGAAGAAGGACGACAGCGACATGAAGATCGCCACGCCGGCGAAGGCGAAGGGGAAATAGACGCCGAGATCGTAAATGCCGACATAGACTTGCTGGGCGGAATTGATGAAGCCGAACAGCGCGCCGAAGATGAAGGTGCTGGCGATGGTGTAGCAAAGCGCCGTGCGATTGGTCAGCACCAGCTTGAAGGCGCCGAAGATCGAGCGGGCGGTGAAGGGGCGGACATTGGTGGGGTGCAGGGTTTCCGGCAGACGGAGATAGGCCCAGACGGCGATACCAGTCGCCATGGCGGCGATGAAGAGGAAGATCAGATGCCAGTTGCCGAAGAACATGACGATCTGGCCGGTGCCGGGCGCAATCACCGGCACGATCATGAAGACCATCATGATCAGCGACATGACTTCGGCCATCTGCCGGCCGCCATAGATATCGCGGACAATGGAGACTGTGATGACGCGGGTTGCCGCCGAACCGACGCCCTGGACAAAGCGCAGGGCGAGCAAGCCGGCGAAGGTGGGGACGAAGACGATACTGATGGCGGAGAGAATGTAGATGACGAGACCGATCAAGAGCGGCGTACGGCGGCCGAAACGGTCAGACAGCGGCCCGTAGAACAGCTGGGCACAGCCGAAACCGAGCAGATAGGTGGAGACGACGAATTGGCGATGATTTTCGCTCTCGACGCCGAGGCTCGCGCCGATCTGCTGCAAGGCCGGCAGCATGATATCGATCGCCAGAGAGTTGACGGCCATCAGGAAGGCGGCGAGCGCGATAAATTCTCGCTTGCCCATGGGCAGGCGGCCCGCGGACACGGCTTGTGATGAATCTGTCACAATGAAATTCCCATAAACAGGCTAAGGCGCTGCTAGCCGCAGCGCCTCGGACTCAAGATTACAGATTTGGAAACCGGGCGGACGCCCGGTGACCGATCAGGCGGCGCCGCGCACGGTGATGCCGTTTTCCTGGAGATGCTGCTGCAACTCACCGGCCTGGAACATTTCCCGGACGATGTCACAGCCGCCGACGAACTCACCCTTTATGTAAAGCTGCGGGATCGTCGGCCAGTTGGAATATTCCTTGATACCTTGGCGGATCTCCGAATCGGCGAGCACGTTGACGCCTTTGTAGTCGACGCCGATGTAATCGAGCATCTGCACGACCTGCCCGGAGAAACCGCACTGCGGAAACTGCGGCGTGCCCTTCATGAAGAGGACGACGTCGTTGCTCTTGATTTCGTTGGCGATGAATTCGTTAATGCCGCTCATAGAACCAAATCCTTTCAACAGGCGGGTTAAAGGCCCGCCGTTTCAATCGTTGTCTTTAGATAGCATGCGGCAGCAGGAATTCCAGCCGCCCAAACCAAAAAAAGACCAATTATCGCAGGCCTCTCCGGGGCTGTTGCTGGCACGTTACGGTTGGTGGGTGAGATAAGCCTGAATCTGTTCGATTTCAGTATCGGTGAAATATTTGAAATCCCACTGCGAAACCTGGGTCATCACGCCGAGGTCACGGCCTCCGACACCCTTTCCGGTGCGCAGCAGGTTCTTGAAATCGGCAGCCGAATAGGATTGTGCCAGGGGCTTCAGCGCCGGGGCAAGAAAGGCTTCGGACTGTTTCGCCGTATCGAGATTGTGGCAGTGGCTGCAATCGGTCCTAAAGGCATATTCACCGATATCGGCCGGGCGCGTGGCGGCGGGGGCGATGACGGCAAGCACCAGATCTGCCTCGAAGGGGATCTTATCGAGCGCCAGGCCCACTCGGCCGAGCGGCCCCCATTGTATTCCTCCCGCCACGGCGTCGGGAAGTTGCTTCAGGGTGCGAAGCCAGGCGATAAGTGCTGCCATGTCGTCGTCAGTAATATTGGCGAAATTACCAGCCGGCATGATCAAGACGCCGGTGCCGTCCTTCTTGACGCCGTGGCGAATGAGACGCACGAGCTCGGCATCGCTGTACATGGGCACTAGGCGGGTCAGGTTCGGCGCGACGATGCGACCGACGCCGGGCTCGTCGATCAGCACGTTGCCGGCATCGTGATGGCAGCCGCCGCACATCAGCGTGCGGGCGCGGCGTTCGGCCTCTTCCGGGGACAGCGTCGTCTTGACGGCAAAATCGGAGGCCGCGATATCGTAGGTTCTGGAAAGGCGCATCTCCGACAGGGCGTAGACGCCGGCGACGGCGATGAGACAGATCGCGACAACGGCCGCGAGGACAATTTTCAAAATACGTTTCACTGGCTCAGGCCCCCCCAAAAAAATCTGCAAGATCGGTGCCCGCGAAGGCACCGGGCACTAAAGCACGTCGCATCAAACTTGATTCATGCGACGCGCTTTAGTCCTTTGTTTTTATGCATGTCGTTATCCCGGAACCGCTGCACACTTCCGGGCAACATGCATTAGCTGCTGCGCTGGCGGCTGCGGCCGGCGGCAGTGCGGCGCTTGCTCACCTGTTTGCGGGCGGGCTTGCGTGTCGTCGCCGTCTTGCGGGCGGTCGAGGCTGGCTTGCGCGCTGCAGCCGTCGTCGACGCGCCGCGCGTTTTACTCTTCTTGCGCTTCGTCGTGGCGCGGCCGGTGGTTTTCTTGAGGATTTCCTTCAGCACGCTATCGACGACGCCTGATATCAATTCTTTGACGAGATCGGCCACAAAACCCCTCCGTTCGTGGTGGAAACGACATGGGTGCTATTGAATTCCGGAAGAGTTCCGTTAGCAAGACGGCTTCGAGGCCGGAGCTGCTTTTTTGCCGATATCAGCGGCAAAGCAGCGAGGATCACAAGCAACATGCCGGCCATTCGCCCGGCCGGAAGGTGGAATGAAACTGATTGAAAAGCGGGTCGTCCTACACTTCGCCGGATTTGAGCCGCTTGACGGCGCCGCCCACAGGGCGCGTTACGAACGTTCTGCCAAGCAGAGTGCTGCCGTCTGGGGCTATTCAGTTGAGGTGGGGGCGCCCGCAGCGGGAAGCGATCCCCTCAGTTTCGAGGTTACGACGGGCAGCGGGGCAGCCGCTGACGCGGCGCCCGAGGCAGCCGCTGACGCGGCGCCTGAGGCAGCCGGCACGGCGCCCGAGGCAGGCACTGGTTCTCCTGGCTGGCAGACGAAGAGCTGGATCCACATGGTCGATCACGACGCGCTGGTAAGCCGGCTGCGCGGCGGCAATACGCTGAGCCAGATCATTACGGGTTTCCGCAGTTGCGCCCAGATCATATTGGAAGGCGGCATGCGGGGATATTTCCGCCATGCCTGGCGCTTCGGCCTATTCTTCCTCTTTCCGTTCATGCTGACGGCGCTGGCGATTGCGCTGACGGTGCAAATCGCTGTGCTGCCCTATGGTCTCGGCTTTTCGCCGTGGCACATGCTGTGGAGCGGGCCGCTCGCGCTCTGCTTCTTCATCTTCGCCTTCCTGCCGTTTTCCGAACGCTTCCATACGCTGCATCTGTTTGCCGATTGGAAAATGGCGGTGGCGCTCGGCCGCATGGACCGGACGGATTTCAACGACTGGCTGGAAGACCGGGCGGCTGCCGTGCGCAAGGCGCTGGCGCAAGAGGCGGACGAATATGTGATCTCCTCGCACAGCATGGGGTCGAACGTCGCCGCCCATGTCATCGGCATATTGCTGGAAAGGGAGCCGGAGATCTTCAAGGGCAAGCGCGTGGTGTTTGCGACCCTCGGCAGCGCCATCCTGCAATGCGCGCTGCTGTCATCGGCAACGCAGCTGCGTGCCCGCGTCGGGCTGATTGCCCGGTGCGAGGACATTTCCTGGCTCGACGTGCAGTGTCTGACGGACTCGATCAATTTCTACAAGGTGCCCGTCGTTTCCGTGTGTGGCCATGGGGATGCACCTGAGGCAAAAATGATCCTGATCCGCGTCAAGCAGATGCTGACGCGCAAACACTATCGCAAGATCCGCAAGGACCAGCTGCGCGTCCACCGGCAATATGTGCTCGGGCCGGACCTGAAGGCGCCCTTCGATTTCACGCTGATGACATCAGGGCCGATGCCGGCATCGGTCTTCGCCAGCCCCGATGAAAAGCGAATGCCCGGCTGAGCGCCCCAACCCCGTCGCAAATCCCTGTCGCGAAACTCCCACTTTTGCGAGCGGTTTCTTGCGACATTGACAGGAAAGTTCAGTGCCGGCCGTTTGTCGCGGAAGTTAGAAATCTTGCGACAAACAAGTGCGAACAAGCTTCATACCCCTTGCTCAAAGCGCGTGCCCAGTCAAAAAAAGGTAGCCGTATGGATATCTATCTTGACCGATCCATCAGCTCTCCGTAAAGATAGCCATATGGATACCTATGAAGTGAGCTTCCCGAAGATTTTCGGGGCTTTGTCCGACCCGACCCGGCTCGCAGTCGTCGAAAGGCTCTTGGATGGACCTGCCTCGGTGACCGATCTGTCGCGGCCGTTCGATATGGCAGGCCCCTCGTTCCTGAAGCACCTCCGCGTACTCGAAAACGCGGGCGTCATCGCGTCAAGCAAATCCGGGCGAGTGAGAACGGTTAGCCTCGTACCAGACTCGCTGATGCGGGTGGAACATTGGGTCCGTCAACACCGCGCCCGGCTTGAGGAACGTTTCGACAGACTTGGCAACTTCCTAAATCAGGAGCAGTAAAGTGACAAAAACAGAACAAGAGCACAGATCGATTACCATCGAACGCGGTTTTTCCAATTGCGTGGATCACGTCTGGGCGGCGTGGGCGATTCCCGAAAAGAAGAAAGCATGGTTCGGTGAAGGACTGGCGGAATGCGACTTTCGCGAGGGAGGAGCCGAGCGCAGCAGCTTTGTCACGGACATGGGAACCCACACCAACCAGACGCACTATTTCGAGATCAAGGAATCCAAGAGGATTGTGTTTGCCTATTCGATGGCCCTCAATGGTCGTATCCATACGGTGTCGCTGGCGACCGTGCTGTTCTCCGACCATGGCGGCGGGACGAAGCTGACTTACGTGGAACAGTTATGCGTCATCCCGCCGAGCGACGGCGCTGAAGGGCGAGAACACGGCTGGAGAGCGCTGCTGGATGGGCTGGAGAGCTATTTAGCCGGTGATATTCAAGACAGGCGTAGCAAAATTTCCAATTAAGGCGGCAGTTTTGCGACTGGATTTTGCGACGTCGCGAAAACAAGCATTCCGCGACGGGTGAGTGCGCAGAGTGCTTCATGAAGATTTTTCCAGCAAGATAAACCACGCGAAACGTTCATGCCGCACGGGATTCGGCATTAATATCTACTTGGATGCCACATTTAAGTTAGGGGTTAGACCCAAGCGCCAGGCGTCGTTTATCCACAGGACGAGCCTATTCCGGCGCGGAGGTCTGCAGCGCCAGCGCGTGCAACACGCCGCCCATATTGCCCTTCAGCGCCTCGTAGACCATCTGGTGCTGCTGCACGCGGCTCTTGCCGCGGAAGACTTCGGCGACGACTTCGGCGGCGTAATGATCGCCGTCGCCCGCCAGATCGCGGATCGTCACCTTGGCACCGGGAATCCCAGCCTTGATCATGTCTTCGATATCGCCGGGTTTCATGGCCATGATCGTTACTCCTTGCGCATCATTCCGCGGCGAGTTCGCCGCGGCCTTCCATGAAATCAGGGAACCACGATTCATGGGCATCGCGCAATTGCTGAATCGGCAGCGCGATCAGATCGCCGACGACGAGTGCCGTCCCGCCGACCGTGCCGAGGCGGCGGAAAGGAACGCCGGCGCCTTCTGCATTGGCGCAGACGAAATTTGCCACGTCGGCAGGCACCGTCAAGATGTAGCGAGCCTGGTCTTCGCCGAAGAGCAGCGCATGCGGCGCGCCTTTGCCTTCGTCGAGATCGATCATCAGGCCCTTGTTCGATGCCATGGCCATTTCGGCGAGCGCCACAGCAAGGCCGCCCGACGAAATATCGTGGCAGGCGGTCGCCTGGCCGTTGCGGATGACGGAGCGGACAAAATCGCCGTTGCGCCGCTCGGCAAACAGATCCACTTCGGGTGCCGGACCTTCGTGGCTGGTGAGCACATCGCGGAGGTAGACCGACTGGCCGAGATGGCTGCCGTCGACGCCGATCATGATCACCTTGTCGCCGTCATTGGCGGAGCCGATGCGGGTCATCTGGCGCCAATCCGGCAGCAGGCCGACGCCCGCAATTGTCGGGGTCGGCAGGATGGCGACGCCGTTGGTCTCGTTGTAGAGCGAGACGTTACCTGAGACGATCGGGAAGTCGAGCGCGCGGCAGGCTTCGCCAATGCCCTTCACCGCTTCGACGAACTGGCCCATGATTTCGGGCTTTTCGGGGTTGCCAAAATTGAGATTGTCGGTGGCGGCGAGCGGCTCGGCACCCGTCGCGGTGATGTTGCGCCAGCACTCGGCGACTGCCTGCTTGCCGCCTTCGAAGGGGTCGGCCTCGACATAACGCGGGGTGACGTCGGAGGAGAAGGCGAGCGCCTTGCTCGGGTGGCCGTCGACGCGCACGACACCGGCATCGCCGCCCGGAAGCTGCAGCGAATTGCCCTGGATCAGCGTGTCGTACTGCTCGTAGACCCAGCGGCGGCTCGACTGATTGGCGGAGCCGACAAGCTGGAGCAGCGCCTGGCCGTAATCCTCAGGGGCTGCGACGAGATTAGCGGGCAGGGGAGCCTGCTTGCCGGATTCGCGCCAGGGGCGGTCATATTCCGGCGCCTGGTCGCCGAGATCCTTGATCGGCAGATTGGCGACTTCCTCGCCCTGATGCATGACGCGGAAGCGCAGGTCGTCTGTCGTTTTACCGACGATGGCAAAGTCGAGGCCCCATTTGACAAAGATCGCCTTGGCTTCCGCTTCCTTCTCCGGCTGTAGCACCATGAGCATGCGCTCCTGGCTTTCCGACAGCATCATCTCGTAGGCGGTCATCATCTCTTCGCGCACCGGCACCTTGTCGAGCTCGAGCAGGATGCCGAGATCGCCCTTGGCGCCCATTTCGACGGCTGAGCAGGTGAGGCCGGCCGCACCCATGTCCTGGATGGCGATGACCGCGCCGGTCTGCATCAGCTCAAGGCAGGCTTCGAGCAGGCACTTTTCGGTGAAGGGGTCGCCGACCTGAACGGTCGGGCGCTTTTCCTCGATCGATTCGTCGAATTCGGCCGATGCCATCGTCGCGCCGCCGACGCCGTCGCGGCCGGTCTTGGCGCCGAGATAGACGACCGGAAGGCCGACGCCCTTGGCCTCGGACAGGAAAATGGCGTTGGATTTGGCGATGCCGGCGGCAAAGGCGTTGACGAGGATGTTACCGTTATAGCGGGCATCGAACTCGACTTCGCCGCCGACGGTCGGCACGCCGAAGGAATTGCCGTAGCCGCCGACGCCGGAGACGACGCCGGAGACCAGATGGCGGGTCTTCGGGTGATCCGGCTCGCCGAAGCGCAACGCGTTCATGGCGGCGATCGGGCGCGCACCCATGGTGAAGACGTCGCGCAGGATGCCGCCAACGCCGGTCGCGGCCCCCTGATAGGGTTCGATATAGGAGGGGTGGTTGTGGCTCTCCATCTTGAAGACGACGCAATCGCCATCATCGATATCGACCACGCCGGCATTTTCGCCCGGGCCCTGGATGACGCGCGGCCCCGTGGTCGGCAACGTGCGCAGCCACTTCTTCGAGGATTTGTAGGAGCAGTGCTCATTCCACATGGCCGAGAAGATACCGAGTTCGGTAAAAGTCGGTTCGCGGCCGATCAGATCGAGAATGCGCTGGTACTCGTCCGGTTTCAGGCCATGGCTTGCAATGAGTTCCGGCGTGATCGGCATGGTGTTTGGAATGGTCATGAGCGGAAAGTCCCTGGCGCGTTTTGCGCTGTCTTTAGCTTATGTAGCGGCGACGCGCGACAGAAAAAAGCTTGCCGTCAACAGAGGGCGGGCAGGCTTTTCCCACAAGGGGTCAAACCAGTCAGAACTTGTAGCCGACCTGCAGGCCGGCGCGTGTCACGCCGTCGTTCGGGCCGTCGCAGAGATTGGCATGCGAGGAGTGGGCGATCTGGGCCATCAGGTTCCAGTGAGGATTGAAACGGTAGCCGGCGCCGGCATATTCGCGGAACAGAACGCGACAGCCGAGTTCCGGGCCATCGCCATTGCCCTTGAGATCGCCGTATGGATAACGCCGCCGAAGCCGGCTTCGGCAAAGAGCTTCTCGTTGAAATTGACCGTCCAGGCGAAACCTATGAAGAATTGGGGGACCTCGCCCGACGTGCCGATCGAGGTGCCGAGATGGACACGGGGGTGTAACAACTGCTGCTGCCAGCCGACGGCCGTGTCAGATCCGAAAGGATCGAAGAGAGCGGTAATCTCAGGAAAGACGCCGTCTTCCCTGGAATGGCCCGATTGCACCGAGGTCGAAACCCCAAAACGCAGTTCATCGAATATCTGCTCGCCGGCATTTGCCGAACCTGCCATCAAGGTTCGGGTTACCGCTGCTGCTGACGCGGCACTCAAAAAACCAACGCGATTCTTCCGAAGCCGACCCTCATATCCTGTCCTTTGATTCGCGTTAGGCGCGAATAACAAAGAGGTAACATGGAGGTTGAGTCAGTGAAGCGCTGTGAACAGGCTCTGGCGTTTTTCTAAATTATGACGTGTATCTGCAACACGTCATATTTCACCGTCATAGGCGGAACCGCCATTTTCCAGCAGCCGGCGCAGGATCATCAGGCCGGAGATCAGTTCCTGCCCCGTCTTCGGCGAGGAAAAACCGATGCGAACGCGATGATAGGATTTCTCCCCGCGGGCTGCCTTGAACTCGTCCTCGTCGTCGACGAGCACGCCGTCTCGGAAGGCGGCATTCTTGAAGGTGCCCGACATCCAGGGCTCCGGCAATTTCAGCCAGAGGAAGGGCGCGTGCAGGTGCGACGTGAAATCGAAGCCCTGCAATTGCTCCCGGGCAAGCCGGACGCGCCGGGAGAGTTCCTCGACGCTCTGCTTGCGGATCTCGTGGGCGATACCGCTTTCAACGAGGCGCGCGCAGGTCTCCGCCAGGATGAAGGGCAGACCACCGGTGATCATCTTGTGCGTCACCCGGATGCGCTGGGCAAAATGTGGCGGGCATGCGACCCAGCCGCCGCGCACACCAGCGGCCACCGATTTCGACAAGCCGTTGACGAGGAACGTTCGATCGGGGGCAAGCGAGGCGAGCAGTGGCGTCTCATCGTCGGCCATGCCGCCGTAGAGATCGTCTTCGATCAGCCAAACGCCGTGTTTCCTGGCGATTGCGGCGATTGCCGCGCGCCGCTCGTAGGGCATGATCGCCACGGTGGGATTGTGGACGGTCGGCATCAGGAAGGCGATCTTCGGATGCTGCTGCTGGCAGAGCCGCTCGAAATCGTCCGGGATCACGCCGAGTTCATCGGACTCGACAGTCAGCGTGCGGCGGCCGAGAAGGCGGGCGCTGCGGCTGACCTGGGTGTAAGTGAGATCCTCAAAGACGATCTTGTCGCCCGGCGCCGAGACGGCGGCGATGACGGCGATCGCCGCCGCATGAGCGCCGAGTGTCGGCACGATGTTTTCGGCCTCCGGCGTCCAGCCGCCGCGGGCAAGCCAGAGGCGGCCGGCTTCAAACCAGTTGCGCGGAAAAGTGCGGGAATAGGATGAAATCTCGGCGAGATGCTGCTCACCGATTTCGGCGAGGATGCCGGATATGATCTTTCCCTGGCCAAGGTCCGGGGCGGCAGTGGTATCAAAGCGGATCTTGTCTGCAGGCGCGTCCTGGACGCGGGTGCCGCCAAGCGAGACAGTCAGCGGGTCGGTCTGTTCCCCAGGCTGGGTTTCTGAACGGTTCAGCACATAAGTGCCGCGCCCGACCTCGCCTGCGACCAGGCCGCGCTCGTGCACCAATGCATAGGCGCGGCCGATCGTGCCGATGGTCACCCCGATATCGTAAGCGAGGTTGCGTTGCGGCGGCAATTTGCTGCCGGCGGGCAGGGCGCCGCTGGCGATGGCAGTTTCGATGCTGTCGGCAAGCCGGAGATAGACCGGACCGGAACCGCGGGAGAGATCGGGAAGCCAATTTGTCATGGTGACAATTACCTATATTGTCACATTGTCCCTGTCAAGATTAAGAGTCAATTCCAACGGACAACCGAGAGGATTTCTGGAATGTCTGCCTTGCTTGAGATCAAAATGCCGATTGTACCGATTGTCTCTTACGACGATAGGAGACAGATCGTCCTGCCCGACGCGCCTGCCGAGGCGACGACACGTTTGGGGCGGATCTGGGCGGCGATTCTTTTTTGGAATCAGAAGCGGGAAGGCCGCCGGGCACTGAGAAATCTGACGGCGAGCGAACTCAAGGATATCGGCGTGTCGCAGTCCGATGCCGCGCGCGAAGTCGGCAAGTCGTTCTTCTGGGATTGATCGAGCCTGGGCGCTGATCGCAGCGGTCAGCTGCAGGCCTTATTGCCACCGGACCAGCGATTGACGTCGGCGGCGATACGGCCGGCGACCGGCTCCGACATCATCGGACCGAAGGCCTGGAGGCGCGACGGGCTTCCCTCGGCCTGAACGACGAGCAGCGGCCGGCTTTCCGGGCTGCCCTTGTGGACGACCAGAATGCGCGGGCGGCCGGAGAAGGAATTAAGTTCCGGCGCAAGCTTGTACGCAGCAAAAGCCGGATCGCCCGACTTGAACCAGCAGGCATTGGCGGCGAGCGCAACGCGTTCCATCGTCGGCAGCGCGGCGCGGTTCGGACCCGTCGTCGGCGCCGGCGTCTGGCAGGCTGCGACCATGGCTGCGAGAGTGGCGAGCAGGGCAGCGTTAGCGACAGAATGGCGAGGGCGCATCGATCTTGCTCCGGATCCGGATAAAAGGATTTTGAATTCAAAGTGCCACAGCGATGTTCGCGTATCTGAAAAGAGGCGCGGCGCTGTAGATCAGGCGGCGATGACGTCGAGCGCCGAGGCGAAGAGGCCGCGGCCGTCCGAACCGCCATGGGCGGCTTCGATCAGGTTCTCGGGATGCGGCATCATGCCGAGAACGTTGCCCTTTTCGTTCATGACCGCGGCGATGTCGCTGATCGAGCCATTCGGATTGGTGCCCTCGGCATAACGGAAGACCACCTGACCATTGCCTTCGATCTGAGCCAGCGTTGCTTCGTCGGCGAAGTAATTACCGTCGTGATGAGCGACCGGGCAGCGGATGACCTGGCCTTGCGCGTAAGCACGGGTGAAATCCGTCTCGGCATTGACGACTTCGAGTTTGATCTCGCGGCAGACGAATTTCAGCGAGGCATTGCGCATCAGCGCGCCAGGCAGCAGGCCGGCCTCGACGAGGATCTGGAAGCCGTTGCAGACGCCGAGCACCTTCACGCCCTTTGCCGCCTTGTCGATGATTGCCTGCATGACCGGCATGCGGGCCGCGATAGCGCCGCAGCGCAGGTAATCGCCATAGGAGAAGCCGCCGGGGATAACGATCAGGTCGACATCGGGGATCTCAGTCTCCGTCTGCCAGATCGTCACCGGGGGCTTCCCGGAAATCTTGGTCAAGGCGGCGATCATATCGCGGTCGCGGTTGAGGCCCGGAAGTTGAACGACGGCTGATTTCATGGGGTCCCCGCGTCTGGCGAAAGATATTGAACTGGAACGCTTTCGGCGAGCCATACCCCATTGTCGGAGACAAAGAAAGAATGGCCTTCTGAAAACATGCGGGCCGCGTCCACACGCAGGATGACATACTCACCCTTGCGGCGCATTGCGACGATTTTCGCGGTTTCGACATCCGCCGACAGATGAACGTGGTGCCGCTGCATCTTCTTCAAGCCTTCGCGCTCGATCGCCTGCCAGTTCGTCAGAGACGTGCCGTGATAAAGTGCTGCGGGCGGTTCCACCGGGTTCAAGGCGAGATCGACCTCGACGCTATGACCCTGATTGGCGCGAATTTTGTTGTCGGCGAGAGTGAAGCGCTTCTTCGGATTGTTTTCGACGATCTCGACAATATCGGCGCGGGAAACATCGTATTTCGATGCCACCGCTTTTTCGAGCGCATCGAACGATACCCAGCCTTCGGCATCGAGCGTCAAACCCGCGGCATCAGGCGCATGGCGCAAAACATAGCTCATAAATTTCGAGACTTCCGTCTCCAGCTTTGTCTTCGTCATGACGCCAAATCCTCAAAGTCCGCCGGACCACGGGTCTCTGATCGTCAGTCGATCGCGATCGCGTAGTTCTCGATTACCGTGTTGGCGAGCAGTTTTTCGCACATGGCCTTGAGGTCGGCCTCTGCCTTGGCCTTGTCGGCGCTTTCCAGCTCCAGGTCGAAGACCTTGCCCTGTCTTACATGGCCGACGCCCGAGAAGCCGAGGGCACCAAGCGCGCCTTCGATAGCCTTGCCCTGCGGATCGAGAACGCCGTTTTTCAGCGTGACGGTGACACGAGCCTTGATCACTTTGTCTTCCCTGCTTTACTTGACCAGAACCGGGCCGGTGCCGCGCACAGGCTCATTTTCATTGATGATGCCGAGACGGCGGGCAACTTCGGAATAGGCTTCGAGCAGCCCGCCGAGATCGCGGCGGAAACGATCCTTGTCCATCTTCTCGTGGGTCTCGATATCCCAGAGCCGGCAGCTGTCCGGCGAGATTTCGTCGGCAAGGATGATGCGCATCATATCGCCTTCGAAGAGGCGGCCGCATTCGATCTTGAAGTCGACGAGCTGGATGCCGACGCCGAGGAAGAGGCCGGTCATGAAGTCGTTGACGCGGATGGCCAACGCCATGATGTCGTCGAGCTCGGCCGGATTGGCCCAGCCGAAGGCGGTGATGTGCTCTTCGGAGACCATCGGATCGTCAAGCGCGTCTGATTTGTAATAGAATTCGATGATCGAGCGCGGCAGTACCACGCCTTCATCGATCCCGAGGCGCTTGGCGAGCGAACCGGCGGCGACGTTGCGCACGACGATCTCCAGCGGGATCATCTCTACTTCCTTGATCAGCTGCTCGCGCATGTTGAGCCGGCGGATGAAATGAGTAGGGATGCCGATCTTGTTCAGATGGCTGAAGATATATTCGCAGATGCGGTTATTGAGGACGCCCTTGCCATCGATGACTTCGTGTTTCTTCTTGTTGAAGGCGGTGGCATCGTCCTTGAAGAACTGGATCAAAGTGCCCGGTTCCGGGCCCTCATACAAGATCTTTGCCTTGCCCTCGTAGATACGGCGGCGACGGTTCATCGTGGTCATTCTCTATTGTTGGCGCTCTTGGGATAGCGCGAGTGGATCGATCTCGTGGCGTCCCCTTAAAGGAAAAGAGTGTGTTTCACAATCCGCCTGTCCCTCCTTCGCCGGTTTCGGGATTTCTGGCCCCGGTTTCCGGATTTCGTGGTTCCGGCTTCCGGATTTTACGAAATACCGCCAAGAGAATCGAATGAATTCGCAAGACGAGTCTACCGCCTTTTCCCATACGGTGAAATGACGGCGAAATGGCGGGAGGTTTATGCAGGTCTTTATTTGGCGGCTCTGCTTGGCAGCGCGTGACGAAGCTGCGTCTGCAGGGCGCGCGCGGCGATTTGCCCGTGACGCCAGCTTCCGGCACGGATGAAGGAAGGGATCTGCATGGCCGGCATTGGCCGGGCAAGCGCATAACCCTGCAGCGTGTCGCAGTCGAGTTCTTCGAGAATGCGGATATGATCGGCCGTCTCGACACCCTCGGCGATGACGAGGATGTTCAGCGAGCGACCGATGTCGATGATCGAGCCGACGAGTTTGCGCTGCTCGGCCGATTGCGGCAGCATGCGGATCAGCTCGCGGTCGATCTTCAACGTCTTCGGGCTCAAGCGCAGCAGGCTGACGATCGAGGCATGGCCGGTGCCGAAATCATCGATCTGGATGTCGATGCCGAGCTTGCGCAGCTTTTTCAGGTTGGCGGCCACCGCCTCGTCGCAATCGTCGAGCGAGATCGATTCCAGCAATTCGAAGGCGAACGTGCCGGGCTGGATTTTCAGGGCGCGGAGTTTCTTGCCTAGATCGGGATCGGCGAGCCGTCTGGCCGAAACGTTGACCGATATTTTCGGAACCGACAGCCCGTCCTTGATCCAGACGCGGCGATCGGCCATGGCGCGCTCCAGGATCAGGGCGTCGATGGTCGAGACGACGTCGAGGTCTTCGGCGATATCGAGGAAGCGGTCGGGCGTCAGCAGCCCATGCACCGGATGCTGCCAGCGGGCAAGTGTTTCGACGCCTGCGACATCCAGCGTGCGGGCATCGAACTGCAGCTGATAGAAGGGCACGAATTCATTGCGCTCGAGGCCGATCAGGATCTCGTCGGCGAGGTGCTTGGCGGAGATGATGTCGCGGCGGGCAGCAGCCGAGAAAAATTCGAAGCGATTGCGGCCCAGGCCCTTGGCACGATAGAGCGCGATATCGGCATCGAGCAGCATCTGCTTGGCGTCGAGTGTCGGTCCGCTGTCGCTGGCGATGCCGATGCTGGCGCCGAAGCGGCAGTCGTGCCCCTCATATCGGACGGGTTTGCGCAATTCGCGGATGACACGTTCGGCAAGGCCGCCGATCTTCTTCGATGCGGGATCGACGATGCAGAGGATGACGAATTCGTCGCCGCCGATGCGGGCGACGAAATCGGCGGCACGGACGGAATTTCTGAGTACGGTTGCGGCATGCCGCAGCATGGCGTCGCCGGCCCGGTGGCCGAGCGTGTCGTTGATCTGCTTGAAGCGGTCGAGATCGATATGCAGGATCGCCAGCGCCAGGCCCTTGGCCCGGCATTCGGCGGAGCGTTCGTCCAGCATCTTGTCGAGATAACGGCGGTTCGGCAGGCTGGTGAGATAATCGTGCAGCGCCAGGTGCTCGATGCTCTCCTTGGCGGCTTCGAGTTCGCGGTTGCGGGCCTCGGCCAGATCCTTGGCGCGCTGCAGCTCGTTTCGGAGCGCGACCTCCCCGGTGACGTCCCAATTGGCGCCGATCAGCTTGCGGTGGCCGTTGCCGTCGACGAAGAAGGCCGAGCGGGCGCGGATAACGCGTTCGGCGCCGTCGCCGCGAATGATGCGGTATTCCTGCTGGAAGTCACTTCCGCTTTCGACGCTGCGGTCGGACAAGCCCAGCACGCGCTCGCGGTCGTCGGGATGCAGGCTTTTCGCCCAGGCGTCGCTGGCGATTTGGCGTGGGGCGCCCTGCAGCCCGTATATGGCGATGAGACGCTCATCCCATTCGACGGTCTCATTCTCGATATCCGCCTCGAAGACGCCGATGCGGGAAATCTCCAGCGCCAGATCGAGCCGGCGCGACAAACGCGACAGCGTCTCCTCGGCCTCCTTGCGGGCGGTGATATCGGTATCGGTGCCGACGATCCGCGACGGTACGCCGCTCTCGTTCCATTCGACGCAGGCGCCGCGGCAGTCGATCCACATCCAGTGACCGTCCCTGTGGCGCTCGCGATATTCGAAGATCTGGTAATCCGGGTCGCCGGCGTTTTGCCGGTCGATGGCGTGGATGACGAAATCGCGGTCATCGGGATGGACGAGCTGCAGCCAGGTGTCGTAATCGCCAGCGGCTTCCTCGTCGGGCGCCATGCCGCGCATGGTCTTCCACGTCTGCGAGTAATATTTGCGATCAAGACGGTAGTTGTGATCCCATACGCCAAGGCCGGAGCCGACGAGCGCATGGTTCCACCGGCTCTCCCGCTCCGCTAGGTCGGAATCATCGTCTGCCCCGTTGCCGACGCCTGCCTCGGCCGCTAAGGCCTCGTTATGCGGATCATCGGCCTCTGGATGGGCTTTCTTCACAGGCATTCTCGCTTAATTCACCTCGGTGCAGTCTGCTGTCATTCCATTAAGAAAGACTTAGAAAGCACTTGCGCAACTAGCGGGGCAGCCTGTTTTTCTCAATCAGGCGGAGAGCTTGCTTAGGAACTGGGCGAAGACCATCGTGCCCTCGGGCCAGGGGCCGTGACCGGAATCGGCATTGATATGGCCTGCCTCGCCGGCATCGACGATGAAGGAGCCCCAGCTGCCGGCGATATCGTCGGCATGTTCGTAGCTGCCGAACGGATCGTTGCGGCTCGCCACCGTGATCGACGGGAAGGGCAGCGGATCACGCGGGTAGGGGCCGAAGGTCATCAGGTGCTTCGGGCGGATGTCGGGATTGGCGACATCGGGTGGGGCGACGAGGAAGGCGCCCGCCACCGGCTTGCGGAAATGCGGGATGGCGTGGATCGCCGAGGCCACGCCGAGCGAATGGGCAACGAGGATGACCGGACGGGTCGAGGCGTTCACTTCCTCGGCGATACGGGCGATCCAGTCCTCGCGGACGGGCTTTGTCCATTCGGCCTGTTCGACGCGCCGCGCCGTGCTGAGCTTTGCCTCCCAGCGGCTCTGCCAGTGGCTCGGCCCTGAGTTGGTGTAGCCGGGAATGATGAGGATATCTGCGTCTGAGGCTTTCATAGTGCCGCCGATGTGAGAAAGCTCGGCCAAGATGTCAAGAGGGGACGTGAAGGGAGAGAGCGACACGGGCGTTTTGGTTTGCTATATTGCTCCAGTGCCGGTTGCGGATTTCGTGTCGGCTTGCCCGCCGATTGCGTGTCCGCCGCCGACCAGGTCTCGGCTGAGGAGGAGAAAGCCATGGCGGCATTTCATGTCATGACGGGTGCAGGCGAAAGCTTAGCGCGGCCCGTTGTCAATCGCATCAGTATCGCCGACGTCTTCGACGCGCTGAAGCGCGGGTACGACGATTTCATGGAGAAACCGTCGCATTATGTGTTCCTGTGCCTGATGTACCCGATTGCCGGCGTCTTCCTGACGCTCTGGTCATCGGGCGCCAATCTTTTGCCGATGGTCTTTCCGCTGATGGCAGGTTTCGTGCTGATCGGCCCGATCGCAGCGATCGGCCTTTACGAGATCAGCCGCCGGCGCGAGGCCGGCCTCGACACGTCATGGACGCATGCGCTCGACGTACGCCATTCGCCAGCGCTGCCGTCGATCGTCGCAGTCGGGCTGATGCTTTGTGCGCTTTTCGTCGTCTGGCTGGTGACGGCGCAGACGCTCTACAGCAACCTGCTCGGTGAAGTGTTTCCGCGCAGCATGGCGGATTTCTTCCGCCAGGTCTTCGGCACGGCCGAGGGCATGCAGCTGATCATCTGGGGCAATCTGATCGGCTTCGTCTTTGCGCTCGTCGTGCTGTCGATATCCGTGATTACCTTTCCGCTGTTGCTCGACCGCGATGTCGGAGCGGTGGCCGCCGTCCTCGCCTCGATCCGGGCGACGATTGCCAATCCGGTGCCGGTGCTGCTCTGGGGCCTGATCGTTGCGGCACTGCTCGTGATCGGCACGATCCCGGTCTTTGCCGGACTGGCGCTGGTTATTCCGATCCTTGGCCATGCGACCTGGCATCTTTATCGCAAGCTGATTGCGCGCGAAGGCGTGTAATCGAAGGTTTCCGGGGATCTCGAATTATCGTGATCCCCGGAATTCAAAGCTTCGCCCGTTCCCGGAACCTCGAGACCTCTCGCCGCGTTGTGTGTGACCGGCTTGTGGGAGGATTTCGGAGGTGACGATGCAGCATTTGTTCGCCCGCTTCGCAACCAAGATATCGGAATGGGCGGGCAAACCCGTCATCTTCATCCTGGCGCTCATCGCCGTCGTGATCTGGGCGGCACTCGGCCCCTTCTTCGATTATTCGGAAACCTGGCAGCTGGTCATCAACACCGGCACGACGATCATCACCTTCCTGATGGTTTTCGTGTTGCAGAACGCCCAGACGCGCGACACAAGGGCGATCCAGGCCAAACTCAACGAAATCATCCTGACCAGCCATGCGGAAAATCGCTTCATCGGCATCGAAAATCTCGACGAGGAGGAGCTGAAGCGTCTCGACGAGCTGGTCGCCAAGGCGGCCAAGGGCAGGGGCGAGACGGAGGCTTGCCGGATATCGGAGGCTGCCAACGCGGTGGCGCCGAAAAAGGAGGAGCTACGCAAGCGACGGGCTTCAGCCAAGCCGGCGAAGCAGAAACAACGGCCGCTTGAGAAAAATTAATCACCACAATCGCACGTGTTTCAGACGCCCTAGGACGGCGCCTGCAAGGGCGCCGCCGTATCATTGCGGTTAGTCGCTCATGCGTTCCCAAACACACGGCGAAAGATCGTGTCCACATGTTTGGTATGGTAGCCGAGATCGAACTTCTCCCGGATATCTTCTTCTGAGAGAGCAGCGCGCACCTCACCATCGGCAAGCAGCTCCTCCAAAAAATCCTTGCCCTGTTCCCAGACCTTCATGGCGTTGCGCTGCACCAGGCGGTAGGCGTCCTCGCGGGAGGCGCCGGCTTGGGTCAGAGCCAGGAGGACGCGTTGGGAGTGGACGAGGCCGCGGAATTTGTTGAGGTTCTTCTCCATGTTCTCGGGGTAGACCAGCAGCTTTTCGATGACGCCGGCGAGACGCGAGAGGGCGAAGTCGAGAGTGACGGTCGCATCCGGGCCGATCATGCGTTCGACCGAGGAGTGGGATATATCGCGCTCGTGCCAGAGGGCGACGTTTTCCATGGCCGGCATGGCGTAGGAGCGGACCATGCGGGCGAGGCCGGTGAGGTTTTCGGTCAGCACCGGATTGCGCTTGTGCGGCATGGCCGAGGAGCCCTTCTGGCCGGGCGAGAAATATTCTTCCACTTCCAGCACTTCGGTGCGCTGCAGGTGGCGGATTTCGGTCGCCAGGCGCTCGATCGAGGAGGCAACGACGCCGAGGGTGGCGAAATACATGGCGTGGCGGTCGCGAGGGATGACCTGGGTCGAGACCGGCTCCGCCTTCAGGCCAAGCGCCTCGGCGACATGTTCCTCGACGCGCGGATCGATATTGGCGAAGGTGCCGACGGCGCCCGAGATGGCGCAGGTCGCGACTTCCTCGCGGGCGGCGACGAGGCGCTGGCGGCAGCGCTCGAATTCGGCATAGGCGAGCGCCAGCTTGACGCCGAAGGTGGTGGGCTCGGCGTGAATGCCGTGCGACCGGCCGATGGTGACGGTGTCCTTGTGTTCGAAGGCGCGGGTTTTGAGCGCCTCGAGCAGCCGGTCGATGTCGGCGATGAGGATATCGGTGGCGCGCACCAACTGGACGTTGAAGCAGGTGTCGAGCACGTCGGATGAGGTCATGCCCTGGTGGACGAAGCGTGCATCCGGGCCGACGATCTCGGCAAGATGGGTCAGGAAGGCGATAACGTCATGCTTGGTGACGGCCTCGATCTCGTCGATGCGGTCGACATCGAAGGTTGCCGCACCGCCTTTTTCCCAGATCGTTTTTGCCGCCGATTGGGGGATGACGCCGAGTTCGGCCAGCGCGTCGCAGGCATGCGCTTCGATCTCGAACCAGATGCGGAACTTGGTTTCGGGAGACCAGATGGCGACCATTTCGGGGCGGGAATAACGCGGGATCATGGGCGGCTGCCTTCACTTCAAGAGGTTTGCTTCATCGAGGTTAGCGCTCGTGTAGCAAAGACGGGCGGCAATCTCAACGCATGCGTTTGGCAAGATGATAGCTGCTGGCGACAAGGCAGACGAGGCCGAGCGGCAGGAAAAGGCGAAGACCGATCACCAGGAACTGGTAGACGGCGCTGACGCTGGTGAAGACGAACTGAAAAGCCCAGACGAAACTGCCGAAGGGCGCGTGCCAGCGCGAATAGAAGAGCCGGTATTCCATGGCGAAGAGGAAGGCGGTCATTGCGATCGTCGCTGCCGTCAGCGTCACGAAGAAGGCGGCAAAACGCGCTTCCGGCTGCTTGCCATAGGCGAAGAAGCGGGCGACCGGCAGGGCGAAGGGCCAGGCGAACAGGCCGCCGGCGAAATAGAGCGCGGCGACCTCGGCAAGCCGGCTCGTCTGCAGGCCGTTGCGCAGGTAAAGGCCAAGCATGGCGGAGGCGAGCATCTGCGTGCCCCAAAACAATGCGCCGGCTATCAGATCGGGGTAGGGCGGCCGTGCAGCTCTTAGACGATCCATCCTCGGGCGATCTGTCCTGGGGCGATCCGGGCTCGAGCCATCCATCCTTGGGCGATCTCCGGGCTCAGGGATGAACCGGAACGGCGATCCAGCGTCCGTTCCTGTCGGCGTCGAAGGCCAGGATAAGGGCGATGTGAACCTGGTTTCCGGCCTCCGGCTGATAGACCATCGCGCCGCCGATCCGGTATTCGACCGAACAGGCGCGATCGGCCGGAACCGCGGTCGCCTGCCGCGCCGCCTGGCGGTTCGGAGCGCCTTGCTTCTCGATCATCTGCAGGCTGAAGCCGAGGACCCGCTTGTCGACAGCCGCGCAATCCTTCGGCGTCGGCACCGGCATCTCACCGAGCGAAAGCGTATAGGGCGATTTCGGCGGGCCGTCGGTCGCAAGCGTCGTGTAGCGGATGGTCTTCGAGGGAGAACCGAGTTCGGTCGGCGGATTGAAGGCGGCGATCAGGCCGGGATTGGTGAGCAGATCGTATTTGTCCATCTGGCTGCGCGCCGCCGTCAGGTTCTGCCGCCGCGCCTTGGAAAGATTGGCGTCCTTGTCGGTCATCTCGGTGTGGAAGGGCGTGCCCTCGAGATACTGGCCGCTGTCGGTATCGACGAAATAGGTGTTGGAGTAGGGGACGCCGCCACTCTCCTCGATGCCGAATTCCTGAAATCCGAAGACCTTGCCGTCGGCGGAAAAGCCGATCGGCTGGATATTGGCGATGTCGCCGGCAAGGGACAGGCCGGGCAGGCCGGCCAATGCGGCGGCAAACAGGCCACCGATGATCAGACTCTTTGTCATGTTCGTGCCCCTTCGGCTGCCTGACGCAGATCGGCGACGGTCCGGCGATAGTTCTCGACCGTACCGCCCTTGAAAATTGCCGAGCCGGCGACGAGGACGTTGCCGCCGGCGCGGGCGATCGCCGGCGCCGTTTCCATCGTGACGCCGCCATCGACCTCGAGTTCGATCGGCCGATCACCGATCAGTGACTTCGCCGCCGCGATCTTGGCAGCCATTGCCGGAATGAACTTCTGCCCGCCAAAGCCGGGATTGACCGACATGATCAGGATGAGGTCGACATCGTCGAGCACGTTTTCGATGGCGCTGAGCGGGGTTGCCGGATTGATCGTCACCCCGACCTTCTTGCCGAGATTGCGGATGGTCTGCAGCGAGCGGTGCAGATGCGGCCCGGCTTCGGCATGGACGGTAATCCGGTCGCAGCCGGCCTTGGCGAAGGCTTCGAGATAGTCGTCGACCGGCGAGATCATCAGATGGCAGTCGAAGGTGGCTGAGGTATAAGAGCGTAGCGACTTGATGACATCGGCGCCGAAGGAGATGTTCGGCACGAAATGCCCGTCCATCACGTCGAGATGGATCCAGTCGGCGCCGGCGGCCGTGACGTTGCGCACCTCCTCGCCGAGCCTGGCGAAATCCGCCGCGAGGATCGAGGGGGCAATGCGAATGGGCAGCGTCATCAGATCTCACTCCGTATGGGCCGCCATTTGACCGTGGCGCCCGAATTCAAGGCTGGTGCGCCGCTGCTCATTGCGGCGGCGCGGCCGGTGGAAAAAAGCCGTTGCCCCGCCATTCGAGCAGGCGGTACGGGTTTTGCGAAAGTTCATGCGCGGCGGTGAAGACGATGGCGCCGACCGGCGTCTGGAATGTCGTGCCCATCAGTGCCTCCTGGAAAGGCTTGCCGGCCGCAGCGGCGGCTTCCGCGGCCTGGCCGGCAATCAGTGCCGCTGCCAGCGACGGCAGGACATAGCCTTCCGGCTCGATGCCTTTGGTACGCAGCGCGTCGGCTGCAGCCGTGCCTTCCGGCAGAGCGGCGTATTCGGGCAGGGCGACGGCGCGTACGCCGGCATTAAGCGGCAGCGGCTGGTCGGCGGCGCGCGTGGCATCGCCGCCGAGAATGGACAGCGGGATGTTTTCCGCCTTGGCGTCGCGGGCGATGATGGCGACATCGTTGCGATCGCCGCCGATGAAAACCCTGCTCGCACCGGCCCGTTTCAGGCGGCGCACGAGAGCGATCTGCTGCTCCTGTCCTGGCCGGTAGGTATCGGTAAAGACCGGCTTCAGGCCGTTCTGCTCCAGCGCATTGCGCACCGCTTCCGTCAGTTCGCGGCCATGGATGGTGCCGTCCTCGATCAGCGCGATCGGATCGGCGGCCCAGTCCTTCAGGATCACTTCGTTGATCTTTGCGGCTTCGGCGCCATCGGCGGGCGCCAGGCGAAACAGCTGCCAGCCGTTTTTCAGCGCATCCTCCATGAGAATGCGGGAGCGCGCCGAGACGGTCATCGCAGGAATGTTGGCGTCCTTCAGCTTCGGCAGCGCGCCTTCCAGCGTCTCGCTGCAGAGAAAGCCGACCGCGACCTGCACCTTGGCTGCAACCAGCGCATCGGCAACCGCAGCGCCACTATTGTCCTCGCAGGTCTCGTTGATGGCGACGAGGGTATTGCCGGACTGCTGGATCTCGAAACCGGCGCCGGCGGCAATCTGGGCGCCGAGCAAAGCGAGCGGGCCGTTTTGAGGGGCGACGACGCCGATCGTCACGCCGGCCGCATGGCCTTGCGCCGCCGCTCCCAGCAGCGCCAGAAAGGCTGCTATGCCACGCAGGTTGATCATGAAAGGCGGAGATCCCTAAGCCATCGTCCATGCCCTTTTATCCGCAAGGCCGCGATCGTCAAAGAAAAACAAGCGTGAAGCAGTGCTTTTCACCGGTCCTATTGTAGAAAAGGTAACTGATGCTCGCCATATTGGCGCGATAACAAGTCGATCCATGCAGAAAAGCACGGGAGAAGCAGGTGTTGAACAGGCAGCATATCGACCCCGGTCTTTATCGAGACGCCATGAGCCGTTATGCCGGCCATGTGCAACTCGTGACGACGGCGATGGGCGAGTTGCGCCGCGGCGTCACCATCACCGCTGCCTGCTCGGTCTCGGACAATCCAGCCTCGGTGCTGATCTGCCTCAACAACACCAATCCGAAGAACGAGATCTTTTTCCGTAGCGGCGTCTTCGTGCTGAACACGCTCGGCGCTCATCATCAGGGCGTTGCCGACGCCTTTTCCGGACGGACGTCGCTTGCCGATGGCGAGCGTTTCGCCAGCGCTCGTTTTGAGACGCTGGTCACCGGCGCGCCTGTGCTCGCCGATGCGCTCGCAGCCTTCGATTGCCGGGTGACCGACATCAAGGAAATGCCGACGCACAATGTCATCTTCGGCGAGGTCGCGGCCGTGCGCTTCAGCGAAAAGCACGCGGCGCTCGTCTATATGAACCGGGATTATCACGCGCTGTGATTTTCAGGATCTCGAGGGATTAGAATGGACACTGCCGGCATCGAGGAAATGTTTCAGGGGCTCGGTCCCGTCACGGTCAAGCGCATGTTCGGCGGCAAGGGCATCTATCATCTCGGGCGGATCATCGCGCTCGAAGTGCGGGACGAGATGCTGCTGAAGGCCGACGAGACGAGCGCCCCTGAATTTGCCGCCGCCGGCGCCACGCAGTGGAGCTACGAGGGCAAGAAGGGCAAGCCGGTGAAGATGCCCTACTGGTCGATCCCCGACGAGGCTTACGACGATCCCGATCTGATGGCGAAATGGGTGCGGCTTGCCTATGAGGCGTCGCTGCGCGCCGATAGCTGACCGCGTTCGGCTGAGGGCAGCGCTGCGATCGCAGCCTTGGTGAAGGCCGACAACGGCGAGGGTAAATCAGTCAGGGGAAACCAGCCGAAATCCGAAAGCTTGTCCGGTTCCGTCAGTTGCGGCTCGCCTTCGACGTCGCAGGCGAGATAGAGAAGCGAAATCCAGTGCTGGCGGTCGGTATCGATGATCTGTTCGGTCATGCCGATTTTCTCGATCCGACCGATCTTGAGGCCGGTTTCTTCCTCGGCCTCGCGGCGCGCAGCCTGCTCGGCCGGCTCCATGTGGTCGACCTTGCCGCCGACGATATTCCAATAGCCGGCTTCCGGTGGACGCAGGCGTTTATACAGGAGTACCTTGGCGTCGCGCAGAATCACCAGGCCGACGCCGAAGCCCGGAAAATCGAGACCGGGCTTACCCATTGGACGTTCAGATCTTGGCGCTGCCGGCGATCAGCATGAAGGCCGGGATATCGTCGCCGAAGCCGACCGGGGTCGGGCCGTCGTCGTGGTCGCGATGGCGGCGGCGGTCGCGGCTGTCATCGTTTGCCGGATAAGGCCGGCTGTTGCGCGCATTGTTTTGCGGCTTCTGCTCTGCTTTGCGCTCGTTCTTCACGATGTCGGCCTTTACTGGTGCTGCTTGGATCACGTCTACGCCATTATCCTGGATGTCGTTATCAGATTTATGAACCGAGGCGCTGCGATTGCCGCGTCCGCGCCCACGATCCCTCTCACCCCGTTCACTCTTTGCGCCACGCTCGCGGCTGTTGCGCCGCGGGCGCTCGCTTTCGGCGCTTTCTTCTGCCGGCGGCAAGGAATTCACATCGCCGCTCAGCCACTCGACCTTTTGGCCGATCAGCTTTTCGATCGCATCGACGAATTTGGTGTCGCGCTTGGTGACGAGCGTGAAGGAGGCACCCGAGCGGCCGGCACGGCCGGTGCGGCCGATGCGGTGGACGTAATCCTCGGAGTGGATCGGCACGTCGAAATTGAAGACGTGGCTGACATCGGGAATGTCGAGGCCGCGGGCGGCGACGTCGGAGGCAACCAGCAGCTGGAGATTGCCGTCACGGAAGCTCTGCAGCGTCATCGTGCGGGAGCGCTGATCCATATCCCCATGCAGGGCACCGACGGAGAAGCCGTGGCGCTCCAGCGACCGGAAGAGATCGGCAACATCCTTCTTGCGGTTGCAGAAGACGATGGCGTTCTTGAGTTCGGTCTGGGCGCGGACGAGTTCGCGCAGAACCGCGCGCTTCTCGTAGTCCTTACCGTGCGAGGCGACGAAGCGCTGCGTCACGGTCTCTGCGGCCGACGCCGGCTTTGCCACTTCGATGCGCTCGGGATTTTGCAGGAAGCGATCGGCAAGCTTCTGGATCTCCGACGGCATGGTTGCCGAGAAAAACAGCGTCTGGCGGGTGAATGGGATCATCTTGGCGATGCGCTCGATATCGGGGATGAAGCCCATGTCGAGCATGCGGTCGGCCTCGTCGATGACGAGGATCTCGACGCCGCTCATCAAAAGCTTGCCGCGCTCGAAATGGTCGAGCAGGCGGCCTGGCGTGCAAATCAGCACGTCGGCGCCGCGCTCGAGCTTGCGATCCTGGTCCTCGAAGGAAACGCCGCCGATCAGCAGGGCGACGTTGAGACGGTGGTTCTTGCCGTATTTTTCAAAATTCTCGGCGACCTGGGCGGCGAGTTCGCGCGTCGGCTCGAGAATCAGCGTACGGGGCATGCGGGCGCGGGCGCGCCCCTTTTCCAGAAGCGACAGCATCGGCAGAACGAAGGATGCCGTCTTGCCAGTGCCCGTCTGCGCGATGCCGCAAATATCGCGGCGCTCGAGCGCAAAGGGAATGGCTCCCGCCTGAATAGGCGTGGGGATCGTGTAGCCCGCGTCGGTAACAGCGGATAGCACTTTTTGGCTCAAGCCAAGGTCAGCGAATGTCGTCAAAGGGAAAACTGTTTCCGTTTCGGTTCGGCCGAGCTCTGAACGAGTCGGCGGGATTGCGTGCCGCAATGCAGCGCGACATAGCCCCGAATGGCCGGCAAGTCAAGAATTAGAGAGGCCGCACCCGGTACAGAGTGAAGCGATGGTTACCTCACGGCTGTTACTTGATATAGGTGGCGAGTTTAAGGCCGGCATTCATGAAATATACTGGATCGACCGCGTGGCCGTCCTGGCGCACCTCATAGTGCAGATGCGTTCCCGTCGAGCGGCCGGTGCTGCCGGCAAGGCCGATGACGTCATTGCGGTCGACCGTGTCGCCGACCTTGACCAGCACTTGCGACATATGGCCGTATCGCGTCGATATGCCGTTGCCGTGATCGACTTCGACCATGTTGCCGTAACCGCCGGTCCAGCCGGCGGCGATGACCTTGCCAGGCGCCGACGGGCGGATCTTCTCGCCCGGCGTGAAGCGGAAATCGATGCCGGAATGCAGCGCGAGCCGGCCGAGGAAAGGGTCGCGGCGATTGCCGAACGGGCTGGTCACGTCCTTGCCGAGCGCGGGATTGCGGAAGGGCAGGGATTCGGCGGTGCTGCGCACGGACTCCAGCCGGGTCAGCGCGCCGTCGAGCGCTGCCAGCGAATTGTTGAAGTCGTCGTTGCTTTCAGGCTCGACATAGGGGCCGCCGACGGCATCGTCGTCTTGCCTCGCCGCAGTCTCCTCCGGCACCGGAATCTTGAAGCGGGTCAGCACGGTGCCGATGACATTGGCGGCATTGCCGGCGTCGCTCGTCAGCTGCTCGACGCGGTTGCGCTGGTCCTGTTCGACACCCTTCAGCGACAGCGTCACGTTGGAGAAGATGCGGTCGGCACGGTCGCCGACCGTCTCGGCGGCCGGCACATAGGCAAGCGTGGAATTGTCGGGTGTCGCATCGGCGGGGGCGCCGCTCGCCAGCTGTTTCTCGATCGCCTGGATGCCGCCACCGGTCAGCGAAGCGCGCTTGTCCTTGATATCAGGGGCATAGGACTGAACGGGCGAAGAGGGGGCAGCGAGAGCGCCGTCCTTTTCCGTCAGGCCGGAGCTTTCCGCCCGGTCGAGCAGATTGTCGAGCTTGCCATGGCGCGAGGTCAGCGCCATCTGCTGCTCCATCAGCTTGTCGACCTTGTCCTCGACCACCTGCTGGTCGAGGAGCTGCCGGGAGGTGATGCGGTCGACTTGCGCGCGAAGGGCGGCGATGCGGTCTTCATAATCGTGCTGCATGCGGGCTTGCCGCGCCATGGTGGCGCCGATCAGATCGTCGCGCAGCACGAGATAGGAGGTGGCGAGGAGATAGCCGATCGAAAAGGCGCCGACGAGGCAGACAGCAAGGGCTGCCATCCACGGCCGGACCGTCATGTGGCGGACCTTATCGCCGCTTGCGAGGATCAGGATATGCTCCTGCGCCCGCCTGCCGAATACCCGGTGCTGATGTCCGCTGTCCACGCAGGCTCTCCCGATTGATGCGCTACGCCTCTTTCGGAAAATTAGACACTCTTATGGTTAACGAATGCTTTCTTTGTCGCCGCCCGCGCCAGAAATACCAGCTATTTCAGGCGTGGCTGATCGATGCGAGCGCGCGGTAGAAGGATGGCGTCAGGCCGGCCTCGGCGCGGGCAAGATCGTTGAAGGGCGGCTTCAACGGTCCGCGGAAATTGGCGCGCACCAGTTCCTGGAAGGCTTTTGCCGGGTCGCGCTTCTCCCGGGCGCATAGGAAGCGGAACCATTTGGCGCCGACGGCGACGTGGCCTTTCTCGTCGTTGTAGATGACGTCGAGGACCGCGGCACTTTCGAGATCGCCGGTCTGGCGCATCTTTGCCTGCAGCGACGGCGTGACGTCGAGGCCGCGGGCTTCGAGAATCAGCGGCACGACGGCGAGCCTTGCCGTCAGATCGTTGCGCGTCGAATGGGCGGCCTGCCAGAGCCCGTCATGGGCGGGCAGATCGCCATAATCGGCGCCGAGATCGTTGAGGCGGGCGCGCACCATGCGGAAATGCTTCGCCTCCTCGAAGGCAACCTGCATCCAGCCGTCGAAAAAGGAGTTCGGCACCTGCTCGGTTGCGAATCGCGCGACGATATCGAGCGCCAGATCGACGGCATTGAGCTCGATGTGGGCGATGGCATGCAGCAGGGCGATCCGGCCTTTCAACGTATGCAGCGAGCGCTTTTCCACCTGGGTCGGCGGCGTCAGCAGCGGTCTGTCAGGACGGCCGGGCCTGTCCGGCAAAGCGGCATCGAGCGGCGAGCGCAACGACACCCGGCGGGCAAACCAGCGGGTGGCGCTTTCCTGCGCCAGCGCCGTCTTGCGGTCGAGATCGGCGGAGCAGATGGCATCGATTGCCCCGCCGCGCAGCGACGTTATCGCAAGATCTCCGGTCACGCGGCCAGATTCCGCACCGCCTCGAGCACGGTTTCGGCATGGCCCTGCACCTTCACCTTCTGCCAGATGGTGGCGATCGTGCCGTCCTGGCGGATGAGGAAAGTGGTGCGCTCGACGCCCATGAAATTGCGGCCGTACATGCTCTTTTCCTTCCAGACGCCATAGGCCTGCAACGTGGTCTTTTCCTCGTCCGAGGCAAGCGCCACCGAAAGACGGTGTTTCCTGACGAATTTGTCATGGCAGGCGGCCGAATCGGGCGACATGCCGATGACGGCCACACCCGCTGCCTCGAACTCGCCTGCCAGCGCGGTGAAGGCCAGTGATTCGGCGGTGCAGCCTGTCGTATCGTCCTTGGGATAGAAGAACAGGACGAGTGGCCTGCCCTGGAATTCGGCCAGCGAGACGCGGCCGCCGCCGTCGCGGGGAAGGTTGAAATCAGGAGCCGTGGCGCCGATGCCTGGAACCGCCATTGGGAAAACCTTTCTTTTGCCGGGTTTGTGGATGACACTTTCTCTCCCCGAATTATATAGTGGACGGAAACCCGTCCAGCATGGCCGGGTTCAATTCTTCATTTAAAGGGAGAGCCCGAAGGCGCATGTCAGCCATCCGCGGCGAAAAGGTCACGTTTCGCAAGAAGGATATCGTTGCGCTGGACCGCTTGCCGTCCGCTCAGGCCGAGGATCCGATCATCGTCCATTGCCCGCCGCCGCGTTCGCCGATGCGCCGGACAGCGAAGCTGACCGCGGGATTTCTGGGCCTGATCCTCCTTGTTCTCGCGGCGATCGTCTTTACCGTCGAGAACGGCATGTTCGACAAGCCGCTGTCGCAGCAGGCGCAGGCGGCGTTGAACGGCGTGGCCGGACCGCGTTACCACGCCGAGGTCGGCTCCACCGTCATCCGTTTCACCTCGGATTTCCGGCTGGCGCTGGAAGCGCGCAACGTCAACATGATCGATGAGCAGAGCGGCCAGCACCTGTCGACGACGGGTTCGGTGCGCCTGGGGCTCGATCCGCTGCAGCTTTTCCGCGGCCGCATCGCCGTCACCGACATCGAAGCGGAGGATATCGCGCTCGATACCGCGCTTTTGCCCTCCGGCAATCCTCTGACGCTCGACGATCTGCGCATCGACGCCATGCCGGCGGCGACGGAGAAGATCTTCTCGCAATTCGACATGTTCGACAGCGTCGTGACCCGGGGCTCAACCAATTCGGTACGGATCTCCGGCATAACTATCAAGCTTGCCGATACCGCCAACGGCCCGCTGTCGCTGGTCGTCGACAACCTCGTCTTTGCCCATGCCGGCCCATCCTCGCTGCAATTGAGCGGCGAGGTGGCGCTGAACGGCGAGGTGGCGACGCTCGACGTACTGGCCGAGAAGGAAGACGGCCACGTATCGAAGGTGGTGGCGACGCTCAGGCATGCCGACCTCACGCCCTTTTCGCTCAAACGCAACGATCAAGGCGTGATCCGGCAGGGGCTCAGCGCGTTTGCCGACCTGACGGTGTCGGCCACCAGGGGGCGCGATGGCGTGGAGCCGGCGCTTGCGGCGACGATCGACATCGATCCCGGCCTGATCTATGCGGATGGCGATCCGCAGGAGCTATCGGGCGGGCAGATCAACCTCGTCTATGATTTCGCCAAGCAGACGCTCGAGATCGCCCGGTCGAATGCCCGGTTCGGCGCGACCACGCTTCCGATCAACGGCGCGCTGATCGATCTCGACAAGCTCGACCCGCAGGCCGGCAAGGGCTTCGGCATCGATCTGCTGGTCAGCGGCGGCATGGCAGCCCCCAGCGGCTCCGGCGAGCAGCCGCTCTCTTTCGATATCCAGGCGACCGGGCGCTACCTTGTCGCCGGGCGGGAATTCCAGTTTCCCAATATGGCCGTCTCCAGCTCGCTCGGCGCGCTTTACGGGGCACTGCACGTCAAGCTCGGGGGCAAATCGCCGGAGATCAGCTTTGCCGGCCAGTCGGCACAACTGCAGACGACGGCGATCAAGCAAATGTGGCCATTCTGGATGGCGCCCAAGGTGCGCACCTGGGTACAGGGCAACCTCTTCGGCGGCACCGTCACCAACGCTGCGATCTCCGTGTTCATTCCCTTCGGCAGGCTGGACGAGGCAGCCGGCGGCAAGGGGTTGAAGCTCGACGCCAACCAGATCCGCATCGGCTTCGACATCACGGGAGCGCGGATGAACGTTGCCGGCGACATTCCGCCGATCCGTGACACCTCGGCCCATTTCGACCTGGCCGGCCCGGTTGCGACGATCGCGATCAAAAGCGGCACGTCGTTTTTCCCCTCCGGCCGATCCGTCGGTCTCGGGCAGGGAACCTTCATCATGCCCGCCACCTACGACAAGCCGCTGATGGCGGATATCGATCTTACGGTCTCCGGGGCAGCGGATGCCGTCGGCGAGCTTCTGACCTACAGACCGATCCGGGTGCTGCAGCGCGCCGGCTTTACGCCCGACGATTTCAAGGGGCGGATCGAGGCGAACGTGAAGGCGCATTTCGGCCTGCTCGCCTCGCAGAACCCGCCTCCGGCCGAATGGACGGCGGCCATGAAGCTCACCGATGTCGATCTTGGCAAGCCGTTTTCCGGCCGCACGATCAGCAATCTCAACGGTACGCTGAACGGCAATCCGAAACAGATCACGCTCGACGCCAAGGCCCAGATCGATGGCGTCCCCGCCGATATCGATCTTACCGAACCGGTCGAGGCATCCGACAGTGCGAAGCGGCAGCGGGTGATCACCGCGACGCTTTCCGAGGAGCAGCGCAACAAGCTGATCCCCGGCCTTTCCGGAATCGTCGGCGGCAGCGTGAAGATGGTGCTGACGCGGATCGACGACGACCGGCAGGACGTTCAGCTCGAGCTTACCCGGTCGCAACTCGACCTGCCGTGGATCGGCTGGTCGAAGGGCAGCGGCATTGCAGCTTCGGCCGAATTCGAAACCTCCGGCCCGGCCGACAATACCCAGATCAAGAACTTCCGGCTGAAGGGCGACGGTTTCGGCGCCAACGGATCGATGAACGTCGGCAAAAATGGGCTGATCTCAGCCGATTTCGACAGCGTCAAACTCTCCTCGCTGGACGATTTCGCCCTGTCGGTGAAGCGCAGCAAGGGCAATTTCGACGTCTCGGTCTCCGGCGACAGCGCCGATGCGCGGCCAGTTATCGCGCGGCTGAAATCGGGCTCGGGCGATGGCGATGGTGACGGGGATGCCGGCGACACCGGCGTATCGGTGCGCGCCAGGCTGAAAAACGTCATCGGCTTCAACGATGAGAAGATCGGCAATTTCCAGGCGCAGGTGTCACTTCGCGGCGACAAGCTGCAAGCGCTGAACTTTTCCGCCGTTACCGACAGCGGTGAAGCCGTGGTCAGCCAGATGAAGGACGGTGGCGTCATCAACATCACCAGCGGCGATGCCGGCGCGGTCTCGCGTTTTGCCGATCTCTACAAGCACATGCAGGGCGGCCTGCTCAATCTGGCAATCAGGCTTTCGGCACAGGGCGGCTGGGACGGTTCGCTCGACGTGCGCCGGTTCTCGATCGTCAACGAACAACGGCTGCGCTCGATCGTCTCGACGCCTGTCGGCAACGAGCAGCGCAGCCTCAACGAAGCCGTCAAGCGCGAGATCGATACCTCGTCGCAACGCTTTCAGCGCGGCTTTGCCCGCGTCGTCTCGCGCGATGGCATGGTCGGCATCGAGAATGGCGTGCTGCGCGGCGACCAGATCGGCGCGACCTTCCAGGGCGTGGTGCGCGACCGCAAGGGCAATATGGACATGACCGGCACCTTCATGCCGGCCTACGGCCTAAACCGGCTGTTTGCCGAACTGCCGCTGATCGGCGTCATCCTCGGCAACGGCAGCGACCGCGGCCTGATCGGCATCACCTTCAAGCTCACCGGCAAGTTCGACCAGCCAAACCTGCAGATCAACCCGCTGTCGATCATCGCACCGGGTGTCTTCCGGCAGATCTTCGAATTCCAGTAGGGCGCGGAACCTAAAGCGCGTCGCATCAAATTTGAATCATGCGGCGCGCTTTAGTTCTTTGTTTTTATGCATGTCGTTTTCCCGGAACCGCTGCACACTTCCGGTCGACATGCATTAAATTTCCTTGCGCCTGAGGAGATAGTCGAGGCCACCGACGCGGTACCAGCGATAGCCATAGGCGTCGAGCACGACGGTGTGGCAGCCTTTCTCGTCCGCTTCGCTGCTCGCGCCGTCGGCGATATCGATCAACTGTCGCCCGTCTTTGCCTCTGTCCGGATCGAAGGTGACTTCTGCCGGCTGCGCATGCAGATTGTGCAGGATCAACACGGAATTGCCGCGCCAGTCGTAACGAAGCGCTAGCACGCCGTCGTTTCCGGTGTCGACCACAGCGAAATCGCCCCAGCCGATCTCAGGAGCTTCCTTGCGCATCCGGATCATTCGTTCGGTCCAGTTCAGCAATGAATTGGCATCGCGCCGCTGCTCGGCGACGTTGACATGCTGGAAGCCGTAGGGGCCGTCCTTGATGACAGGCGAGACAGGCTTTCGACTTTTGGTGAAACCGCCTTCCGGTTCGGTCGACCACTGCATCGGCGTGCGGGCGCAATTGCGTTCTGGCAGAGCGAGATCGTCGCCCATGCCGATCTCGTCGCCGTAACGGATGACCGGCGTTCCGGGCAGCGAAAACAGCAGGCTGTAGGCCATCTCGATCCTGTGGCGGTCGCCGCCGAGCATCGGCGCCAGGCGACGGCGAATGCCCCTGTTATAGAGCTGCATGTCCTTTTCAGGCCCGAAGGCGGCAAAGACGGCGTCGCGCTGCTTTTCCGACAGCCGGCCGAGATCCAGTTCGTCGTGGTTGCGGAGAAACAGGCCCCATTGCGCGGTTGCCGGGCGCGGTTTCGTCGTCTCCATCGCCTTCTTTAGCGGTCGAGTATCGGCGCTGGCAAGAGCATAAAACAGCGCCTGATTGACCTGGAAATTGAACATCATCTGCATGCGGTCGCCATCGTCGCCGAAATATTCGAAATTGTCCTTCGGCAGGATGTTGGCTTCGGCGAGGATGATGGAATCGCCGAGCCGCCACTGCAGGAATTCGCGAAATTTTCTCAACATGTCGAACTGCTCGACCGGCTTGCTGACATCGGCGCCTTTCCTAGCGATGATGAAGGGGGCGGCATCCATCCGAAAGCCGGAGACGCCGAGCTGGATCCAGAAGCCCATGATCTTGAGGATTTCGGCCTGCACCTCGGGATTGGACGTGTTGAGATCGGGCTGATGATCGTAGAAACGGTGGAAATAATAGGCCTTGGCCTTCTCGTCATGGGTCCATGTGGTCTTCTGGACGCCGGGGAAGACCATGCCCTGATCGGCATTCGCCGGCTTTTTCTCAGACCAGACGTACCAATCGCGATAGCGTGACTGCGGATCGCTCCTGGCCTCCTGGAACCAGGGATGATCCTTGGATGTGTGATTGATCACCAGATCGATCAACACGCGGATACCGCGCTGCTTGGCGCCGTGGGTGAATTCGACGAAGTCGCCGAGCGTGCCGTAGCGTGGGTCGACATTGTAATAATCCGAGACGTCGTAACCGTCGTCGCGACCGGGTGAAGCCTGGAAGGGCATCAGCCAGATTGCCGTCACGCCGAGGCCGGAGAGATAGTCGAGGCGCCGCATCAGCCCCTGAAAATCGCCGACGCCGTCACCGTTTGCATCCATGAAGGTCTCGACCGACAGGCAGTAGATGACGGCGTTTTTATACCAGAGGTCGTTGATCATGCCGGCGCTCCAATCCAATCTGGTCGCAAATCCCGGCGGGCGGAAAAGGTTCCGATAAAGCGCTGATTGTCGTGCGGCTTGTTCGCTAATTCCGACTTATACTGACAAGTCCGACATTGATGCTTTGCCTATTTTAGGTAACTCTGATGTAATGTGAATCCCGGCCCGCAAAACGGTCGGCGCAATGTCGGAGGATGCCATGCAGTGCGCTCGGACAGTCTCGTTCCTATCGGTCGCGGTGGCCGCTGCTGCAGCCGGCCACCATGCGTCATACTCTGCAGAGAAGAGCGAGCGGCTGAAACCGCCGGAGCTCATCCGTTCCGCCCATGTACTGGCGGTTCCTCTCGATGCGACGGTGACACCGCCGATCTTCTCGATCAGCTGGTGGTCCCGCGTGACGCACGCGCCAGACGTCAATCCACCACCCTATGTCTTCCGGGAGGCCGAACGAACGGACGCGGCATCTCGGCCCGGAGTTGAGTGAGGGGTGCGCGCCAACGCATGAGTTGGGCAAAGAAAAAGCCGGCGCGAGCGCCGGCTTTGATTTGTTCGCAATTGAAGCCGCTTACGCCGCGCGGCGGATCAGGATGTGCTTCTTTTTGCCGAGCGAGAGCTTGATGACGCCGTCGGCGGTGATTTCGTTGCTGCCGATCAGCCGGCGCTCGTCGCTGACGGCCTCGTCGTTGATGCGCACCGCGCCGCCCTGGATGTGACGGCGAGCCTCGCCATTCGAGCCGGCAAGACCAGCGCGGACCATCAGCGACAGCAGGCCGATGCCGCCGTCGAGTTCGGTGCCAGGGATGTCGACCGAAGGCAGGTTTTCGGCGACGCGGCCTTCCTCGAAGGTCTTGCGCGCCGTTTCGGCGGCCTGATCGGCGAATTCTCGGCCGTGCAGGATCGCCGTTACCTCAGTCGCGAGGATCTTCTTGACCTCGTTGATCTCCGAACCGCCGAGCGCCGAGAGACGGGCGATTTCATCCATCGGCAGCGTCGTGTAGAGCTTCAGGAAGCGCGAGACGTCGGCGTCCTCGGTGTTGCGCCAGTACTGCCAGAAATCGTAGGCCGAGAGCATGTCGGCGTTCAGCCAGATAGCGCCCGTCGCCGACTTGCCCATCTTGGCGCCCGACGACGTCGTCAGCAGCGGCGATGTCAGTGCATAAAGCTGCGGTGTCCCCATGCGGTGACCGAGATCGATACCGTTGACGATATTACCCCACTGATCCGAACCGCCCATCTGCAGACGGCAGCCATAGCGCTTGGCGATCTCGACGAAGTCGTAGGCCTGGAGGATCATGTAGTTGAATTCCAGGAAGGACAGCGACTGTTCGCGGTCAAGGCGCGTCTTCACGCTGTCGAAGGACAGCATGCGATTGACGGAGAAGTGCTTGCCGACATCGCGCAGGAATTCGAGGTAGTTCAGCGAGCGCAGCCATTCGGCATTGTTGATCATCAGCGCGTCCTTCGGACCGTCGCCGTAATTCAGATAATTGGAGAAGGCGCGCTTGATCGAGGCGATGTTGCCTTCGATCGTATCCACGGTCATGAGCTGGCGCGCCTCTTCCTTGAAGGAGGGGTCGCCGACCATACCGGTGCCGCCGCCCATTAGCGAAATGGCCCGATGACCGGTCTTCTGCATCCAATGCAGCATCATGATCTGGATCAGCGAGCCGGCGTGCAGGCTGGGCGCCGTCGGATCGAAGCCAATATAAGCCGTCACGGTTTCCTTGGCGAACAGGTCGTCGAGGCCGCGTTCATCGGAGACCTGATGAATGAAGCCGCGCTCTTTCAGCGTGCGGAGGAAATCGGACTTGAACTCGGACATGGCTTTCGTCTCTTGGTGTCTGCGTTTGACCCATATGGCTTCACGCAAGTTCGTTGTTGTTGATCTATCGCGGCGCGTTTAGCACTGTTTTTATAAAAGTGCATCCGGGAATCGCATGGGAGGCAAGCCGCATGGATGTCATCAGAACCGCGATCGGCCTGATGAGCGGCACGTCGATGGATGGAATCGATGTGGCGCTGCTCAGGACCGACGGCCGCGGCTTCATCGAGCGTGGCCCGTTCATGGGGGTACCCTATGACGCCGATTTTCGCGAGCGGCTGAAACGGGCGCTGGAACTGGCGCGGCCGCTGACCGACAGGAACGAGCGGCCCACTGAGCTTGGCGACATCGAGCGCGAGTTGACCCAACGGCATGCAATTGCCGTGACGGCATTCCTGGCGCGTTTCGGGTTCGCTGCCGGTGATATCGATGTTCTCGGCTTCCATGGGCAGACGGTGCTTCATCGACCCGACGAGGGGCTGACGATCCAGATCGGCGACGGCCAGGAACTGGCGCGCCGAACCGGCATATCGTTGGTCTATGACATGCGGGCCAACGATATGGTTCACGGCGGCCAGGGCGCACCGCTGGTGCCTGCCTATCACGCAGCGCTCGCGGGAAAATTCCAGCAGGCCGGGCAGGCTGTCTGTTTCGTCAATATCGGCGGGATCTCCAATCTGACCTTCATCGGCACGGACGGGCGGATATCGGCCTTCGATAGCGGCCCGGGCAATACGCTGATCGACCAGTGGGTGGAGATGCAGACCGGCAAAACCTTTGATCCCGGCGGCGAGATCGGCGGACGCGGCAAGGTGGTGGCCGCTCTCGCGGAGCGATATCTGGAAAGCCCGTTTTTTCGCGGCAATATCCGGCGTTCGCTCGATCGCGGCGATTTCGCACCGCTTCGGGTTGGGGAGGCGAGCCTTGAGGACGGCGCCCGGACGCTGGCGCACGTCGCCGCCGCGTCGATTGTCAAATCCGCCGGTTTCCTGCCGGAGACCCCGTCGACCTATATCGTCTGCGGCGGCGGGCGGCTGAACGGCACCTTGATGGCGGAACTTTCGGCCATGGCCGAAGCGCTGGGGTCGAAGGTATTGACCGCCGAAGAGGCCGGCTTCGACGGCGACGCGATGGAGGCCGAGGCCTGGGCCTATCTCGCCGTGCGCTCGCTGGATGGGCTGCCATTGACATTTCCAGGCACGACGGGGGTCGCCGCTCCCGTCAGCGGCGGGGTGCTGGCAAGGCCATGAGCGTGAGGATCATCCTCACGACGCCGCGGCTCAGTGTCGTCATGCACGGCTTTCTAACTCACCGCTGACACGCGGCCGGCAAAGATCTAACTCTTTACGGCAATCGGCCGGACATTGGATTTGCGCCCCGCCTGATTGCCATCCTCGACGCCCCTGACCTGGGCGATGAACGAAAACTTCTTGCGAAGGCCGAGGATCGGTTTCTCGATGAAATGCCAGGACAGCACCGCGACGGCGAGAGCCGAGGGCAAGCCGACGAGATAGAGCGCCAGCGCACCGTATTTCGGGTAGAGAAAGACCGTGGGGAACGAGCTGATCCAGATCTGCAAGAACGGGTCATGGTAGAGGTAGACGCCGTAGGAATAGTCGCCTTTCCTGAAAAAGGCCGGAATGGGCACCTCCGACAGGCCGATGAAGACGGTGATGTAAACCAGCGAGGTGATGACGATCGGCCGGTTGATCACTGACTCCACAGCCCGGCTGTCGAGGGTGAGAATGGCGACGATGCAAACCAGGCAGGCGGCGGCGAATAGCCATCGGGAATACGGAATGACCGCTTTAAACTGAAAGACGGCGATGCCCATCATGAACGCCGTAATCAGCTGGGAGCCCCGGCTCATGAACAGGAAGCGCGCGATCGGCTTGATCGAGCCCGGGAACAGATAGGGCATCTTCTGCACGATGAGGCCGATGACGATATAGGCGGCCGTCACGGCAAGCAGCTTGTAGCGGGTCTTCACGATGGCGGTGACCATCAGGAACGACATGATGATGTAGCAGAATATCTCCCAGGGAACCGTCCAGAGCGCGCCGTTGACACGTTGGCTCGGATTATCCTGGAAAACGCCAGGCAACTCGTAATGGATCCAGCCGACGATATTCAGGAAGTATTTGAAAAATCGCGGATCGGTAAAATATTCGGAGTGATAGACGATTGTTATGATCGGCCCGATGATCAGCGAACAAACGACGATATCGACGGCAAGTGCCGGGACGATGCGCAAGCCACGATTGATCAGGAAGTTCCGGAGGCTCAGTCGCTGGGCGCTGCCGGCGATCAGAAATCCGCTCAACGCGAAAAACATCGGAACAAGAGCGTATTCAGCAAACCAGAATACCGACCCCCTGATGAAGGCATCATTCCTTGTCAGCAAAAAGGAATGGGTCAATACGATAGAAAAGGCGAGCCCAATTCGAAGAAAATCGAACCCCGGACCGATACCCCTATACTTATCCAGGACTTCCCCGAACGACTTGGTCATTGCGGACCTCGCTTTAGTTAGGATCGCGAGGAACCTACCGCACTGCAATATAGATTGCAACACGGTAGGTGATCTGTTCCGGCACAAAGGGGCCGGTGGCGTCCCGGACCGGCTCCGCTTGGGGATGACCGGCTCTGGCTATGGCGTTAGCGGATCCGCTTGGCCGCCGGCTCCGGCACCAGTTCGCCGTTGAGGCGGCGGTCGAGATAGTCCTCGCATTCGCCCATCAGCGTTTCCACCTGGCCGTTGAAGAAATGGTTGGCGTTGGAAACGGTGCGATGGGTAATGAGAATGCCCTTCTGGGTTTTCAGCTTCTCGACAAGGCCGTTGACGTCCTTTTCCGGCGCCACCTTGTCGGCCTCGCCGTTGATGATCAGGCCGGAGGAGGGGCAGGGCGCCAGGAAGGAGAAGTCGTAGGTATTCGGCTGTGGGGAAATCGACATGAAGCCTTCGATCTCCGGCCGACGCATCAGCAGCTGCATGCCGATCCAGGAGCCGAAGGAATAACCGGCGACCCAACAGGTCTTCGAATCGGGATGAAGGCTTTGCACCCAGTCGAGCGCCGAGGCGGCATCCGAAAGTTCGCCGGCGCCGTGGTCGAATTCGCCCTGGCTGCGGCCGATGCCCCGGAAATTGAAGCGCAGCGTCGTGAACCCACGCTTCTGGAACATATAGAAGAGCTGGTAAACGATCTGATTGTTCATCGTGCCGCCGAATTGCGGATGCGGATGCAGAATCAGGGCGATGGGCGCACTTTTTTCCTTGGAGGGCTGATAGCGGCCTTCAAGACGGCCGGCTGGGCCGTTGAAAATGACTTCGGGCATTGGTACTCCGGGTTTTATTTCGCGTTCGCGCTGCGTTTGGACGACAACATGACTTGACTAGTGTTGTCAGGTTTTCTAAAACGCAGTTTAGAACAATTCGAAACTTGCATGGCGATCCACGCATCGTGGAATGTGTCATAAGGCAAGCCCGGCGGAAATTTCAAGAAAAATGAACCGCGGGTGCTGAAGCAAGCTCGTTAAGCGCAGGACTGAAGATCATGGCGCCGCCACGCCTTTATCTCGACTGGAATGCCACAGCGCCGCTGCACCCCGCGGCACGCGCGGCGATCATGCGCGCCATCGACATTTTCGGCAATCCAAATTCCGTTCACGGCGAAGGCCGTGCCGCCCGCGCTGCAATCGAAGGCGCGCGGCGCAAAGTGGCGGCACTGGTCGGCACCGACGCCGGCAATGTGGTCTTTACCAGCGGCGCCACCGAGGCCGCCAATCTGGTGCTGACCCCGGATTTCCGCATGGGCCGCACGCCGCTTCAGCTCGGCCGCCTCTACTTTTCGGCAATCGAGCATCCGGCTGTGCGCGAAGGCGGCCGCTTTGCCAGGGAGAAGATGACCGAGGTCCCGGTGACGGAGGCCGGCATCGTCGATCTCGATGCGCTGGGCCTGCTGCTTGCTGCACATGACAAGGCCGCCGGCCTGCCGATGGTCGCCATCATGCTCGTCAACAACGAGACCGGCATCGTCCAGCCGGTCGAGGCGGCGGCAAAGATCGTCCACGCCCATGGCGGGCTCTTTGTCGTCGACGCCGTTCAGGCGGCTGGCCGCATCGGGCTCGATATCGGCAAGATCGGTGCCGATTTCATGATCATTTCCTCGCACAAGATCGGCGGGCCGAAGGGCGCCGGCGCGCTAATTGCCCGCGGCGAGGCGCTGATGCCGCGGCCGCTGATCCAGGGCGGCGGACAGGAGCGGGGTCACCGCTCCGGCACACAGAACTCACTGGCGCTGATCGGCTTCGGTGCGGCGGCAGAAGCCGCGGCCGACGAACTCGAGGCGCGTAATGTGGAAATCGGCGCGCTGCGCGAGCGGCTGGAAGCCGGCATGCGTGAGGCGGCTGCCGATGTGATGATCCACGGCGAGGGTGGCGAGCGTGTCGTCAATACGATCTTCTTCACCCTGCCGGGGCTGAAGGCCGAGACCGGACAGATCGCCTTCGATCTCGAAGGTGTGGCGCTTTCGGCAGGCTCGGCCTGCTCATCCGGTCGGCTCGGCGAAAGCCATGTGCTGACGGCGATGGGCCGTGACGCCAAGCTCGGAGCGCTGCGCATCTCGCTCGGTTTTGCGACGACGGAAGAGGATATCGACCGGGCGATTGCGGCTTTTGCGAAGATCGCCTGCCGGCGAAGGTCGGCCGGCGAGGCGGCTTGACCGCGTCATAAACTTGCGGAAACGCAAATTTTCGCTTGCCAATCGGGCTGAAAAGTCCCTTTTGGCCACCTACATCAGGGCAAGAGAATTGCCCATGCGCTACAAGCTGCCGGACCTTGTATCCGGCGAGATTGGAGAACGAAATGGCTGCCGTCCAGGAAACGATCGACCAGGTCCGCCTGATCGATGTCGACCAGTACAAATACGGTTTCGAAACCGTCATCGAAATGGATAAGGCGCCGAAAGGCCTGTCCGAGGATATCATCCGCTTCATTTCGGCCAAGAAGCAGGAGCCGGAGTGGATGCTGGAATGGCGTCTCGAGGCCTATCGCCGCTGGCTGACGCTGGAAGAGCCGACCTGGGCGCGCGTCGATTATCCGAAGATCGATTTCAACGACATTTATTATTACGCGGCGCCGAAAAGCACGCCGGGTCCGAAGTCGCTGGACGAGGTCGATCCGGAGCTGCTGAAGGTTTATGAGAAGCTCGGCATCCCGCTGCGTGAGCAGGAGATCCTGGCTGGCGTCGAGAAGCCGAAGATCGCCGTCGACGCGGTTTTCGACAGCGTCTCGGTCGTCACCACCTTCAAGGCAGAGCTGAAGAAGGCCGGCGTGATCTTCATGTCGATCTCGGAAGCGATCCGCGAATATCCCGATCTCGTCCGGAAATATCTCGGCTCGGTCGTGCCGACGACGGACAATTATTACGCGACGCTGAATTCGGCGGTCTTCACCGACGGTTCGTTCGTCTTCGTACCGAAGGGCGTTCGCTGCCCGATGGAGCTTTCCACCTATTTCCGCATCAACGAGAAGGGCACCGGCCAGTTCGAGCGCACGCTGATCATCGCGGAAGAGGGCGCCTACGTCTCCTATCTCGAAGGCTGCACGGCGCCGCAGCGCGACGAAAACCAGCTGCATGCCGCGGTGGTCGAGCTCGTGGCGCTCGACGATGCCGAGATCAAATATTCGACGGTGCAGAACTGGTATCCCGGCGACAAGAACGGCAAAGGCGGCATCTACAACTTCGTCACCAAGCGTGGCGATTGCCGCGGCGACCGCTCGAAGATCTCCTGGACGCAGGTCGAAACCGGATCGGCGATCACCTGGAAATATCCGTCCTGCATCCTGCGCGGCGATGACAGTCGCGGCGAGTTCTATTCGATCGCCGTCTCCAATGGCCATCAGCAGATCGACAGCGGCACCAAGATGATCCATCTCGGCAAGAACACGTCGAGCCGCATCGTCTCCAAGGGCATCGCCGCAGGCGTCTCCAACAACACCTATCGCGGCCAGGTCTCGGCCCACCGCAAGGCTTCGAATGCGCGCAATTTCACCCAGTGCGATTCGCTGCTGATCGGCGACAAGTGCGGCGCCCATACGGTGCCTTACATCGAGGCGAAGAATTCGACGGCGCAGTTCGAGCATGAAGCGACGACCTCGAAGATCTCCGAGGACCAGCTGTTCTACTGCCTGCAGCGCGGCATCCCCACAGAAGCGGCGATCGCCCTGATCGTCAACGGCTTCGTCAAAGAAGTGCTGCAGGAACTGCCGATGGAGTTTGCCATCGAGGCGCAGAAGCTGATCAGCATTTCGCTGGAAGGCTCTGTAGGCTGACATGAACGAGACGGACAAGAAGCGCATTCTTGAACGTCTGGAAAATATGCGAGGGGAAATATTGGCGAAAATTCGCCCCCGCGAAAGCAGATACGAGACAGAAAAGCCGCCAGAGCAGCCTTACGTGTTTCTCCAGCAGCGTATGGAAAAACCAGGAAAGTTTATTCAGATTCTCGAATGGCTTTGGCTCGTAACGCTCACGGTTTTCCGTGTCATTCGTTTTTTGGCGCGATAGCGCCGAGCATAACACGTCGACGCCCTTAGAAATTACGCGAGGCTCTAATGAGCTACGCAGAGAAAACGCAGGAACCAAAGATGCTTGAAATCAGAAACCTTCATGCCCGCATCGCCGAAGACGGCACTGAGATCATTCGTGGCCTGAACCTGACGGTGAAGGCCGGCGAAGTTGCCGCGATCATGGGGCCGAACGGCTCCGGCAAGTCGACGCTCTCCTATGTGCTGTCCGGCCGCAGCGATTACGAAGTCACCGAGGGCGACATTCTCTATAACGGCGAGAGCATTCTCGAGCTCGATCCGGCAGAACGCGCCACCAAGGGCATCTTTCTTGCCTTCCAGTATCCGGTCGAAATCCCGGGTGTCGCCACCATGCAATTCCTGAAGGTGGCGTTGAACGAGCAGCGCAAGGCGCGCGGCGAAGACGAGCTGACGACGCCGGATTTCATGCGTCGCGTCAAGGATGCCGCCGGCAAACTGCAGATCAATACCGAGATGCTGAAGCGGCCGCTGAACGTCGGCTTCTCCGGCGGTGAGAAGAAGCGGGCCGAGATCCTGCAGATGGCGCTGCTGGAGCCGAAGCTCTGCGTGCTTGACGAAACCGATTCCGGCCTCGACATAGACGCGCTGAAGATCGTCGCCGACGGCGTCAACGCGCTGCGTTCGCCGGACCGCGCCGTCGTGGTCATCACCCATTACCAGCGCCTGCTCGACTACATCGTGCCGGATACCGTCCACGTGCTCTACAAAGGCCAGGTGATCAAGTCGGGCGACAAGACGCTGGCGCATGAGCTGGAAGCCAACGGCTATGCCGACATCATCGGCGCGGCGGCCTGAGTTCGGGTGGAAAGGACGACGTCCATGAATATGCAGACGACGAGCCGCCTGACCGTGGCCGAAACGGCGTTGATCGAGGCATTCAACCATCAGATCGGCGATCTGCCGGGCAACGGCGCGGTGACGGCGCTACGCGACCGGCTTCTCGACGACCTGAAGAAGGCCGGCCTGCCGACGCGCCGCATCGAGGCCTGGCACTATACCGATCTGAAAAACCTGCTGCGCGCCTTGCCGCCGCAGGTCGGTGATGCCGGCTCCGATGCGCTTGAGCCTCTGGTTGCCGGCTCGACGGTGCTGGCGGTGATCCAGGGCCACGCCAACCAGAAGGCTGCGGCCGACGGTCTTGGCGTTTCAGCCTATAGCGAACATCTGCTCGACGGTTCCGCCGCAGACGGGCTCGATGCGCTTGGCAGCGACGACGCGGTCGGCCGCATCAACGGCAGCTTCGTGCGCGACGGCTATGTCGTCGACGTGCCTGCCGATACCGAGCTTGAAGATCCGCTCGAAATCCAGTTTGTCCATGCCGGCGGGCAGGCACATACACGCCTTCCCGTTGCCTTCGGCGCCGGTGTCAAGGCAACCGTCATCGAACGTCACCTTGCAGTGACCAGCGATGCGGCACTCGTGTCCCATGTCAGTGACATCACTGTCGGCGAGGGCGCCGAGCTAACCTGGATCATCCTGCAGCAGCATGGGGCAGACGATACGCATCTCGGCCAGATCCGCATCGATCTCGGCACGGACGCCAGGCTTCGCCTGTTCGTCATCAATGCCGGTGGCAGGCTGGTGCGCCAGGAACTGCATATCAAGGTGACGGGCGAGGGCGCCGACCTGACGGTGCGCGGCATCAACCTGCTCGGCGGTGAGAGCCATACCGACGTGACGATGATGCTTGGCCACGACGTGCCGCACACCGGCTCGACCGAAGTGATCCGCAACGTCGTCTTCGACCGCGCCAAGGGGGTCTTCCAGGGCATGATCCGGGTGGCGCCCGATGCGCAGAAGACCGACGCCAAGATGGCCTGCAACACGCTGCTGATGTCCGACGATGCCGAATTCTCGGTCAAGCCAGAGCTCGAGATCTTTGCCGACGATGTCCAGTGCGGCCACGGGGCGACGGTGACCGATATCGACGCCAATCATCTCTATTACATGATGGCGCGCGGCATTCCGGAGAACAAGGCGCGGGCGATGCTGGTCAACGCCTTCGTCGCCGAGATCATCGAGGAACTGGAAGACGAGGCTCTGGTCGAGGCGCTGGAAGGCGTGATTTCGGCCTGGCTCGAAAAGCACGCCTGATCGGATATAGCAATGGACAAGATCGTACCGGCCGCGCCATACGACGTCGAAGCCATCCGCCGGGATTTTCCGATCCTGGCGGAGAAGGTGCACGGCAAGCCGCTGGTCTATCTCGACAACGGCGCCTCGGCGCAGAAGCCGCAGGTGGTGATCGATGCCATCTCGCATGCCTATAGCCACGAATATGCCAATGTGCATCGCGGCCTGCACTATCTCTCCAATGCCGCCACGGATGCCTATGAGGCATCGCGCGAGAAGGTGCGCCGCTTCCTCAATGCCCCTTCGGTCAACGACATCGTCTTCACCAAGAATTCGACGGAAGCAATCAACACCGTCGCCTATGGCTGGGGCATGCCTGAGATCGGCGAAGGCGACGAGATCGTCCTGACGATCATGGAGCATCATTCCAACATCGTGCCCTGGCACTTCATCCGTGAGCGGCAGGGCGCCAAGCTGGTCTGGGTTCCCGTCGATGACGAGGGCGCCTTCCATATCGAAGATTTCGAAAAGAGCCTGACGGAGCGCACCAAGCTCGTCGCCATCACCCATATGTCGAATGCGCTCGGCACCATCGTTCCCGTCAAGGAAGTCTGCCGCATCGCGCACGAGCGCGGTATTCCGGTGCTGATCGACGGCAGCCAGGGTGCGGTGCATCTGCCCGTGGATGTGCAGGATATCGATTGCGACTGGTACGTGATGACCGGCCACAAGCTCTACGGCCCATCCGGCATCGGCGTGCTCTACGGCAAGAAGGAGCGGCTTTCGCAGATGCGCCCGTTCCAGGGCGGCGGCGAGATGATTTTCGAAGTTGCCGAGGATGCTGTCACCTATAATGATCCGCCGCATCGCTTCGAGGCCGGCACGCCACCGATCGTGCAGGCGATCGGGCTCGGTTATGCGCTCGACTACATGGAGAAGGTCGGCCGCGAGGCGATCGCCCGCCATGAGGCCGATCTTGCGGCTTACGCCGTCGAGCGGCTGAAATCGGTCAATTCGCTGCGGGTGTTCGGAACGGCGCCCGACAAGGGCAGTATCTTTTCCTTCGAGCTTGCCGGCATCCATGCCCATGACGTCTCGATGGTGATCGACCGGCAGGGCGTTGCGGTGCGGGCCGGCACCCATTGCGCCATGCCGCTCTTGAAACGCTTCGGCGTCACCTCCACATGCCGTGCATCTTTCGGCATGTACAATACCCGCGCCGAGGTCGATGCCCTGGCCGATGCGCTTGAATATGCGCGCAAGTTCTTTGCTTGAGGAGTGTCCGTGATGAGCCTGGACGAAAGCGAACAGAAGATCGATGTGCGCGAAGGCATCGTGCATTCCAGCATTCCGGCCGATGAGCTGGCGCGGCTCAGCGACGACGTCATCAGCGCGCTGAAGACCGTCTACGATCCGGAAATTCCGGCCGACATCTTCGAACTCGGTCTGATCTACAAGATCGACATCGAGGACGACCGGATGGTGAAAATCATGATGACACTGACCGCCCCCGGCTGCCCGGTTGCCGGCGAGATGCCGGGCTGGGTCGAAAATGCCGTCGGCGCCGTCGAAGGTGTATCGGGTGTCGAAGTGGCGATGACCTTCGATCCGCCGTGGACGCCGGATCGTATGTCCGAAGAGGCGCAGGTCGCGGTCGGTTGGTATTAAGCAGGCCGGTATTGATCCGTTTACTTGCGACGACTACATTTGAATCACGAAGCGCCGGATCTTGACCCCGGTTGCGGAAGGAGATGAGGCCCATGGGCTTTGCAATTATGAGCATGACGGACGGGGCTGCGGCCCGCGTCAAAGCGATCGTCGAGAACTCGGGGCCGGAGGCCAAGGGTGTACGCGTCGGCATCAAGAAGGGCGGCTGCGCCGGGATGGAATATACCATCGACATGGTGACCGAACCCAATGCCAAGGACGACCTGATCGAGCGCGACGGTGCCAAAGTCTGGGTCGAGCCATCGGCGGCTCTTTACCTGCTCGGCACCGAAATGGGTTTCGAGGCGACGACGCTGCGCTCCGGCTTCACCTTCACCAATCCGAACCAGACATCGGCCTGCGGCTGCGGCGAATCCGTCGAGCTGAAACCCGCCGATCTCGCGGCCCTAGCCGCACAGCGCCAAAACGAGCCGGTGCACACCTGACACCTGTGCCCTTCAGGCTGGTGGGAAATTCTCCGCCAGCCAAGCCCTGATGAAATCCGGCTCGTCGTCGCCGAGATCATGGCCGGTCGGGACCAGTCTCGTCGTGGCGCCGGCACCGCTTTTTTCAATCTGATCCCTGATGAGCACAACGTCCTCAGGCGCGCGCCGCTCGTCGCGTTCGCCTGCCAGAATGAGGATGCGATGGTTTCTGAGGTCGGGAAAATCGGCGGCGGGTGCGGGTGATAGCGGCCGCAGCAGGACGGCCCCGGCTATGGTTTCCGGGCGATGCAGCAGGATCGAGGCGGCGATGATCGCGCCGTTCGAAAAGCCGACCAGCACAGGCGGCCGTTTCAGGAGCCCGGTTGTCGAGGCCTTCGCCAGAAAATCGGCGAGATGATGGGTCTCGTTGAAGAGGTCGGCGTCATCAAGCGTCCGGTCGGGGTTTCGGCGAAAGAAAGCAAAGCCTTCATCCCATTTAACCGCGCCCCTCAGCGACAGATAGGGCCGATCCGCCCCAACCTTGTCGGCAAGCGCGATCAGATTGCGTTCATGCATGCCGCTTCCATGCAGCAGCACCAGGGGTGCTGGATCGAGTGCGGTTCTTCCTGAGATCGAAATGAAATCCTGATATTCCGGCATGGCATCGATCCCCATCATTGGCGCGGATCGGCATAGGTCTGATTCAAGATGGGATTATAACAGCATCGCGACTTACGGGCCGTGCTCAGTCGCGCTTGATGCCCATCAGCATTTCCCACATGTCGGCGCCGGTCTCGAAGACCACGGCGTTTGCCTTGTAGCTCTGCTCGGCTTCGATCAGGTCGGTCAGTTCGGTGGCCGGATCGACATCCGACGTCGTCGGCCTGACGGCGGCCTGGACACCGCCTGAAACAACGGATGTGAGGCTGGTGTTCAGCCTGGTATAATCCGGTGTACTGCTGTTTGCGACGTTGTTGGCGATCGCGCTGATCCGGGTCGTCTGCGCCCGCATTCCCGAAAGAGCAGTGTTCGTAATGCCCGATATGTTCATCAGCGTTTCCCCAGAACTGGATAATCGTCTTTTACCTGCAAGGGTTTAGGGAATGCTGAAGGCATTGCGTTAGCGAAGACCTACAGGTCGGGCGCGTGCGGCCGTATCTGTTCCGGATTGGAACGGGATGATAGCCAGGGGTCGGTGGCGATAGAGCCGGCAGCACGTGCCAATCGACATCGGCAAGTCCCCCACCTATCCCGACGGATGGCATTCCCCTACATTGCCGGCTGATAGGCTCTGGCCTTCGCGTGATTTGTGGAGCAGGTGATGACCAAGAAGCGGCCGAAAGGCATCGAGACGTACACGGCCCCGGCCGGCGGCTGGGGTGCACTCAAAGCCGTTGCCGAAACCCTTGCACGCCAGCAGGTCATCGCCCAGGGTGCTGCGACGCTGCTGAAAGCCAATCAGCCCGAGGGTTTCGATTGCCCCGGCTGCGCATGGCCCGATCCCAAACATACGAGCTCATTCGAATTCTGCGAAAACGGTGCCAAGGCGATCACCTGGGAATCGACGGCAAAGCGCGCCGGACCCGACTTTTTCGCGACGCACGGCGTTGCCGAACTCTGGCAATGGAACGACCACCAGCTGGAAGACCAGGGCCGCCTGACGCACCCGTTGATCTATGACCATGTCAGCGACCATTACCTGCCGATCGGCTGGGACGAGGCCCTTGCGCTGATCGGCGACGAACTGCGCAAACTGCCCGACCCTGACATGGCCGAATTCTATACGTCCGGACGCGCCTCAAACGAGGCGGCATTTCTGTTCCAGCTTTTTGTTAGGGCCTACGGCACCAACAATTTTCCCGACTGCTCGAACATGTGCCATGAGGCGACCAGCGTCGGCCTGCCCGACTCGATCGGGGTCGGCAAGGGCACGGTGACGCTCGAGGATTTCGATCATGCCGATGCCATCTTCAGCTTCGGTCACAATCCGGGCACCAACCATCCTCGGATGATGACCACCCTGCACGATGCCGCGAGGCGCGGCGTTCCGATCGTGGTCTTCAATCCCTTGAAAGAAAGGGCGCTTGAAAAATTCGCAGCACCGCAGAACCCGGTAGAAATGGCGATGATGTCGTCGACGCCGATCGCATCGGCCTATCACCAGGTCCGCACCGGCGGGGATCTTGCGGCCCTCAAGGGGATGATGAAGCGGATATTCGAACGCGACGACGCCGATATCACCGCAGGCGGCAAGGGCTTTCTCGATCGCGAGTTCATCAAGGCACACACGATCGGGCTGGAGGCTCTCAAGGCCGATGTCGCACAGACGGAGTGGGCGTCGATCCTCAGGAAATCGGGCCTGACGTTCGAAGCGCTGGATAGTGCTGTCGAGGTCTATCTCAATGCCCGCAACGTTATCCTCTGCTACGGCATGGGCATCACCCAGCACAGCCACGGCACCGCCAACGTCCAGCAGCTGGCCAATTTCCTGATGCTGCGGGGGAATATCGGCCGCCAGGGCGCCGGCATCTGCCCGCTTCGGGGACATTCGAACGTTCAGGGCGACCGCACGGTCGGTATCACTGAAATCCCCAATAGGGCGCTTCTCGACGGCATGGAAAAGGCCTTCGGTTTCCGCCCTCCGGAGGAGAAGGGCCACAACGCCGTCGAAGCAATCGAGGCGATCATCGAGGGCCGGTCGAAGGCGCTGGTCTGCCTCGGCGGCAATCTGGCCGTGGCGATATCCGATCCGGACGCGACGTTCACAGGCATGCGCAAACTCGACCTTGCCGTTCACATCGCGACGAAACTCAATCGCTCGCACCTGTTGATCGCCCGGACCTCGATCATTTTTCCCGTTCTCGGCCGCACCGACCAGGACATCCAGAGGACCGGACCGCAATCGGTGACCGTCGAGGATTCCATGTCGATGGTGCATGCCTCGCGCGGTTTCCTGAAACCGCCCGGCGACCAGCTTCGCTCCGAGCCTGCGATCATCGCCGGTATCGCCAAGGCAACGCTCGGCAGCAAATACGATATCGATTGGGACGGGATGGTCGGTGATTACAGCCGAATTCGGGAAAAGATCGCGGTAGTCTTTCCCGATTTTCATGACTTCAACACCAGGGTCAGGAAACCCGGCGGCTTCCGGCTGACGGTCGCCGCCGCTGACCGGCAATGGCACACTCCTTCAGGCAAGGCGCATTTCCTCACTGCGCCGGGACTGGAAGAAGATCCCCGGCTTGTCGACGCGGACACGCTGGTTCTGACGACACTGCGCAGTCACGACCAGTACAATACGACGATCTACAGCCTCGACGACCGCTATCGGGGCGTCTTCGGCCGCCGTGACATTATTTTCATGAACAGCAAGGATCTCTCCGCTCGCGGCCTGGCCGATGGCGACAGGGTCGATATCGAATCGGTTGGCGAAACAGGCAGCAAGTCGGTCAAAGGCTTCACCGCGGTGGCTTACGACATCCCGCTCGGCTCCGTGGCTGGATATTATCCCGAGATGAACCGGGTCATCGCGCTTGCCGATTACGACCGAAAATCGGGAACCCCCGCCTATAAGGGTGTGCCTGTGAAGGTGCAGAAGTCGGCGTAAGCGGGGCAGGCGCTTGCCCGCCTCAAGCTAAAGCGCTTCGCATGTAACTTGATTCACTTGACGCGCTTTAGCTCTTTGTTTTTATGCATGTCGTTATCCGGGAACCGCTGCACACTTCCCGGCGACATGCATTATCGTGACGCCACCCAGTCGTGCCAATCGCTTTCGTTGCCGTTGAACACGTTGAGGTCGATCTTGCCTTCGACGCCTTCGGAGAGGCCGGAGCCGGAGTATTGCCAGAAGAGCCACTTGCGGCCGGGGTAGACCTTGGAGGGGTGAGCGGCAACCGAGCGCAGCCAGAAGGGATAGTCGAGCATCTGGCCCTTCAGATTGTCGCGGTAGAAATCCGGCGCCGTGTAGATGATCGGGCGCTGACCGTAATAACGCTCCAGCTTGTCCATGAACACCTGCATCTTTTCCCGGACGCGGGCGGGGGATATGCGGCGCTTGCAGCTCGATTCGCCATTCCATTCGACGTCGATGACCGGCGGAAGCGCGTTTGCTTCCCTCGGCACGTTGCGGATGAACCAGTCGGCCTGTTCGCCTGCCGTCCGGCACCAGTAGAAGAAGTGATAGGCGCCGTGTTTCAGGCCGGCTTCCTTGGCCCGGCGCCAGTTTTTCTTGAACATCGGATCGAGGTGATCGCCGCCGTCCGTCGCCTTGATGTAGACGAAGTTCGCGCCTTGCCCGCGCAACGTCTCCCAATCGATCTCGCCCTGCCAGCGCGAGACGTCGACGCCATGCACGGCAAGCTTTCTCGGCGAGGTGGAGCCGAAGTTGATCGGCTTGGCATCGCGGAAGCGGTGGCCGTAGATCTGTCCGCGTGCCGGCGATCTCCTGCCGACATCGGGATCGATTCCCGGATTGGTGGGCATGAGCATCGCGACGGGCTTTTCCGTCGGCATCGGCATGCCGACCGGCCTGTCCTGGGGCACGAGCGCCTGTGGCTCCGGAACCGGTCCGGTCCAGCTCAACGCTTCCTGCGGCGCGTTTGCCTGTGTAGTGTCGCCGACGGTGGCAGCCGGTATCGGGCCGTTCGGTTTGGTGATCGCATTCGTCGTTTCCGGCGATGGCACGTTGCCCAGCACATCTTCGGCGCCGGAACTGGCGGCGCATCCCGACAGGATCAGGGCGGCAAGGAGGATTGCTGGCAAAGCCGATGAACGCATGAGAACCTGCACGCAAAACAAAAGGTCGACGGCAACATTCCTGCTGGAGGGAAACCGCCCATTTTCAATTGCTAACAGAGACTTGCTAAGAAAGGTTAAATTTGAACCCAATGCCTCGAAACGGGCATCGCCGGGTTCGGCGCCGTATCACGTATCGAAAGCTGATCTTGAAGGCAGCCCCTCCCAACCTGTGAGAGGGGCTGGCCGAATTGCTGCTACTCCGCCGCCTCGGCATAAGTTTCGACCGGCGGGCAGGTGCAGAGCAGGTTGCGGTCGCCATAGACATTGTCGACGCGGTTGACCGGCGACCAGTATTTGTCGACGCGGAAGGCGCCGGGCGGGAAGCAGGCCTGTTCGCGCGAATAGGGGCGCTCCCATTCGCCGACGAGGTCTTCCACCGTGTGCGGAGCGTTCTTCAGCGGGTTGTTGACCTTGTCCATGCGGCCTTCCTCAATCGCGCGAGCCTCCTCGCGGATCGCCAGCATCGCCTCGCAGAAGCGGTCGAGTTCGGCCTTGGTCTCGCTTTCCGTCGGCTCGATCATCAGCGTGCCTGATACCGGCCAGCTCATCGTCGGCGCATGGAAGCCGCAGTCGATCAGCCGCTTGGCGACGTCGTCGACGGTGACACCTGCGCTGTCGACCAGAGGGCGGGTGTCGATGATGCATTCGTGCGCGACGCGGCCGGCGGCCGATTTGTAAAGCACGTCATAGGCGCCCTTCAGGCGGGCGGCGATGTAGTTGGCGTTGAGGATCGCCACCTTGGTCGCCTGCGTCAGCCCTTCGCCGCCCATCATCAGGCAGTAGCTCCAGGAGATCGGCAGGATCGAGGCCGAGCCGAAGGCGGCGGCCGAAACCGCGCCGGAACGGCCGTCGGTTTCCGGGTGCCCTGGCAGGTACGGCGCCAGGTGCGCTTTGACGCCGATCGGACCCATACCGGGGCCGCCGCCGCCATGCGGGATGCAGAAGGTCTTGTGCAGGTTGAGGTGGGAAACGTCCGAGCCGATGTCGCCGGGACGGGACAGGCCGACCATGGCGTTCATGTTGGCGCCGTCGAGATAGACCTGGCCGCCATTGGTATGCACGAGATCGCAGATTTCCTTGACGGTCTCTTCGAAGACGCCGTGCGTCGAAGGGTAGGTGATCATGCAGCAGGAGAGGTTTGCCGCATGCTCCTCAGCCTTGGCGCGGAAGTCGTCGAGATCGATGTCGCCATTCTCGCGCACTTTGATGACCACCACCTTCATACCGACCATCTGGGCCGAGGCCGGGTTGGTGCCGTGCGCCGAGGTCGGGATCAGGCAGACGTCGCGATGGCCCTCGCCGTTGGCGATATGAAAGTTGCGGATCGTCAGCAGACCGGCATATTCACCTTGCGCGCCGGAATTCGGCTGCATGGAGAAGGCGTCGTAGCCGGTGATGGCGCAGAGCTTTTCGATCAGGTCGTCGATCATCTCGCGGTAGCCGAGCGCCTGATCGGCCGGCACGAAGGGATGGATGTCGGAAAATTCCGGCCAGGTGATCGGCAGCATTTCCGCCGTCGCATTGAGCTTCATCGTGCACGAACCAAGCGGGATCATCGAGCGGTCGAGGGCCAGATCCCGGTCGGAGAGCCGGCGGATGTAACGCGTCATCTCGCTTTCGGCGCGGTTCATGTGGAAGATCGGATGGGTGAGGTAATTGCTGGTTCTGAGCAGGCCTCTCGGCAGCCGGTAGGAAGGCTCGAAATCGGCGATGGTGAAATTGCCACCGAAGGCGCGCCAGACGGCTTCGAGCGTTGCCGGCCGCGTGCGCTCGTCGAGGCTCATGCCGATCCCAGTTTCGCCGACCTTGCGCAGATTGACGCCTTCGGCAACGGCGGCGCGCAGGATGAGCCCCTGCATGTGGCCGACATCGACGGTGATAGTGTCGAAGAAGCTTTCCGGCTCGACCTTATAGCCGAGCTTTTCCAGGCCCTTGGCCATCAGCACGGCCTTCTGGTGAACCTGCTGGGCGATCGCCTTGATACCCTCGGGACCATGGAAGACCGCATACATCGAGGCCATGACGGCCAGCAGCACCTGGGCGGTGCAGATGTTCGACGTCGCCTTCTCGCGGCGGATATGCTGCTCGCGGGTCTGCAGCGACAGGCGATAGGCGCGGTTGCCGCGGGCATCGACGGAAACGCCGACGAGACGGCCGGGCATGGAGCGCTTGATGGCATCCTTGACCGACATATAGGCCGCATGCGGGCCGCCGTAGCCGACCGGGACGCCGAAGCGCTGCGAGGAGCCGACGGCGATATCGGCACCCATTTCGCCGGGCGATTTCAAGAGCGTCAGCGCCAGGATGTCGGCGGCGACGATCGATATGGCGCCGGCCTGGTGCAGGCGGGCAATCAGGCCGGTGAAATCATGGACGTGACCATGCGTGCCCGGATATTGGAAGATTGCGCCGAAGACATCGACCGGATCGAGATCGGTGAAGGGATTGCCGACAATCACCTGCCAGCCGAGCGGCTCGGCGCGGGTGCGGATCAGGGCGATGGTTTGCGGATGGCAATCGGCATCGACGAAGAAGGCCTTCGCCTTCGACTTGGCGACGCGTTCGGCAATCGCCATGCCTTCGGCGGCGGCGGTCGCCTCGTCGAGCAGCGAGGCATTGGCGACGTCGAGGCCGGTGAGGTCGCAGACCATCGTCTGGTAGTTGAGAAGCGCTTCCAGGCGGCCCTGGCTGATCTCCGGCTGGTAGGGCGTATAGGCCGTATACCAGGCGGGATTTTCCAGGATGTTGCGCTGGATGACCGGCGGCGTGATCGTGCCGTAGTATCCCTGGCCGATCAGCGACACCAGCACCTTGTTCTTGTTGGCGGTCTCGCGCAGCTTGTCGAGCGCCTCGCGCTCGGTCATCGGCGCGCCCCAGACGAGTGGCGCCTTCTGGCGGATCGAGGGCGGCAACGTCGCGTCGATCAAGCCGTCGAGGCTGTTATAGCCGATCACCTTCAGCATGTCGGTCATCTCGGCCGGCGAGGGGCCGATGTGACGGCGATTGGCAAAATCGTAGGGCTGATAATCGGTGAACTGGAATTCGGTCGGCGTCGTCATTACGCGGTGAGCTCCTTATAGGCGGCCTCGTCGAGCAAGCCGTCGGCATCCGCGGCATTTGCAAGCTTCAGCTTGAAGAACCAGCCGGCGCCCTTAGGATCGGAATTGACCAGCGACGGATCGGCAACGATGGCCGGATTGACCTCGGTGATCTCTCCGTCGAGCGGACAATAGACGTCGGAGGCAGCCTTGACGGATTCAACTGTCGCGGCATTGCCGTTCTTGGAGAAGGTCGCGCCGACTTCCGGCAGTTCGACGAAAACCAGGTCGCCGAGCTGATCGACGGCATAATTGGTGATACCAACCGTCGCAACGCCGCCTTCGATCTGCAGCCATTCGTGTTCTTCGGTAAATTTCAGCATTGTTCGTCCTCTCTGGAAAAGCTTTAGCGTTTGTAGGTCGGTGTGACGAAGGGCAGGGCGCTGACGGTGATCGGCAGATATTTGCCGCGCACCTCGGCGTAGACGAGCGTGCCGGCCGCTGCATGGGAGACCGGAACATAGCCCATGGCGACGGGACCTTCGACGCTGGGGCCGAAGCCGCCCGAGGTGACTTCGCCGATTTCGACCTTGCCCTCGGCATCGGCATAGAGCTTGGCATGGCCGCGCACCGGCGCCTTGCCTTCCGGCTTCAGGCCGACGCGGCGGCGGGCAGCGCCGTTTTCGAGTTCGGAAAGGATTCGGCCGGAGCCCGGGAAGCCGCCGGCGCGTGCGCCGCCCGTGCGCCGCGCCTTCTGCATCGCCCATTCCAGCGCTGCTTCGACCGGCGAGGTGGTGGTGTCGATATCGTTGCCATAGAGGCAGAGACCGGCTTCAAGGCGCAGAGAGTCACGGGCGCCGAGGCCGATCGCCTGGACATCGGGATGCTCGAGCAGCCGCATGGTGACATCCTCGGCCTTATCAGCCGGGATCGAGATTTCGAAACCGTCCTCGCCGCTATAGCCGGAGCGCGAGACAAGACAGGAAACATCGTGCAGGCGGCAGTGGCGCACATCCATGAATTTCATCGCTGCGACGTCGGCCCAGAGTTCGGCGAGAACCTCGACCGCACGCGGTCCCTGCAGCGCGATCAAAGCGCGGTTCAGCAGCGTGATATCGCATCGGTCGCCGATATGGGCCTGCAGATGGGCCAGATCGGCCTCCTTGCAGGACGCGTTGACGACGACGAAAAGATGGTCGTCGAGATGGGCGATCATCAGGTCGTCGAGAATGCAGCCGCTGTTGTCGGTGAAAAAGCCATAACGCTGGCGGCCTTCGGCAAGACCGAGGATATCGACCGGAACCAGGCTTTCGAGCGCCAGCGCGGCATCCTCGTAGCTGCCGGATTTCGCCTTCACGATGACTTGGCCCATGTGGGAGACATCGAAGAGGCCGACCTCGGTGCGGGTATGAAGGTGCTCCTTCATGACGCCGGCGGGATATTGCACCGGCATGTCGTAACCCGCGAACGGCACCATGCGGGCGCCGCGCGAGAGATGCAGGGCATGCAGCGGGGTTTTCTTCAGGGCAGCAGTATCGTCCAAAAGACGCCTCCGGGGTTTGCGCCTTCTCGCGAAGGCACGGGCTCAAATCTGAAGGCGCGGCTGCGCACTTCTCTCCTGAGCCCCCTCTGTCCCTTTGCCTGAGATTGTTATCCCTTCGGCGAGCGTTTCGAGAACGCTTCTCTCCAGAGTTCCGTCTGCCCCTTGCTGGTCCTTTTGCCTGAGAGTTTCCGGGGCGGTTGCTCCTTCGGCACCGGTGGCGAAAGCACCGGATTCTCCCAACAAGGTTGGCGCAATTATCCGGCGGTTGTGGCTCTTGGCAAGCGGCAAATGTCGTCACCGAGCAAATTTTTGTCGTCTTATACCGATCCGGCCTTAAACTGCAGCAAATCTGCTTTTGCATTTCGGCTGTAAACCGGCTATCGCGACTTGCTGTTGAAGGGGATCTCATGCGGCCGACCGGACTGAAAGCGACGCTGTTTTTGCGCATGCTTTGCGCATTGAGCTTCGCGTTGCTCGGTCTTGCCCATCAGCCGCCGCAGGCTGTCGCCTCCGAAGGCTATCATGCGGCGGCCTATATGCTGCCCGACGGCAGCTTCGCTTCGCTCTGCGTCACGGTGAAGGACGCAGACGGCAAGACCGCCTCCTTCAAGCCGAATTGCGAAGCCTGCCGGCTGTCGGCCACCGTGATCCTACCGGCACCGGATGCCGGCTCCTGGCTCGAACGCAAGCTCGCCTCGCTCGTCAATTCGCCGATCGAAACCGCCGCCGTTACCGGTGCACGCGCCGTCAGCCGGGCAAATTCCCGCGCGCCTCCCATCCTCGGCTGATCTGCCTTCGCACTTAATGATGCAGCATGCCGGTCCGCCTGAGAGAAATTCGCGGCCGGCGAGGAGATATCCGATGAAGATTAGCAAGACATTTGGCAAGACATTCGCGCTTGCCGCCCTTCTTTCCGCGACCGCCATCGCCGGCGCAGAAGCGCATGTGACCTTCCTCGACAGGGAAGCGACTGAGGAGACCACCATTCTCGCGACGCTGCAGCTGCCGCACGGCTGCGACGGCAAGGCCACCACGGAAGTGCGGGTCAAGCTGCCGGAAGGCTTCGTCTTCGCCAAGCCGCAGCCGAAGGCCGGCTGGGAGCTCGAGGTGATCAAGGGCGACTACCAGAAGATCTACGACAATCACGGCGACAAGGTGAAGACAGGCGCGGTCGAGATCCGCTGGAAGAACGGCAATCTCTCCGACGATTTCTACGACACCTTCGTCATCCAGGGTAAGGTTTCGGGCGTCGATGCCGGCACCTCGCTCGCCTTTCCGGTGACGCAGATGTGCGGTGACACGGTCGAGGCCTGGGATCAGGTGGCAAAGGATGGCGGCGACGCGCATGGGATGAAAAGCCCGGCACCGCTTCTGAAGGTCGTCGCCGGCGAAGACCATGGCCATGACCATGACGACATGGCCGGCATGGACATGTCCGGTATGACCGGTATGGGTGCTGCGGCACCGGCTGGAGAAACGGTCAAGGCCGGCGATCTCGAAGTCTCTGGCGGGTTCGCCAAGGCGATGCTGCCCGGCCAGCCGGTCGGCGGCGGCTTTTTCACCGTGAAGAACAACGGCCAGACGGACGACCGGCTGCTATCCGTGACATCGCCTGCGGCAGGCGAGGTTCAGATCCACGAGATGGTGACCAAGGACAACGTCATGCGGATGCGCCAGCTGAAGGACGGCATCGCCATCGCCGCTGGCCAGACGGTCAAGCTCGAGCCCGGCAACCTGCATCTGATGTTCCAGAAGGTGAAGACGCCGTTCAAGCAGGGCGATAGCGTGCCGGTGACGCTGACCTTCGAAAAGGCCGGAAAGATCGACCTGGTGCTGCAGGTGCTGTCGGTGCAGGGCAAGTAAGCGCGATCCGATGAAACAGCAAAGCCTGCGACTGTGATCCAGTCGCAGGCTTTCCTTCAAAAGGCGGTTGCCTCAGACCTCTTCGTAGGATTGCAGAGCCTGCTTGAGGCCGGCCTGCGGCTGGCGGTTGCCCTTGGCCATCAGGTCGAGCGCCACTTCCGTCGACTGGATGATGCTGGAGGGCTCCTCGGCCTGATCGGGGCTGTCGGCCTTCAATTGCCGGTCGGCGATGCGGCGTGCATCGCGCGCGGCGGTGCTGGTCGCGACACGCTGGGGAATCCTCAGCGATTCGAAGGCAATGGCAGCGGTGTTGGCCGATACGGACAGGAGCTGGGTCATGCCGTCACGGTATCGGCATGATATTGGCGCCATCATAACAAAATCATCGGCATTTTACCGGATGGTAAGAATTCATTCCGTCACGATTGGAATCTCTGCGGAGTTGCGATAAATCCGGCGGATGATCCAGGCTCTTCTCGTCGCCGTCGGCGGCGCTATCGGTTCCCTCCTCAGATATTATATCGGCCAGTGGACGCTGAGGCTCATGGGCCCGGCCTTTCCCTGGGGCACGCTTGCGGTCAATGTCGTCGGCTGCTTCGTCATCGGCGTCTTCGCCGAGCTGATCGCGCGGAGGTTCAACGCCTCGGTGGAACTGCGGCTTTTGCTGATCACCGGCTTCCTCGGCGGCTTCACCACCTTCTCGGCCTTTTCGCTGGATGCGATCTCGCTGTTCGAGCGTGGCGAGGCGGCGGCGGGCGGTATCTACATCATGGCGAGCGTCGGGCTTTCGATGGCCGCCGTCATGGCAGGCCTTGCCGTCATGCGCGCTTTGGCCTGATTTCTTTTCCGGTTTCCGTTTTGCTTGAAAATGCTCTAAAGGCTGCGGCAAGAACGCCGGCTTGGCCCGCGCTGCAATTTCCGAAAGATTTTTTATGGCTGGCATAGAACATATCAAGGTTGAACCCGACGAAGCAGGCATGCGGCTCGATCGCTGGTTCAAGGTGCATTTTCCCGGGCTCGGTTTCGGTCCGCTGCAGAAGCTTTTGCGCTCCGGCCAGGTGCGTGTCGACGGCGGCCGTGTCAAATCGGATGCGCGCGTGCAGCCCGGGCAGACGGTGCGGGTGCCGCCGCTCGATGTCGATGCGAAGAAGTCCGGACCGATCGCCGGCAAGGATCTCAAGCATTCGTCCGATTTCGAACTCCTGTCGCGCATGGTGCTGCATGAGGACGATAAGGTGATCGTGCTCAACAAGCCGCCCGGTATTGCGGTGCAGGGCGGCTCCGGTGTAGCCCGGCATATCGACCAGATGCTCGAAGCCTGGACCAGCCCGAAGGGCGAGAAGCCGCGGCTCGTCCACCGCCTCGACCGCGATACGTCAGGGGTTCTCGTCATCGCCCGCACCCGCGGCGCCGCACAGAAGCTGACGGCCGCCTTCCGCGAGCGTGATACCAAGAAGACCTATTGGGCGCTGGTCAAGGGCGTTCCGCGCAAGCACGAAGACAAGATCTCGACCTGGCTCGTCAAGGAGCCGACCGCCGATGGCGACCGGATGCGCATCGCCAGACACGGCGAGGACGGTGCCGACCATGCGATTTCCTTCTACCGCGTGCTGGAGACGGCGGCGCAGAACCTCGCATGGCTGGAGATGGAGCCCTATACCGGCCGAACCCACCAATTGCGCGTTCATGCCCTGCATATCGGCCATCCGATCATCGGCGATCCGAAATATTTCGACGATGATCCGAATTGGGATTTTCCGGGCGGCGTGCAGAAGAAGCTGCATCTGCATGCGCGCCGCATCGACATCCCGCACCCCTCCGGCGGCCGCCTGCGCGTCAGCGCGCCACTGCCGTCGCATATGGTGCAGACATGGAACCTGCTCGGTCTCGACCTTGCCGGTGCTGAAAGGGACAGCGAATGAAACTCGCCCTTTTCGATTGCGACGGCACGCTGGTCGACAGCGCCGGCCTGATCCATGAAACCATGCGTCGGACCTTCGAGAAATTCGGCAAGCCGGAACCGCGATTTGAGGACACCAAGGCGATTATCGGCCTGTCGCTGGATATCGCGATTGCCCGCATGCAGGGCAGGCCGCATGTCGAGCAGGACGATATCGAGATGACGGCGCATTACAAATCGCTGTTTTCGGTGGTGCGCCAGGATCTCGACTACAGGGAGCCGCTGTTTCCCGGCATCCGCGAGATGATCGACGCGATCACCGGGCGCGAGGATCTGCTGATCGGCGCAGTGACAGGGAAATCCAGGCGCGGGCTGAACCTGGTGATGGAGACGCACGGCTTCGACCGATATTTCACCGTTGCGCGCACCGCCGACGATTGCCCTTCCAAGCCGCATCCGGCCATGGTGACGGAATGCTGTGACGAAACCGGCATGAATGCCGCTGATGCCATTGTCATCGGCGATGCCATTTTCGATATGCAGATGGCAAAGGCTGCCGGCGCCAAGGCGATCGGCGTTGCCTGGGGCTATGCCAGCGTGGATGAGCTGATCGCCAACGGCGCCGATGCGATCGCCTATCATCCAAACGAGATACTAAGCCATTTTTCCTGAGGTAAGCCTATGCGCGATCTGCTGAACGATCTTTCCGAAGGCCTGAGCCATCCCGATCCGATCCGCCGGGCGCAGATCCAGATGAAGAAGCCGCTGCCGAAGCGTTTCTATACCGACGTCTCGGTTGCCGAATACGAGGGCGGTTTTGCGATCACGCTCGACGGCAAGATGGTGCGCACGCCGGCACGGCTGGTTCTTGCGGTTCCGACCGAGGCGCTGGCGCAGCTTGTCGCCGCCGAATGGCAGGCGCAGGGCGAAGAGATCGATCCCATGACGATGCCCATGACGCGGCTCGTCAACACCGCGCTCGACGGCATTACCGGCAACACGCAGGCGATCCTTGAAGATATCCTGCGCTTTTCCTCGAGCGACCTTATCTGCTATCGCGCCGATGGGCCGGAACTGCTGGTCGAACGCCAGGCCGAGCGCTGGGACCCGATGGTCGACTGGGCGGCAAACGATCTCGGCGCCCGTTTCATCCTCGTCGAAGGCGTGATGCCGCGTGAGCAGCCGCGCGAGGCGACCGCCGCCTTCGCCGTCACGCTCGCCAGATATGACAACCCGATCGCGCTCGCAGCACTGCACACAGTCACCACGCTCACCGGTTCGGCGATCCTGGCTCTCGCCTTCGCCTGTGGCCGGGTGACGATGGAGGAAGCCTGGTCGCTTGCCCATCTCGACGAGGACTGGACGATCGAGCATTGGGGCAGCGACGAAGAAGCCGAGGAGCGGCGGGCCAAGCGCTTTGCCGACTTCAAGGCGGCGACGGATGTTTTTTTCGCCCTAAGCGCCTGAAACATATTGCCTTCCCCGCCATTATGACGAAATCTGCGACTCCAACGGGGTCGTGCGGGATTTTGCGATGAATTGGCTGAGGTCGTGTTTTTGCCGGGCCGCACTCGTCTGTGTCGCGCTTGCAGCCTGCGGCAGCCTCTCGGCGAAAAAGCCGGAGGCACCGGTCTATGATGTGCGCAGCGCCGTCGTTGTCTCCGGGCCGAACATGCCGGCCGAGCTGCTTGGCGGCATCAACGACCGCGTCAATGCCGCGATCAACGCCACGGTGCGTGACACCGTGCTGCCGCGGGTGGTGCTGACGATCCGCGTCGTGTCGATCGAGAAGGGCCTCGGCTTCCAGAAGGACCGCAACGTCGCCAAGATCAGCATCGACGCAGCTTCCGTCGAGGACGGCTCGGTCATCGCGGTCAGCGCCTTCGACGTGACCAGCATCGCCGCCGACCCCAAGCTTGCCGACGAGATCTTGGCCGAGGACGTCGCAGCCAGGATACGCTCGGTTTTCTCACTCAGCGGGCGAAGCCACTAGCACAAGCGGCGAGGGAGATCGCATGAAGGAAATTCTCGAAGAACTGGAACGGCGCCGCGGCGTCGCCCGCCTCGGCGGCGGTGAGACGCGCATCCTCGCCCAGCACAAGCGTGGCAAGTTGACGGCGCGCGAGCGTATCGACCTCTTCCTCGATGAAGGCTCCTTCGAGGAATTCGACATGTTCGTCGAACATCGCTCCACCGATTTCGGCATGGACAAGAGCCGTGTTGCCGGCGACGGGGTCGTCACCGGCTGGGGCACGGTCAATGGCCGCACGGTGTTCGTCTTCGCCAAGGACTTCACCGTCTTCGGCGGCTCGCTTTCGGAAGCGCATGCCGAGAAGATCATGAAGGTGCAGGACATGGCGCTGAAGAACCGCGCGCCGATCGTCGGCATCTATGATGCCGGCGGCGCCCGCATCCAGGAGGGCGTGGCCGCACTTGGCGGTTACGCCGAAGTGTTCCAGCGCAATGTGCTCGCTTCCGGCGTCATCCCGCAGATCTCCGTCATCATGGGGCCCTGTGCCGGTGGCGACGTCTATTCGCCGGCGATGACCGATTTCATCTTCATGGTGCGTGATACCTCCTACATGTTCGTCACCGGCCCCGATGTGGTGAAAACCGTCACCAACGAGACGGTGACGGCGGAACAACTCGGCGGCGCCGTGGTCCACACTGTGCGCTCTTCGATTGCCGATGGCGCCTATGAGAATGATGTCGAAACGCTGCTGCAGGTGCGCCGGCTGATCGATTTCCTGCCGCTTTCGAACACCGCGCCACTGCCTGAAATCGAATGTTACCAGTCGGTGACAGAGGTCGATATGTCGCTCGATACGCTGGTGCCGGCCAGCGCCAACAAGCCCTATGACATCAAGGAACTGATCCGGAAGGTGGCGGACGAGGGGGATTTCTTCGAGATCCAGGCGAAATTCGCCGGTAATATCGTCTGTGGCTTCGGCCGCGTCGAAGGCTCCACCGTCGGTTTTGTCGCCAACCAGCCGATGGTGCTGGCCGGCGTGCTCGACAGCGACGCGTCGCGCAAGGCGGCGCGCTTCGTTCGCTTCTGCGACTGCTTCAACATTCCGATCGTCACCTTCGTCGACGTGCCGGGTTTCCTGCCGGGGACGGCGCAGGAGTATGGCGGCCTCATCAAGCACGGCGCCAAGCTGCTATTCGCCTATGCGGAGGCGACGGTGCCGAAGCTGACGGTCATCACCCGCAAAGCCTTCGGCGGCGCCTATGACGTGATGGCGTCGAAGCATCTGCGCGGAGATCTCAACTACGCCTGGCCAACAGCGCAGATCGCGGTGATGGGTGCCAAGGGCGCGGTCGAGATCATCTTCCGGAAGGATATCGCCGATCCCGAGAAGATCGCCGCCCACACGAAAATGTACGAGGACCGGTTCCTTTCACCCTTCGTCGCCGCCGAGCGCGGCTATGTCGACGAGGTAATCATGCCGCATTCGACCCGGCGGCGGCTGGCGCGCGGCCTGAAGATGCTGCGCAACAAGGATCTCACCAATCCCTGGAAGAAACACGACAACATCCCGCTTTGAGATTTGGCCGATGAATATATTCGTCCGGTCAGGTGTTTAGCTGCTGTCGAAAATGTGAACGGTTGTCAGCGATCCGTGTGTTCAATCCTTGCCGACGACAGGCTAACGCTCGGCGGTATTCTTTTAATGGAGAGATTTTATGTCAACTTTCGAGCGTCTTTCTGCCTACCGCCCCTATGGGCTGGCCGCTCTCAGGATCATCACCGCACTGCTGTTCATCGAACATGGCACGATGAAGCTTTTCGGCTTCCCGGCCTCGCAGATGTCGGGCTCGCTGCCGCCGCTGATGCTTTTCGCCGCCTTTCTTGAGCTTGTCGGCGGCATCCTCATTCTCGTCGGCCTGCTGACGCGTCCCGTCGCCTTACTGCTCGCCGGCGAAATGGCGGTCGCCTATTTCATGGCGCATGCTCCGAACAGCTTCTTCCCAGCCGTCAATCAGGGCGACGCCGCGATCCTGTTCTGCTTCGTCTTCCTCTACATGTTCTTCTCCGGTCCCGGCGCATTTTCCGTCGATAACCGCAAGGCAGCCTGAGCCGACATAGATTGCGGGGCGTTACGATGCCCCGCAGCGTTTTGGTGATCAAGCGGTGAGCTTGAGACCGGCGATGCCGCCGACGATCAGCACGATGCAGGCAAGACGGGAGACACTTGCCTCATCGCCAAGCAGCCAGATGCCGAGGAGCACGGTGCCGACCGTGCCGATGCCGGTCCAGACCGCATAAGCGGTGCCGATCGGCAGGTGCTTCACCGCCAGGCCGAGCAGCACGATGCTGACCACCATGGATATGACGGTCAGCGCCGTCGGCAGCGGCCGTGTGAAACCATCGGTATATTTAAGGCCGATCGCCCAGCCACATTCGAAAAGACCGGCGAGAAAAAGCAGAAACCAGGCCATACGACTCTCCTTGTTCAAGAGCGAGGCCGTCCCCGCGACGGTTGCATCCTCAGGATGCCGCAGTCGTCTGCGATAACCCCTATATGCGTAAGGGAACGGCTCCGTTCAAGGTAGGAATCCGCATGGCCGCTATGCCACCCGTTTCATGCCGGTCGGGATCAGGGCTGCCCACCAGCCTCCGCGGAAAAACTCTTGGCGCGGCGGCAGAGGCGGTCGAAGGTTTCGAGGAAGCGCGAGCGGTCCTTCGGGCTGAAGGCGGCGTTGTAGCCCTTGCTTTCACCGGTTTCACGCAGATGCGCGCCGAGATCGCGCATGGCGCTCGCCATGCCGATATTGGTCTCGTCGAAGACGCGCCCGGTCGGGCCGCTGACGAAGGCGCCGGTGGCGACACAGCGCACGGCGAGCGGTACATCGGCGGTGACGACGACATCACCGGGGCCGGCGCGCTCGGCAATCCAGTTGTCGGCAGCGTCGAAGGCGTTGGAGACGATGACGTTGTGGATCATCGGATCGCGCGATGGGCGTAGGCCGGAATTGGCGACGAAGGTGACTTCGAGGCCGTGGCGTTCGGCGACCTTCAGCACTTCCGGCTTCACCGGGCAGGCATCGGCATCGACATAAATCATGACAATATCCTTGCCGGCTGGATGGCCAGCTGGCGGACCATATCGATATGGGGAATGCCGTCTTCCAGATATTCCTCCGATGCCACGATGAAGCCGAAGGATTCGTAGAAGCGGCGCAAATGGGCCTGCGCCGACAAGGCAATGTGGTGTGCCGGATAAAGCCGCTCGCAAGCGGAGATCGCTTCGCGCATCAATGCATCGCCGAGGCGCTTGCCGCGATGGGTGGGCGAGACGACGACGCGGCCGATTTTTGACGGATCATGCGGCTCGTGCGGTGTCAGAATCCGCGCCGAAGCCAGGAGTTCGCCGCTCTCCATCAGCCTTAGATGCAAGGCATCGATATCCTTGCCGTCGAGTTCCGGATAGGCACAGTTCTGCTCGACGACGAAGACATCGACGCGCATTTTCAAGAGGTCGTAGAGCTCCCGCGCGAGGAGCTCATCGAAGGTCTTGATGTCGGCCATGCAGGTCGTCGAAGCCATCAGTAAACCACCACGCCGCGGATGCTCTTGCCGGAATGCATCAGCTCGAAGCCTTTGTTGATGTCGTCGAGCGGCATCGTGTGGGTGATCATCGGGTCGATCTGGATCTTGCCCTGCATGTACCAGTCGACGATCTTCGGCACGTCGGTGCGCCCGCGCGCGCCGCCGAAGGCGGTGCCCATCCAGTTGCGGCCGGTGACCAGCTGGAACGGGCGGGTAGAGATCTCCTGGCCGGCGCCGGCAACGCCGATGATGATCGATTTGCCCCAGCCGCGATGGCTGGCTTCGAGCGCCTGGCGCATCACCTTGGTGTTGCCGGTGCAGTCGAACGTATAGTCGGCGCCGCCGATCAGGTCGCCATTGCGCTTCGTCAGGTTGACCAGATAGGGCACGATGTCGTCGCCGACCTCTTTCGGATTGACGAAATGCGTCATGCCGAACTTGTCGCCCCATTCCTTGCGGTCGCTGTTGATGTCGACGCCGATGATCATGTCGGCACCGGCAAGCCGCAGGCCCTGCAGCACGTTGAGGCCGATGCCGCCGAGACCGAAGACGATGGCGGTGGCGCCGATCTCGACCTTGGCGGTGTTGAT
>NZ_JABDVY010000017.1:0-137519 GCF_019685025.1 Rhizobium sp. NZLR8 | reverse complement strand
GGCTCATCCACGGTTGTAACCAGAGGGGGAACGGGCGACTTCGTCACGCCTCTGGCCGGGTGGCCACCCGGCCAGAGGCTCAATCGCTTCCATCGCACAAAATCTCTAACGTGCAGATACAAGGGGGCTGCACGGCACGACCTTTGTCGATTTTCGCTTACCCTCAGCCGCTCTCCGTCGCGAGCTGCGGCAGGGATTGCAGCAGGGTCTGGCGGGCGGAGCGCAGGTGGATGCGGCAGGCGGTTTCGATCGCCGCCTGGTCGCCGGATTCGAGGGCTGCGATATAATCCAGATGTTCGTGGATGGCGCGCTCGTTGCGCTCGCGGGCAGCGGTCTTGTTCCATTGGTAGTGATAATGGAAGACGATGGCGATGGCGTCGTAGAAATCGGCGATGAAGCGGTTCTTCGAGGCGCGGTGGATCAACAGGTGGAAGCGCTCGTCGAGAACGGAGAAATCCCTGTAGCGCTGGTTGATGTCGGCAAGCATGGCGTGATGGTCGTCGCGGATGGCGGCGAGATCGGCCCAGGACTGGCTATCCCTGGCAAGCCGGCCGAATTCGGCGGCGGAATGCAGCTCGAACATCTCGCGCACATCGGCAAGTTCGAGGGCGAATTCGCGGGTAAAACCCTTGAGCGTCCAGTGGCTGTTCGGCCGTTTCTCGATCAGGCCGAAGCGGGAGAAGCGGATCAGGAATTCGCGCACGCTTGTTGTGCCGGTGCCGATCTCGCGGGCAAGCTCCAGCTCGTTGATCTGCATGCCGGGGGCTGCATCATCGGCGAGGATGCGCTGCATGAAGCTGCGCTCGATGATATCATGCAGGGAGTCGGTTTCCTCAGAGGGAAAGAGATCGCGGTCTGTGGGTTGGCGCAGCACGGTCTTCTGGCGCTTGTTCCAGCGGATGATGCCTTCTTCGCTGAGACGGGTGAGGATGGCGCGCGCCGTCGAGCGGCTGACGCCGAGCTGGGCGGCGATCTCGGGTTCCGAGGGCAGTGCCGTATCCGTGCGCAGGGCCACGGCATACCTGTTGTAGGCTTCCTTGAAGACCGTATTCTGCCGTGCCACCAGACCCCCGCTTTCCGCCTTCGTGTCAGCTGCCGCCCTCGCTTGAAAGCAGGACGGCGCCCGACCGGGGCTTGTTCAAACGACCTTTTAGCTTATTTCCGGTCGCCTGCGGCTCATTGCCTCCCTCGTCCACAGGATCAATATTCCCGTTGACTTGAAAATGTTTATTGTAGATAAAAAACAAAATCAATGCGCATTCGCCGATGCAGCGAGCGTTTCCTAAATTCGATAGTTGGAGCATGATGTCGTCCGAAAACCACTCACGCTTTTCGGCATCACGCTCTGGGGAGAAGAGACTTGGACAAACTGCCTTGGATCATCCTGTCGGCCGGTGACAATGTCGCGGTCGCAACGGCGGCCATCGCGCCGGGTTCGACGGTTGCCGGCATTGAAACCCGTGAAAAAATCGATCCCGGCCACAAGGTGGCGATCGCCGATATTCCGCTCGGCGCCGCCGTGGTGAAATATGGACAGGCGATCGGCCGCACGACGGCCGACGTCAAGGCCGGCGACCATGTGCACAGCCACAACCTGCATTTTGAAAACGACCGGCTGGCGGCGACCGCCAATTCGGCACCGGAGATGGCGACGAGCGAGGACAGGGCGCGCACCTTCATGGGCTATCGCCGCGCCGATGGGCGGGCGGCGACCCGGAACTATATCGGCATCATCGCCAGCGTGAACTGTTCCACCACGGTCTGTCGGGCGATCGCCGACGAGGCCAATCGGACGATTCTGCCGCATTACGAAGGCATCGACGGTTTCGTGCCGATCGTGCACGACCAGGGCTGCGGCATGAGCTCGACCGGCGACGGCATGAACGTGCTGCACCGCACGCTTGCCGGCTATACCAGGCATGTCAATTTCGGCGGCGTGCTGATGATCGGCCTCGGCTGCGAAGTCAACCAGCTGACGCTCTACGGCCAGAGCGGCGCCGGCGCCTCGAAGCGGCATTTCAACATTCAGGATGCCGGCGGCTCACGCCGCGCGGTCGAGCGCGCCATGGGCATGCTGCGTGAAATCGCCGCCGATGTCGGCAAGGAAACGCGTGTGCCGATGTCGATCGGCGAGATCATCATCGGCCTGCAATGCGGCGGCTCGGATGGCTTTTCCGGCATCACCGCCAATCCGGCGCTGGGTGTCGCGGCCGATCTGCTGGCGGCGGCCGGCGGCACGGCGATCCTGTCCGAGACCTCGGAAATCTATGGCGCCGAACACCTGCTGCGCAGCCGCGCCGTCAGCGACGATGTGGCCAACAAGCTCGACGAGAAAATCGCCTGGTGGGAGGATTACGTCGCTCTGCACGGCGCCTCGCTCGACAACAACCCCTCGCCCGGCAACAAGCGCGGCGGCCTCACCACCATCCTGGAAAAATCGCTCGGCGCGGTTGCCAAGGGTGGGCGCTCGCCGCTGACGGCAGTCTACGGTTATGCCGAGCGAGTCACCGCCCCCGGCCTCGTCTTCATGGACACACCCGGCTACGACCCGGTTTCGGCGACCGGCCAGGTGGCGGGCGGGGCGAATATGATCGCCTTTACCACGGGCCGCGGCAGCTGCTTCGGCTGCCGGCCGGCGCCATCGCTGAAGCTTTCCAGCAATTCGGCGCTCTACGCCTCGATGGAAGAGGACATGGACATCGATTGCGGCACGATCGCCACCGGCGACGCGACGATCAGCGGCAAGGGCCGCGAGATCTTCGAGCTCATCGTCGACACGGCCTCCGGCAAGAAGACCAAGAGCGAACTCTTCGGCTACGGCGACAATGAATTCGTGCCGTGGCATCTGGGGGCGACGCTCTAATCCTTTGTTTTATGCAAATTCCGGACGGAAAACCGCTTCGCACTTTTCCTGGAATTGCTCTGAAATCCCAAGACTTGGCGAGGAGGCATGATGAAGACGAGACGGATCGGCAAGACCAAGCTCGAGGTGACCGAAATCAGTTTCGGCGCGGCAGCGCTCGGCGGTCTTTACCGCGTCTGCCCGCGCGAGGTAGCCATGGAAACGCTGCAGGCGGCCTGGGACAGCGGCATCCGCTATTTCGACGTGGCGCCCTGGTATGGGCTCGGCCTTGCCGAACGCCGGGTCGGCGATTTCCTGCGCGACCAGCCGGACGGCAGTTACGTGCTGTCCACCAAGGTCGGCCGGCTGCTTCGGCCGGTGCCGACCGGAACCGTGCCCGATTACAGCTATGTCGATCCGCTCTCTTTCGATGCCGATTACGACTATTCCTATGACGGCATCATGCGCTCGGTCGAGTTCAGCTATGCCCGCCTCGGCCTCAACCGCATCGATATTCTCTATGTGCACGATATCGGCGTCTATACACATGGCGCGGCGAAGAACGCCGTCTACCAGAAGCAGCTTCTCGATTCCGGCATCAAGGCGCTGGAAGAACTGCGCTCCTCAGGCGCGATCTCGGCCTTCGGCCTCGGTGTCAACGAAGTGCCCGTCTGCCTCGACGTCATGCGCAACGCCGATCTCGACTGCATCCTGATGGCCGGCCGCTACACGCTGCTCGACCGTTCGGCGGTCGCCGAACTCTTGCCGCTCTGCCGGCAGAAGGGCACGTCGCTGGTCGTCGGCGGCGTCTTCAATTCCGGCATTCTCGCCACCGGTCCGGTGCCGGGCGCGCATTTCGACTATATGCCGGCAGATGACGACGTGCTTGCCAAGGTCGGCGCCATGGAAGCGATCGCCAAGCGCCACGGCGTGCCGCTGGCAGCGCCCGCCCTGCAGTTTCCGCTGCTCGAACCGATCGTCGCATCGGTGCTGATGGGTACCGCCAAGCCGTCGAGCCTGATCCGCAACATGGAAATCGTCGAACCGCGGCTTGCCGATGAGATCTATGCCGAATTCGAACCCTATACGCTGGTCGCGCCGCCGCTCGGCGCCGAAGCTGTCCGCGTCTGAGGAGACACTATGCTCAAGGGTATTCATCCGCTGCTCGGCCCCGACCTGCTTCACGCGCTGAAGACCATGGGACATGGCGACGACATCGTCATATCGGACGCCAATTTCCCCTCGGGCTCGATGGGCCCGCCTGTCATTCGCGCCGACGGCGTCAGCGCCACTGATATGGCCGAAGCGATCCTCGCCCACATGCCGCTCGACACCTTCGTGCCGGAAGCGGCGTGGCGGATGGAGGTGGTCGGCGACCCGCACGCCGTGCCGGAGGTCTGCGCCGAGTTCCAGCAGATCGTTGCCAGGCGCGCCGGCGATTTTCCGATCGTACCGGTGGAGCGTTTCGCCTTCTACGCGATGGCCCGCAAGGCCACCTATATCGTCGCGACGACGGAATTCCGGCTGTACGGAAACCTGATTTTGAAAAAGGGCGTCGTGCATCCGCATGAGGTCGATCTGGACTGATACCTATTTTAGGTTATCGTGGTATTGGAATAAAATCAGTTGCTTGGGGGGAATTTACCAAAGCAAAAAAGCCAGTTTGACGCTCTTGCAATTTGATTGCGCCTCGGCTAGCTTCTCCCTGCAAATGTTTTTTATCGATAAAAATCGTCCGCCTGCGTTCAGCGGCCGATTTATTCGGAGGAGAACGCATCTTGAGAGGAGAACCCTTATGACTATCGTGAAATCCCTTCTGTCCCGTCGCGCCTTTACGGCGCTTGCCGGCGCTGCCGTTATCGCCACGGCGATGCCGGTTACGTCCTTTGCCGCCGACGTGACGATCCCGATCATCGTCAAGGACACGACGTCCTTCTACTGGCAGATCGTTCTGGCCGGCGCCCGCAAGGCAGGCCAGGATCTCGGCGTCAAGGTGCCGGAACTCGGTGCCCAGGCTGAGTCCGACGTCAACGGCCAGATCAGCATTCTTGAGAACGCCGTTGCCGGCAAGCCGGCCGCCGTCGTCATTTCGCCGACCGAATTCAAGGCGCTTGGCAAGCCGATCGATGAAGCCGCCAAGTCGGTTCCGATCATCGGCATCGACTCGGGTGCCGACTCCAAGGCGTTCAAGTCGTTCCTGACGACCGACAACGTTCAGGGCGGCCGTATCGCCGCCGATGGCCTGGCAGCCGCCATCAAGGGCATGACCGGCAAGGAAGAGGGTGAAATCGTCATTCTTACCAACCTTCCCGGCGTCGGCTCGCTCGAGCAGCGCCGCGAAGGCTTCCTGGATCAGGTGAAGACCAAGCATCCGGGCCTGAAGGTCATTGCCGACAAGTACGGCGACGGCCAGGCAACGACCGGCCTCAACATGATGACCGACCTGATCACGGCTAACCCGAAGCTCGTCGGCGTCTTCGCCTCGAACCTGATCCTGGCGCAGGGCGTCGGTCAGGCGATCGCCGAAAACAAGCTCGGCGACAAGATCAAGGTCATCGGCTTCGACAGCGACGACAAGACCGTCGGCTTCCTCAAGGACGGCGCCATTGCCGGCCTCGTCGTTCAGGACCCCTACCGCATGGGTTATGACGGCGTGAAGACCGCGCTTGCCGTCTCCAAGGGCGAGAAGGTCGAAGCCAATGTCGACACCGGCGCCAACCTCGTCACCAAGGCGAATATGGCCGATCCGAAGATCGACGCGCTGCTGAACCCGAAGATCAAGTAAGCAAGACAGACAGGCCGCGCCGGCTTCAAAAACCGGCGCGGCTTTTTCCATCCATGTTATGGTTACCAGGGGCCATGCTATGGTTACCAGGGGATGGAGAGCAGACGTGACACAAGGAGGAGAGGTCCATGATCGGACTGGAAGAGGTCAGTCATCGCCACGATGACAGCGCCACGCTGAAAGAAGCCAATCGAATTCCCGCCGGATCGCCTATCCTCGAACTCAAGGGCCTGCAGAAGAATTACGGTCATGTGCAGGCGCTGAAGCCGGCGACGCTGACCTTTCTTGCCGGTGAAATCCACGCCATCGTCGGCGAAAACGGCGCCGGCAAATCCACCCTGATCAAATTGCTGACCGGCGTCATTACCCGTACGGCCGGCGAAGTGCTGTGGTGCGGCCAGCCTGTGGGCCTGTCGACGCCAAACGAGGCAATCGCCCGCGGCATCAACGCCGTGCACCAGGAAGTCGTGCTCTGCCGGCACCTGACGGTCGCCGCCAACCTTTTCCTCGGTGACGAAGTCAACCGCTACGGCCTGATGCGCAAGAAGCAGATGCAGAAGTTGGCGCAGGCCGTGCTCGACGATCTCGGCTTCGGCCTGCCGGCCGGCGCGCTGCTCAGCTCGCTGACGATCGGCCAGCAGCAGCTGGTCGCGACGGCGCGCGCCGCCATGCGCGGCACGCAGTTTCTGATCTTCGACGAACCCACAGCCTATCTGACGCGCCAGGAATCGGCGCAGCTGTTCAAGCTGATCCGCCGCCTGCAGGGCGAAGGCGTCACCATCGTCTATATCAGCCATCGCATGGAGGAAGTCTTCGAGCTTGCCGACCGTGTCTCGGTGCTGCGCGACGGCACGCATGTCGGCACGCGGCTGATCGGAGAGACCAACGATGCCGAACTGATCGCGCTGATGATCAACCGCTCGATCGAGCAGATCTACCACAAGGAAGAGATCGCCATCGGCGAGACGATCCTTGCCGTCAACGGCCTTTCCGGCCCGGGCTTCGAAGACGTGTCGCTCAGCGTCAAGGCCGGGCAGATCGTCGGGCTCTACGGCCTGATCGGCGCCGGGCGCAGCGAATTCGCGCTCGGCCTTTATGGCCGCCAGCCGACAACGGCAGGCGATATCCAGTGGATGGGCAAACGGGTCGACATCCGCAACGAACGCACGGCGATGGAACTCGGCATTGCGCTGGCGCCGGAAAGCCGGCGCGACCAGGGGCTTTGCCTCAACCTGCCGATCGGCCTCAATATCAACCTGCCGGTGTTCGGGCGCCTCAGCCACGGGCCTGTCATCAACCACACGCGCGAATCGGCCAATGCCGACAAGCAGATCCGCGATCTCAGCATCAAGACGCCAAGCCGGCGTGTTCCGGCCTCCAGCATGTCGGGTGGCAACCAGCAGAAGATCGTCATCGGCAAGTGGCTGAGCCACGGCGCCCGGCTGTTCATCTTCGACGAGCCGACCGTCGGCGTCGACGTCGGCACCAAGGCGGAAATCTACCGGCTCTTCGCCAAGCTTCTGAAGGAGGGCGCGGGCATCATCCTGATCTCCTCCTACCTGCCCGAGGTCTACGAACTGGCCGACCGGCTGCATGTCTTCCGCGGCGGCAAAATCGTCGCGAGCCATGATTACCACGCGGCGACGCATGAAGAAGTGCTCAGCGAAGCGATCGGCGTCTGAGCACAAGCAGTTCCAGCAAAACTGCGTTGCGGTTTTGCGTCCGGAAATTGCGTCAGAACAAAGAGATAGGGCATTTCCGTGGTTTGAAGAAAACGGAAATGCTCTAAGAGGGAGAAAATTCATGACTGCCACCCCCACCGAAATCGTCGCGCCGCCGCCGCGCCGGAAAATGAACATCCTGTTCGGCCTGACGCTGATCGGGCTCTTGATCTTCCTCTGGATCGTGCTCGGCGTTGTTACCCCGAGCTTCTGGACGCCGCTCAACATTTCGAACCTGCTGCGTCAGGGGGCGATGACGGCGATCCTGGCACTCGGCCAGACCTTCGTCATCATCACCGCCGGCATCGATCTTTCGGTCGGCGCCATCGTCGGTTTCTGTACCGTCATCATTGCCTGGCTGCTGCAGGCGGGCGTGCCGGTCTGGGGTGCGATCGTGCTGACGCTGCTCATCGGCATGGCGATCGGGGCCTTCCATGGCTTCGGCATCGTCCATATGGGCCTGCCGCCGTTCATTATCACGCTGGCAACGCTGACGTCGCTGCGCGGCATCGGCCTGTTGATCACCAACGGCTCGACGATCAACATCACCAATGAGAATTTCAGCAATTTCGCCCGCGCCGACCTGTTCAGCATACCGAGCCTGTTCTGGATGGTCATCCTGGTGGCGGTGCCCTCCTTCATCTTCCTGCATCTGAGCCGCTGGGGCCGCTATCTCTTCGCGGTCGGCTCGAATGCGGAAGCTGCCCGCCTCTCCGGCGTCAACGTCAAGGGCATGATCTACCTCGCCTATATCCTCTCGGCTTCGTTTGCCGCCTTCGTCGGCGTGCTGCTTGCCTCGCGCATCGCGATCGGCAATGCGACGCAGGCCGATGGCTGGGAATTGCAGGCGATCGCCTCCTCCGTCATCGGCGGCACCAGCCTGTTCGGCGCGGTCGGCTCGGTACACGGCCCGCTGATCGGCGCCTTCATCCTCGCCACCATCAACAACGGCGCCAACCTTCTGAACGTCAACTCCTTCTGGCAGCGCATCATCACCGGTCTCCTGATCATCGTGATCGTCTTCTTCGACCAACTGCGCCGCCGCCGGAGCAATTGAGCGGCCAAGAGAAGCCGGTCGAACAGGCCGGCTTCGTCAACTCCCAAGAATGCGAGACCCGTCATGAAAGCAGTTGTTTGCCGGGAGCCCGGCGTGCTCGAGATCGTCGAGCGTCCTTTGCCTGCGGCACCGGCGCCTGGCTGGGTGCGCCTGGCGGTCAGCCATGTCGGCATCTGCGGCACCGACTATCATATCTTCGAGGGCAAACATCCTTTCCTCGAATATCCCCGCGTGATGGGGCATGAGGTCTCGGCGACGGTGCTGGAAGCAGGCGAAGGCGTTGACATGGCTGTGGGAACACCCGTCATCGTCAATCCCTATCTGTCCTGCGGCCAATGTGTCGCCTGCCGCCAGGGCAAGCCGAATTGCTGCACCAATATCAAGGTGCTCGGCGTCCATACGGACGGAGCTTTCTGCGAGGAGATCTCGGTTCCGGCGGGCAACCTCTATGCCGCCAAGGGACTGAGCCTCGAGGCGGCCGCAACCGTCGAGTTTCTGGCGATCGGCGCCCATGCGGTGCGCCGCTCGATGACCGGCGCCGGCGCGCGAGCGCTCGTCATCGGCGCCGGGCCGATCGGGCTCGGGGCAGCGATCTTCTCACGCATTGCCGGCCATGAAGTGACGTTGCTCGACACCAGCGCTGAGCGGCTGCAGATGGCCTCGGAGCGCTTCGGCTTCACCTCCGGCATCGTCGCCAACGAGGCGACAATGGATGCCGTGCGCGAAACAACCAATGGCGACGGTTTCGACGTGGTCTTCGACGCCACCGGTTACGGCCCTTCGATGGAAAAAGCCTTCTCCTTCGTCGCCCATGGCGGCGCATTGGTGCTGGTCAGCGTCGTCAAAGACGATATCCGCTTTTCCGACCCGGAATTCCACAAACGCGAAATGATGGTGATCGGCAGCCGCAACGCCACCCGCGCCGATTTCGAGCATGTGGCCGATTCGATCGCCAAAGGCCTCGTGCCCGTCGACAAACTCATCACCCACCGCACAACGCTCGCCGACACGCCCCGCGACCTCGCCCGCTGGGCGCATGAGAAGAACGGGCTGATCAAGGCGGTGATCAAGGTTGGTAGTTAGAGTACGACGCGTAACATGCACGCGGAGTGCTGGGCGTGGATGCTCGGGTCAAGCCCGAGCATGACGGAGGGTGGGAGACAGCGACCAGCAAGAGGCGGGCGGTTTGCGTAGGAACTACGCAGCACAAATGGGGGCAATTCCAACAAACTCACCACGCATTTGCGATACTTGCCGCATAGGCTCCCCCACTCTCCGTCTTCCTCGGGCTTGACCCGAGGATCCATGGCCGCGGGCACCGTCCTCGCGTCAGAGTATCCAGCAAAGCGCGAAGCGGACTTCCGTCGGCATCGATTGCGCTAAGCCTCTGCCGTAATCGCCCTGCACATCTCTCTGACCACCGCACTATCTGTCCGGTTCGCACTCTTCGCCTCGAAACCGAAGGCGACCGCACGGGGGTCGGCGCTTGCGACCGGCGAGCTGCAGGAACCGTGGACCTCGCGGGCGCCGGTTGCCTGCACTATCTGGCCGACATTGGCGGGGCGGATGCCACTGCCGGGCATGATGGATATGCGGCCGGATGCCGTGGTCGAAAGGCGTTTCAGGGTTTCGATTCCGTCGGCCGCCTTCAGCGCGCAGCCGGAGGTCAGGATGCGTTCGCAGCCGAGCTCGACGGCCTGTTCCAGCGCATAGTCGGCGTCCGGCACCAGATCGAAAGCCCGATGCAGCGTCGAACCGAGGCCTGAGGCATGCGCCTTTAGGCGGTGGATCAGCGGCATGTCGAGCGTGCCGTCCGGCCGATTGGCGCCGATGACGACGCCGGCAAGACCTGCGGCGCGCACGGCATCGATATCGAGCATCATCGCTTCCTCATCTCTCCTGTCGAAGATGAACGGACCGGCATGCGGGCGGATCATCGCATAGACAGGAATGGGCGCCCTGGCGGCGATCTGCATCAGGCTCGGCAGCGGCGTCAGGCCGCCGAGCTCCAGCGCCGAACAAAGCTCGATGCGGCCGGCGCCACCCTCGATGGCGGCGGCGAGGCCGTCAGCGCTATCCACACACACTTCCAGCAGGACGGTCACGCTACGCTCTCCCTGGCTTTGTCGCGCACCATGGCCTGCGCGACAGTTTCAGACGTAATTCGCGCCGCCGCCTCGATGATGACGGCGCAGGCATCGGCGGCGGCTTTGCGATGGTTGAAGGCGACGTGATAGGACATCGGCAGATGCTCGTCGAGATCGACGATGCGCACCTTGTCGGCGATCGGCATGGCGCTGATCCGGCCGAGGAAGGAGACGTAGCCGTGATTGGCGACGAGGTCGACGATCACAGGCAGCGAATCCGCGGCGGTGATATCCCGGCTGCGCAAGCGCCGGTTCGGCGCGCGCTCGTCGCTGAAGGCCATGGCTGCGTGGCCGAGACCGGTGCGCGGGCTCGGCATGCAGATCGCATGGGCGGCGACGAGATCGGCGACGGTGGTTTCGGTGCTTTGCGGCGGCGCGATCACCACCATGTCGGTCTGCAGCAATTCCCGATGGCGGAAGCTTTCAAGGCCGAAGACCGAATCCAGGATCGCCACATCGATGCGGCCGCTCTTCAGCGCCTCGCGCAGATCGTCGGCGGTCATCGAGACCAGCGAGATCGCATTGTTGTTGCGGCGCGCATTCCATTCGGAGACCAGCGAGCCCAGGCAGCGCGCCACCCAGCTTTCCGATCCGGTGGGAATGATCGAGCCGATGCGCAGCGACCGGGCGGCGCGCCGATACCGCTCGTCGGCCGATGATTTCAGATCGTTCCAGGCCTGGCTGATCGTCGTGAAGATCTGATAGGCGCGCCTGCCCTCCTCCGTCAGCACCGAACCCTGCGCCTGCCGCTCGAACAGGCGGTGACCTAAAAATTTCTCAAGATTGGCAAGCTGAAGCGAAAGCTGCGGCTGCCCCAGGCGAAGGCGGCGGGCGGCGCGATTGATGCTGCCCTGGTCGGCCACTTCCAGAAAACGCTCGATGGTGACGACCTTGATGGGAACACGTGATGCCCAGGCATCGGTGACCTCAATGGCGTCGGTGGTCGTAGCGTCATGGCCGGTGAATTGGCCAAGCTCGCCGATCGCAGCGGTGAGCGGCGCCAGGCCTTCCAGCACCCTGCCGCTGGCGATGAGCATTACCAGCTCGCCGGAGGCGCGTTCCGTCAGCTTCATCGCCAGCTCGGTTTCGAGATGATGGATGGCCGCAGACACGGTCGAGGGCGACAGCTGGAAGCGCCGCCCCGTCTCGCGCACCGAACCGGAGGTCAAGACATGGTGAGCGGTGAACAGGGCACCAAGATGCAAACGAGCCACCTCCGGAAAGCGCTGGAAAAACCGGACGATATGATGTGTTCATGAAAAAAGATATCCCTGCTTTCGCAGAGGCGGGCTATCGTTTCCGCATAGAAAAATCCGGGCGGCGGAAATCCGCAACAGAGCACCGGAACATCGCGGAAACACGCAAGGGGACAAAAACAAATCGCGCCGACCCTGGAAAAGGGAATGCGTTTCCGCGCGCGGCGGGACATTCGCCGCCATAATCGTGGCGCGGCCGCAAATACTAAAGGGGGCTTGCATCGATTTTTCAGGCGTGCACGCTATTTCCATCACGCACGCAATTCCGGCATGATGCGATCTCGTCGCGTTGGCCGGCGGACTTCCTGTGCGCAGACCCCCCGCCCGGGGCTTGTGCATCTGCATAATGCAGCAATTCAAAGTGCTAATGGTGTCAACCAAGGGGATATTCCATGCTGAAGAAACTCGCACTCGCCGTCACGCTCTCCGCCTTCGCGGCGGGTGCGGCTCATGCTGCAGATGTCGTCGTCTCGTCGAAGATCGACACCGAAGGCACGCTGCTCGGCAACGTCATTGCGCTCGCGCTCGAAGCCAACGGCATCAAGACACAGGACCGCATCGCGCTTGGCGCCACACCCGTCGTGCGCAAGGCGATCACCGCAGGCGAAATCGACATCTATCCTGAATATACCGGCAATGCCGGCTTCTTCTTCAACAAGGCCGATGACGCCGCCTGGAAAAATATCGACCAGGGTTATGAGCTGGCAAAGAAGCTCGATTACGACGCCAACAAGATCGTCTGGTTGACGCCGTCGCCGGCCAACAACACCTGGGCGCTCGCCGTGCGCAGCGATGTTGCCCAACCGAACAAGCTGAAGAGCCTTACGGACTTCGGCAAATGGGTGGCCGGCGGCGGTGCCGCCAAGCTTGCCGCCTCAGCCGAATTCGTCAATTCGGCCGGCGCGCTTCCCGCCTTCCAGACGACCTACGGCTTCCAGCTGAAGCCTGACCAGATGGTTGTTCTGTCCGGCGGCGACACGGCGGCGACGATCAAGGCGGCCGCCGACCAGACGAACGGCGTCAACACCGCCATGGTCTACGGCACGGATGGCGCGATCGAAGCGGCCGAACTCACCGTTCTCGAAGACGACAAGAACGTGCAGCAGGTCTATGCGCCCACCCCGATCATCCGCGAGGAGGTTCTGAAAGCCAACCCGAAGATCGAGGAAGTGCTCTCGCCGATCTTCAAGAGCCTGACCGCCGACGAGTTGCGCAAGCTCAATGCCAAGATCCAGGTCGACGGCGAGCCGGCAAAGTCCGTCGCTGAAGCCTATCTCAAGGAAAAAGGCTTCCTGAAGTAATCATCACTCGCTCCGCCCGATTGCGGGCGGAGCCTCTCTTTGCTGCTAGGTTTGGCCGGACGGGATTGCTCAGACAGGGTTGATTTGATGGAAGAAACCTCAGCGGTCCGCAGGCTGGACCGGCTCGGCGTGGTTCTGGTGGCCGGTGGCATCGCGGCGACGGCACTGATGCCCTTCATCTACGTCAAGGCGAACCGCATCGCCGCCGGCAAGCCGATGCTGCTGACGCAGCTTCTTCCCCAGCCCTCCGTCGTCATCCTCACCATCCTGCTCGTTCTCACCGCTGTCGCCACGCTGTTGCTGCGCAACGCCCTTGCCCGGCTTGCCATCGCCACACTCTGCCTTGCGGCGCTGATCGTTGCGATCGGCCTCACCTCGGCGGCAGCGACGCCGCCCGGCAGCACGGTGGCGCGGATGACGCCCGGTGGCGGTTTCTGGGCGCTGTTTGCGGTGATCGGGCTCGTCATCTCCGATGCGCTGGTGAAGATCCGGCTGGCGCCGTGGATGCGGGTCGCAGCCCTTGCGGCCTATGCGGCGCTGCTTTTCATCTCGCTTTCCTCCGGCCTGCTCGACAGCCTGTCGATCATGAAGGAATTCTCGACGCGGGCGCCGCAATTCGAGACGGAAGCGATCTCGCATCTGCTACTGGCCTTCGGCTCGCTGGCCATCGCCATCATTCTCGGCCTGCCGCTCGGCATCCTGTGCTTCTGGGTGCCGAAGCTGCGGGCTATCGTGCTGCAGGGGCTCAGCCTCATCCAGACGATCCCGAGCCTCGCACTGTTCGGCCTGCTGATGCTGCCGCTCGGCTATCTCGCCACCCATGTGCCGCTGGCCGCCGCGATCGGCATTCGCGGCATCGGCACGGCGCCGGCGTTGATCGCGCTGGTGCTCTATTCGCTGCTGCCGATCGTCGCCAACACCGTCGTCGGCCTCGAGGGCGTCGATCCCTCGGTGCGGGATGCTGCGGCCGGCATGGGGCTGACGCGACGGCAGATCCTCACCGGCATCGACATGCCGCTTGCCTTTCCCGTCATCCTCACCGGCATCCGCATCGTGCTGGTGCAGGCAATCGGCATGGTGACGATCGCGGCGCTGATCGGCGGCGGCGGCTTCGGCATCTTCATCTTCCAGGGGCTCGGCCAGACGGCCATGGACCTCGTCCTGCTCGGCGCCGTGCCGACCGTGTTCTTCGCCTTCTCATCGGCCGTCATCCTCGATGCGGTCATCGACAGCATCCGGGGATCCGCCGCATGAGCATGATCGAGATCAGGAACGTCACCAAACGCTATGGCGCGGCCACCGTCGTCGACAATGTCTCGATGCGCGTCGAGAAGGGTGAGATCACCGTCATCGTCGGCACCTCGGGCTCCGGCAAATCGACACTGATGCGGATGATCAACCGGCTGGTGCCGATCACCGCAGGCGAGATTTTCGTCGGCGGGCAGAATGTCATTGACGTCGAGGTGACCGAGCTTCGCCGCAGGATCGGCTATGCCATCCAGGGACACGGCCTGTTTCCACACCGCACCGTGGCGCAGAATATCGCCACGGTGCCGCAGCTTCTCGATTGGGATTCGACCCGGATCGCGGCCCGCGTCGAGGAACTGCTCGGGCTTTTCAACCTCGATCCGGCGAGTTTCGCCGACAAATATCCGCACCAGCTCTCCGGCGGGCAGCAGCAGCGCGTCGGCGTCGCCCGGGCGCTGGCGGCTGAGCCGGAACTGCTGCTGATGGACGAACCGTTCGGGGCGCTCGATCCGGTCATCCGCGGCAAGGCGCAGGACGATCTCCTGGCGATCCAGAAGCAGTTCGGCACCACGGTTATTCTCGTCACCCACGACATGGACGAGGCCTTCCATCTCGGCAATCAGATCGCGGTGATGAGCGAGGGCAGATTGCTGCAATGCTCGACGCCGGAAAAGATCCTCACCGAACCCGCCGATCCCTTCGTTCAGCAATTGACCGGCACCTCCGACCGGGCGCTGAAGCTGATGTCGCTGCTGCCGCTGAAGGAGAGCATGGAACCGGCCAAGAGCGGCCTCGCCTATGCCTTGCCGCAGTCGCTCAGCCTGCGCGACGCGCTGGCCGAAATGATCTGGCAGGGCGTCGACGAGGCGACGGTGCAGGACGGCGAGAAAGCGCCGGTGGGATCGATCTCGATGACGCGGCTTCTCGAACTGGGCCGCAAGGCATGAAACTCATCGTCGCCAATCTCTTCCGCCTGGCGGCGCTGGTATTGCTGCTCATCCTGCTGTTCAGGACGGAATGGCTTTCCTTCCTACTCGTGCCGCTGACCAACAACAATGCGCCCGCCGTCTATACGCAGAACAGCCTCGCCTCGCTGGCCGCCGGCCATCTGCAACTGGTCATCGGATCGATCGCCTGCAGCGCGGTGCTCGCCGTTGTCGGCGGCATCTTCGTCACCCGCGAAAGCGGCGCCGACTTTCTGCCGTTGTCGCGCGCCATCGCCAATGCCGGGCAGACCTTTCCGCCGGTTGCGGTGCTGGCACTCGCGGTTCCCGCCACCGGCTTCGGCGCCATGCCGACGCTGATCGCACTGTTTCTCTACGGCCTGCTGCCGATTTTCGAAAATACCGTCGCCGGCCTGAAGCAGGTGTCGCCGCAGGTTCTCGATGCCGCCGACGGCATGGGCATGAACGGCACCCAGCGGCTGCTCCGCGTCGAGCTGCCCCTCGCCCTGCCGCTGATCCTCGAAGGGCTGAAGGTCGCGACCGTGATCAATATCGGCACGGCGACGATCGGCTCGACGGTTGCGGCAAAGGGCCTCGGCGAGGTGATCATCGCCGGGCTGATTTCCGACAATACCGCCTTCATCCTGCAGGGCGGGCTGATCGTCGGCCTGATGGCGGTGCTGATCTATGACGCCATGGGCATGGTCGAAGGGGCGATCACGCGAAGAATCGGCTTGCGCACGGCGTAAGAGGACGAGTACCAAGACTGCCGTGACTACTGCATAATTCCTTAAATCGATTCCGATTTAAGGAATTATGCAGTAATTCAAAGTGCTACAGCGTCCTTTGCTCGTCTAAAGAGACGCGCGGCGCTGTAGTGCAGTGGGAGGCAGACTTGGCGAAGATGATCCACTCGATGATCCGTATTCTCGACGAGGCGCGCTCGGTCGAGTTCTACGGCAAGGCATTCGGCCTTTCGGTCGCCGACCGCGTCGATTTCGACACCTTCACGTTGATCTATCTGAGCAATGCCGAGACCGGCTTCGAGCTGGAATTGACGGTCAACAAGGGCCGGACCGCGCCCTACGATCTGGGCAATGGCTATGGCCATCTCGCCATCTCCGTCGAAGAGGTGGCGGTCGAGCGCGAACGGCTGTCGAAACTGAGGCTGAAGCCGGGCGAACTGGTAGAGCTCAACCGTGACGGCAAGCTCTTCGGCCTGTTCTTCTTCATCAGCGATCCGGACGGCTATAAGATCGAGGTGCTGCAGCGCCACGGCCGGTTTCTCTGACAGATCTGACGCCGGCCCCGATCGCGGCGGCACCCTTCCCAAAACACCTCATCCGACAGTTTCGAGCGGCATAATCAGGAGCCATCCATGATCGAGAAGACCACGCTGAATTCCGGCTGGACGCTCTCCTGCAACGATACAGCAAGACCCGGCCTGCCTGATGCCATCGCCGCAACGGTGCCGGGCTGTGTGCATCTCGACCTTCTCGCCAGCCGGCTGATCGCCGATCCCTATATCGACGTCAACGAGATCACCAATGACTGGGTCGGCAAAGCCGACTGGAGCTATCGCTGCCGCTTCGAGGCAACGCCCGACGATGGCAGGGTGCAGGAGCTGGTCTTCGACGGGCTCGATACGATCGCGACGATCGCGCTCAACGGCGAAGAGATCGGCCGCACATTCAATATGAACCGCACCTTTCGTTTCGATGTTTCGAGATTGCTGAAGGTTGGCCAGAACGACCTCAGCGTTACCTTTCGTTCCGCCTATGCCTATGGCGCGGAGATGGAGAAACATTACGGCTACCGTCCCAACAATTATCCGGGACCGGGCAATCTGATGCGCAAGATGGCCTGCAATTTCGGCTGGGACTGGGGGCCGACGCTGGTGACGGCGGGCCTCTGGAAACCCGTGCGGCTGGAAAGCTGGGATCGGGCGCGGCTTGCCGAGGCACGGGTGTCGGCCACGCTTGCCGGCGGCGACGGACTGGTCAAGATCCATGCCAGGATCGCGCGGCATGGCGATAAGGCGGGCTGCAAGCTTGTCGCCGCAATCGGCGGCATGACTAAGACGGTTACGATCGACCCTGGGGAAGACGAGGTCGTCTTCGAGCTTGTCCTTCCCTCGCCAAAACTCTGGTGGCCGCATCATCTCGGCGCGCAGCCGCTCTATCCCCTGACGCTCGAGCTCGTCGACGATGCCAGCAGCGACCTGCTCGACAGCCATCAACGTGAACTTGGTTTCCGCTCTTTGCGGCTCGACACCTCGGCCGACGCGCACGGCTCGGCCTTCACCTTCGTCATCAACGACGTGCCGCTGTTCATCGCGGGCGCGAACTGGATTCCCGACGATTGTTTTCCCTCCCGGGTGACGGCCGAGCGGTATGCTGCTGGAATCGACGAGGCGAAGGCCGCCAATATCCATATGCTGCGCGTCTGGGGCGGGGGCATTTTCGAGCGCGATGAATTCTACGAAGCCTGTGATCGCATGGGCATGCTGGTCTGGCAGGATTTCCTCTTTGCCTGCGCCGCCTATCCGGAGGAGGAGCCGCTGAGAAGCGAGGTCGAGGCTGAAGTGCGCGACAATGTCGTGCGGTTGATGCCGCATGCCTCACTGATTCTCTGGAACGGCAATAACGAGAACATCTGGGGCTTCGACGAATGGGGCTGGCGGCCGATCATCAAGGCGGGCGAAAGCTGGGGGCTCGGCTACTATCTCGACCTGCTGCCTAGGCTTTGCGCTGAACTCGATCCCGACCGACCCTATTATCCCGGCAGCCCCTATTCCGGCTCGATGGAGATCGAACCCAATGCCGACGGCCATGGCTGCAAACATATCTGGGACGTCTGGAACGATGTCGGCTACGAAGTCTACCGCAATTACATCCCGCGCTTCTGCTCCGAATTCGGCTGGCAGGCGCCGGCTGCCTGGGCGACGATCGAAGAGAGCGTGCATGACGCACCGCTGACGCCCCAATCGAACGGCGTTTTTCACCATCAGAAGGCCACCCAAGGCAATGACAAGCTGATCCGCGGCCTCGCCGGCCATCTGCCGGAGCCGAAGACCATGGACGACTGGCACTTCGCCACCCAGCTCAACCAGGCCCGTGCCATCCGCTTCGGCGTCGAGCACATGCGTTCTCACCGGGATATCTGCAAGGGCGCGGTGGTCTGGCAGTTCAACGACTGCTGGCCGGTGACCTCATGGGCCGCACTGGATTCGGCCGGCCGCCGCAAGCCGCTCTGGTATGCGCTGAAGGCCGCCTATGATCCACGCCTGCTGACCATCCAGCCGCGCGGCGACGGACTGGCGGCAGTCTCGGTCAATGAACGCACATTGTTCTGGCGGGCGAAGATCAGTGGCAAACGCCTGAGGCTCGACGGCACGGTGCTTGCCGAATTCGAATTCTGGCGGCTGCTCTGCGACCGCTTCGAGGCTAAGGAATTTACTCTGCCCGAAGATATCGTCAGGCCAGACTTACCGAAGGACGAGGTCATCGTCGTCGAGATGCTCGACAAGCGGGCTTTTCACTATTTCGTCGAGGATATCGCGCTTGCCCTGCCGGCGCCGCGGCTGAGCGTCGGTGTCAGCGCGATCGATGGCGGCTTTGCGGTTGCGGTAACGGCTGAGAGTTTCCTGAAGGATCTCTGCCTGATGGCGGATCGGCTGGACCCGGATGCCGTCGTCGATTCGATGCTGGTAACGCTGCTGCCGGGCGAGAGCCATGTGTTTGCGGTGAAGACGGCGAAGGTGATCGTCGCTGAAGACATTACGATCGGGATAGTGTTGCGGTCGGCCAATGATCTTGTTGCGGGGGAGTAAAACGCAGCCCCTCATCCGCCTGCCGGCACCGACCGGGGTCGAGCCACGGGTCTCGACCCGTCCTTCGGACCCACGCTTGCGGGGCGAAGGGGATATGCCGCAGCCTCTCCGTCCCTCGTCAACGTCCACCGACAACAGCACGCCAAAAAGGCCCCGCATCCGCGGAGCCCTTCCAATTCGGCCTATCGAACGAGATTACATCCAGTAGGGCGGCACGCCGTAGTAGTCATAGACCCGGCGGCCATTGTCGTTGTACCAGCTGTCGTCATCGTCCGAATAGCTCGGTGCGCCTTCGATCTGTTCCTTGGTCAGGTCGATGCGATAGCCATCCAGCTTGGTGTCGTAGTTGAGCTTTTCCCAGGGTAGCGGATAGTGATCGTGACCGATGCCGAGGAAGCCGCCGAAGCTCAGCACGGCATAGGCGACGCGGCCGTCGAGCTTGCCGATGATCAGACGTTCGATCGAGCCGATATGCCTGCCATCGGCGCCGTAGACACGGGTGCCCTCGACGCGGTCGCTGGCGATTAGCGAATGCGTGCTCTTCGCGTTCGGATCACCGCGGTTGGCGTCAGTTTCCTGATTGAGCATTGTGCATCTCCTTTGGTTCCTCACGGGGGTACCTAGACAACGTGGCGCTAGACTCAAAGTTCCGCTGCTCGAACGGGCCATTATTGACGTTTACGTCAAGGTTAGTATAGCTTCAATTCGGCTTGAACCATTCGAGCAATGGCATAAGCTGCCGGACTGGAAGATGGAGGATCTTTCCGGTCGATCTGCCGACCGATCGTCGGCGCGGCGGCAGCAGGGGAGAGAGACACGATGAACAGCATTTCCGTCCATCCGAACGGCGCCAGGCCTGAGAAACCCTGGCTTGCCGCCTATCCCGATATGGTTCCGGCCGAACTCCCGCCGCTGGAATATGCCTCGCTGGCGGAACTGCTGGAAAAATCCTGTGCCCGCTACGCCGACCGGACCGCTTTTGCCAGCATGGGCAAGGCAATGAGTTATCGCGCGTTGGAGAGCCAGACGCGCAAGGTCGCCGCCTGGCTGCAGAGCACCGGCCTTGAGAAGGGCGACCGCGTCGCCGTGATGATGCCGAACGTCTTACAGAACCCGGTCGCGACCTATGCCATCCTGCGGGCCGGCCTCGTCGTCGTCAACGTCAACCCGCTCTATACGCCGCGCGAGCTCGAACACCAGTTGCGCGATTCCGGCGCCAAGGCGATCTTCGTGCTGGAGAATTTTGCCCGCACGGTCGAGCAGGTCTTGAACAAGACCGACCTCCGCCATGTCGTTGTCACCTCGCTCGGTGACATGCTGGGGATCAAGGGGCTGATCGTCAATTTCACCGTGCGCAAGGTGAAGAAGCTCGTGCCCTCCTGGTCGATCCCTGAGCACAAGAGCTTCGGCCAGGTGCTGCGGGAAGGCGCGAGGAAAAGCCTTGAGCCGGTCACGCTTGCGGGCAGCGATATCGCCTTTTTGCAATATACCGGCGGCACGACCGGCGTTGCCAAGGGCGCGGTGCTGACGCATGCAAACCTGCTTGCCAACAAGCTGCAGCTGTCGCTTTGGCTCCGCTCGGCCTTCGAGCGCAAGAAGCAGCCCGAGGTGCTGAATTTCCTCTGCGCTTTGCCGCTCTACCACATCTTCGCGCTGACGGTGAATTCGCTGATGGGCATGTCGCTCGGCGCCCGCAACATCCTGATCGCCAATCCGCGCGACATTCCCGGCCTCGTCAAGGAATTCGGCAAGTCCGACGTGCATATCTTCCCCGGCCTCAACACGCTGTTCAACGCGCTGATGAACAATGCCGATTTCGCCAAGCTCGACTTCTCGCCGCTGATCATGTCGCTTGGCGGCGGCATGGCCGTGCAGCGCCCGGTCGCCGAACGCTGGCTTAAGATAACCGGCACGGCGGTAACGGAGGGCTACGGCCTTTCCGAGACCTCGCCGGTTGCCACCGCCAACCGTTTCGATTCGGCCGAGTTCACCGGCACGATCGGCCTGCCGATGCCCTCCACCGACCTCGATATCCGCGACGAGGACGGCCATTCGCTGCCGCTCGGCGACGTCGGCGAGATCTGCATCCGCGGGCCGCAGGTGATGGCCGGCTATTGGCAAAAGCCCGAGGAAACGGCGCGGGTGATGACGGAGGACGGCTATTTCCGCTCGGGCGACATGGGTTTCATGAACGACCGCGGTTTTACCAAGATCGTCGACCGCAAGAAGGATATGATCCTGGTCTCCGGCTTCAACGTCTATCCGAACGAGATCGAGGAAGTCGCCGCCATGCACGCCGGCATCCTCGAGGCGGCGGCGATCGGCGTGCCGGACGGGCATTCGGGCGAGGCGGTCAAACTCTTCGTCGTTCGGAAGGACCCGAAGCTGACGGAAGCCGAGGTGAAAGCCCATTGCATCGCCAATCTCACCAACTACAAACGCCCGCGCTTCATCGAATTCCGCACCGAGCTGCCGAAGTCGCCTGTTGGTAAGATCCTGCGCAAGGACCTGCGCGGCTAATTTAACAACCTCATGAAATTGACGGCCATCCGTTCGCCGCGGATGGCTTTTTTGTATCTGGAGCGGTGGCTGAACTTGATTTGCGCCCGATAAAGCGAATAGTTTCCGCAACCTTTCCGCCTCCAGAGGAGCCTCCCATGAACGCCATCGTCGAACAGCTGAAAAGCACCGCTGATGCCACCAAGGCAACCGATATCCGTGCCGCCTTCGCCTCCGATTCCGAGCGCTTTTCGCGCTTTTCGGTTTCGCTTGACGACCTGTTGATGGATTTTTCCAAGACGGCGGTGAACGACGACATCCTCAAGCTGCTGGTCAAGCTTGCCGAAGAGGGCGGCGTCGAAAAGAAGCGCGAGGAGATGTTCTCCGGCAAGGCGATCAATTTCACCGAGGATCGCGCCGTTCTGCACACCGCGCTGCGCAACCGTTCCAACACGCCGGTTCTGGTCGACGGCAAGGACGTCATGCCCGACGTCAATTCCGTGCTTTCTGCCATGGGCAAGTTTGCCGACGACATCCGCTCGGGCACGCTGAAGGGCGCCACCGGCAAGACGATCACCGATGTCATTAATATCGGCATCGGCGGCTCGGATCTCGGCCCGGTGATGGCGACGCTGGCGCTTGCCCCCTTCCATGACGGCCCGCGGGCGCATTTCGTCTCCAACATCGACGGCGCCCATATCGCCGATATCCTCAAGCTGGTGCAGCCTGAGACGACGCTGTTCATCGTCGCCTCGAAGACCTTCACCACCGTGGAGACGATGACCAATGCGCAGACGGCGCGCAATTTCATCGCCAAGGCGCTTGGCGAAGCGGCTGTGCAGCACCACTTCGCCGCCGTCTCGACGGCGCTCGACAAGGTTTCCGCCTTCGGCATCGACAGCGCCCGCGTCTTCGGCTTCTGGGACTGGGTCGGCGGCCGCTATTCGATCTGGTCGGCGATCGGCCTGCCGCTGATGATCGCCGTCGGCCCTGATAATTTCGGCAAGTTTCTCGATGGCGCCCATGCCATCGACAATCACTTCCGTAAGGCGCCAATTACCGAGAACCTGCCGATGCTGCTCGGCCTGATCGGCTTCTACCATCGCAACGTGCTTGGATATTCGACCCGTGCCATCCTGCCCTACGACCAGCGGCTGTCGCGTTTCCCCGCCTATCTGCAGCAGCTCGACATGGAGTCGAACGGCAAGGGCGTCACCATCGACGGCACGCCGGTCGAGGGCAATTCCGGCCCGGTCGTCTGGGGCGAGCCCGGCACCAACGGCCAGCACGCCTTCTACCAGCTGATCCACCAAGGCACGAGCATCATCCCGGCCGAGTTCATGATCGCCGCCAACGCCTTCGAGCCGGAACTGCGCCATCAGCACCAGCTGCTGATCTCCAACGTTCTCGCCCAGTCGGAAGCGCTGATGAAGGGCCGCACCTTCGCGGAAGCCAAGAAGCAGCTGACCGACAAGGGCACGGACGACAAAAAGGCCGATTTCATTGCCCCGCACCGCGTCTTCCAGGGTAACCGCCCGTCGATCACCTTCGTCTACGACAAGCTCACGCCTTACGCGCTCGGCCGCCTGATCGCGCTTTACGAACACCGGGTCTTCGTCGAAGGCGTGCTCTTCCGCATCAACTCCTTCGACCAGTGGGGCGTCGAACTCGGCAAAGAACTGGCAACGGGCCTGCTGCCGGTTGTCGAGGGCAAAGAGAGTGCCGCATCGCACGACTCTTCGACCCAGGGCCTGGTTGCGGCGCTGGCAAAGCTTGCGAAGTAGGCGTTCTGGATTGTCCCAAGCACCGTTTAAAGCGGATTGAGAGTTGGCGGCCTGACCCCTTCGCCCCGTTTACGGGGGTCCGAAGGACCGGTCGAGACCCCCGGCTCGACCCCGGTTGGTGGCGGCAGCCGGATCAGGGGCGGAGCCCGCCCCTCATCCGCCCTCAGGAGCGGAAGCGCAGGTTCCGCCGGCTCAGCTGGCTGACCGTGGTGCAGCCCATCAGCTTCATGTCGCGCTCGATCTCGGTGCGCATCGTCTGCAGCGCCCGATCGACGCCGGGTTGTCCGGCGGCGGCAAGCGGGAAGAGATAGTAGCGGCCGAGGCCGACGGCCTTTGCCCCGAGCGACAAGGCCTTGAGAACATGCGTTCCCCGCTGCACGCCGCCATCCATCATGACGTCGATGCGATCGCCGACGGCGTCGACGATCTCGGCCAGCTGGTCGAAAGCGCTGCGCGAGCCGTCGAGCTGGCGTCCGCCATGGTTTGACAGCACGATGCCGGTACAGCCAATCTCGACCGCACGCTTGGCGTCTTCGACCGACATGATGCCCTTCAGGCAGAACTGCCCGCCCCAGGCGCGCACCATCGCCGCCACGTCGTCCCAGGACATCGAGGGGTCGAGCATTTCGGTGAAGTATCGGCTGATCGACAGCGACCCGCCGTCCATCTTGACGTGGTTTTCGAGCTGCGGCAGCCGGAAGCGCTCATGCGTCAGCCAGTCGATCGCCCAGGAAGGCTTGATGGCGAACTGGGCCATGCCGGCGAGATTGAGCTTGAAGGGAATGGCAAATCCGGTGCGCTTGTCGCGCTCGCGGTTGCCGCCGGTGATGCTGTCGACCGTCAGCATCATTGCCTGCACGCCGGCATTTTTCGCCCGCGCCATCATCTCGTGGTTGAGGCCGCGGTCCTTGTGGAAATAGAACTGATAGATCTGCGGCCCGTCGCTGATCTGCCGGGCTTCCTCCAGGCTGATCGTGCCGAGCGAAGAGACGCCGAACATCGTACCATGTTTTGCCGCCGCTGCCGCCACCGCCCGCTCCCCCTGGTGGTGGAAAAGCCGCTGCAGCGCCGTCGGCGAGCAATAGACCGGCATGGCGAGCTTCTGGCCCATGACCGTCACCGACATGTCGACCTCGGCCACACCCCTCAGAACGTCGGGCACCAGATCGCAATTCTCGAAGGCCGCGGTATTGCGCCGATAGGTCACCTCGTCATCGGCAGCGCCATCGATATAGTCGAAGATCGGTCCGGGAAGACGACGTTTGGCCATGCGCCGGAAATCGTGAAAATTATAGCAGTCTGTAAGGCGCATCTTTTGCTCGACCCGTTTGCTTTTCGGGCCGCAACCTAAAGCACGATTCGAAAGCTTGCCAAGGCTTCATCGTGCGATTTACGGCTTGTTGGAGAGGATATCGCACTCATGAGCGAGATTCCGCCTGACCCCGCCGCGTGAGATGGCGAATGACTGCCACCGGCGATCTCGGATACGTCGACGCGCCTAAGGCCTCGCCGTGGCACGATCATGTGCGGGAGCTTGATCGCCGACGCCAGACCGAGCCCTGCCAGCAGGCGGATGAAATACCATCCGAGGTCGAGCTGCCCCGGTTCGATGCCGAGCCGCGCCGATTGCGGGAAGGCGTGATGGTTGCCGTGGAAGCTCTCGCCAAAGGTCACCAGCCCGAACCGCGGCAGGTTATAGCCCTGCACTGCGACATCATCGACACGCCAGCCTTGATGGCCATCGCGATGCGCGAAATGGCCGACCAGCCAGTGTCCGGTCAGCGACATCGAGATCCGTGCGGCAATCCCCCAGACCAACCACGGCAGTCCGCCAAGCATAAAAAGCAGGAGTGCCAAAGGGAGTTGCTGCGCCATCCACGTTGCCTCCAGGAAGCGATAGAAGCGGTCGCGCCGCTCGCACTCCTCGAGGACGAACGATGGCGGATGGTTGAGCGCCACCGCGCAATGCATCTGCCAGAAGGCATCGATGAAAAAAGGCCGCCGATGGGCATAGAGATCATGGCAGTCTCGCTGCCGTTGCGCCCAGTCGCGAATGTCGTGCGCGTAGATCATGCCAAAGGGACCGGCCATGCCGACCAGTGTCCCGAGATAGACGAGAAAATGCTCGATCCAGATGGGGCTGCTGAAAGAGCGGTGGATCAATAGCCGATGCATGCCGACGGAATGACCGAGGCAGATGGTGGTGGCGGTCAAGAGAATGAAGACGGTAAAGGCGCTCCAGGTGAAAGTCAGCGGCCCGCCGATGATAGCAATCAAGGTCATGGCGGTGATCCAGAGCGACTTTGCCGGCACCCAGACCACCCTGCCCTTTACCGGATCGCTGTTGTTGTCGATCATGCGTCCGGTGGAAATACTGCCCATGGCAAACTCCTTCCCATCGGGCGCATTCTCCACTTGAACATCGCCCGCCAATTCATTAATTAAGCAATTACCTAATTACTTTGCATCAGTGCAGACAATTAAGCAATACATTAATTGCTTAATTGTTGGGTCGATGCGATGGCGCTGGAGACTGGATTTGGAAAACGAAGTTTTCGATGACACGGCGGAAGACAGCTCCGTCAACGCCGCCCAGCGGATATTCCACGCGCTTTCCAGTGCGCCACGGCGCAAGATCCTCGCCTATCTCTCAGCATCCGGCCTCACCGCCGGCGAGATCGCTGACCGCTTCAGCATGTCCAAGCCGGCGGTTTCGCAGCATCTTTCCATCCTCGAAACGGCGGGGCTGATCAGACGAGAAAAACAGGGTCAGTTCGTCCACTATTCGCTGATCGAGAACAATCTCGTCAATACGCTCAACGGCTTCGTGCAGGAGGTCTGCCCGGTCGGTCGGCCGATCAAGAAGGAAAGCCAGGCGCGCGCCCGCGCAAAAGACCTGCCCTAGGCACAGGGCAGATCGTGAAGACGTGCAGGCGTGGTCGAACCGTCCCGACCCCGTTGGTGCTGACAGCCGGATTTGGGCCGGCCCCGGCTTAGACCTTAAAGCCCGATCTCACGCGCCCAAGGCGGGTTGGCGCCGGCGCGGGAGACGGTGACGGCGGCGGCTTTGGCGCCGAGGGTCAGGGCGTTGCGGAGCGCCTGCTCGTCGAGCGAGGCGACCTGAGCCTTGGTCAGCAGATTATCCATCTTCAGCGAGGCCAGCACGCCGGCATCGAAGGTATCGCCCGCGCCGACCGTATCGACCACGGTGACGCGCTGGCTGGGCACCGTCACCTTGCGCTCTTTGGTATAACCGGAGGCGCCTTCGGCGCCCTTGGTGATGACGACCAGTTTGGCGCCGTGGTTCAGCCAGTGGGCGGCGAGCGTATCGTGGTCGCCGGTCAGACCGAACCAGTCGAGATCCTCGTCGGAGAATTTGACGATGTCGGATTTGGCGGCCATGCGCTTGATGCGGGCCATATGCGCCGGCTTGTCCTTGATGAAACCGGGACGGATGTTCGGGTCGAGCGAGATGACGCGGCTTGCGGCTTCGCGGTCGAGCAGCGCTTCATAGGTTTCGCCGCAGGGGCTGGGGATCAGGCTGATTGCGCCGAAATGCAGCGCTTCGCAATCATCGCCAAGGATCGGCAGGTCGGCCTCGGTGATCATCCGGCCGGCCGTGCCCTCGTCGTAGAAGGCGTAGGTCGCCTGGCCGTTCACCAGCTTGACGAAGGCGATGGTCGAGGGGCGCGGAGTGATGGCGCAGGGGCTGTAATCGACATTGGCTGCCTTCAGCGTCGCAAGCAGGATCTCGCCCATCATGTCGTCGGCAATGCCGGTGAAAAAGGCGGTGGGGATGCCGAGGCGGCCGAGCGCGATGGCGGTATTGAAGATGGCGCCGCCGGCATAGGGGGCAAAGCCCTTTTCACCAAGGGTCGTGTCCCTCGGCAGCATGTCGATCAAGGCTTCGCCGCAGCACAAAATCATCGAATTCCTCCCAACAGACTTATACGTTCATCAACCGATTAAGTGAGCTTTTGTCAACTGGCTAGAGCGAAAGCTCACTTACGCCACCATTCCGTCCCGACCAGGCCAGCGGCGCATCGAGGAAGGCTTCGACCTCTTCAAGCGTCTTGTCGTCGAACAGCTTCTGCGCCTTGGCGACGGCCAGGACATGACGCCAGGTGGCGATGTGATGCAGCCGGACCTTGCCGTCGGCAAAACGCTGTTGGCCGAAGATGTCATAGAAGAACAGGGCGATGCCGTGGTCGACGACGCCGCCGGCGGCACGGACGGCATCGATGAATTTGAACATGCTGCCGCCGGCCGTCGTCAGGTCCTCGATGACCAGCACCCGCGATCCTTCCGGCATGTTGCCTTCGATCTGGGCATTGCGGCCATGGCCCTTCGGCTGCTTGCGGACATAGATCATCGGCAGGCCGAGGCGATCGGCAAGCAGGGCGGCGAAGGGAATGCCGGCGGTCTCGCCGCCGGCGATGCAATCGAACTGCTCGAAGCCGGCATCGCGCAGCAGGGTACTGGCGGCGAAATCCATCACCGTCGAGCGGATGCGCGGGAAGGAAAGCAGCTTACGGCAATCGATATAGACCGGGCTCGCCATGCCGGAGGCCAGTTTGTAGGGCTGGGCTGCATTGAAATGCACCGCCTTGATCTCCCACAGCATCTTGGCCACCAGTTCGGCCATCACGGCGCGGTCGGGAAACGTGGTCTGGATCATGCGGCTCTCCTTCGGCTCGGTTCCCTGCGGGAATAGCAGCAAGAGGCCTGAGTTTCCAGACGCTGGACGATCGTATTAGCGCAACAGACGGCCGATATCGGGTCCCTGCATCTTCTTGAACAGGGCAATCGCCTCGTCACCCTCTTCCGCATCCAGCGAAACGGCATAACGCACGGCGGCAGCAAGGAGCTGCATCGTCAGCCGGGCGATCGCCAGAAGCTCCTTTCGGTCGCGATCCGGCCACAGGCGGAGGAGCACGGCGAGAAAGGCCTGGGCGTGAAATTCCATGTCCTCGGCATCGATCTGCTGCAGCAGCTTATCGGTATGGGTTGCGTGCCAGATGTCGCGCATCACCGGCTCGCGGCGGAAGAAGGCATAATATTCGTCGACGATCGTGGCGAGCGCGGCTGTCAGCGCCACGGCGTCGGTCACTTTCGCCAGCTCCGCCTCGACGCAGCGCCTGCCCTCTTCGTTGAAGCGTTCGGCCAATGTCCGGATGATCGAACTCTTGTCGGGGAAATATTGATAGAGGGCGCCGAAGGAGAGGCCGGCCTTTTCGACGATCTCGCTCATCTTCAAGCCGTCGCTGCCATGGCTTTCGATCAGCTCGGCGGCAACGGCAAGGATCTTTTCGAAGCGTTCGCGGCCGCGCTGCTGGCTGGGGATCCGGCGCGGCTGGCCCGAATGCTGCTGCTGGCGCCTGCGCGTTGCGACCGGCTGTTGCGACATCGTCTGCTCCTCATGGTTGACAAACAAAATAAGAGAGTTTATCTCATTTTGCAAATGAGAGAGTTTCTCTTGTTTCTTAACTTTGGAAGGAGCTTCGACATGCAGAATTCCGAAATCGTCGTCGTCGGTGGGCCGGGAAAGACCGGTGGCCGCATCATCAAGCGCCTGGAAGCGCGCGGCCTCACCGTTCGCGCGGCATCGCGCTCCAGCGCACGTCCCTTCGACTGGGAGGACAGGTCAAGCTGGCGCGGCGCGCTTCAGAGCGCATCGAGCGCCTATGTTGCCTTCCAGCCGGATCTTGCCGTCGCCTGGGCGGCAGAAGCGATCGCAACCCTCGCCGAGGTGGCCAGGGAATGCGGTCTTGAGCATATCGTGCTGCTCTCCGGCCGCGGCGAAGAGGGCGCGCAACGGAGCGAAACCGCGCTCACCGCTTCCGGCATCGGCACCACCATCCTGCGCGCCTCCTGGTTCTGCCAGAATTTCAGCGAGGGTGCCTTTGTCGAGCAGATCCTCGGCGGCCGGCTGCAATTGCCGGCGGGCGAGATCCGCGAACCCTTCATCGATGCGGACGACATCGCCGATGCCGCCGTAGCCGCCTTGACCGATCCGCGCCATCGAAACAAGATTTACGAACTGACCGGTCCCCGGGCGCTGACATTCGGTCAGGCGGTCGCCGAAATCGCCGCGGCAGCCGGACGGCCGATCGAATACCAGCAGGTGTCGATGGCAGACTTCACCGGCGGGCTTGCGGCAGCCGGCCTGCCACAGGGCCTGATCGACCTTCTGGAGGAGCTCTTCGGCCAGGTGCTCGATGGGCGCAATTCCAGCACCATGGGCGGCGTCCCTGATATTCTCGGGCGCCCCGCCACCGATTTCAGCCACTATGCCCGCCGGGCCGCGGCATCCGGAATATGGAGTGCCTGACTATGCAGATCGTCCTCATCCTTTCCCTCGTGGCGGCGGCAATCGGCAGCGGCCTCGTCGCCGGCATCTTCTTCGCCTTTTCGACCTTCATCATGACCGCTTTCTCCAGGATCCCGACGGAGCAAGGCATTGCGGCGATGAACGCCATCAATGTGACAATCGTCCGCTCGCCCTTCATGGCCCTCTTCGTGCCGACGGCGATCCTCTGCATCGTCATATCAGTGCTCGCCCTGATCGACTGGCGCGGCGGCGCATCGACGCTGATGCTGGCAGGCGCCGCCCTCTATCTCCTCGCCTCCTTCCTCTCGACCATCATCTTCAATGTGCCGATGAACGATGCGCTGGAGAAGGTGAGCGGCAGTGGGCCGCAGGCAGTCGAGCTCTGGGCCGCCTATCTCAGGGACTGGACGTGGTGGAACCATGTGCGGACCGTGGCCTCGCTGCTTGCTTCGGTCGCCTTCATCAGGGCGCTGATGATCGTCTGAATGATTGCTTCCTGGCTAACCGACATGCCCCTTCAGGAATCGGGTGGTTGGTTTCGAGGCGGCGTGCGAACGTGAGCCAATCGTCGCGAAAGGACCGCCATGTTTACGCTTCACGATTATCTGCCGTCGCAAAATGGCTGGAAGGTCCGGGTTTTGCTCGGCCTGCTCGACATGCCTTATATCAGTCGCGAAGTATCGATCTTCGAGGGCGAGTGCCGCACCGAGGCTTTCCTGAAACTCAACCCGGTGGGCGCCGTCCCTGTTCTCGAACTCGACAATGGGCGTGCGATCGCCGAATCGAACGCAATCCTCACTTTTCTCGCCGAGGGGACGCGCTTCCTGCCGTCAGACAGGTACCGGCGCGCCAAGGTCATGCAGTGGCTGTTCTTCGAGCAATATCATGTCGAGCCGGTCATCGGTTCGCTGCGCTTCTGGACGTTGACGGGGCGGCTGGAGCGTAACCAGAGCATGATTGCGGGCAAGCGCGACGCGGCAAACCGGGCGCTCGCTGCACTCGAACGGGACCTCACCGACAGCCCGTTTGTTGTCGGCGAGGAGTTGTCGATCGCCGACATTGCGGTTTATGCCTATAGCCACCGGGCCGAGGATTGCGGCTTTTCGCTCGCAGTTTATCCCGCCTTCGCCGCCTGGTGTGGCCGCGTCCGCGATGCCATCGGTCCCGATTATCCAGTCCATCTCTATAGTATGGATCCGCATTCCGCTGGCTAACGACCGTATGCCACCGGAAGACGTCATCAGAGGATCCGCCCGGAATCAAGACGCGGTGCGCGATACCTCGACGGGAACCGCCTGCAGGTGGCCGGCTAGTTCCACCCGGTTGCGGCCGCCCCGTTTGGCGGCGTAGAGCGCCTTGTCGGCGGCGTTCAGCATGGCGTCGAAATCCAGCGGCTTCGAGCGGCCGGGCGCAACGCCGACGCTGACCGTGCATTTCAGCACCTCGTCGTCGATGTAAATCTCGCGCACCTCGAAGGCCCTGCGGATGCGCTCGGCCGCCAGTTCCGCCCGGCCGGGCATGATCTCCTTCAACACCAGCGCGAACTCCTCACCACCCAACCGTGCGGCGATGTCGCCGGGGCGGCAATGGGCGGCGAGTTCGCCGGCGAAGACCTTGAGCACGCGATCGCCGCTCGCATGGCCGAAGCGGTCGTTGACGGATTTGAAGTGGTCGATATCGAAGACGATGACGGCCGTGGTCGAGCCCATCGGACGCGTACCGTATTGATCGAACAGGGCGCGGCGGTTGAGCAGCCCGGTCAGCGGATCGGTGATCGCCTCGAGACGGTGGCGCGCGGCAAGCCGCCACTGATGCAGCGCCAGCGACAGCGCACCGATCCCGGTCATGCCGGCGATGCAGACGGCAAGGCTCAGATCCTCGGCCCAGTTGCTGGGCGCGCTTCCGAGCACCAGCTTGCCATCGGCGATCAGCACGGCGGCGCAGAGCACGAAGGAGATCCCCGTCAGCGTATAGAGCGCGGTGATGCCGAGGATCGGCGCGGGCGCTTCGGCGCGGGCGAGCCAATATTGCCGGGCGGTGGCAAAGAGCAGCAAAGCAATGGCAAGATTGTCTGATATGAAGGCCAGGCCGTCATAACCTGCCAGCATCGGCACGACGGAGAAAGCCATCGCCGTCAGCGCACGGGCAGAGATGCCGAGCAAAGCGAGCCGGCCGGTGAGAAACTGTCTGCCGGCACCCCATATGGTGGCGAAACCGGCATGAAACAGCACGAAATTGGCCACACCCAGCCATGTCTCCGGCCTGTTCACATAGGCGCCGTAGATGAAAATGCCGGCAATGACGAGGACCAGGCCGATGCTGGCGGTGAGCAGCACGGTTTCGGCCCGACGCACCAGCCAGCTGCCCATCAAGGTCACGGCAAGGCATGCGGTGGAGACGCCGAGCGCCAGCAAAAGGGAGTTATAGTCAAGCATCATGCTTTTTCAGTCTCCGCGACTGCAGCCACGCCGATAATCTTGGCAAGCTATGCGATCGGCGGTGAGGAATGTCTTATGCATTCCGTTAAAAAATGATGCACCGCACATAGAAATGTTAGAGCGGTAACTTCGAGGCGAAGCTCGCGCTTGAGGCGCCCCTCATCCGGCTGCCGCCACCTTCTCCCCGTAAACGGGGCGAAGGGGAAATGCCGCGACCTCTCCGTCCCTCGCCGACGTCTCGCAGGGCACGTCCCCTCGCCCCGTTTTTACTGGGAGAGGGTGAGGGTGAGGGTGAGGGACAAACGTGGCGCTTATGCCACCACCTGCCAATGCAGCGGGAACATCGGATCAAACACCGTCACCGGGCCGGCGCCGGTTTCGATCCTGGCGGGGAAGACGACCGGCTCGGCCTGCTTTGCCAGGGTGATGCGATCCTCGTTCGGCTGAAGCCCGTACCAGGCCGGGCCGTTCAGCGAGACGAAGGCTTCGAGATTTTCCAGCGCGGCCTCCTGTTCGAAAACATGGGCAAGGCAGCTCATCGTATTGACCGAGGTGTAGATGCCGGCGCAGCCGCAGGCGCATTCCTTCAGCGGGTCGACATGCGGGGCGGAATCGGTGCCGAGGAATAAGCGCGGATCGCCGCCGGTGGCGGCGGCGCGCAAGGCCAGCCGGTGGTTCTCGCGCTTGGCGACCGGCAGGCAATAATAATGCGGGCGGATGCCGCCGACCAGGATGGCGTTGCGGTTGATGATCAAATGGTGAGTGGTGATCGAGCCGGCGAGATTGGCCTTGGCCGCCTTGATGTAATCGATACCATCAGATGTCGTCACATGCTCCATCGTCACCTTCAGCTCAGGCAGGCGTCGGCGCAGCGGATCGAGCACGGTGTCGATGAAGACAGCCTCGCGGTCGAAGATATCGACCTCAGGTGTCGTCACCTCGCCATGGACGCAGAGCGGCAGGCCGATCTTTGCCATGCGCTCCAGCACCGGCATCGCCTTTTCCATGTCGCGCACGCCGCCATGCGAATTGGTGGTGGCGCCGGCCGGATAGAGCTTGACGGCGGTGATCAGGCCGCTTTTTGCGCCCGCCTCGACATCGTCGGGGCTGGTATGCTCGGTGAGATAAAGCGTCATCAGCGGCTGGAAACGATGGCCGGCCGGCAGCGCTTTAAGGATACGTTGGCGGTAGGCGATGGCGTCTGATGTGGTGACCACCGGCGGCACCAGGTTGGGCATGATGATGGCGCGGGCGAAGGTGCGGCTCGTATCGGCAATCACGCCTTCCAGCATGGCGCCGTCGCGCAGATGCAGGTGCCAGTCGTCAGGGCGGCGGATGGTGATCGATTGCATGGCAGGCCTCCGAAGCGATGCGTCTGCGGCTTCGAATAACACTAAAGCGCGGCGCATTGAAATCGATTCATGCGCCGCGCTTCAGCTCGTTGTTCATGCATGTCGTCGTCGCGGCATCACGCCAGCGCGATCTCCAGCGTCACATCGGCCGGACGGCGGTTTTCGAGGATCAGCCGGCCGTTCGGCAGGTCGTTGCCATAGACCTTGGCGCTGGCGGCGTCCTCGGTGAGATTATAACCGCGCCAGCGCGCCCAGAGCCGCTCCTCGAGCACCTCGATCGGCGGGGCCAGCATAATCGTGTAATCGAAGATGCCGTCGAGTTCTGCCCATTTACCTTGCGTGAAGAGCAGATAGTTGCCCTCGACGATGATGAAACGGTCCTTGGGATCGATCGGCCGGGCGGAAGCAATCGCGAGTTCGCGCGAGCGGTCGAAGACCGGCACCAGAACCTCCTGGTCGGCTGGCCTGACGGCACGGACGATGTCGAGGAAACCGCGGACATCGAAGGTCTCGGGGATGCCCTTGCGGGCCAAAAGGCCGCGTTCGATCAGGATGGCATTGTCCATGTGGAAGCCGTCCATCGGCAGGACTGCGGCGCTTTCGCCTTTGGCGTTCAGCGCCGCCGCCAGATTGTCGGCCATAGTCGACTTGCCCGACCCTGGCGGGCCGGCAATGCCGATGAGGAAGCGCGTGCTATCGCCGGCGCGGCTGAGGACCTCGCCGGCGATTTCCTCGGTGCTGACCGTCATGCCGCGACCGGCTCCGTCGGCACCGCCTTGGCGCCGGTCATGAAGGCGACGGCGTCGGACATGGTGTATTCCTTGGGATCGATCACCGTCAGGCGCCGGCCGAGGCGGTGGATATGGATCCGGTCGGCGACCTCGAAGACATGCGGCATGTTGTGGGAGATCAGCACGATCGGAATGCCGCGGGCGCGAACGTCGAGGATCAATTCCAGCACGCGGCGGCTTTCCTTGACCCCGAGGGCGGCCGTCGGTTCGTCCATGATGATGACCTTGGAGCCGAAGGCGGCGGCGCGGGCGACGGCGACACCCTGGCGCTGGCCGCCGGAGAGCGTTTCCACCGCCTGGTTGATGTTCTGGATGGTCATCAGGCCGAGTTCGGAGAGCTTGTTGCGCGCCAGCTTTTCCATCGCCGGCCGGTCGAGCATGCGAAGCATCGAGCCGAGCACGCCGGGCTTGCGGATCTCGCGGCCGAGGAACATGTTGTCGGCGATCGACAGCGCCGGCGACAAAGCCAGGTTCTGATAGACGGTCTCGATGCCAGCATCGCGCGCTTCCATCGGCGAGCGGAACTGCACCTGCCGGCCTTCGAGGGTGATCACCCCCTCGTCCGGGGTGGCGGCGCCCGATATCGCCTTGATCAGCGAGGATTTGCCGGCGCCGTTATCGCCGATGACGGCGAGGATTTCGCCGGGGTAAAGGTCGAAATCGGCATTGTCGAGCGCGGTCACGCGGCCGTAGCGCTTGACGAGACCGCGCGCGGTGAGAAGGGGTTCGCGAGCCATGATTACACCGAAACCTTTCTGATCCACTGGTCGATGGCGACGGCGGCAATGATCAGCACGCCGGTCAAAAGGACTTTCCATTGCGGGTCGGCGCCGAGCATGTTGAGGCCCATCGAGACGACGCCGACGATCATCGCACCGAACAGCGTGCCGAGAATGGAGCCGCGGCCGCCGAACAGCGAGATGCCGCCGATCACCGTCGCGGTGATCGCCTGCAGGTTAAAATCGGTCACCGCCGAGGATGGCGAGATCGAGCCGTTGCGGCCGATCGAGACCCAGGCGGCGAAGGCGGCGATGACGCCCGATATGGTATAGACGGTGAGCAGCACCTTCTTGGTCTGGATGCCGGAGAGCTTGGCCGCCTCCGGATCGTCGCCGACTGCATAGACATGCCGGCCCCAAGCGGTGTGATTGAGCACATACCAGAGCAAGAGGACGAGCAGCACCATGGCGATGACGCCGAGTGTGAGCACGGCGGTGCCGGCTTTGAAGCTCATGGCGAAAAGATGCAGCAGCGGCGCCTGTTCATCGACGTCGGTGTCGCGGATCGTCTCGTTGGCGGAATAGATGAAATTCGTCGCCATGACGATATTCCAGGTGCCGAGCGTTACGATGAACGGCGGCAGTTTCATGTAGGCGACGAGAAAGCCGTTCAGCAATCCGCAAAGGCCGCCGACGAGGAGGCCGGCTGCGACCGCGATCGGCGTCGGTATGCCGTAGGCGATGGCGACATTGCCCATGATAACCGCCGAGATCACCATGATGACGCCGATCGAAAGATCGATGCCGGCAGTCAGGATGACCAGCGTCTGGGCGGCGCCGAGAATACCGACGATGGCGATCTGCTGCAGGATCAGCGTCAGCGTGTAGGACGAGAAGAACCGTCCGCCGATGGCGATCCCGAAGATGATGATCGCCAGCACCAGCACGATCAGCGGCACGGCGGCCGGCGTCGAGTGCAGAAAATGCTGGGCACGCTTGATCAGCGAGACATCCTGATGCTCGAAGGAGGCGACGCTCTTGTCGCTGCCGTCGAGGACACGTTCGAATTCCTGTGTTCCGGTCATGGTTCCTCCTCCGCATCCGCGCGCCGAATTCGCACGGGGGCCGTCACCGATATCCTTCCGGTCTTTGCTTAGCCGGTTCGTGAGGCGACGGTACATCGTCCGTCGAAAACGGCCGGGGATCAAGCCCCGGCCGTTCTGCTTTCAAGAGATTTGGCTCAGCCCCAGCACTTGTCCGTGCCTACTTTGGTGTCGATCGACTTGACGCCGGAGACCGGCTTGTCGGTGACGAGCGAAACGCCGGTGTCGAAGAAGGATTTGCCTTCGGTCGGCTTCGGCTTTTCACCGCTGTCGGCGAACTTCTTGATCGCCTCGACGCCAAGGGCTGCCATCATCAGCGGATATTGCTGCGAGGTGGCGCCGATGACGCCTTCCTTGACCGACTTGACGCCTGGGCAACCGCCGTCAACTGAGACGATCAGCACGTTCTTTTCCATGCCGACGGCCTTCAGCGCCTGGTAGGCGCCGACAGCAGCCGGCTCGTTGATCGTGTGGATGACGTTGATGCTCGGATCCTTCTGCAGAAGGTTTTCCATGGCCTTGCGGCCGCCTTCTTCATTGCCGTTGGTCACGTCATGACCGACGATGCGCTTGTCGTCTTCGTCGCCGATCTTGTTCGGGTCCTTCGGATCGATGCCGAAGCCCATCATGAAGCCCTGGTCGCGCAGAACGTCGACCGTCGGCTGCGACGGGGTCAGGTCGAGGAAGCCGACCTTGGCGTCCTTGGCCTTGTCGCCCATGGTTTCCTTGGCCCACTGGCCGATCAGCTTGCCGGCGAGCAGGTTGTCGGTGGCGAAGGTGGCGTCGGCGGCATCGGCCGGCTCGAGCGGCGTGTCGAGAGCGATGACCAGCAGGCCGGCTTCACGCGCCTTCTTGACCGAAGAGACGATGCCCTTGGTGTCGGAAGCGGCAATCAGGATGCCCTTGGCGCCGTCGGCGATGCAGCTTTCGATCGCTGCCACCTGGCTTTCGCTGTCACCATCGATCTTGCCGGCATAGGACTTCAGCGAAACGCCGAGTTCCTTGGCCTTGGCCGTAGCACCTTCCTTCATCTTGACGAAGAAGGGGTTGGTGTCGGTCTTGGTGATCAGGCAGGCGGCAACGTCCGCCGCCATGACAGGAGCGGAAAAGGTGACACCAAGCGCGAGCGCGCCGAAAGCGAGAACAGATTTCTTCATGGAACTCCTCCCAGAGTTTGCCGGCGCCGCCCCTGCGGGCCGGAATTTTACGATATGGCACTTTGCCGTGGATTGTTAAGCTTCCAAAGCCGTCCCGTGCCCTTGACGACGGCAATTAAAAGCGAAAAGAAATTGGCTTGTCAATAAATAAATCCAATTGAATTATTAATTCGATATGGCATGCTCCGTGGAAATCAGGCATACAGCGCCGCGCGTCTTCGACGCGCAAAGGACGCTGTAGCACTTTGAAGTGCTGCATAATTTTGTCCTTAAATCGATCCCGACTTAAGGAATTATGCAGTAGGGCCAACGATCGGGAGGAGCGGTCATGTCGTCCTTGGATGGACCGGAACACACACCGGTCCCGTCACCTATTCTGAATCCGGCCGGCGGTGCGAACCAGGTCAGGGTACGGGCCTATAATGAACGGCTCGTGCTGTCGCTGGTGCGTCTTTACGGCGCGCTGTCGAAGGCCGATATCGCGCGCCGCAGCGGGCTGTCGGCGCAGACCGTCTCCGTCATCATGCGGGTCCTGGAAAAGGAAGGGCTGCTGTCGCGCGGGGCGCCGGTGCGCGGCCGGGTCGGCCAGCCGTCGATCCCGATGCATCTCAATGCCGACGCCGTCTATTCCTTCGGCCTGAAGATGGGCCGGCGCAGCGCCGATCTGGTGCTGATGGATTTCGTCGGCCGCATCCGCATGCAGCTGCACCGGACCTATGCCTACCCGCTGCCGGATGAAATCCTCGCCTTCGTCACCTCGGGCATCCAGGAACTCGAAGACCGGCTCGACGAAAAACAGCGCGGCCGCATTGCCGGCCTCGGCATCGCCGCACCCTTCGAGCTCTGGAATTGGGCCGAAGAGGTCGGCGCGCCGGCCGGCGCCATGGAGGTCTGGCGCGAGGTCGACCTGCAGGCCGACATCGCCGCGCGCGTCTCTCATCCGGTCTTCATGCAGAACGATGCGACCAGCGCCTGCGGCGCCGAACTGGTCTTCGGCGTCGGGCCGTCCTATCCGGATTTCGTCTATTTCTTCATCGGCTCCTTCATCGGCGGCGGCATCGTCTTGAATTCGGCGATCTTTTCCGGCCGCACCGGGACGGCAGGCGCAATCGGGCCACTGCCGGTGCGCGGCAAGAACGGCGAGACGATGCAGCTGCTCGAAATCGCCTCGATCTTCGTGCTCGAAAACATGCTGCGCGAGCGCGGCATCGATCCCGAGCCGCTGTGGTATTCGGCCGACGACTGGGTGGATTTCGGCGAGCCGATGGAAGCCTGGATCCAGGATAGCGCCAAGGCGCTGGCGCAGGCGATCGTCGCGGCCGCCTCGATCGTCGATTTCAGCGCGGCTGTGATCGACGGCGGTTTTCCCCATTGGGTGCGCAGCCGCGTGGTGCAGGCGACGATCGACGAAGCCGCCAAGCTCGACCTGCAGGGCGTCGTCATGCCCGAAATCCTCGAGGGCGCGGTCGGCGCCCAGGCGCGCGCCATCGGCGGCGCCAGCCTGCCGATCTTTGCGCGTTACCTCACCGACCAGAACGTACTTTTCAAGGAGGTAGACCATGCTGAAAGGACTTGATCCGCTGTTGAGCCCGGAGCTGCTTTTTACGCTTCGGGCCATGGGTCACGGCGACGAGATCGCCATCGTCGACGGTAATTACCCAGGCGTCGAACATGCGCGCCGGCTGATCCGGCTCGACGGCCACCATCTCGTGCCCGTTCTCAACGCCGTGCTCAGCGTGCTGCCGATCGATGATTTTGTGCCCGAGGCAATCTTCCGCTCGACCGTCAAGACCGAGCGCGACAAGCTCGATCCGGTGCATGAGGAGATGATCGACTGCTGCGCCCACCACGAGCCGCACCGCCAGGTGATGCCGCTGATCGGCCCGGATTTCTACGTCCGGGTGAAGGCCGCCCATGCGGTGATCCAGACAAGCGAGCCCAGGCTCTATGCCAACATCATCCTGCGCAAGGGGGTGATCTATCCGAAGGAGCCGGGCGCGCAGGCGGCGGTAGATCCGTTCGTTTATTAGCTATGGTCTAGCCGTCATCTCGTCTGCATACCGATCAGGTCCACCATTTTTCGGGCCGAGCCCAATGCTAAGGTCCAGCCGAGCATCCCGTGGCCGGTGTTGATGTAAACACCTTTCAGACGCTCGGAGGGCCCGATGATCGGGCGGGATGACGGGGTCATCGGCCGCTCGCCTGACCAGCGCATCAGAACGACGCCGCTATTGAAGAGATCCGGCAGGACACCGGCCGCTGCGCTACGCAGCGCTTCGAAACGCGCTGGGTCGAAGCCCGCGCCTGGGCGGTCGATATCGGCAAGACCGGCGACGCGGAAACGATCCCCGATCGATGCGAAAGCCAGCTTGCGTTTGACGTCGGTGAGGCTGATGGCGGGTGCGGCGCCGGTCCGCGGCACGGTCAGCGAATAGCCTCTCACCGGACGCACCGGGCGGACCTCCGGCAGCTCTGTGGCAAGCAAACGGACCTGAGCCCCCGCAGCGACGACGGCGGCATCGACCGTGAGTTCCTCCCGGTCGTCGAACCTCACGGCTGCAAGTCTGTCCGCCTCGCGCGAGAAACCCGCCACTTTCCGGCCGAAGAGGAGCGAAACCCGGTAATGCTGTGCAATATGGTGTGTCAGCTGACGGCAAAAGCCGGCTGCATCGCCGAGCGCATCACCCGGCGTGTAGACCGCACCGGCGATTTCGCCTTGGTAGCCGGCAAGGGCAGGCTCGATTTCCCGGGCTTCTGCGCGCGACAGCATGTGCTGCTCGAATCCGAGTGCATTCTTGCGCGAGACGGCCGATCGGGCCGCGGCAAAGCTGCGCTGATCCGGATAGAGATGCAGCTTTCCCGCAAGCCGGTAGTCGAAGGAAAGACCGGTTTCCGCCAGCAGGAATGCGAGCTCGCGGCGGGACTCTCCGGCGAGTTCCAGAATGGCCTGCGTATTGCTCCACCATCGCGGAAATGGTGCGTTGGCGAGGAAGCGCAGCCCCCAGAGAAGAAAATCCGGGTCCAGCTGCCAGCGAATCCGGAACGCGGGATCGCGGCCGAGGGCGATGGCCGGCAGATGCCTGAGCAGTCCGGGAGATGCCATCGCATCGCCATAGGCCCAGGAGAGCTGCGCGGCGTTGCCGGCGCTGGCGCCGCTGCCGGGTTCGGCTGCTGCATCGATAAGCGTCACATCGTGCCCTGCCTTGGCCAAAAGGTAGGCGGAGGAAACGCCGATGACGCCTGCGCCGATGACCGCGATGCGCGCCATGTCACACCTCGTTTCCCACAAGCGCGGTCAGCTCGATTTCGACCGGAACGCCCCGCGGAAGAGATGACACGCCGATCGCAATGCGGGCATGCTCCCACCGATCCGGAAAGAGATCGCGCAGCAGCTCGGACGCGCCGTCGACGACCGCGCCGTGGCGGGTAAAATCGTCAGTCGCGGCAACATAGCCCGCAAGCCGCACGAAGCCGCGCACCTTGTCGAACCCACCGCTGGCGCGCTCAAGCTGAGCAAGCACGTTGAGAAGGCAGATCCGTGCGCATTCGCGGCCCTCCTCGATCGAGACATCCGTCCCGAGCCGACCGGTCCGCCGAACGGCTCCATCGGTCACCGGCACCTGACCGGACACGGTGACGATATTGCCGGTTCGAACAGCGCCGGCGAAAGCCCCGGGCGGCATTGCGGCTTCCGGCAAGGCCAGGCCGAAGGCGGCAAGGCGCCTGCGCACAGCATCGCTTCCGCTCATGCCGGGCTCCGCCCTTCTCCTTTCCCCGGCTTCGGCACTGCGCGCGACGAAAGCCTTGAGGATTTCCAGATCGAGGACCGTCAGGCGGTATTCCGGATGCCACTGGACACCCAGGCAAAATGCCTCCGTCTCGCCCTCGAATGCCTCGATGATCCCATCGGGTGCCCGCGCGATGACGCGAAAGCGCCCGTGACCGGACAGCGCATGGCGATGCAGGCTGTTGACCCGGGTCGGTCCTGTCCCGACCCAGCCGGCAAGCAGGCTGTCCGGCTCGACGATGATCTCGTGCGCCAGTTCATCGGGCAGGTCCTGCGGGATGTGCGAAATGCCGGCGGCCGGAAGCTCGCTCAGGAACTCTCCGCCAAGGCACTCGCCGATCAACTGCATGCCATGGCAGATACCGAGGAGCGGTTTGCCTGTCGTCAGGGCCTTGGCCACCAGCTGACGCTCGAAGTCGCGGCGCCGATCAGCCACTTCAGCACCCGGACGGGAGCCGGTCAGAACGACACCATCGGCGAGCGCCAGCGCCGCATCGATGTTTTCGGCGTCATAGGGCAGGATCATCGGGACCCCGCCGGCGCTGGTGATTGCCTCGGCATAGTTCGACCGCACCACATATTCGCACTCGGTCGGCTTTTGCGGCGTCTCGCCGAGATCGGGCGTTATAAGAATGAGGGGGCGGGCCTTGCGTGCCGGCGCGGCGGAACGAAACGCGGTGACCGCGGCAACGGTCATATCGGTGGTCATGATCTGAGCCTTGTGATGAATTAGCGGGTGGGCACGGCAAGCCGGCGGGAGAAGACCGAAAACGGCCAGGCGATCGCGAAGTAGCAGAGGCCAACCGCCACATAGATCTGCAGCGGCAGAAAATACTCGGTCGCCATCGCCCGGCCGGTCAGAACCAGCTCGTTGACGGTGATCAGCGATGCGAGCGAGGAATCCTTGAGAAGCGCGACGAAGGTGACGATCATCGGGGCCAGGATGACGCGGACGACCTGGGGGAGGATGATCAGCCGGAAGCTCTGAACCGGCGTGAGACCGACGGCCAGGGCCGCCTCGCTCTGCCCCGCCGGGATCGCCTTCAGTCCGGCCCGGAAGAGTTCGGCGATCTGAGCCGCAAAACACAACGCCAAACCTGCGATCGCCGCGCCGAAGGCATCGAAGACGATCCCAATGCCCGGCAGGCCGAAGTAAAGCAGAAACAGCACCGCGAGCAGCGGCACGCCGCGCGCGACCGTCACATAAAGTGCCGCGAAATGCCGTAGCGCCGCGAAACTTGATCTCTGGCACAGCGAAAGCAGCAAACCGAGCACGAGCGCCAGAGCAAAGGCGCACACGGAAAGCACTGCCGTATTCATCATTGCCCGCAACAACAAGGGCAGCCATTCGCCACCATAGTCGCGGTAGGGTGCGAAGAACCCGCTCATCCTTTCAGTCTCCCGTAACGTCTTTCAAGGAATCGCGTCGCCTGCATCAATGGCAGGCTCAGCAACAGATAGAGTGCCGCCGCCGTCGCGTAGATCATCGTTGTCTGGAAGGACGACGTGACCATGGAGCGGGCGAAGAACATGATTTCAGGCGCCGCGATGGCCGAGACGACGGAGGTGTCCTTGAGGAGCTGCACCGCGTAATTCCCGAGCGCCGGCAGGGCGATCCGCATGGCCTGCGGCGTCAGAATTTCGAAAATCGTCTGGAGCGGTGTCAACCCTGCAGCAAGCGACGCCTCCGCCTGCCCTTTTGGCAAAGCGGCGAAACCGGCGCGGAAGATCGCTGAGGTAGTGGCTGCGCCGATAAGCCCGAGGCCCAGAATGGCGGCGGCAATCGACGTCAGCCTCACGCCAATGCTGGCAAGCCCGAAGTAGAGGATGAACAGATGCGTCAGGGCCGGTACGTTGCAGAGGATTTCGCAATAGGCGTCGATCGCCATATTGACGAACCTGATCGCTGTGAATTGCCTGACGAGGGCGAGAAGGAAGCCGATGCCGGTTGCAAAAGCCAGCGAGGCCACCGTAACCAAGACCGTTACCTCAAGCCCGGCGGCGAGCCCCTGGACGACGGAGAAGAATAGCGAGAATCCGCTCATGGCGCCTAGTGCCGGATCTTGTTGAGAAACGCTTGCGTGCGTGCCTCGCGCGGAGCGGTAATGACCTGGCGCGCCGGTCCGGCTTCGACGATCTTTCCGCCGTCGAGGAACAGCACCCGGTCGGCGATGTCGCGGGCAAAGGCAATCTCGTGCGTGACGATCAGCATCGTGCGTCCTTCGGCCGCGAGCTCTTCCATCACTTTCAGAACTTCATGGACCAGTTCGGGATCAAGGGCTGAGGTCGGTTCGTCGAAAAGCATGAGCTTCGGCTTCTGGGCGAGCGCCCGCGCGATGGCCACACGCTGCTGCTGCCCGCCGGACAGCTCCAGCGGTGAAGCATCGGCGCGGTGCGTCATGTGCACTTTCGCCAACATCTCCAAGGCCAATTCGCGCGCCTCGACGGCAGTCAGACCGCGGACCTTGCGCGCCGCGATCGCAACGTTTTCCGTCACCGAGAGATGCGGCCAGAGATTGAAGAGCTGGAAGACCATGCCCATCTCGGCGCGCTGTGGCGCAAGCTGCCGGTCTCTCATCACCTGGCCGTTGCGAACGCCGATCCGCTCGCCATCGAGGCTGATCTCACCAGCACTCGGTTTCTCCAGAAAATTCACGCAGCGCAGACAGGTAGATTTCCCGGAGCCCGAGGGGCCGATCAGGGCAATCTTCTCACCGGCTGCGACGGTAAAATCGATTCCCCTCAGGACTTCGACAGGGCCATAACTCTTGCGCAGGCCCGCAACGCTCAAAAGCGCATTCATCGCCGTTTCCTTATGCTGTTGTGTCTTGGCGAAGAGGACGGATGAAAGCCGCTTGCCGCAGCCTTCATCCGTCAGCCCGGTCAGCCGCCGGCTGCGCAGGACGGAAGCTTGTAATCGCCGGGGCGGTCGACGCCGGCACGGAAGTTTGCACCCACCGGCTTAAACCAGACATCGGCGGACAATCCGTAGCGTGCGCCGATGTCCTTCATCTCACAGCTCTTCCACATATCGGCGATGATCGCGTCCATCTTCTGGCGCAGATCGTCGTTCTTCTGGTTGAGACCGTAGACGACCTGACCGAGCCCGGTAAGCAGCGGGAAATCCGCGCTGTTGTCTGTGAAGGCGAGGAAGTGCATGTTCCAATCCGGGTTCTGCTTGATGGCGTAGGAAACCACCGGCGGGTCGCCGATGACGGCATCGATACGCCCGGCAATAAGATCGCGCACGGCGGCGTCGGAGGTGTCGTAGAGTGAGAGCTCAAGGCCCTTGATCGTCTTCAGTTCCGGGACAAAGGAGAAGCCGGTGATCGTGCCGACCTTCTTGCCTTCCAGGTCGGAAAGCTTGTCCCAGTTCGTCTTGTTCGATTGCATGATGCCGTTCTTGAAATAATGGATCGGCTCAGACAACGTCATGATCTTCGTACGCTTCTCGGTCCAGCCCATCGTGCCGAGCATCACGTCGACGCGACCGGACTGAACGGAGGCGATCGTACCCGACCATTCCATGAGGGCCGGTTGTATCTTGAGGCCGAGCTTGTCGGCGATGCGCTGCATAATCTCGCCGTCATAACCGATCAGCTTGCCGTCCTGCCAGCCGGAGCCCGGCATGTCGCCGGTAAATGCGACCGTCAGCTTGCCCTGCTCGGCAAGTTCGAATGCGTTTGCGAGCGGTGCCGATGCCATGAAGCTGCCTGCCAGCAGCGCGCACATCACCACCCTTCTCGAAAGAGAAAGTGCCATTGTTCTGATCCTTGATTTGTTTTTAGTTCCCCGGTCCGTGGGTCTTGTCCCCGGATGTCGAGTTCGACGAGAGAGAGCTTGCCACCGAAAGGCGGCGTTGAATTTTAGAAATCGGACATTTTCTTTGAAATAGCGACACGGCTGATCTAAGGTCGGCCGGGCATGGACGCAGACGCCACCCTTTCAGATGCACGTGCCAGCGAGCCGGACTATGTCCGCTGGCTCGATGGTTTGTGGGCCGAACGGCTTTTGGCCGCCCGAGACCGCAAGGCCGATCTCTCCATCGGCATTCTGCTCTGGCCGAGGTTCCCGATGATGTCGCTGACCGGGATCGTCGAGCCCTTGCGGCATGCCGCCGATTTCGCCGACAACTCCCGGCCCCTGCATTGCCGCTGGTCGATCATGGGAGCGCCGGGCCACGCCGCGGTGGCGAGTTGCGGCATCCGCGTGCAGCCCGATGCGCCCTATATCAACCCGACGGACTTCGACTATATCGCCGTCATCGGCGGACTCCTGCCGCATCTACGCGCAGCACCCAGCAAGCACCGCGACTACCTGCGGGTCGCCGCATCCGCCGGCGTCCCGGTGATCGGCGTCTGCACCGGCGTCTTCGTACTCGCCCAAGAAGGTCTGCTGACCGGGCGTAAAGCCTCCGTTCATCCCTTCCATGCCGAGGATTTCAAGATCGCATTTCCGCGCCAGGCATTCTCGACGCGCGACGACTTCCTGATCGAGAACGGCCGCATCACCGTTCCCGGCGGCGTCTCGATCCTGTCACTGATGACAGAACTCATTGGCACCCATTGCGGGCCTGACCGGGCGGCCAAGGCAGTTCACCAGCTGTCGCTGACCGAGCACAAGGGCTTGAGCGCTTTCGACCACGGTCGGGTTTCCAGCTTTCGTCATATCGAGGATTCCCGAATTCAGCGCGCGGTCGTTTTGATCGAGAGTCGCAAGGGCCGTGACGTATCACCCGAGCAGGCAGCCAGCATGATCGGCCTGTCGCCGCGTCAGTTCGGGCGCCTGTTCCAGCAAGGCATCGGCATGACGCCGAAGCGGTTCATCATCGAGACCCGCCTGCGTTACGCCCGCTTTCTGGTGGAAAACAGCACGCTCCCGATGACGCAGATCGCCTTCGAGACCGGCTTTTCCGATGCGGCACATTTCGCAACCGCTTTCCGCCAGAAATTCAACCAGTCGCCGCGGCAATTGAGGACGACGCGCGTCTCGGTCGGGGTCAGATCGTAGAGCGTGATCGGCACGTCTTCTGGCGGCGGCGAAACGGGCCGGTGCGATGAGATGCGTGTCTGCCATGAGGTACGAGCCTGTGCCGGCCGCAATTATCAATGATATACATCATCAATAAGTCAAGTTATAATGATATATGACATCATAATTCGGGCATGGCGGTCGAAAGGACTGTAAAGTGCGGATCACCAAGGAAAAGAAGCAGCAAAATTACGAACGGATTATCGCCACCGCGTCGGAGCTGTTTCGCGAGCGCGGGTTCGATGGCGTGGGGGTGGCGGAGTTGATGGAGCGTGCGGGGCTCACCCATGGCGGCTTCTACAATCACTTCCGCTCCAAGGAGGACTTGATCGCGGAGTCGACCGAGAATGGTTTGAGCGAGACCTTGAAGCGCTATGCCGGTCATGACGTGCTCGCCGTCATGGAACTTTATCTCGCGCGTGAACACCGGGATGGGCGCGGCCAGGGGTGCACGGCCGCGGCGCTGAGCTGCGATGCGGCTCGGCAACCTGAAGAAACGAAGGCCGTCTTTGCTGCAGGAATAGATAACCTCGTGCGCGCGATCGAGGACGGCATTGCACGACATCACGCTTCCGGCGCCGGGGACCGGGCGCAAGCCATCACCATCCTCGCTCAGGCCGTCGGAGCAATCGTGCTGTCGAGGGCCTGCCCGGACGATTCCCCGCTGGCGGACGAACTACTCGACGCCTGCCGAGCGGATTGCCGCGACGCCATCGAAAATCGGATGCGGGAACGTTAGAACAGGATGATTTTAGGCCGGATCGGCCTAAAATCTGAATCCTGTTCTAAAACCGCTCACACTTTTCGGCATCATGCTGTAGGGCCGCATACAAGCGGCCCCATGCCGTCAGGCGCCGACCGGTGCGGCCATTTCAGGATAGTCGGTATAGCCCGCCGCGCCTCCGCCGTAGAGCGTCGCCATATCGAGATTGGCCAGCGATGCACCAACCTTCAGGCGTTCGACAAAATCCGGATTGGCGATGAACGGCCTGCCGAAGGCAAACAGGTCCGCCAGCCCTTGCTCCAGCCTGGCCGTCGCGAGGTTCAGATCGTAGCCGTTATTGGCGATGTAGGTATTCCTGAACTTGCGGCGAAGCGCCTCGTAATCGAAGGGTGCAACATCGCGCGGCCCGCCCGTCGCGCCTTCGACGACATGGAGGTAGGCGATGCCCATCTCGTCGAGCTTCTCGACGATGTAACCGAACTGCGCCTGCGGATCGGTTGCGGATAATCCATTGGCCGGCGACACCGGTGAAATCCGAACTCCGGTTCGCGCCGCTCCAACTTCCTCGATGACCGCGGCCGTCACCTCGAGCGTCAGCCGGGCCCGGTTTTCGATCGACCCGCCATAGGCGTCGGTGCGGGTGTTGGCGCCGTCCCTGGCGAACTGGTCGAGCAGGTAGCCGTTGGCGCTGTGAACTTCGACGCCATCGAAGCCGGCGGCAATGGCATTGGCGGCGGCGCGACGGAAATCCTCGATAATGCCGGAGATCTCATGCAATTCGAGCGCCCGAGGTGCCGACACGTCGACGAAGGTGTTGTTCACAAACGTCTTGGTTTCGGCCCTGATGGCGGAAGGCGCCACTGGGGGCTGCCCATCCGGCTGCAGGTCGACATGCGATACCCGACCGACATGCCAGAGCTGCAGAACGATGTGGCCGCCCCTGGCATGCACCGCGTCGGTCACCTTGCGCCAGCCGTCGACCTGCGCCTGCGTGTAGATGCCGGGCGTGTCCTGATAGCCCTGCCCTTGTTGCGAAATCTGGGTCGCCTCCGAGATGATCAGGCCTGCCGAGGCCCGTTGCGCATAATACTCAGCAATAAGATCGCCCGGCACAAACCCGGCGCCCGCTCTGTTGCGCGTCAATGGCGCCATGACGATGCGGTTGGATAGTGTGAGAGAGCCGAGTACGGCGGGCTCAAAGAGTGCCCTGCTGGTCATTTGTCACTTTCAGAGTTGGAAACTATTTCTGGCGTTCGTCTCGCAACGCACGCCACGCCGTCAGGTCGACCTCAGTCTGCGACCGTGATGACCACCTTGCCCTTTGCGCGCCCGGTCTCGACATAGGCCAGTGCATCGCCGGTCTTTTCAAACGGGAACACCTTGTCAACGACCGGTCGGATCACGCCTTGTTCGATCAGGCGCGCAATCTCACCCAACTGCTGCCCCTCAGCGCGCATGAACAGGAATGAATACCCTATGCCGAGGCGCTTGGCCTTTTTCCGAACGCCTCGGCTCAGCAGGCGCAGCACCAGTTTCAGGAACAGGTTCAGGCCGAGTTCCCTGGCGAATGCGGGATCGGGCGGGCCGGAAATGGAGATTAGCCGGCCACCCGGCTTCAGTACAGCCAGAGATTTTTCGAGCGTCTTCGGATCCTGACTGTTCAGCACGAGATCGTAGCCCGACAAGACCTTCTCGAAATCCTGCGTCTTGTAGTCGATGACCACATCCGCCCCGAGACTTTTGGCGAGCTCGGCATTCCCAGCGCTGGTCGTCGTCGCCACCGTCGCGCCAAGATGCTTGGCGAGTTGGATGGCGAAAGTCCCGACACCGCCGGAACCGGCCTGAATGAAGACTTTCTGGCCGGGCTTCACCTTGCCAACCTCGACCAGCGCCTGCCACGCGGTCAGCCCCACCAGGGGAATGGACGCTGCTTCGGTCATGCTGAGATTGTTTGGTTTCAGCGCCACATCGGCTTCATCGATGGCAATGAATTCGGCGAATGTACCGACCCGATGATCGCGCGGCCGTGCATAGACCTCGTCACCGACCTTGAACCGCCTGACCCTCGGTCCCGTCCTGACAACCGTGCCGGCAACGTCGTGCCCCAGGACGAATGGCGGACGATAGGGAAGAATAGGCTTGAACTCTCCGTCCCGCAGCTTGGAGTCCAGCAGGTTCACGGCCGTGGCCTGAATCCGGACAAGGACATCATTGTCCTGCAATTCAGGTTCCGGCAGGTTGGCCAGGCGCAAAGCGCCCTTCTTTTTGTACTTATCAACGACGAATGCCTTCATGAGGCTTTCTCCAATTCGAAGTCTGTTGAGGCGTCAGGCGCCAAGGAAGGACAAAGCCTTCGGCACGAAATCGGCGTGGTTGGATGCGGCAGCGGGTCAGCCCAGGTGCGGGGGCCTTGCGCCGCATCGCTCGCTTTCGCCGCCATCATCGCCATTGTCCTTGCCCTTCCGTATCGACCACCAACTTTCGCGCAGAAGGCAGCCAGCTGCAGTCACTCAAATTTTTAATGACCATCGTCATCATAGATCATCAATGATATTCATCATCAAAGTTGTCAAGCGGAATTTTCTCGCGGATTGTCACGGGAGGCTCTTGCGCCTTCATTCTTGATCAGTCATTCTAGAACGGTTGATAAAGAATCGAGGTGATTGTGGGCAGAGCACGGGAATTCGACGAGGAGGCAGTGCTGAAGGGGGCGATGCAAATCTTTCGCAAGCACGGCTATCAAGGTGCGTCGATCCGCGACCTCGAGGAGGCGACGGGCCTCAAAGGCGGAAGCATCTATCACGCCTTCGGCGACAAGGCCGGCCTCTTCGACGCGGCCTTCGGCCATTACAACCGCACGGTCCTGGAGGGACGGATCGCGCGGTTTGCGCCGCCGGGGAGCGGGGTTAAAGGCTTGCGTGAACTGTTCCTCTCGCTCCTGCATGAGCCCGACGGCGGCTCCCTTGGCTGCCTGATCACGAACATGGCGGTGGAATTCGGAGGCGGCGTCAAATCGCATCCGCGTGTCGAGACAGCGCTCGGTCTCCTTCGAACCACATTCCGCTCGAGGCTGACCGAGCAGTCGACCTTGGCTCGAGACGCGGACGGAGCCAGGGCAGCCACGACGGCCATCCGTCTTCTTGCCTTCTATCAAGGTCTGCTCGTGCTCATTCGCGGCGGCGAAGACAAGGCCGGCCTGCGGCAGGCGATAGAAGACGAATTCAATCAACTGGAGACACTGTTATGACACCTGAGGCACTATGGAACCGATATGCGGCCATCTGGTCGCTGGATGCTGACGCTCGCGAGCCGGAAATGCTGGCTTGCCTCGCTGACGATGTGACCTATTGCGACCCCAATGGAGAGATCGCCGGGCGAGCCGGTCTCACGGCTTACATGGCCGGCTTTCAGGAGAGCGTACCGGGTGGCCGATTCAAAATATTGAGCGTCCTCCATCACAATGAACGTTCGCTGGCACGCTGGGCACTGAGCCACGAAGACGAGCGTGTTCTGCAGACGGGCACGAGCTTCGGGGTGATTTCTGATGGCCGGCTCGGCGCGATCACCGGCTTCTTCGATCCTCTCGCAGGACAGCACCATGGGTAGCGAGGCGACACGCAGGCTGGCGCTGGATTTTGCGAGCCAGATCGGTCCAGCCGGCTCCATCGATGTCCGGCGGTTCTTCGGCGGATCCGCCCTCGTCCGAAACGGCGCGCAGTTCGGATTCGTCATGAAGGGCACGTTGTATCTCCGCGTCGACGCCGCGATGCGCGCGGAGTTCGAGGCAGATGGCTCAGAACCGTTCCGCTACAGCGCTGCTGGCAGGGAGGTGACGGTTCGCCGCTACTACGCAGTCCCGGCACATGTGATCGACGATCCGGCGCTGCTGCGCACGTGCTCGGAGCGAGCATTGCACGCGACCCCGACGCCCGGCCGCAGACGTTCCGACACGATCCTGGCCGTTAGCCCGTTTGGCTGATGTCGATGCCCGCGGCATCGTGCTTCGGAGGTTCAAACCTCCCCGGCAGATGTGCCACGCCGAAGCCAAGCGGCTTGCGCCGCGCGACTGGTCACGCGTACCTCTTCACGATCCGTGCTCTTGAGCGCTTGACCTGACTGCCTGATCCTAACTCAGCGAAATTGGATTGCGATAAATCGGCAAATTTGCGCCTGGAGGTCCTTGGGAGGTCTGCATTTTTTGCATATTTTATACAATTCTCCAGCTGAAGCCTTGGCGTCGGCGGAGCGATCCACCGGCAACGGCAACACGACGGCAGTCGACCAAAAGAGCAGACGAGACAGTCAAATGACCATCGCATCAGCACCGCGGACCGTTTTGAAGGGCTCCGCAACAGGCCGCGTTGTCGCAACGGAGGAGGCATTGAGCTTCTGGGGCGGCGTAGACCCGGCAACCGGAAATGTCATCGACGTGCACCACCCGCTGCACGGCGTTTCCCTGACCGGCGCCATTTTGATGATGCCGACGAGCCGTGGCTCCTGCACGGGATCCGGCGTATTGCTCGACCTCATTCTGACCGGCCGCGGTCCCGCCGCTCTGGTCTTCAGCGAAGCAGAGGACGTCTTGACGCTCGGTGCACTGATAGCAGCCGAGATGTTCGATAGGCCGATGCCGGTCATCAGGCTCAGCCCGGAGAATTTCCGACTTCTTTCCCAGGCTCAGTCGGCGTCGATAGAGCGTGGTGTCATCACCTCTCAGAGCCTCAACACGGAACTGCCTGCTCCTGCCCTCGCCGACCTCGAACTGACCGAGGAAGACTGCAAGATGCTCAATGGCGGCGATGGTCCGGGCGCGATGCAGGCCATGCGGATCATTTGTGCGATGGCCGCCCAGCAGGGCGCCACGCGGCTCATCGATGTGAGCCAGGGCCATATCGACGGATGCATCTACGCAAGTCCGGCAAACCTTACTTTTGCCGAGACGATCGCCGATCTCGGTGCGAGGGTGCGTATTCCGACCACGATGAACGCGATCTCGGTCGATCGGGCGAACTGGGAAATGCAAGGGATACCGCCGTCCTTCGGCGCACCGGCCGCACGCCTTGCGGACGCTTACGTGCGAATGGGCTGTCGGCCAACCTTCACCTGTTCTCCCTATCTTCTGGACAGCGCTCCGCAAACCGGTGAAACGATTGCCTGGTCGGAGTCCAATGCCGTCATCTTCGCAAACACCGTGCTCGGTGCGCGCACGGCCAAACACCCTGACTTCCTGGATCTCTGTATTGCATTGACCGGGCGAGCCCCGGAATCCGGGGTTTATCTCGACATCAATCGGCACGCTCGGCTGGTTATCGACGTTGAAACCCCGGCATCCGTGAACGACGCGTTTTGGCCACTCATCGGATATCTGATCGGGAAGAAGGCGCCCGATTGCATTCCGCTTGTCAAAGGGCTTGGCCAGGCCCGTCCGTCTCGAGACGATTTGAAAGCTCTCTGCGCTGCATTCGGAACAACATCCGCATCGCCAATGCTGCACATCGCAGGGATAACGCCCGAGGCAGCCGGGCCAGTCCATCCGGACGCCGGTCAAGTCAGCATCACGGTCGAGGACATGCACGATGCGTGGCGCTTGCTGAATGACGGCCCGGCAGATGTCGAACTCGTCGCGATCGGGAGCCCGCATGCATCCATCGAAGAATGCCGCGCGTTGGCCGCCGCACTGACGACTGCGTTGATGGGAAGGCGCCGCCATCCGGGCGTCGCCGTGATTGTGACAGCCGGCCAGCAGGTGATCGACCAGGCTCAAGGCGACGGCACCCTTGCCGAGTTGCGTCAGGCGGGGGTTCAGGTTTTCCCGGACCTTTGCTGGTGCTCGATCTCCGAACCAGTGTTTCCCACCAAGACCAAAGCCGTGATCACGAACTCCGGAAAATATGCGCATTACGGCCCCGGCCTCTCGGGTCGCTTCGTACGGCTCGCCAGTCTGAGCGACTGCGTGGAAGCCGCGATTTCAGGACGCGTGACACCCCGAGCAGCCGGATGGACAGCCGAAGCCTCGCTGCCGGCATGATCGACCAATCTAAAAAGGGGATCGAGTGCGGGCCGGCGTCCGCAGCGAGAGTTGTTTTGCGGTTGTTGCAAAGGTCGGGAGCAGAACACGAACAGTTGCCCGCGTGAATGTTTCAAAGTACCCGTTGTCGACAACAAGGATTTTGAAATGGCCATGCAGACGCAAGCTCCCTCCGAACGCAAGCGTGGTTCCGGTGCGAAAACCGTATACGAACTTCTGCGCAATGACATTCTGGACCTGGTCTTGCCACCCGGCAGCCCGATCGACGAGGTGCAGCTCGCCGAACATTTCAAAATGTCGCGCACGCCAATCCGCGAGGCGCTGGTCCGCCTTGCGGGTGAAGGTCTGATCGATACGCTGCCCAATCGGTCGACGATGGTATCCAACATCGACTTTCTCAACCTGCATACTTTCTTCGACGCTTTGGTGCTGATGTACCGCGTCACCACGAAGCTCGCGGCGCAATATCATCGTCCTGCAGATTTGCTGGAGATCAAGGCTCGTCAATTAGAATTCGCAACCGCCGTCGCGAACCAAGACGCCCTGGCGATGATTGCGAGCAACGCCGCCCTTCATTCTTCGATTGCAGAAGCCGGGCGCAATCCATACTTCGTCGCCGTATTCAATCGTATCCTCGATGATGGACGACGCATTCTCCGGCTGTACTACCAGTCCTATGGCGATCGGCTGCCGCAGCAATTCGTCGACGAACACGAAGAGATCATTGCTGCAATCGCAGCGCGGGACGCGGACCTCGCCGACCGGCTGGCGCGCATGCACGCGGAACAAATTGTTGAACAGATTCAGAAGCTGTTTGCCAGGAAAGACCGGTTCGACATCAGTCTTTAAAAAACATCGACGCTCGCAATTTCTTGTCGACAAAAAAAATACAAAGATGTATATTCATCTGCATCGAGGCGCGACGCTCTGCATCCGCCACCAGTCTCCGTTTCGTCTCACCGAGGAGTTTTCACGATGAAAGCTAAGATTTTTTCGGGCGTCGTTCCCGCTCTCATGACACCCTGCAAGGATGACCGCAGCCCTGACTATGATGGGCTGGTCCGCAAGGGCAAAGAACTCATCGCAGAAGGAATGTCGGCGGTCGTCTATTGCGGCTCGATGGGCGATTGGCCCCTCCTGACCGATCAGCAGCGCATGGAAGGCGTCGAGCGCCTGGTCAATGCCGGTATTCCGGTTATCGTCGGCACAGGAGCGGTCAATACCGCTTCAGCCGTTGCCCATGCGGCGCACGCTCAGAAGGTAGGCGCACAGGGACTGATGGTTATCCCCCGCGTGCTCTCCCGCGGCACCGTCGTCACGGCCCAGAAAAACCATTTCAAGGCCATCCTTGCGGCTGCGCCGGATCTTCCTGCCGTCATCTACAACAGCCCTTACTATGGCTTCGCGACCCGCGCCGACCTGTTTTTTGCCCTGCGTGCAGACCATGCGAACCTCGTCGGCTTCAAGGAATTCGGCGGTGCAGCCGACATGCGCTATGCTGCGGAAAACATCACCAGCCGCGACGATGACGTGTCGCTGATGATCGGCGTCGATACCTGTGTCTTCCACGGGTTTGTGAACTGCGGTGCTGTCGGCGCGATCACCGGCATTGGTTGCGTCCTGCCCAAGGAAGTCATCCATATGTGCAATCTTTCGCAGGCTGCCGCAAAGGGCGACCCGGATGCCCGTCAGCGTGCGCTCGAGCTGGAATCGGCGCTCGGCGTGCTTTCGTCCTTCGATGAAGGTCCGGACCTTGTGCTTTATTTCAAGCATATGATGGTGCTGAAGGGTGACGCGGAATATGCCTTGCATTTCAACGAAACCGACGAACTTTCCGAAAGCCAGCGCGGCTATGTCGAGCAGCAGCTGAAGCTGTTCGATACCTGGTATGCCGGATGGAGCAAACTGCCGGGCGCGGTCGAAAAATACAAGCCCTGATCCCTTAGCCCTTCAACGAACAGGTCCTCCTTCCGGGAGACCTGCTCGTCCCATGCCACGTTGAAACCTCGTCAGGAAACGGCATCGAGGCCCTTGTCATGAAGGCGGCTGAGTTGTTCCAATTCAGCCGAGGTCAGGGTGATCCCTTCCCTTTCAGACTTTGCGCGCGCAACGAAACGGCGTTCGGAGGGAAGCCGTGCACCACCCCCGATTATTGCCTCGAACAGCGCTTCTGCTCGCGCAAACGGGTCACCCGGACGACCCGCCGAAAACGCTTTCGGCGACATGGCGATGATCAGCTCGCCATGCATTGGTGACAGTGTCGTCGTCCCGAGATAATCGAGCACTTCCGGACTTGTCAGATCACCGATCATGACCCCGGCAAGCAGTTCGATCATCGTTCCTATAGCCGAGCCCTTATGGCCGCCAAAAGGCAACATCGCGCCGGCGAGAGCTTCATCGGGATCGGTGGTCGGGGCGCCGTGCGCATCGATTGCCCAGCCTTCGGGAAGCTGCTTGCCGGCGCGGCGATGAAGTTCAATTTCACCTCGAGCCACCAAGGATGTCGCGAAGTCGAAAACGTAGGGCGGCTTGTCCACTCGCGGCCAGCCGAAGGCGAATGGGTTGGTCCCCAGCAGTGGCTTGCTGCCGCCCGCCGGAGCAACCGCGGCATAGCTGGGGCACATGACGATCGCCGCGAGGCCTTGTCCGGTCAGGGCTTCCACTTCCGACCAGAGCGCAGAAAAGTGGACGACATCGTTGACAACCAACGCCGCAATTCCCGACGCGTGCGCCGCCTGAGCAACCAGCGGCAAGCCAAGCTCGAACGCGGGATTAGCAAACCCGCCATTCCCCTGAACCGTCACGATACCGGAACTTGCCTGCGGGGCGATCGTGGGGATGGCATCGGGCTTGGCTTTTCCCGCCTTCACCGTGCGCAAGGCGCCCTCGATGCGGTAGATGCCGTGAGATTTGCAGCCGTCGCGCTCGCCAGCCACAATGACATTCGTCAATGCAACTGCCTGCACCGCATTCAACCCGGCCCGCCGAAAGATTGCTTCAACCAACTCGTGCAGCTGGCTGATCGACATGGTGGCTGTCTCAGTCATTTTTCCTCCATCTAGCCTGGCCAAACAGGCAGGCAGGCATCGCCATGTTGCATACATATTGTATCCAATCCATCAGCAAGTTCAGTTTGTGACGGTCGAAAGCACTGAGCTTCACTCGGCAGGAAACATTTCGTCGCTGGGAGATACATACTCCGTCGACGCGGAGGATCCGTGGCAGAACGGCTACATGGTCTCGGACACGTGGGGTGTTACCCCCACCCTTCAGTAGCCTGCGCCACGCTATAGATCGGTGCCACCCCATCCAGTTTGCGGGAAAGCTGTCCGTTCTGCGCAGCGAAATGCCAGCGCCGCCGTCCAGGCAACCCACCATTAACGTTCGAAGTTCAGATAGTCTTTCGGGCTGGTCGGTGCTGTGCGCTTGATCAACGACGGCAAAAGCCGGCCCGCTTAATTCCGCCCGAATGAATTGTGGCGGTGTTGGAAATATCTAGGGGACGATGCGGTCCTGCGAACTGGCCATGATGGTTCTTCACCCAACAGGAGCCCGTTCCCATGCCTCGCATCCAGCCAACCAGACCCCAGATGGAGATATTGGTCTGGATCTCGATCTTCCTGCTGCTTTTCTGCCTATCCTGGCAGTTCCATTGGCATGAGGGGCTGGATGGGTTCATCGAGCAGCATCACGGCTACCCGCTCGACCACGCGCTCCTCGCCCTCAACATCTCCGGGTTTCTGGGGCTAATCTATTCCGCGCTGCGGATCCGGGATCTTTCGCGAGAGGTTAATCGCAGGCTGCAGGCCGAAAAGAACGTGGACTGGATTGCCTGTCACGACACGCTGACCGAGCTGCCCAACCGCAGATTTCTGGATTCCTTGTGCGCGCGGGCGATGATCGATCAAAGGGCACAGGAAACCTATGCCGTGTTCAGCATCGATCTCGACGGCTTCAAGAAGGTCAATGACCTGCTGGGGCACGATCACGGTGATGCGGTGCTGAAAATTGTTGCTCAGCGGCTCTCCGCCCTCTTTCCCCGTGAGCGCGTTTTCCGCATTGGTGCAGACGAGTTCGTCGTTCTGGCGCGGCGCATGGGAAATCCCGATCTTGCCGCTTTGGGCAGCCGCATCGTCCGCGTGATCGGCAAGCCTTTCACATTCAATGGTGTCGCCGTCGATCTCGGCGCCAGCGTCGGCTTCGCACTTTATCCGGAGAACGGCGATGACCTCGGTCAAGTCATTCGACATTCCGACTGTGCGATGTCTGTGGCGAAAAAGCAGGGCCGCGATCTGGTGAAGCCCTTCGTGCCTTCGATGCAGGACGAGTTGGCGAAACGGATTCGAATGGAAGGGGATCTGCGAGCGGCGATCCGGAAGGCTGAGATCGTTCCCTATTATCAACCGCTCGTGGACCTGAAGGCGAACAAGATTATCGGCTTCGAGGCGCTGGCCCGCTGGAAAACGGCTTCCGGCGAATTCATCCCCCCCAGCGTATTCATTCCAGTGGCAGAGCAAGCCGGCCTGATCGTCGAATTGACGGATCAGCTGCTTCGGCGCGCCTGCACCGATGCGCTTTCCTGGCCAAGCGAACTCGTCCTGTCGTTCAACCTTTCACCGATCCAACTGAGCGACAGGTTGCTGGGCCTGCGAATTCTCAAGATATTGGGCGATGTCGGTCTTCCCCCGCACAGGGTCGAGCTTGAGGTAACGGAGAGCGCCATCATCCAGGACGCCGTCACGGCACGGATCGTCCTCGACGATCTGGTGAATGCGGGGGTCAGGATTGCTCTCGACGACTTTGGAACAGGCTATTCCAGCCTCTCCCAACTGTCGAACTACCGGTTCGACAAGATCAAGATCGACAGGAGTTTCGTCGCCTCGTTCGAGACCAATGACAAGCAGGACAAGGTGATCAAGGCCATTATCGCTCTCGGTGCCGGACTTGGCGTGACGATCACGGCCGAAGGCATCGAAGAGGAGAGCCAGCGTCGACGGCTTCAGGAACTGGGTTGCGACATCGGCCAGGGATATCTGCTTGGCCGACCAGTGCCGATCGAGGAGATCACCGCAGGTCACGTCAACACCAGGATTTTGCAACGCGGTTGATGGGGGCTGCGGTCCTGATGCGAGCGTTTCGGGGAAGCATGTTGCACCCACACTCGCGGCTTACGTAGAGCAGGTTGTGACGCCTTCGAATTGAATGACGTCGCTACGGCTGGTCATACCCGATCCCGACATTGATCCACTTGAAAAAAGCCGGCGCGAACTCCTATTGGTCCGACAGCCCATGTTCCGGCCAGCGCCGCACAAGCCGATCTTGAACCGGTGGCCGAGTCTTGGCGGCGGGTTTTATCGCAGACTATTCCCAGGAGCTGGAGTGGCCCTGAATGCGTTCATTGTTCTGTCCATCTCAACCTGTTCGTCACGGCCTGAATCCAGGACTGTATTGCGTACCGACCCCTCTTGCACCAGTATTGCCGTTACTTCGAGCGCCTTTAGATTGTCAGTCGACAGCAATGCGCCCACTTGTGTTGAAAAGCAGGCACTGTCTGGTGCGTCAGTGATTTGCGATATTTCGGTGGTGGCCACAATGTGATTATTGGCTATGTAATTGCCACTACCGGAAACCAGCTTGATAATCACAGGCTTTACGGCGACAGGCTTGATATATTGAATATCTATTGTTTCCGAGATGTGGTTCGCGATTACCGAGTTGTTGCTGCCGTCAATATGCAAAAGTCCAAACAGATCATCCAAACCGTTGTCGTACTTCTGCATGGGCGCCCATGGCTCGCGATCTCGCAAAAAGTGATTTGAGGAAACCAAATTCTCGCAACAGTTATGAGCAAAAACCAACATTCCGGGATAGAAGGAATGGAATCTGTTTCCTGTGACCGAGGAACGGACGACGCCGGAAAAATAGACACTGCTCGCTCCTCGAGGGAATACATTGTTTGATGATACTAGAATGCCACCATAATTTTCAGCGTAAATGGAATGTCCCCTGTAGCCGGCTCCTACAAAATTATTTGCTATTCTTGTGGCCTGGCCCATGCCTTTCAATTCGATACAGTTGCCGCACTCTGCAATGAAATTGTTATCTACCGCGAGCGCATCTGCATCATGAACAGTCACTCCATGCTCCAGATAGATAAGACCCATCCCCGTTATTCGGATTGAGTCATTGGCGCTGCCGACATAAATTCCTGTTTTGCCATTCCTGTATGTATTTTCTGAATCATTTTGCCCCGAACCATCGTCAATGAAGTGCAGGCCATCGATGCAGAAGTCGGCAAACTCCACAGAGCTTATGCGCGGATTTCCGATGCGCTTAACATAAAACGCGGCTCCGGCAGCCTCACCGTGGGCGGCATCCGGAGATGTGTCCACGAGTATGCGACTTCCGCCTGGCCACACTTCATGCCAGTGCGTCAGCTCGTTTGCGGGTACATTGAAACGGATGCTCGACGACGTGAAACCATGTCCAGAGCCCACAATCTTCAGATAGCTCAGGTCGATAACGACTTGCGTAACAAGACGATAATCGCCTGGTGGTATATAGATAACTGCTCCAGGTTTTCCGCCATCATTGAGATCGGAAACCGGTTGCCTGCTCTTGATATCCGCAATGATGCCATTGATGACCGCCCCAATATCCTCATAGGGATTGCCTGCGGGATGCTTCGTTACATCGAAGCAGTTTTCGCTAACCATTGTTAACGTCTTCTCGGACATTTCTTGCTCCACAGCGAGAGTAGACTGATGCTCTTGATTGGCTTGTTGCTCGCCAGGCGTCTGGGCAAACGCGTCCAACCAGTTCTCGTTTTGCGTTTGCAGTAAGATCCTGGCTGGAGATCCGAAAGAGTTGCAGACAATCGGTGCCGATAGATGGACTAGTCACTCTTGTGTTTCTCCAGGCAATATCATCACCAGATGCTGGTGCGGGTATCCGGTTTAAAGAAGTGAAGTTCTTCGGCATCGACAGCGATGCGCGCGATGTTACCTGCGCGTACTGTGCTCTTCGGAGAAAAACGGGCTACAGCAGCTTTTTCGTTGCCGATGTCGGCGACGGCGTCCGGGTCGCCGGCATCCACCCAAGGTGCGTCGATATGCAGATGCACCATGGATTCAGAACCCAGCGCCTCGACTAAAGTGACCGGGGCCGAGATCTCGGCCGAAGAAGGCCGGATCGCGGCGTCGTTCATGTGCTCGGGCCGGATACCGACAATGACCTGACGGTTGGACGCACCGTCGAGAGAGGGGCGGCATTCGAAAACCCGGTCAGGGATCTCGAAACTGTTGTTGCCCAGGGTCAGCGTCCTTCCATTCAGAACGGCCTCGTACAAGTTCATTGACGGCGACCCGATAAAGGCGGCGACAAAGACGTTTGCAGGGCGATTGTACAGGTTTTGCGGTGTGTCGACTTGCTGCAGCACGCCGCCTTTCATCACCGCCACCCGGTCACCCATCGTCATTGCCTCGACCTGGTCATGGGTCACATAGACCGTGGTGACATTCAGTTTTCTTTGCAGGCTGGCGATCTCGGCCCGCATCTGCACACGCAGTTTGGCATCAAGGTTGGAGAGCGGTTCATCCAGCAGGAAGGCCGCCGGTTTGCGAACGATCGCCCGTCCCATGGCGACGCGCTGGCGCTGACCTCCGGAGAGCAGCCCCGGTTTGCGGTCGAGCAATGCCGTCAATTCGAGAATGCGCGCCGCTTCGGTCACGCGACTATCGATCTCGGCCCTCGGCAGGCCAGCCATCAGCAAGGGAAAGGCGATGTTCTCGCGCACCGTCTTATGGGGGTAGAGCGCGTAGGACTGAAAGACCATGGCAATGTCGCGGTCCTTGGGATCGACATCATTGACGACCCGGTCATCGATCCTGAGTTCGCCGCTGGAGATGCTCTCCAGGCCGGCGATCATCCTCAGCGCTGTCGACTTCCCGCAACCCGAGGGACCGACGAACACCATGAACTCGCCATCCCTGACGTCGAAGTTCAGATCGTGAAGGGCGTGAAAACTGTTTGCGTAGATCTTGTTGATGTTGCGCAGTTCGATACCGGCCATACCTGCCTCCTCATCCCTTTACAGCGCCGAATGTCAGGCCGCCGACGATCTGTTTTTGAAGTGCGAGCGTCACGATGATGACGGGAAGCGAATAGAGCACCGCCGCCGCGGTCATCGCGCCCCAGGCAAGCCCGTAGACGGAATTGTATTCGGCAATGACGATCGGCGCCGTCTTGCTCGTCTCCGACGTCAGCAGCAGTGCGTAGAGGAACTCGTTCCAACTGGTGATGAACGTGAAGAGTGCGGTGACTGCGATGCCGCCCGTCATGACGGGAAGGATGATTTTCCGAAAGGCTTGAAATCGCGTGCAGCCATCCATGCGGGCAGCCTCTTCGAGTTCCTTAGGCACACCTTCGAAGAAAGCGGCCATGAGCAGCAGCGCCAGCGGCACAGCGGCCGAAGTGTGGGCGAGAACAAGCCCTGGAATAGTGTCAAGCAGACCCATGGACTTCAAAAGCTGGAACAGCGGCACACCCAGCGACACCGACGGCACCATGCGCGTGATCAGGGCAAAAAGCAGAAAAAGCGTGGTGATCCGGCGTCGGTACTGCGTGGCAACGTAAGCGGCAGGCACGGCAACCAAAAGGGAGAGCGCGGTGGTGAGCACCGCAACCGAAAGGGAATTGACGAAAGCTCTCGGCAGGGTCGACGACTGCAGCACCGCCCGAAAGTTCTCGAACGACATGACCGCAGGAAAGAAGCTCGGCGGGATCTGCTGAACATCGGCCGCCGGTTTGATGGAGGTCATCAACAGATAGATGTAGGGCAGAGCGTAGGACAGCACGAGCACGAGAGCTGCGGCGTTAATCAGGACTCCGCTGGCATTGAGGCGAGGCGCTCTATGCATGGGCCGGCCTCCATATCTTCCAATAGGCTGCGGCGGCCAGAAGCATCATGACCATCAGGAAAAGAGCGCCCGACGCCGACGCTTCGCCGAGGTCACCGAACCGAACCATGCGCTGGTAGATGTTCATCGAAAACACCTCCGAGGCATGGTTGGGACCGCCCTGCGTTTGTATCCAGATGAGGTCGAAGGTCTTGGCTGCATCCACCCCGCGCACGATGACGACGACGGCAATCACCGGGCGCATCAGCGGCAGCGTGACATGCCAGAACCGTTTGAACGCATTGGCACCGTCGATCCGCGCGGCCTCGAGCAGGTCTTTGGGAATGTTCGTCAATCCGGCGTAGGATACGAGCGCGACAAAGGAGGTCGTCAACCAGATATCGGCGAAGGAAACGGAATAGATGACGATATCTTCGTCGGAAAGCCACGCGATCGCATCGGGATCGCTGATGATGCCCAGATGGACGAGTCCGTAGTTCAGAATGCCGATGTTCCCGACCAGCAGAAAGCGCCACAGCAGGCCGGCGACGATCGGAGGCACCATCAGCGGCAGAGTAAAGATCGTGCGGTGCCAACGTGACTGGCCGGGCAGAGCCGAGAACAGCAGAGCGGCGCAGAAGCCGAAGGTAAACTCGAAGAACAATGCGAAGATTGAATATTGGACGGTTCTAAAGGCGCTTTCGGCGACGCGCTTCGAGGTTAGCGCATCGACATAATTCTTGAGACCCACCCACTCTCGTATGTGGGGTGCGATGGTATCGACCTTGAAAAAGGAATCGAACACCAGGAGCCCTACCGGGTATGCGACCAGCAAGCCGAGGATGGCCAGCGCCGGCGCAAGCATGTAGAGCACAAATCGGTCTTCACCCGACATGGCCGTCTCCGAAAGCTGATGATAGGCGCAGGACCTTCGGTCCCCCGCTGAGGTTAAGGATACGGGTTAGTGGAGGATATCCTCGATCGTTTCCTTGGCGTCCGTCAGGACCTTGCCGACATCCGCTTTGCAGGTCAGGGCCTGCTGCACCGCGGGAAGCACCGCTTCGTCGACGATTTCCTGATATTTTTCGTTCATCGGCCGGCCTTGCGTCGCAGGAGCCCCAAGCGTTTCGAGGAGCGGTGTGAAATGCTCATAGCCGGGCTTGTCGACATAGCTTCGGTAGGCGGAGTTCGTCGCGGCGAGGCCAAGCGGAGCCTCGATGCCGAGGGCATTGTTGGCGATCGCGAAGGCTATGAACTTCTTGGCTGCATCCTTGTGCTGGGAGGTCGACGGAACGACATTGTACCAGGGACCGGGAATGGCCGCGATTCCGGCCTCACCTGCAAGCATCGGCGCCACGCCGACCTTGGAATCCTCAGGTGTCATCTTGTAGGCGTGCGCCCAGAATTTCATCATCGCCGTCTTGCCTTGATAGAACAGGTTTTGAGCTTCGCCCCAACCGATTTCGTTGACGTTTTCAGGAACGGAATGATCGGTGCAGTGCGGCGCGATGTAGAATTCGAGCGCCTTCTTGTGCGCTTCATTGTCAATGATGACCTTGCCATCCTTGTCGAGGATCACCCCGGGCGAGCCCGCCTGAAGCACATGCGCCATCCACTCCTCAGAAAAGGTGCCGATGGTATCGGTGCCCCAGAAATCGGTCTTGCCGTCGCCATCCGTGTCCCGGGTGAAGAATTTTGCGATGTCGCGCCATTGCTGCCAGCTCTTCGGCGGCGCCAGGGGATAACCGTATTTTGCCTGAAACGCCTTCTGTTCCTCCGGCTTGTCGAAGAGATCTTTGCGATAGAAAACGATCTCGGCATTCGCCCAGGCCGGCATTCCGATCATCTTGCCGCCAACTTTGGCGTCCGCAAGCAAAGCGGGAGGCAGGTCTTTGCGCACTGCCTCGGTAAAGAGAGGCGAGAGATCCTCGACATGACCAGCGAATTTCGCATTCCATACGACGTCTATCGCAACGACATCGAAGGCCGACGAACCGGAAGCAATCTCGGCCGAAAACTTGTCGAACACACCCTGATAGGGGACGACGGAGAACTTCACCTCAATGCCGGTCTCGGCAGTGAACTTCTCGGCCACGGCCTTTTGCAGCATCTCCCCGCCGCCTTCGACCAGGACATTGATCGTTTCGGCCTGCATTGGGGCCGCCATGAAGATGAGCGCAAGCGCGCTGGCAGAAAGCAAATACTTCATCAGATCCTCCTGTCTTTGATCCGAGGCTCTCGCTCCAACCTCCGATGACAGGCAACATAATCTTCCAATGACAACGTTGTCAATTCAAATTGACGACGTTGTCATAAAATTGTCGACGTTGTCATTCCGTTCGTGTACAAGGTAATTAAGCAGGAAAAGGATTGGACATGGTCAGTATCGTCAGCGTCGCCAAAGCGGCCGGGGTATCGAACAAGACCGTGTCCCGGGTCATCAACGGCGAACCGCACGTGACGGAGGACACCCGAGAAAGAGTGGAAAAAGCCATTCGAGACTTGGGATACGTCCCCAACATGGCCGCGCGCCAGATACGCTCCAGCCGGTCCAACACGTTCGGGATCATCACGGACTATGTCTCGACCACGCCCTATTCGGTCGACATCGTACGCGGGATCCAGGACTGGGCCAACACGCACGGCAAAACCATCCTGATGGCGAACACCGGCGGCTCGTCCGAACGCGAGGCGGAAATCTGGAAAATGTTCCAGTCCCATCGCATCGATGGGGTCCTCTATGTGACGATGTACCATCGAATCGTGGATCCCGTGGCCGGCGATGTCAGCGTCCCGACGGTGATGATCAACTGCCGACCGCAAACCAGTGAACTTTTTCCGTCCATTGAGCCTGACGACTTCCAGGGCGCCCGAGACCTCACCCGCTATCTGCTTGAACGGGGCCATCGCAGGATCGGCTATATCAGACTTAACCCAGTTCTTCTGGGAGCAGAGCTGCGCTTGGACGCCTTTCGTCAGGCCACCAAAGAGTTTGAAGTGGCAGACGGTGACCTCACCATTCGTCTTGGAATGGAGGGACCGGTCGGGGCCGAGGAGAACTATGTCTTCGCAGCGGCGACCGAAATGCTGCAGCAAAAGGACCGGCCAACCGCGATCATGAGTGGCAACGATGAAATGGCGATCCAAATCTACATCGCGGCCATGGCGCTTGGACTCAGAATCCCGCAGGACGTCAGTATTGTCGGCTTTGACGATTTCAGGACCGTATCTTTGGCCTTGAAGCCGGAACTGACCACCGCGGCGTTGCCATATTACGATCTCGGTTTTCAGGGGGCGGAGTGGCTGAACACAGTGGTGGCAGGCGACAATGTGCGCGCCAGCAGTCGTGTCGTCTCCTGCAAGCTGGTGGAGCGCAATTCTGTGCGCAGTTTGTGAAACGACGCACCCGCCCGGCCGGCGGCGGACTCTGGTAGAGCGCATTAGAACAGGATGCCACTCGAAGACCGCTTCACACGATCGGCACCCTGCCCGAGCGTCAAATCTCCCCGGCCGACGGCCCCCAGACGTCCGTGAGCGCGAAGCCTGCGGGATGCGGGTCGAAGGGGTCGAGCGCCACCTGCGTCAGGCCGAAGGTGAAGCCGCGGCCGGTAATGGTCGGGATCACCGCCGGGCGGCCGGCCACCTCGGTTACCGCCTGCAGCCCGACCTCGAATTCCGAGCCGATGATCGATTTCGAGGTGAAGACGTCGCCGATCTTGGCCTTGCCGCGGGCATACAGGGTGGCGAGATTGGCGGAATTTCCGGTGCCGCAGGGCGAGCGGTCGGCCCGGCCCGGCCACATGGTCGTGCAGGTGCGCACCGTGCCGTCGGCCTCGGTATCGCGGAACATCACATAGGCGACGCCCGAGATCGCCGGGATCTCGGGATGGACGACCTTGATGTCGCGGTTGATCAATTCTTTCAGGATCATGCCGGCCTGGACGAGCCCGGCGGCATTGGCTTTCTCGATCTTCAGACCGATCTGGTCGACATCGACGAGGGCATAGAAGATGCCGCCATAGCAGAGGTCGGCCTTGATCCTTCCCCAATGCGGCGTGTCGATTGCGACATCGAGTTCATGCACGAAGGACGGCACCATGGTCAGCCGGACCTTCTCGCAGCGCCCGTCGCGGCAGGTTGCCGTCGCCTTGACCAGGCCGGCTGCGGTTTCGAGCGTGACTGTCGTCTCCGGCTCCTGCATCTCGACGATGCCGGATTCGAGCAGGGCTGTCGTCACGCAGATCGAGTTCGAGCCTGAGCTCGCATGCGCCTGGTCGGGCTGCAGGATGATGAAGGCGGCATCCGCCTCGGGATGCCGTGCCGGTAGCAGCAGGTTGACCGAGCCGATCGGGGCGCCGCGCGGCTCCAGGCAGAGGAAGCGGCGGAGCTCGTCGCCCTTCGGATCGGTGTTCAGCCACTGCAGCTGGGCGGCGATGGTCTCGCCCGGGATCTTCGGCACGCCGCCGATTGCGACGCGGCCGATCTCGCCTTCGGCATGAACGTCCAGCAGCTGGATCGTGCGCTTCCATCTCATCTCAGAAAACTCCAGTTCGGACGCGACGGGTGACGCCGCCGTCGACATTAAATCCGGTTCTAATATCGGTCTATGCGGAACGGGCTCATGTCGACCGGCGGTTCGGTGCCGGTCATCATATCGCCGATCAGCCGGGCTGTCGTTGCCGCATAGGTCAGGCCGAGATGGCCGTGGCCGGTCGCATAGAAAACCCCCGGTATCTTCGACGACGGCGAAATGATCGGGATCGTATCGGGCAGTGCCGGGCGATGACCCATCCACTCCGTCGCCTCCGCGAGTTTCAAACCGGGCAGCGCCCGTTGGGCATGGCGCACCAGCACCCGCGGACGGCGGAAATCGGGGGCGGCGTCGAGACCGGCGAGCTCGACATTGCCGCCGACACGGATGCCGCCGGCCGTCGGCGTCACCATGAAGGCGCGATGCGGCCAGATCACCGAATAGCGCATGGTGATGCCGGGCTTCATGATCTGGGTGTGATAACCGCGCTCGGTTTCGAGCGGGATCGGCTCGCCGAGCTTTTCGGCGAGGAAGCGGGTGTGGACGCCGGCGGCGAGCACTACCGAACCAGCCTCGATGCGGCTGTCATCGTCGAGGAGAACGACGGCGGTGCCATCGCCCCTGCGCTCGATATTCCTGACCGCGCCGGAGACGAAATTCGCGCCGGCAGCTCTTGCCGCGTCGAAGAGTTTCACCACCAGCTTGTAGGGATCGCGGATCGACTTGTTGTCGGGCAGCAGCACGGCTTTGGCGATCGAAGGCGAAAGCGCCGGCTCGTAATATTGGATGGCGCCGTTGCTCAACACCTCGAATTCGAGGCCGTAGCGCTGCATCATGGCGAGATGGCCGCGATCGGCGGCAAATTCCGCCTCTGTCTCGTAGATCGCCAGGCAGCCCTCCTGGGTCATCATGTCAGACGCATCGATCGCCTCGAGCATCTGCCTGAAATCGGCGAGCGCGCGGAGCGACAGGCTCATACCGGCATCCTCGATCTGTCGCAGACGCGACGGCCGGCCGGCGGCGAGGAAACGCAGGAACCAGGGCAGCATCTTTGCCGCATAGGAGGGCCTCAGCCAGACCGGGCCTTCCGGATCGAGCAGCCAGCCGGGCATCTTCTTCCAGGTCGAGGGGCCGGAACCGGCGGAAAAATCGAGCGCGATGCTCGCCATATTGCCGAAAGACGTGCCGCGTCCCGGCTCAGCCTTGTCGATCAGCGTCACCTCAAGGCCGCGCCGCTGCAGCTCGAAGGCGATCGAGGCGCCGATCACGCCTGCGCCGACGACAACAACCTTTTTCTTCGTCTCATCCGCCATGCGATCAACCCACCCAGACGGCAGACAGGATTGCCGTCCATCGGTCTGATATATCAGATCGGCGGCGATGCCTAGAGAATTTCCGTTTTCTCCGAATCACGGAAAATCTCTAGCTCTTTGTTTTCTCGCAATTCCGAAACGCAAAACCGCCATGCACTTTTGCTGGAATTACTCTGTGGAATTTTTACTGGCTTTCCGGCAGGCCGGCACCGACGCTGTCGCCGACCGAGCCCACGGTATTGTTCATCGACTGGCCGAGACGCTTCAGCTGGGCGTCGTAGTTGCGGCGGGTGCGCGGATCGAAGATTGCGATCGGCGTGCTGACGGCGACGCTGACGGCACTTCCCGCTGTCTGGGCAGCGCCCATCGCCACCGCGCCGACGGCTTCGCCGAGGCCGACATTGGAATCGGTGATGGTCTGGCCGGCAATCAGCCGGTCGCCGATCAGCTTCACCACTTCCGGGCTTTCGGCGAATTTGCCGTGGTTTAGCCGGTCGCCACCCTTGAGCTTGGTGAGGTCGAGCACGGTAATGCCGGCCGCCTCAAGCTTGCTGCGGTAGGGTTCGACGGAGGGATCGATCTGGCCGAGCCGATCGACATTGCCGGAGATGCGCCGCGACAGAGCGAGCGCCCGGTCATCCCTAGAGACGAAGATTGTGAAATGCGGCCGGTCCTTACCGAGGCTGACGAACTGGCGGCCGAAGACGTCGACATCGAGATCGGGCGAGGCGAGGATGACATTGTTGATCTTCGGGGCGACATGGCCATTGCGGATCGCCATCTGCCGCAGTGCTTCGACGGTCAGCCAGGTGCCCATCGAATGGGCCATGATGGTGATGTCGCTGACGGCCGGATTGGCGGCGGTGCGGGTGAGCAGCTCCTCCAGCGCATCGCGGGAATAGTTGGTGCTTTCCTTGTCGTAATTGTAATCGAAGATGCTGGCGCGCGAAGGCCAGGTGAAGACGACGGGGGCGACGTCGGCATGCGAATCATGGACGATCTGCGCGAAGCGGTAGACGGCATCCTCGTAGCGATTGTTGAAGCCGTGCACGAAGACCAGCACCCGGCGACTCCTAGGCATATGGCCCTTCAGCCAGGTCTCGCCAGCCCGCTCGCCCCGCAGTGGATCGACAGACACGGTGACGAAATCGCGCAGCGGATCGGCCGGCAGCCGCCTTGGCCATTGCACCTGGCCGACCTTGCGATTGGCTTCCGGTGGGATCGAGACATCGACGGCATTGGCGGTGAGCCCGGTGCCGCGTTCACCTGAAAATAGCACGGCGGGATTGTCGTCGGCAGCGCGGGTCGTCGCGACGAGAAGATCGACTTTCGACGTGCCAGGGGGAACGCTGCCGGCCGCCTGCATGACGCCGACCGGCCTGCCGCCGCAGCCGGCAAGCGCAAACGCCGCAAGCAGAAGACCTGTCGTAGCCGCCCGCGGGCCGCGCCATTTGCCGATCATGACTTAACTCCAACCGGTGCACGCACCGGCAGGCGGCGCCCGTTCAAATAGGCCGACGGTGCTTGCCGAGTCAAATTGCGCGCGGTGAAGAGCTGGGGTGGAAAAAGAAAAAAGCCCGACGCGGGAGGAGGTGCGCCGGGCTCTTGATCCTGACTGACAACTGGGAGGAGGAGTGTTGTCAGTCCGATGTAAGAGCGCTGGGAGGAGGAGTGCGCTGCTTACGGAGATATATGTACCGCGTTCACTCGATCGGGAACAGCGAAAATATTGCAATGCAGCAATGCGTTCTATGCATCGCTTGCCCTGAAATTAACAGGTCACCGCCTCATTTTGCAGCATGTTTGACCAGATGGTCAAAATTGTGCGGAAAATTTAGGCCTGACGATGAAGGTTGCCGCGCCCCTCATCCGCCTGCCGGCACCCTCTCCCCGTTTTACGGGGAGAGGGTTAGGGTGAGGGGCAGCCTTGGGCACTATCGTCGGGCCACCAGTTTACCCCATCAAGCCGCCTTGAAGACCTTCCGGCCTTCAGCGTCGAGCGCCGAGAACTCCTCGTCCGACAGCGCGATGTCGACGGCCGCGACGTTTTCCTCGAGATGCTTGACCTTCGAAGTGCCGGGGATCGGCAGCATCACAGGGCTGCGCTTCAGCACCCAGGCGAGCGCGATCTGGCTCGGCGCGGCATTGTGCTTTTTGGCAATCGTATCGAGCAGCGAGCCGGGCTTGGCCAGATCGCCGGCGGCGAGCGGGTACCAGGGGATGAAGCCGATATTGTGCTTGGCGCAATAATCGAGCACGTCCTCGCTGGTGCGATCGACGAGATTGTAGCGGTTCTGCACGGTCGCGACCTTGAAGTGTTTCGAGGCCGCCTCGATGTCGGCGACGGACACTTCGCTCAGCCCCGCATGGCGGATGAGGCCGGCATCAAGCAGCGATTTGATCGCATCGAACTGTTCCTTGGCCGGCACCTTCGGATCGATGCGGTGAAGCTGCCAGAGATCGATCTGCTCGAGCCCCAGGTTGCGCAGGCTCTTATGCGCCTGCTGGATCAGATATTCCGGGCGGCCGACCGGCAGCCAGAGATTGGGGCCGTGGCGGGTCAGGCCGCCCTTGGTGGCGACGACGGACTTGGCGCCATAGGGATGCAGCGCCTCCTTGATCAGCCATTCGGAAATATCGGGACCGTAGGAATCGGCGGTATCGATGAAGTTGACACCGAGTTCGGGCAAGCGCTTCAGCGTGCGAATGGATTCGGCATGATCGGCGGGCTCGCCCCAGATGCCGTCACCGGTGACGCGCATGGCGCCGAAACCGAGACGGTTGATCTCGATATCGCCGCCGATCTTGAAGCTGCCTGACTTGGCTGCGTTATGACTGGACATGGTCTTTCCTCTCTTGGTCGATACGTTCGAAGCCGGACGTTCAAAGCCGGTGAAACTGGATCGCCGTTTGCAGGCGCTAAATTCGGTGCGGGAGACTCAACGCTGTTCGTGGGCGGGCGCATCGCCGCGCGCCCTGACAGGAGATGGGCCGGAGGGCTGCCAGATGCAATGAGCGGGCGCTTGCTGCCGTGATAAAAAGATGCGCGGCATGCCGTATGCCGGCGGCCATATCGCGGCGCCAGGCAATTTGCCGCCGGCGAAGCCGGCTTTCAAAACCTGTTCTTCGCCTCGTCGCCGAATTCCGCCAGGGTCTTCCAGAGTTCGGCGAAGATTTCATGGGCGAAATCGTGCAGCGAGGCGCCAGGCTCGCGTTGCTGCCAGAGTTCGCCACCGACGCGCAGCGCGCCGATGACGACCGCGGCAAGCACGCGCATGCGCGACCGCTCGCCCGGATCGTTTCCCTTGAGCAGAAGCAACGCCTCGGCCAGCTTCTGTTCGAGCCTGGCATATTTCAGCTGGTCGCGGGCCTTCAGCGCCGGCGTGCGACGGATGAGTTCACTGAGCGCCAGGCCGCGCTCGTCGACAGAGGCGATGACGGTGGCGGTGATCGCCGCCTCAACCACAGCCACCGAGGGTTCTTCTGCCGGCCTTGCGGCGATCTCGGCCATCAGCCGATCGGCGAAACCATCCTGCCAGGCGAAAACCACCTCTTCCTTGGAGGGGAAATAGTCGAAGAAACTGCGCTTGGAGACATCGGCCGCCTCGGTGATGTCCTCGATGGTCGTGGCCTCGAAGCCGCGCTGGAGAAAGAGACTCATCGCCGCTTGCTCGATGCGCTCGCGGGTCTGCCGCCGCTTGCGTTGCCGCCTGCCTTCCGTCGCTGCCGTCCGCTTGCTGTCAGCCATTCCTGCCCGGCATCATCGTTCAGCCGCCGGTTTCGTTGGAAAAGGCGGCGACATCGTCGAGTTCAGCCTCGCTCTCACGATAGCTGAAGCGCTCGCGCGACAGCTCCAGCGGCTTGCGGCGGGAGATCCGGTAGACGGAGGCCGGCGGCAGGTTGCGCACCGTGCCGCCGATGCGCACCGCCTTCAAGCCGAGACGGTCGAGGATCGGCCGCGGCACCGGGCAGCGCGGGCCATAGGTAAATTGATAGACCGCTCCGCCCGGCCGCATATAGGCAAAAGCGCCGGCCAGGATCGAGGTGATCTTGCGCGGCGACATGGACAGAAGCGGCAGGCCACTGATAACGGCGCCAACCGGTTCGCCTTCGAAAATATCGGCATGGGCGAGATGGGCCGCATCCATTTGCAGCACGCGCGCCGTCGGGAACCGCGCCTGCAGCGAAGTGATGAACTCCGGACCGTATTCTATCAGGGTCAGGTCCGCCTCGCTGACGCCGCGCGCCAGCAGCGCCCGGGTGAAAACGCCGGTGCCGGGGCCGAGCTCGATGATCGGCCCGTCGAGTGCGGCAATTTCACTGGTCATGATCCTGGCAAGCGAATCGCCCGACGGCGCGATGGCTGCGACCCGAAGCGGGTTGCTGATCCATGAGCGGAAAAAATGCAGGAAATCGGAGCATGCAGCCTTTGCGGTCATGATTATCCCACCTGTTTGAAATTCGATTGATTATGAAAAACGACCATCGCGGCGAGCATGGCAATTCCAAGGCAAAGGCATCAATCACCCGCCTGAACAGGCGATCCCAGCGAATTTTCGGTCGGGAGCAGGCGTAATTTTGTATTTATTGCATTTTTGTTAACGCAAGATTTAATAGGGGACCCGAGCAACGACGGGCCGAATCCGGCTGACCGCTATCCTCAATGCAAAAGGCGGCCCAAGGCCGCCTCCAGGCTGGTCAACAAAATCGGCCCACATCGCGTTGGCGAAGGGCCGAGCGCTTCGTCAATAGTTGCAGCCAGAGCTGCTCGTCGGGTTGAAGCCGAGCTTACAATCCATGTTGAGGGGCTTTTTCGGGCTCATCATATAATGTGTCGAGCCCATGCTTTCCGCGCGCTCGCCGATCGAACCGGTCGTGCGCCTGTCATGTTCAACCTTGGTTTCCTGCTGGGCAACCGGACGTCGGGTTGCACCCTGTTCTGTCGCGCTCGACTGGAGGGGAGCTGCCGCGGCTGAAAAGGCCGAGAGGCCGAGGATCGCACCGAGGGCAGCGGCCATCAGGCCGGTCTTGAAGGTCGTTGTCATAGTCGTCTCCTTGGGAGGATTCAGCGAATTTACGCCCCGGAGTTAGGAAGGCGATCTGTCACAATCTACGGCGCCAGAGCCGAGGTCACGGATATGTGAGCGGCCCCATGATCGAGAAAAAGGCGGCTCATCGCCGCCTCTTTCATTTGCCGGCTCAATAGCCGTTATCGCAGGGCATACTGCCGGGACCGATCGATCCTGAGAACGTAGGGTTGCACATTTCCGGGGCTGCAGGTCGGTTCGCCGGCTGGCGGACGATCGAGCCCGTGGTACCGGCCTCTACGCCGAAGGCGGCAAGCGGATACCAGTAGCCGTCGGAATGGCGGCGGGTGCCGGGCCGCTCGCTGCGAGAGCCTTGATAGCCATGCCAGGACCCGGCATCTGGTTTATATTGCACCATTTTTACGGCTTGGACATCGGGCGGCCGAACCGCCTGAACGGGGGCTGCCTGCGCTGGGGCAATCGACGCGAGGGCGAGAAGGGCGCCGAGCGCGACGGTGGAAGGGGCAAGTCTGAGCATCTTCATGATAAACCCTCCTTAGTGGATTTACCTGACGACAATGCCTTGCCCACCCGCGGAGTTCCGGGCTCGCATGCAACTTCCTAAACTCGTGATTGCAGGCGATCCGGCGTGACTAAAACGCCAAAAAACGTGAAAAGTCGCGATCGGCGGAAGGGCTCAAACGGCGCTGGGGCGGAAAGGTGAATTCTCTATTCTCAATTCGCGTATAATGTCCGATAGCCCTGGCCAGAGAGGCAGGCGACATATTGCCGGTGGGCCGCGGCACGGGCAATCGTTTCCGCCTCCAGATCATCGGCTTGGGCATAGCCGGTCAGCTGGGCGCGCAGCTGATATTGTCGCCTCGCCTCGTCATACATGGCGTTGCCATCGGTCATGCAAATGCCGTGCGCAACAGCAGACGGATTGACCGGCACGCCGACCGCCAGGAGGACCGGATCATTGGCATGGTCGATGCAGCCGGCAAGCGCCGTCATCATCCCCAGGGCAGCCAGAGCCCGAAAAATTCCCATCGTCATGCATTCCTCCGGCCGAACCGCCTCTGAGATCATCAGATCTGCGCTTACGTCAGCAAGGTTGCGCGAAACTAGAGCATGTCGGCCAGAAGTGTGCAGCGGCGCAGAAGTTTAAATATTGCTTAAATATTATATTAATGCTTACTTATGGGTGTAGACACTAATCTCTCCGGGGGAGAAAGATTATGGCTTCGCCGTGGGTGAACGACGCGCTGTCGCACGCGCGATCAGCATTTTCCAGCAAGATCAACGCAGATATCCTTGAGGTTGGGGGCGGCTCTCGAACCCATATCCGCTTGGAGGGGGCCCGATATACGGTCCTGGACATCTCGAAGGAGCAGCTCGAGAAGAACCGGGACGCTTCTGAACGGATCCTCGGCGATGCGCAAACCATCGACTACGGAGATCGTCACTTCGACGCCTGTGTCTTCTGGGATGTTCTCGAGCATCTGGAAAGCCCGCGCTCTGCCTTATTGAGAGCCCATGATACCCTGTCTCCCGGTGGCCTGGTGTTCGTGAAAGGTCCGATCCTGAGTTCAGCCAAAGGGATCTTCACCGACCTGACGCCCTGGTGGAGCCACGTCTTGTTCTATCGCTACGTCCTGCGGCAGAAAAACGCCGGCGAGCCCGGCTATGCCCCCTTTCGCGTCGAGCACGCCGCAGAAGCATCGCATTCGGAGATTGCCGGGACACTGAAGGAACTCGGCATGGATATCGTCTTCGTCGGCGAGTATGTGTCGACGCAGGTGCATGCGCTCAAGGACCGGATTCCCCCGCTTTATTGGCTCTACGAAGCCTTCGGCCTGCTGCTTCGCACAGTTTCTGCCGGAAGGATCGGCGGGCGGGAGACGGAGTTTCTGATCGTGGCAAAGTGCCTTCGGGATAACGACGTGCATCAAAACAAAGGCAACTCCCACCAAACTCTATATAGCACTTCGGAATCCCGAAATTGGCTGCGGCATTGAAACCATTCAATGTTTCCTGAGGGTCACAGTTCACGAAGCGCGGCGGATTTCGGGATTCCGAAGCGGCAGTATTTCGGGATCCCGAAGTGGGATTTTTTTCTTCCTGCCGACATGCCCGCGTTTGTCGGCGGCAAGCTTGCGGTCGGTCTCGGACCATTTCCGGCAGTTTTCAGCCGTGCACCGCTTCCACTCATCGGTGGGTGGCGCACCTTCATGGTCGCCGACAAATGTCAGCGTGAACCGGTTGGGATGCGCGACCCCGCTGCCTGCCCGGCCGCGGCGAACTTTGATCAGCCCCTTATATTCCAGCTCATCCAGCGCATCGGCCACATATTCGCCGGTGACGCCGTAGGACACGAATTGGGGATGGGTCACGACAAGCTTGCCGTTTTCCAAGGCGGCGTGCGAGGTGTGCTCGATGACGATGCGGAAGAAGGCTCGGCAGGCATTGGCGCTCAATGTCGTGAAAGCCGGCGATTCCAGCAACTGGATCGTCAGCCAATGCCAGCGAAGGCTGCCGTCATCACACCTGCCGGGCGGAGCGGTATGCTTGCGCACCATCGCCCGCGTCTTTCCGGCGCTGGTTCGGCTCTTGTCGCGCGGGTTGAATTCCACCATCAGCCCCTTGCCCTCATTGCCGGCCTATCCTTTGGCAAGACGTATGTTCTGCGAGGCCGGGAACTCTGTTCATAAAGGGGGCGACGGCCGCGGCTCGTCCAGGCGATCACTTCGCCGATAGGGAAAAATTTGCTCAACATCCGGCATTCCATGGTTGCAATTGCGGGCAACCTAGCGCAAGAACGATCCATGAACTAGGAAAATATTCTTAGTTTTGATCTTATATAACCGAGGTCTTCCTGCTAGAATGTTGACAGTGATGCATCACAGGCGACAGGAGACGAGGCGAATGATCGGCATTTACGGGAAGCGGTTGCTGGCATCGCTTTCGATATTTCTTGTCAGCGCCATCCATGCCTTTCCTTGCGATCAACGCATCGTGCTGTCCAACTGGAAGTCCTGTCAGATCGCTTCATTGAGCGAAGAGGGTGGCGACGCAGATTGGAAGGCCGTGCCTGAATGGACTCGCAGCAAAGCCATAAGCCCGTATTTCTTGAATGATCCGCGTGCACTGGCCAATCACGGGCTTTGTAACGCCAAGTTCCACCGCGTCGTTATCTGCTGGCCGGGATGGGATGAGGGCGACAAGGACAAATGCTCTTATCGCATTTGCGATGGCGCCTCATGGAAAAGAGTACCGGATGGGGGCTGATCTCAGCCGGAAGGCCACCGCCTACCCTTCAATGTCAGAGGCCAGTCAGGGTGAAGAGCGCGGAGCTCGCCCGGTCCCCAGTATCCTACGATCAGGGTCTGAATATCCTGCTCACCCCGGAAAGCGCCGCCAAATTCCGCGATTTCACGCAGGCGGCATTGGGACGGCAAACGCAGTTGCTGATCAATGACAAGATCGTCATGGAACCGTGGATGAGGGAGCCGATCATGGATGGCCGCATTGTGCTGGCGGGAACCGATGGGAAAGATTTAGAGGCGATGGCAGAGCAGTTGAGGATTCCAGGGGCTTCGATTATCGTCCGGTTGCGCCCGTGAGGGCGCCACCGGCGCCTGTCATGGATTGACCCATCGACAGGCCGCAAGAGCGCTCGTCTCGTCATAGGTCAACATCGCCCTTCGATTGTCCTGCTGGCGCAACTGGAACCAGTCCAGCGTCCGGGCGCGAAAGATCAACAGGCCGAAATGCGGCTTTCCCTCCGCCTCATCCGCAAGCTTGGATGGAGCTGCCGCGTCGATGGCGTCAAAGGCACGCTCGTCCCCGGGCGGACCGCCGGCATAGGTCGTCCGCGTCCAGGTGGAGAGCTTGTCCCAGGCTGCTTTGGCCCGGTCGCTGCCGGAGGCGTGCAGTTCGACTATCCCCTGAAGCCGAAACTGCAGCCGCGTCTGCGCGCAGAAGCCGAGGACCGTGGCATGAGGATTTGCCGAAAGCTCCCGCCATTTGGGGCTGCGCGTATCGGTGTGAAATTCCAGAACCCGCAATGATCCGTCGGCGCGCCGCAAGACCACCATGCGCGCCTGTGGCCTCTGCCCCGCATCGACGGAGCAGAGGCTCAAGAACCGGAAACCCGACTGCGGGCTTGCTGCCGCCGTTTCCAGCTCTCGCCATGCCGAAGCATCTATATCGGCGAGGTTCAGTGGCACGGCTTCATGATCTGTCTGCATGGCCGGCTCAGACGGAACGGGTAATGCCGCCATCGACGCGGATGTTCTGGCCGGTGATGTAGCCGGCGCCCTCAGACAGCAGGAAGGCAACCGTCGCGGCGATTTCCTCGGCCGTGCCATAGCGACCCATCGGCACGCTGTCGCGCCGCTCGTCGGTGGCGGGCAGGCTGTCGATCCAGCCGGGCAGGACATTGTTCATGCGGATGCTCTTCGCCGCATAGGTATCGGCAAAGATTTTGGTGAAGCTCGCCAGCCCAGCCCTGGCGAACGCCGAGGTGGGGAACATCGGCGACGGCTCGAAAGCCCATGCCGTCGAGATGTTGACGATGGCGCCGCCGCCCTGGGCCTCCATGATCGGCGTGACCAGCCGGATCGGCCGCACGGCGCTGAGGAAATAGACCTCCATGCCCTTGTGCCAGTCTTCATCAGTAATTTCGAGGATCGGCGCGCGCGGCCCATGGCCGGCGGAATTGACCAGCGCGTCGATCCGCCCCCATTTCTCCATCGCCAGATCGACGAGCCGCTTGACATCGTCGTTCACCAGGTTCGAGCCGGTGACGCCGACACCGCCCAATTCCCTGGCGAGCGTCTCGCCCTTGCCCGACGAGGAGAGCACCGCAATGCGATAGCCATCCGCGGCCAGTTTCCTTGCTGCGGCGGCACCCATGCCGGAACCGCCTGCGGTAATGAGAGCGACTTTTTCTTTAGACATCGGAGCCTCCAATCGTTGAATTGCCAAGCAGTATGCCAGAGACAGCGCAGACTTTCGCCTCAGAAAGAAACGTGTCAGACTGTAGAAAATCTACTGGAAAGCCCCCGGAAGGATCAATGATGCAACCCCGCCGCAAGCTGCCGCCGCTGAATGCTCTCCGCGCCTTCGAAGTCTCGGGCCGCAGGTTGAATTTTCGCGCCGCCGCCGAAGAACTGGGAGTGTCGCAGGGTGCGGTCGCGCAGCAGGTGCGCGCGCTGGAAGATCAACTCGGCCTGATGTTGTTTCAGCGCCTGCCGCGCGGCCTGGCTCTGACCCCGCAGGGCGCGGCCTATCTTGCGGATGTGACCCGCGCTTTCGATACGCTCAGTGAGGCGACCGGGCGTCTTCTCGCTCGGCCGGACGCGGTGACGATCAGCGTAACCCCAACTGTCGCCGCCAAGCTGCTGATCCCGCGCCTCGCCGAGTTCAAGGCGGCCCTTCCCGACGTGGAACTGCGAACGGTCGCCACCGAGGCGCTGTCCGACTTCGATCGCGATCAGGTGGACATTGCTGTGCGGCTGACCCGCCCGCCTTTTCCGGCCTCGCTGGAAGCAAGGCTGCTGTTCCGCCAGACCCTCGTCGCCGTCGCCAGTCCACACCTGGTCAAGGACCTGCCCCTTCCGCTGATGGCCGATGAGCTTCGCAAGCTGCCGCTTCTGCATGACGCAGTCAGTCCCTGGCCGCTCGTCCTGCGATCGCGCGAGAAACTGCCGGGTGCCGTGTTCAACCACACGACGCTGGCGCTCGATGCGGCGCTCGCCGGCCAGGGCGTCGCCTTGGCGTGCCGGGCGTTCGTGGCGGCGGATCTCGAGGCCGGGCGGCTGGTGCAGGTGACGGATGCGACGACGACCATCGAACCCGACTATTTTCTTATCCGCAAACGTTCGTCATCACCGCGAAAGGCGGTCGATGCGGTATGGCATTGGTGCGCGGCGAGGCTGTCGGTCGATTAAACCGGTAAACCGACGCCAAGTCGGATTTCAATCCTTGGGTTCAGGGATCAGGCGTATCAGCGTTCCGTTACGCGCCGCGCCGCTGGTTGTCGTTGAGATCTGCCGAAGCGGTCCACGAGCGATGAGCATCTCTGGAGCAGGGTGTTTTCCGGGACCCGGATCGGCAAAGGCTGAAAACGCGTGATCCGACTCGAATATGCCCATGGATGATGTCGCGACGATTGCTTCGCCGCAGGCGGCGCATCGAAGAATGTACGAACCGAGGTGCACGATCGATTCTGTTTTGTCCAATCCGCACGATGGGCAGGCCATCATATTGTTCATTGGTTCACTCCAGCCTGAGCTTGCAAGCCTCTCCGATATCCAAAATGGCGAACCTACGAGGCAGCGGCCAGAACGATGGCAATGACGAGCAGCAGGGGACCCATCCACTTGAAGTGACGAACCAGAGGCGGTTTCGCCGAGTAGCCAGGCAACGGCAGATAACCAAGGCCCACGAGGGTCATCCACAGGCCGGCGCAAAACATGATGATTTCATCGATATAGGCTGCGATCATGGCTCTCCTGCCGTCGTAAAGGACTGTGATGCTCTGTCTCGACAGGCGAAGCCGCTCCATCCGAGCCGGACAGACCTCCAACTAAACATCTGGCGGCACTTTCGAAAAGGCCGAAAACTAAACTCAAGGTGGCAAAGCCGTTCCGAATCCCCTAAGCATCTGGAAATTCGCACACGAATGCGACCAGCTGCAGTTACTTTCGGGAATATGACATGCACAACGCCAAATTCATTCACTACGCCGCCTTCTCGTTAGGCGTCGCTATTGCGGCATTTCAAGCCGAAGGCGTCATGGCCGCTCCGGCCAATAACAAGTTCTTTGACGCGGCGCTGTGCAAACCACCCTATTCGATGACATCCACCATGGAGATCTATGACGCCGCGGAAGCTCTGGCCAAGCCAAACACCTCGTCGCTCGGTGCGGCGATCTACAAGATTCCGAACCAGATCGGCCGCGACGGCTTCAAATCGACCGAGGTTTTCTTTTCCAGCAACGCGGTCGGGATTCTGGTCGAGGGAGAACGCGCTGACGATCTGGCCGCAAAATACGGGTTGAAGCCGGAGAGTTCGGACCTGCTCGGAACATCTACCAAGGGCTATTCGCGCGAGCTTCCGGCCGATCAGCAGCCCGAAGCGGGACTTGCCGGGCCTGGAGAGGCCTTGCCGGGTAAAACATTGCTGGCGTGTGAATTCGCCCAAGAATTTTGAGAAGCGCCACCGAAAGGGCGTCGCGATCTTTCAGACTCGCTGCTTGCGCTTGAAAAAAAAGCATCTCGCTCACACCCTCGCCTCGCCACGCGGGTTAAACCGCCTTATGTGAGGAGGCGGCAGAGAGCACGCAGCGGAGGTCCTGAGACAATGCAAACCATTTGGAAGAAGCCGGTGACACTCGCCCTTGAAGGCCCGGATCAGTGGGTGGTCATCCAGACGACCCAGGCCGCTACATGGGCGCTGGTTGAAGACTGGCCGACCGAGGATGGGCCGGCCCTGGATCGGGCGTGCGCGGTTTGCGCTGATGTCATGTCGGGCAAACGAAACCGGGAAGAGGCGCGGCAGGCCTTTATCGAAGCTGCGATCGAAGCCGGAATCCCCATCAAGGAGTAGGGCCAGGGCATTTGGCCTCTGTTGGGCTTGATGCCTCCACCAAGGGGCACGCGCCGGCGGTTTCCGGCAACTGGTACGGCTCTTGTCCCGCCGGTTGATCAGCCCTCACCTTGGCTGCCAGCACGTCCTTCCGGGAAAGGGCAGAAGAACTGGTTTTTCACGCGTGCGGAGGGAAAAGACCGGCCCAAGCGCCCGCATCGCCAATCGCCACAAGATTCTTCAACATTCCATGGTTGCAACGGCGAGCAATCTAGCGTAAGAACATTTCGTGAACTAGGAAAAAAATCTTAGGGCGGTTTTGAGATTGCCTGATCCCGTCAGATGATGACAGGTAATTGCACGCGGTGGAGGCCAGGATGCGAAAGGTCGGCATAACGGAGAAGGGCGCGATGGTCTATGGCCAGCGGCTGTTGGTATTGGTTTCGATCCTGCTGGGAAGCGCCGTCCAGGCCTTTCCCTGCGATCAGCCGGTCGTGATTTCGAATTGGTCGTTCTGTGCGATCGCCAATGTGAGCGATGAGGGCGGCGCCGCAGATTGGAAAGCCGTTCCTGCATGGACTCACAAGGACGCCATAAGCGCGTATTTCGGAAACGACCCGCGGCTCTTGGCAAACCACGGACTTTGCAACGCCAAATTCCGTCGCGTCGTCCTCTGCCAGCCGGGATGGCAAACGGGCAACCCGGACGAGTGCTCATATCTGGTTTGCAGCGGCTATTACTCATCCTTGTTCGGGAAGAAAGAAAGGGAAGACTATTTGAGAGACCATCCGGACGAGCAATAGTTTTTCGCTTCGCTGCCTTGAGGCACAGACTGGAGCGGCCGTCGCGGCAAACTTGATTTCATCCGCTTGCATTCTTGAACACGAGGCACTGTGTGAACCGGTTGCCGCTTTCCACTGTATCAGACCAATTCACCATAATTTCCCCTTCAAGCGTCATAACCTCCGACAAAGCTCGTCCTAGATCCCAGACAAGGGGGGAGAATTGTTCGTTGGTCAGATTGTCGGCCTGAACGACGAGGTAAGCGTTTGTCTTCATGCGTTTGCAGATCCGGCCGTATATTTCCTGCATTCTTTTCAGATAAACGTCATAGCCATCATAATCCGGATCGCCGTTGTAAAGCGGGTTCCATTTATGCCAATGGGGCATGTATGGCGGCGATGTGATGCAAAAATCCATCTCGGGAAAATCGAAGGCTGCCAGCTCTGCGCTATCACCGCAGAGCAGATGATGCTTTGTCGTGATGCGTTCCTTGACCCATTCACATCTCTGCCGGTCGGCTTCTATCCCATAAGGAATCCTGCCCCTCTCCTCGCAGGCAAAGAAAGTCGTTCCCAGTCCCACAAAAGGATCGAGAACGGCGTCTCCTGGTTTTGTAAACCGATCAAGCAATGCCGACACCAAAGCGCCGGGAAACCTGATTTCATCCCCGTTCTGAAAGTCCGGCAAGGGGAATTGATGTCGATTGGAGACCGTCAATAATTCTGAAATTGCCACGGTAAATTTCCTCCGCAGACAACTGCCATCGGGCCCACGTCCTCCGTTGGGACTATGGGAAAAATGCTGGTCGGTTACGCACAGTATCAGAGGAACACGTCAGATGACGTTACCCTTCCAGAGCCGAGCGGAATTAAAGCTGATAAAAAGGAAAATGGCGCACCCGGAGCGATTCGAACGCCCGACCCCCAGATTCGTAGTCTGGTGCTCTATCCAGCTGAGCTACGGGTGCGTGCAATTGCGGCGGTGCCGCTTGCGTGGGCGATCCTCTAAAGCGTCCTTCGGGACAATGCAAGAGCATTTCGGAAAAAATCGCGCGTTTAACAGTTTGTGGCCACGACTTACGAAATCCGGTCACTTTTCGATGTGCGTCCGGCTGCGGTAATCCTCCAGCGAAACCGGGCGATCGGGGATCTCGATGCGGAACTGGGTACCGACCGTCGGTTTTTCCACAAGCGCGATCGTGCCGCCATGGGCGAGCACCAGCTCGCGGGCGATCGTCAGGCCGAGGCCGGTGCCGCCGGAGCGGGCGGAGCCGCGGAAGGCGGCAAAGAGGTTCTGGCGCGCCTTCAGAGGCATGCCAGGGCCGGTATCGTCAACCGTGATGCTGACGACGCTGCCGACCCGCTGGGCGGCGACGGTGATGCGCCTGACCGCGCCCGGGGCACCCTCGCCCGGTGCGGTCAGCGCCTGCAGCGCGTTGCGGCAGAGATTGTGGATGACGCGGAACAGCTGCTCGCCATCGGCATCGACCTTAAGATCGGCGCCGATCTGCTCGGTGAATTCGATGCCGCTTTGCGGATCGATCGCCAGCATGTCCTTGACGTCCTGGGTCAGTTCCAAAAGCAGGACATGGCGGCGGCGCGGGGCGGATTCGCTCGCCTTGCCGTAAGACAGCACCTCGGTGGTATAGCCGACTGCGCGGGCGATGGTACGCAGCAGCTTCGGGGCGAAGCTCTTGACCATCGGATCATCGACATCGACCAGCCGATCCGACATCAGCTGCGCCGAGGCCAGGATATTGCGCATGTCGTGATTGATCTTGGAGACGGCGAGGCCGAGAGCGGCAAGGTTCTTCTGCTGCTTCAGCGTCTTCTGCAGCTCCATCTGCATCGAGGTGAGGTTGCGGCCGGCGACCGCCAGTTCGTCGCGGCCGCCATCGCCGATATAGATATGGGCGGGGTTCTCGGGATCGGAGGAGAATTGCTGCATGCTGCCGGTCAGCCGGCGGATCGGGCCGATCAGGATGCGGTTGATCGCAAAGAAGATCAGCGTCGCGGTGAACAGCGCGATCAGCACCGACAGCAGGAGAACGTTGCGGGAATAGGCAAACATTGCCGTGCGCAGCTGCCTGTCCTTCATCACCACCTCGACGCCGGTATTGGTGTCGCCGACGGGGCCGTAGACGCGGATCATCCTGCCGCCGCCGAAGATCAAGGTGTCGAGCGCATCGCGGATTGCCGTTGCCGGCGGCACGTCGGTGAGATCATAGGCCTCGTCGACCGAGGTCGGCATGTCGGTCGTCGCCAGCAGCCGCGAGGTGCCATCCTTGCGCAGCACGATCGCCTTGGTGCCGGTCGCCTCCAGCGTCTCCTTCTGCAACGCGCGCGGCAGCTCGACCGGCTGCAGCCCATCGATGACGATGGCGGCGGCAGCGGCCGTGTTCAGCCTGTCCTCCAGCCAGCGGATGCGCATGCTGGCGACCGAGGGGAAGAAGATCAGGATTTCGGCGAGCATGATAAAGAAGACGGTGAGCCAGAGCAGCTTGCCCGACAATCCGCCGAACATGCCGCCGAACATGCCGGCAGACGGGCACGGCGCCCTTGCGGCCTCGCCGGCCGCGGGGATTTCCGCTGAAGGATTGTCGCCCTGATCTTGTACCGGCATTCTGGTCTCGCACGAACGGCGGCACTTCAGCCGCCCTCTCGCTCTATATTAGACCAAACGGCTCCGCTTTCAAATCTTTGCGAACAGCGTCACGTCGTCACAAAGAAACGCCGCCCGGAGGGAGGCGGCGTTTCAAGGTGCTGACGATCGATAAGGATCAGAACTCTTCCCAGCTCTGTTCTGCGGCGGCCGCATTGCCGCCGAAGGCGCGGGCGACCTTGGCGATCGCCCGGCGGGCGGGCGAGGCGACCGGCCTTTGCGGCTCGTTGCGGACAAGCGCCACAGGCGCCGGTGCATCATCCGACAGCTTGAAGCGGGAAATCAGCCGCACCAGCCCACCGGCTTCGGCCGAAAGCCTGTGCGTGGCGGCGGAGGTCTCTTCGACCATCGCAGCATTCTGCTGGGTGACCTGGTCCATCTGGTTGACGGCGGTATTGACTTCCTTGAGGCCGGTCGACTGTTCGGTCGCAGCCGTGGCGATCGAATGGATATGATCGTTGATGGCGATGACGCGGGTGCCGATTTCGGCCAGCGCCTCGCCGGTCGCCTGGACGAGCTTGACGCCGACCTGCACCTCGTTGCCCGACTTGGTGATCAGCGCCTTGATGTCCTTGGCGGCCTTTGCCGAACGCTGGGCGAGCTCGCGCACTTCCTGTGCCACAACCGCAAAGCCCTTGCCGGCCTCGCCGGCGCGTGCCGCCTCGACGCCGGCGTTCAGCGCCAGCAGGTTGGTCTGGAAGGCGATCTCGTCGATGACGTTGATGATCTGGCTGATTTCGCGCGATGCCTGCTCGATGCGGCCCATGGCCTCGACGGCATTGCCGACGACGACGCCGGAAGCGCCTGATTTGTCCTTGGCTTCCGACACCATAATGGTGGCTTCATGCGCCCGCTCGGTGGAATTCTGAACGACGGCGGTGATCTGATCGAGTGCCGCCGAGGTCTGTTCGAGGGCGGCGGCCTGCTGCTCGGTGCGCTTCGACAAGTCGTCGCTGGCATTGCGCAGTTCGGCGGTGTTGCCGTTCATCGCTTCCGTCGTCTGGCGCACTTCGCGCATCGTCGCCTGCAGGGTGACGAAGGTGTTGTTGACGTTCTGCTGCAGCTCGGCGAAGGCGCCCTGGAAGTTGCCGTTCATCGTCTGGGTGAGGTCGCCATCGGCAAGGCTTGCAATGACGCGGCGGGTCTCGCCGATGCCGGCATCGACGCTCGACAGCAGCGTGTTGATGTTGCCGGCGAAGCGGTTGAGGTTCTCGTCCTCGTAGTCCTTGCTGATGCGGTGGCCGAAGTCGCCGGCTGCAGCCGCAGCCACGACGACGGACATGCTCGACTGCAGGTCGTCGCTCTTGGCGCGCATCGCCGCCTCCTGGGCGTTCAGGCGCTTGATCGCAAGGCCGTTGGCCTTGAACACCGCGACGGCTGCGGCCATCTCGCCGATTTCGTCCTGGCGCCCGGCAAAGGGAACCTCGGCCTCGAAATTGCCGCTGGCGACCTCGTTGATCGCCCGGGTGACGCGCTTGATCGGGCGGCTCAGATGGCTGGTGCCGATATAGAAGCCCATGCCGATGCCGACGGCGATGCCGATGCCGGTGATGCTGAGGACGAGCATCAGCACCCAGGTGCGGAAGCTTTCGATCTCGCTGTTGACGGTTTCGAGCGCTGCCTTGTCGGTGGCGACGACCGCGTCGATTTCGGCCTGGAACGCCTTGCGGTTGGCGCGGTTGGCATCATTGTTGCCCTGGGCGCTGGCCGCCTCGGGGCCGACTTCGGTGCCGAGACGGGCGGTCTCCATGCGGAAGGTGCGGAATTCCGCGGCGCGGGCGACGAGCTTGGCGAAATCATCCTTCTCGGCCACGGGAACGAGCGGCGCCCACCCCGCGATGACCTTATCGATCTCCTCGAGATCGGCCATAATGCCCTTGGCGAAGTTCGGCGTGTCCTTGATCGTCTTGGCTGCATAGATGCCGCGCGCTTCCATGACCACGGCGGTCACGAAACGGTTGAGCCGTTCGCCGGCATAGGCGCGGGCGGCGGCCTCCTCATAAGCGGTCAGGTTGCGATTGTATTCGTGCATGGCCGACAGTGCCGTTGCGCCGATCAAAAGCGCCACCGCGCCCATCACGCATACCAGCAGATTAATTTTGCCGCGGATCTTCATGCACTGTCTCCTAGCTACGCCACTGCCTGGAAAGCAAATTCCAGCCGATGATCCGAATATCGGCGAAAGTTATTAAAGTTAGATTTCCAATGTTTACGATTATGGCGACGGAAAATTATCCATGTTGACCTTGGTTGGGACGCGGAAACCCCTGAGAGCCGGGGCTATGATATCCGGCTGCGGCAAAACCACAACCAGTTGGGGCAGATCGAATTTCTTAACACCAGAGTGCGAAAATACTTGTCAAGCCGGCGGCTCAAAGTGAAATTATAGGGTATAATTGACTTTCATAGGCTTCATCCGTATAAGCCGCCGCACGTCCGGTCACTCAGCCTTTCATGGCTCGCCCGTTCGAAAAACAACGCTCCTTGCACTATGCAAATTCAAGAAGGGCCGCACTCCGCGGTGTTTAAATAAATGAAGCGTACCTACCAACCATCCAAGCTTGTTCGCAAGCGTCGCCACGGCTTCCGTGCGCGCATGTCCACCAAGGGTGGCCGCAAGGTCATCGTTGCCCGCCGCGCGCAGGGCCGCAAGCGTCTTTCGGCTTAAGGCCGGATTGCCCGAGAAAAGATGGCGGGCGAGTTGACGACCAGAGAAGAAAAACACACTGTCGGGCGGCTGAAGAGCCGCCCGCAGTTTCTTGCCGCGCGCGAGGGCGAAAAACGCCGTGGCGGCTTCTTCCTTCTCGAAGTCCTCGACCGGAAGGAACCCGATAGCCAAGCCCGTGTCGGTTTCACAGTCACCAAAAAACATGGCAACGCGGTCGAACGGAACCGTATGCGCCGCCGCCTGAAAGAGGCGGTGCGGCTTCATGCGGGGTTTGCAATGCAGCCCGGACACGACTATGTGGTTGTCGCGCGCAGGGACGTGCTTAGAGCGTCCTTCAAAGAATTGGCCGCGGAACTGAAATTTCGCGTGGAAACCAGGCCGAAACCCCGGCGCTCCGGAGACGGACGCCCCAGGAACGTATGATGGAAAAAAACCGCAATTACTTCATTGCGATCGCTCTCTCGGTGCTGATCGTCCTCGGCTGGCAGTTTCTCTATATGAACCCGCGCATCGAGGCCCAGCGCAAGGCGCAGGAAGCCCAGAAGGCGCAGCAGAAGACCGAACAGGTGCAGCAGCCTGCAGCCGACGGTGCGACGCCGGCCCCGACGAATGGTACAGCGCCTTCCGGTCAGGCCGTCGCCACGGCGACGCTTGAGCAGGCGCTCGCAAAGACCCCGCGCGTTGTCATCGATACTCCTGCGCTTTCCGGCTCGATCAACCTTGCCGGCGCCCGGCTCGACGACCTGAAGCTCAAGGGCTACCACGAGACCGTCGACGACTCGAGCCCGACCATCACCCTGTTCAGCCCGGCCGAAACCAAGGACGGCTACTTCACCGAACTCGGCTATATCGGCAGCGACGCCGCGGGCGACGTTCCCGGCGCCTCGACGCTCTGGACGGCGCCCGAGGGTGCCAAGCTCACCGAGAAGACGCCGGTGACGCTTTCCTATACCAATGATAAGGGCCTGACCTTTACGCGAACGATTTCCGTCGACGAACGCTATATGTTCACCGTCGCAGATAAGATCGCAAATGCCGGCCAAGCGCCCGCATCACTCTCCTCCTACGGCCGCGTGACACGCTACAACAAGCCGACGACGCCCTCCGTCTACGTCCTGCATGAAGGCTTCATCGGCGTCATCGGCGATGACGGTCTCGTCGAAACCAAATATGCCGCCGCCGAGAAGGAAGCTGTCATGCCGGCTAAATCCACCGGCGGTTGGCTTGGTATTACCGACAAATATTGGGCCGCGACGATCATTCCGCCGCAGAGTGCTGCCTATGAAGCGCGCTTCTCGCATTTTACCGATGGCCAGCCACGCTATCAGGCCGACTACAAGGACGATGCCTTCACCGTTGCGCCGGGCCAATCGATCGAGCTCAAGAACCTCGTCTTCGCCGGCGCCAAGGAAGTGCCCGTCATCGACGGCTACGAGGCCAGCTATTCGATCCCGAAGTTCGACCGGCTGATCGACTGGGGCTGGTTCTATTTCATCACCAAGCCGATGTTCAAGCTGATGGACTTCTTCTATCGCTTCTTCGGCAATTTCGGCGTGGCGATCCTGTGCACCACCATCGTCGTCAAGGCGCTGTTCTTCCCGCTCGCCAGCAAGCAATATGCTTCGATGGCGAACATGAAGCGCATGCAACCGAAGATGGAGGAGCTGAAGGCGAAATTCGCCGACGACCGCATGGGGCTCCAGCAGGCGACCATGCAGCTCTACAAGGAAGAGAAGATCAACCCGATCGCCGGCTGCTGGCCGGTGGCGCTGCAGATCCCGATCTTCTTCTCGCTCTACAAGGTGATCTACATCACCATCGAGATGCGGCACGCGCCGTTCTTCGGCTGGATCAAGGACCTTTCGGCCCCCGATCCGACGACGATCGTCAATCTGTTCGGCCTGCTGCCCTTCCAGGCGCCGACCATTCTGCATCTCGGCGTCTGGCCGCTGATCATGGGCGTCACCATGTTCCTGCAGATGCGCATGAACCCGACACCGCCCGATCCGACGCAGGCGATGATCTTCACCTGGATGCCGCTGGTATTCATGTTCATGCTGGCAAGCTTCCCGGCCGGCCTGGTCATCTACTGGGCCTGGAACAACACGCTCTCGGTCGCCCAGCAGTCGGTGATCATGAAGCGCCACGGCGTCAAGGTCGAACTCTTCGACAATCTGAAGGGTCTGTTCCGACGAAAACCGGCGCCATCGAAATGACGCCGCTGCAGATCGCAGCAGCTCAAAGTGCGATAGACAAGCCCCGCTTCGGCGGGGCTTTTCTTTTCGGATCTGTAAAAATGATCCTATGCCGACATTGGCTTCAGAGCATGATGCCGAAAAGTGTGTGCGGTTTTCGGACGGCATCATGCTCTACTATTTAATTTAGAACAGGATTCAGATTTTAGGCTGAGCCGGCCTAAAATCATCCTGTTCTAGGCGGCACGCAGGGAAAGTTCGACGTCTTCGGAAAACGGTGTGGACATGTAACCGCTGCCAAGTGCGCGCACGTGACCGAGGTATTCCGGGCAGGCGTCCGCATCGTCGGCGATAATGATTGCGCCCTGGCGAAGGCGGCCTTCCAGGATCTGCAAAATCTCCAGATACAGCGACTTTGCGCCGTCCATCAGGACCAGATCGATGCTGCCCGGAAGATCGTCGCCGAGGGTTTCAAGCGCATCGCCTTGGCGAAACTCGACAAGATCGGCGAGCCCTGCGGCTTGGAGGTGCTGCCGTGCTTTGGCGACCTTTTCAGGTTCGAACTCGGTGGTAATCAGCCGGCCGCCACCGTTATCGCGCAGTGCGGCGGCGAGATAGAGCGTCGAAATGCCGAACGACGTGCCGAACTCCACGATCACGCGTGCTCCACTGCTGCGTGTCAGCATGTAGAGCAACTCTCCGGTCTGGCGTGACACCGGAAGCCAGAGATCCTTTACCAGGCCATAGAAATTGCGGTATTCCGCCTTGCTGTGGAAGAGGCGATCTCGCTCCGCCTCTGACAGTGCCGCCAGGCCGGGGCTGGTCGCCTTGTCGGCTTCATCGAAAAGCTGGTCGAGCAGCGGTGCAAGCGGAGCGGTCGTTAAAGTGGTCATATCAAATCCTTCATCGAGAGCGTTGTTGTGCCGATCGGGAAAATACGATTAATTCGTCACATTCGCTAATCGCATCCGGAAGCCTAGAGATGACCGACCGCCCAAGCTCCAGACTTTCCTCACGAAAACAGCCTAAACAGACGCGCTCGAACGAGCTCGTTTCGGCAATTCTGCAGGCCGCTGTTCAGGTTTTGGCGCAGCAAGGCGCGCACCGCTTCACCACTGCACGCGTGGCGCAAAAAGCAGGCGTCAGCGTTGGATCGCTTTACCAATATTTTCCGAACAAGGCCGCGATCCTGTTCCGGCTGCAGAGCGACGAGTGGCGAGAAACCACCGATCTGCTGAATGAGATCCTGAAGGACCGATCGGAGCCGCCGCTTCGGCGGGTGCGTAGATTGGTTCGGGCCTTCATTTGGTCGGAGTGCGAAGAAGCCGCGGTGCGGGTGGCGCTCGGCGACGCTGCCCCGCTTTACAGGGATGCGCCGGAGGCCCAGGAGGCACGACAGGCGGGCGACCCGGTGATCGAGGACTTCCTGAAGGAGATGCTTCCCGCCCTCCCCGAGGCTGCCCGCGTGCTGGCCGGCGACTTGATCATGACGACCCTGACGACCGTCGGAAAGGAATTTTCTGAAAGACCGCGGAAGACCGAAGAGGTCGACGCCTATTCGGATGCGATGGCCGATATGCTTTGCGCCTATCTTCTGAGCCTGAGTACGCGGTGACCCGCAAGGCCATGCGTGGGAAGGAAGCAATGGTCTGCAAACCGCCTCGAAGCTTGACATCTTCCTTCAAAACCACGAAGCCCGGTAAGAGACAGAAGCCGGAGATTGCAGAGCCCGCATGCCCGAAAACGAAAAGCCGCTCTTCGGCCACCCATGGATCTTCATCCGCGGCGTGCCGTCGCTCAACTTCCTGCCGCCGGAAGGGCCGCTGGAAGTGGCCTTTGCCGGCCGTTCCAATGTCGGCAAGTCGTCGCTGATCAATGCGCTGGTCGGCCAGAAAGGTCTGGCTCGCACGTCGAACACGCCGGGGCGCACGCAGGAGCTCAATTATTTCGTTCCGGACGGCTTTTCCGGCGAAGGTGGCGACCTGCCGCCAATGGCGATCGTCGATATGCCGGGCTATGGGTATGCGCAGGCACCGAAGGAGATGGTCGACAAGTGGACCAAGCTGGTTTTCGACTATCTGCGCGGCCGCGCGACGCTGAAGCGCGTCTATGTGCTGATCGACAGCCGCCACGGCATCAAGAAGAACGACGATGACGTGCTTGATCTGCTCGACAAGGCGGCCGTCTCCTATCAGATCGTGCTGACCAAGACCGACAAGATCAAGGCGCCCGCTGTGCCGAAGCTGCTTGCCGAGACCGCGGAAAAGATCCGCAAGCGCCCGGCCGCCTATCCCGGCGTGCTGTCCACCTCATCGGAAAAGGGCGACGGCCTGGACGATCTGCGCCAGGCGATCGGCGATACCGTCGGCATCGCCCGCTGGAAATAGAACGGCGCCCGGCTGCGGTATTTGGGGCGACGCGTGAGTCTGGCTCGTTCCAAAGCTCGCTTCCGGCATATCCGGATTCTCGGCTTTTCACGCGGCCGAGTCCTATTTGGTGCAAAGGCCGAAGGAGCATCTACAGGTTGACTTGTTCATCGATGAAAAACTAACGGTTGACGATACGGGTTGGTTGCGGTAGATGGCGGCTATCGAATTTTGCTTGCTGGCTTGGTTATCGCGCGATTAGCACCGCGGCCTGAACGAACTTCCTTTCAAAAATCGCTATCATCATCCGCATCGCCCTGGCGCTGCGGTTCTTCAATATTGCTATGAAAGGGTTCATCATGACCACTGGCACCGTTAAATGGTTCAACTCCACCAAGGGCTTCGGCTTCATTCAGCCTGACAATGGCGGCGCTGACGCCTTCGTTCACATCTCCGCCGTCGAACGTGCCGGAATGCGCGAACTCGTCGAAGGCCAGAAGATCGGCTTCGATCTCGAGCGTGACAACAAGTCGGGCAAGATGTCCGCTTGCAATCTCCAGAACGCTTAAATCGATATCTGCTTTCCTTTGACCACGGATGTACTGGCACTGCCGGAAGCACGTTATCCATTCAAGGCCAGGCGATTTGCCTGGCCTTTTTGTTTTCGCTCGTGCATCGAGCCCCTGAAATGACCGAGCGTAAATTATGCTTGGTGGCTGCTGGCGCAATTTCCGGGTTTGGCCTGAATCAAGGGTCGGATCACGTCAATCATCGTCGCAGTATGAAACTGCTTGCATAGGCTGACCGGCAGTGTTTGCACTTGCGTCCGCGAAGTTTTTAAAGCAACCCTCCATCCCATGCTGTGCAAGAGCAGCCGCGTGCGCGAGTAGTTAGATGACTGATAGCAAAGACCAGCCGCTTTCGCCGGAAGGCGTCGGCAACCTGCCCCATCTGGCCGAAGCCCTTGATGACGATCGGTTTCGACACTTTCTCGATCACGTCCCCTTTGCTGTGGCCGTCTCCGAACTCGATAACTGTGAGGCGCTGATTTACGTCAATCTCGAGTTCGAACGGCTGACGGCGCTCAGCGCAACGCAGGTCCAGGGAAAAGCCTGGACCGAGATCGAATTGGATTCCACCGCCATATCGGGAGGAGCGACGCTGACAGCCGCCGTGACTTCTGCGGAAGAGTATATTGGCGCGTTCTCCCTGGTGGCCGAACCTGACAGCACGACCATTATCGATGTCTGGTCGAATACCATCGTCGACGATGACGACACCCCGCTGTTCCGATTGGTAGCCTTTGCGGCGCGCAATGAGGCGGCGGCGGATCAGAGCTTCGGCGAGCTGCTGACCGAGAAGGATGTGCTTCTGCGCGAACTTCAGCATCGCGTGAAGAACAATCTTCAGATGATCACGGCGCTGATCCGGATGGAGGCGCGCAATGCACAACAGAGCGAGGAAAGCGAGAGATTTGCACGGCTTGCCGGGCGGATCGAAGCCTTGGCGCTGTTGTACCGCTCGCTGTCGGACGAAGAGAAAGGCGCCACAGTCGATCTTGGCACCTATGTGAGCCAGATTGCCGCCTCGGTGATGGCTGCCCACGCCGTGGAAGGCATACGGCTGGACATGAAGGTCGATACCTGGCCGGTTTCGGTCGATGTGGCCATGCCCGCCGGGCTGGTGATCAACGAACTCCTCACCAATGCGCTGAAACATGCCTTTGTGGGGCGTGACGGCGGAGAGATCACGCTCCGCTGTGTCGTCAGCGATACCGGCTGCAGGATCACCGTTGCCGATAATGGGGTCGGTCTTCCTCAAGATGTGAATTGGCCGCACCCGGGAAAGCTGAGCGCGATGATCGTGCAGTCCCTGAAACAGAACGCCCGCGCTAACGTCGAAGTAACCTCGTCCCCCGGCACCGGCATGAGTGTCACACTCGTTTTCCGGAGAGCCGAAGCGGCCCGATAGCCACCTCATCAGTGACGCTGGCGCCTCTCTCATTGTGTTTGGGGCGCCCCGGAGAGCGCCCCACGCCTCTGCCGACATACGCAGACTTACATCTTCGGCAGCAGCACCTTGTCGACGACGTGGATGACGCCGTTCGACTGTTTGACATCGGCGATCGTCACATGCGAGACGCCGCCGTTTTCGTCGGTCAGCGTGATCTTGCCCATGCTTTCCTTGGCTTTCAGCACGCAGCCGCCGACGGTCTTGATGTCGTGCTCGCCGCCGTCATCCTTGATCATCTTGGCAACGGTCTTGGCCATCGCATCGGCGGCAACGACATGGCAGGTCAGAACCTTGGTGAGCGTCGCCTTGTTTTCCGGCTTCAGCAGCGTCTCGACCGTGCCTTTCGGCAGGGCGGCGAAAGCTTCGTTGGTCGGCGCAAAGACGGTGAAGGGGCCTTTGCCCTCGAGGGTGCTGACCAGGCCCGCCGCCTTGACGGCTGCGACCAGCGTCGTGTGATCCTTCGAATTGACAGCGTTTTCGATGATGTTCTTGGTGGCGAACATCGCCGCACCGCCGACTTCCGGGTTCTTGGCGGCGGCAAAGGCGACAGCGGATAGGGCGGTCGCGAGTGCAAAACCGCGCAATACGGACTTGATCATGATTTTCTCCTCACCGGACACCATCCGCGGGCTTTATGCCTGAGCGTCGTCCGGACATTTCGAACTACGGAGGCTTGCGCCAAAGAGTTTCAGTTGGGAGAAAATGATTTTATGGGCGCGCGATTTACGACCGGCGCCCAATCATGGCCGGCGCAAGGCGCCGCTTGCGATCACCGGACCGGTCGCCTGGCCGGTCGGCGAGCCGCCGAAGGGTTCGAGGCTGACGGCAAGCGTTGCACCATCGGCGAGATGGCTGCGCAGATCGGCGGGAATGACGAGTTCGCCGCTCTCGCCCGGCTGGAAGACGCCGAGCGATTTCGGCAGGCCGCTGCCCGGCACCAGCCAGAGTTCCAGTGACTTCTCCTCCGGCTTGCCGGCGGCGACCGGCACGATCTTCAGCCGGCCGCTCTGCAGCTCGTAGGAGGCGAGAAGATTGATGGCGCTGTTCTGGCCGGAAAGCGAGGCCACCAGCGGTGTCGGCCCCTGCGGCTGCGGCACCACGCCGGAGGCGAAGATAACGGCGCTGACGGCGACGACGACACAGGCAAAGCTCAGCGAGCGCCAGAAAACCGCCGAATTCCAGATTCCTTGCGAAAAGGATGCGGGTTTTGCAGCATCGCCGAAAAGCCGCGCCTCGATCTGCTTGAAGGTTTCCCGGTTTGGCGAGGCGGTTTCATACTCGTCATTGAAGGCGGAAAGGTTGGTTTCCCAGCGGCTGACGATCGCGGCAAAGGGCCGATCGTGGCGAATGCGCTCTTCCACCACCCGTCGGTCCTGCAGCGAGAGGACGCCAAGCACATATTCGCCGGCGAGAACCTCGTCGCGGGAGCGGTCTCCCTTGCTTTTGTCGGGCGATGTCATCGTTCCATGCACTCTCTCAGTTTCAACAGGCTGCGCCTGAGCCAGGTCCGCATCGTGTTCAGCGGGACACCAAACTGATCGGCCAGTTCCTGATAGCTCAGCCCTTCGACATAAGCCCGTTTCACCGCGACCGCACGATCAGCTTCCAACTCTTCCATGCAGGTGTCAATCCGCCTTCCTTCATCCTTCGTCACCGTCTGCATTTCCGGGTCGGGTGCGGCATCGGCAAGATCGTAGGCACTGTCGATTTCGTCGGCGATAGGCTTGCGCGACCGCAACGTATCGATCGACCGATTGCGGGCAATCGCCGAAAGCCACGCCGAGGACGAACCTGTGGCTGCCTGGAAACTTCCGGCCCTTTGCCAGATGCTGATATAGACTTCCTGCAGGGCTTCTTCGGCTTCCGTGCGATCCTTCAAGATACGCAGGCAGATGGCAAAAAGTTTCGGCCCGGTCTGATTGTAAAGGGCAATAAAGGCCCTGCGGTCGCTGAGCGCGACGCGGCCGATCAGGTCTGCAATCTCATCGCCTTGCATGCCGTTCCTCATATCATGCTTGCATGCGCCGGAGGCTAATGACCACCGGCTCCGCGCCAGATACGAAAAACTATTGCCCTCTGGATTATTCCCTCTGTCAGAAACTTGCGATAAAAGGCCGCGAACAATTCTGCGGGGTCCCCATGAACGAGTCCGAAAGCGAACTGCAGGCACGGCTTCTGGCCAAGGCGCTGCCCTTCATGCAGCGTTACGAGAACAAGACGATTGTCGTCAAATATGGCGGCCACGCCATGGGCAATCCCGAGCTCGGCAAGGCCTTTGCCAGCGACATCGCGCTGTTGAAGCAATCGGGCGTCAACCCGATCGTCGTTCACGGCGGCGGCCCGCAGATCGGCGCCATGCTGAGCAAGATGGGCATCGAATCGAAATTCGAGGGCGGGCTTCGCGTCACCGACCAGAAGACGGTCGAGATCGTCGAGATGGTGCTCGCCGGCTCGATCAACAAGGAAATCGTCGCGCTCATCAACCAGACCGGCGAATGGGCGATCGGCCTTTGCGGCAAGGACGGCAACATGGTCTTCGCCGAAAAGGCGCGCAAGACCGTGAAGGATCCGGATTCCAACATCGAGCGCGTGCTCGATCTCGGCTTCGTCGGCGAGGTGGTCGAGGTCGACCGCACGCTGCTCGATCTGCTCGCCCGCTCCGAGATGATCCCGGTGATCGCCCCGGTCGCACCCGGCCGCGACGGCGCCACCTACAACATCAATGCCGATACTTTCGCCGGCGCCATTGCCGGCGCGCTGAACGCCACCCGCCTGCTCTTCCTGACCGATGTGCCCGGCGTGCTCGACAAGAACGGCCAGCTGATCAAGGAGCTTTCCGTCGCCGAAGCGCATGCGCTGATCGCCGACGGCACGATCTCGGGCGGCATGATCCCGAAGGTCGAGACCTGCATCGATGCGATCAAGGCCGGCGTCCAGGGCGTCGTCATCCTGAACGGCAAGACAGCCCATTCCGTCCTGCTCGAGATCTTCACCGAGCACGGCGTCGGAACGCTGATCGTCCCCTGATCGAGGTTGCGCCCTTCTCCGGCGAAGGGCGCATCTTCCAAGATTGGAACCGAAATCAGAGCGGGCTATAGATCGCCGCCGCGGCTTCCTTCAGCTTCTCCATCATGGCCCGGTATGGCCCCGGGCCGTAGCTGATGCGCGAGACGCCGAGCTTTCCGAGCGCTGCCGGTTCGGGCGCGCCCGGCTTCATCATGATATTGACCGGCATGCTGGAGGCGGCGCAGATCTTCTCGATCAGCGCTGGTTCGATGAGGCCGGGCACGAAGAAGCCGCTGGCGCCTGCCGCTGCATAGGCCTTGCCACGCTCGACTGCCTCGTCGACCAGACCGGCATGCCTGGAGCCGTCGCCTTCCTGAAGGAACAGGTCGGTGCGGGCGTTGATGAAGAAATCGATATCCCTCGCCTCGGCCATTTCCCGGATGGCGCGGATGCGGGCCGCCTGCGCCTCCACCGGATGAAGGCCGCTCGCGCCGATCTTTTGATCCTCGAAATTGATGCCGACGGCGCCGGCCTCGATCACTTTCGCCACATTGGCCGCGGCACCTGAAGGGTCCGTCGAATAGGCGCCTTCGAAATCGACCGAGAGCGGCAGTCCGTTGACGGCGGCGATCGAGCGTGCCGTCTCAAGCAGCACTTCCATCGGCAGCTTCTGGCCGTCGCCATAGCCTTGAGCGGCGGCGACCGACCAGCTTCCGGTCGCCAGCGCCTTGGCGCCGGCTTCCGTCACCGCCTTGGCCGTTCCGGCATCCCAGATGTTGTAAAGAATGACCGGGTTGCCCTTGCTGTGCAGCGCGCCGAATGCCTTGGCCTTTTCAGTCTGGTTCATGTTGTCTCCTCCATCTTTGATTGTGTGCTGATCTTCTCTTCATGCCGCAGCAGCCATTGCTTGCGCCAGAGTCCGCCGCCATAGCCGGTCAACGATCCATCCGCGCCGAGCACGCGATGACAGGGCACGATGATGGCTAGCTGGTTGGCGCCGTTGGCGCGGCCGACGGCACGCACGACTTCCGGCCTTTCCATCTGCCTTGCAAGATCGCCATAGGCGCGGGTCTGACCGACAGGGATATCCATGAGCTTTGCCCAGACATGTTTTTCGAAGGGCGTGCCGCCGAGCGCCAATGGCGTCGTGAAGACCGTGCGCCGCCCTTCGAAATAGTCCCGGATCTCCGTCTCGATCCGGTCGATTGCCGCCGTGCGGCCGATCGCGACCGAGGAGCGGACGCGCTTCTGCAGTGCCTCGAGCTCGCTCAGTAGCGCCTTGCGGTCGTGAAATTCGAGCAGATGCAGATGTGTCTGGTCGGCAACCGCGATCATCGGCCCGAGCGGCGTGTCGAACCAGTCGGCAAAAAGCAGTTCGCGGTTCTGCGAAAGCGCCGGCGCCTTGCCGACGAGCCGCTGGAATGCCGTGCGGAAGCCGCTCGGAGACTCGTATCCGGCGTCGATCTGCGCATCGATGACGCGTGCGCCATCGGCTAGTTGCCGGGCCGCTTGCCCGAGACGGCGGTAGCGGACGACGTCATGAAAGGTCATGCCGAACGCCCGCTTGAAGGCGCGCCGCACTGTCGAGGGATCATGTCCGCGGCGCACAAGCTCGTCTTCGGTCCAGCGAACCTGCGGCTCGCTGTCGAGCGCGGCAAGCAACACGTCGACGATCGGCTCCCTGCCCGGCTGCTCCAGCGGCCGGCAGCGCCGGCAGGGGCGAAAGCCGGAATGCATGCAGGCGGCGATCGTCTCGAAGAACAGGGTATTTTCCCGCTTCGGCTTACGCGCCGGACAGGTCAGACGACAGAAGATGCCCGTCGTCTTGACGCAGACATAGGCCTGGCCCTCATAATCGGCGCGGCGCGCGATCAGGGCATCATAGAGCGTATCATCGTCGGGCCGTTCGAAAAACATGTCCGTTTTCTAGCATCCCGAGCCTGCGACGTCCGCCGAAAATCGGGCGTCTATTTTATTGTTGTCGATTTCCTTGCGGCCGTACCCGTGCCATAAGTCCGCCATGACAAAGATCGACCGCACGCCTGATAAAGCCGACTTCGCGCACGTCACAGACTGGGTCTTCGACCTCGACAACACGCTCTATCCGCATCATGTCAATCTCTTCGCGCAGATCGACAAGAACATGACCGCTTATGTCGCGGCGCTCTTACAGATGGAGCGGGAAGAGGCGCGCAAGCTGCAGAAGCAATATTACCTCGAGCATGGCACGACGCTGCAGGGATTGATGATCCATCACGGCATCGACCCGAACGACTTCCTCGAAAAGGCGCATGCGATCGACTACACGGCGCTGACGCCGCAGCCTGAACTCGGCGCGGCGATCAAGGCGCTGCCGGGGCGCAAGTTCATCTTCACCAATGGCAGCGTCAAGCATGCGGAAATGACGGCCGAAGCGCTCGGCATTCTCGAGCATTTCGACGACATCTTCGATATCGTCGCCGCCGACTACGTGCCGAAGCCGGCGCAGGCGACCTACGACAAATTCATGGCGTTGAAGCGCGTCGAAACCAGCAAGGCGGCGATGTTCGAGGATCTGCCGCGCAATTTGACCGTGCCGAAGGCGCTCGGCATGCAGACCGTGCTGCTGGTGCCGCGCAATCTCGAAGAGACGGTCGTCGAATGGTGGGAAAAGACCAGCGGCGAAGAGGATCATATCGATTTCGTCACCGACGACCTCGCCGGGTTTCTCGGCAGGATTACCGGTCCGGGCTGATTTCGCCCGGGCTGACGGCGACCGACGGCATTACCAAAGTTTCATTCAGCTTACCGATGTTTAACTGGGTCTTTCCGCCCCGTTGCCATAGCTTTCTTCGTGAGGGGACACCTCACGAAAGGCAAATACGATGTACCGCAACAAGCTGATACTGGCAGCGCTTTCCTCCACCCTCATCTTCGGCGCAGCCGCCGGGGCAGGCTATGCAGCACCCGGTGACGGGCCGCGTCAGCACGCCGGCATGCACGGTCCAGGGCCTGCCGCCTTCCGCGAAATCACCTATGTCCGCATGCTCAAGCAATTCGACGCGAACAAGGACGGGCAAGTTACCAAGGAGGAGGCCACGGCCGGCCTCGACAAGGTTTTCGCTGCGATCGACACCAACCAGGACGGCTCGCTGACTCCGGGTGAAATCCGCGAATACCAGAAGACGCAGATGCAGGCGATGAAGGATCAGCGCAAGCAGGATGCCGGCGAAACCAAGGATGCGGATACCGCAGCCGCGACACCGGAGGATAACGATCAGGCACGGCCGCCCCGCGAAGGGCACGGCGGGCACGATGGCCGTGATGGACATCACTGGATGCGCCATGGCGGCAACTTCATGCGCGCCTCGATGATGATGCACCGGGTCGACACCGACCAGAACGGCCAGATTTCCAAACAGGAAGCCGTCGCCGCCTTCGACAAGCTGTTTGCGCGGATGGACCGCAACAAGGACGGCGTCATCTCGATCGACGACATGCCGGACCGGCCGCTTCTGTAAGGCCGGCCGCACTATTGCTCCGCTCTTTCCCCTGGTTCGGCGAGGAAAGAGCGGAGATCTAACTGTTTGTTCTACGCATTCCGGACGGAAAACCGCTTTGCACTTTGCCTCGGAATTGCGTTATTCCCGGTGTTCGTAGAAATCCTGGACAATCTTCCACGCGGCTTCAGCCGTGTCGACGAAGCTGATCAGCTTGACGTCGTCGGGCGCGATCGTGCCGAATTCGGCCAATGCGTCGAAATTAATGATGCGTCTCCAGAACGTCTCGCCGAAGAGGATCAGCGGCAGACGCTCCATGCGGCCGGTCTGGATCAGTGTCAGGCATTCGAAGAATTCGTCGAGTGTTCCAAAGCCGCCGGGAAACACTGCGATCGCCTTGGCGCGCACCATGAAATGCATCTTGCGGATGGCAAAATAGTGGAAGTTGAAGCTGAGTTCCGGCGTTACATAGGCGTTCGGCGCCTGCTCGTGCGGCAGCACGATGTTGAGGCCAATCGAAGGTGCGCCCTCGTCGGCCGCGCCGCGATTGCCCGCTTCCATCACGCCGGGGCCGCCGCCGGTGACGATGACATATTCGTGGAAATCGAAGCTTGCCGAATATTTCGAGCAAAGCCGGGCAAATTTGCGCGCCTCGTCATAATAGACCGAGGCCGCCTCCAGGTTGACGCGCTGGACATCGTTGCGGGCGGCCCAGGCGCTCTGCCCAGGGGCGGGAATGCGGGCGCCGCCGAACATGACGACGGTCGACTTGATGCCGCGTTCGGTCAGCATCATTTCCGGCTTCATCAGTTCCAGCTGCAGGCGGATCGGCCGCAGCTCCTCGCGGCAGAGGAAATCCTCGTCGACATAGGCAAGGCGGTAGGCAGGCGACATCGTCTGCGGCGTCTTCGGCACGGCCTCGGCGCGCTGCCTGTCGGTCGAACTGCTCTTCAGCGGGTCCCATACGCCATCCTTGCGCCGCGAACCGCCGTTCCGTCCCTTCGCCATCTCGAAATGCCTTTCAGTATTGCCGGCTACGAAGCCGGATATGTCGCTATAACGCCTTGAATCCAGGTGCGATCTTGTCGGAAAAATCATTCCGTTCTACGGCTGCATGCTGTAGAGCAGGATAAACCCCCGCCAACCGCGTTCCGGAGATTTCGCCGTCTCCACGATAAAGATCGAAGTTTAAGGAATTCTCATGAGCGCCACCGACCTCGCATCCCTCGAAAAGACCATCGAAGCCGCCTTCGACAATCGCGACAATGTGAACACGTCGACGAAGGGCGAGGTTCGCGATGCGGTCGAAGCCGCACTCGATCTGCTCGATGCCGGCACGGTCCGCGTCGCGACGCGCGGCGCCGACGGCGCCTGGACGGTCAATCAGTGGCTGAAGAAGGCCGTGCTCTTGTCCTTCCGTCTCAACGATATGGACGTGGTCAAGGGCGGTTCGGGCAATTCCACATGGTGGGACAAGGTGCCGTCGAAGTTCGAAAACTGGGGCGAAAACCAATTCCGCGCCGCCGGCTTCCGCGCCGTGCCGAACTGCGTCGTGCGCCGCTCGGCCTATATTGCCCCGAACGCCATCCTGATGCCCTCCTTCGTCAATCTCGGCGCCTATGTCGGCGAAGGCACGATGGTCGACACCTGGGCAACGGTCGGCTCCTGCGCCCAGATCGGCAAGCATGTGCATCTGTCCGGCGGCGTCGGCATCGGCGGCGTGCTGGAGCCGATGCAGGCCGGCCCGACGATCATCGAGGACAATTGCTTCATCGGCGCTCGTTCGGAAGTGGTCGAGGGCTGCATCGTCCGCGAGGGCTCGGTGCTCGGCATGGGCGTCTTTATCGGCAAGTCGACCAAGATCGTCGACCGCGCCACCGGTGAGGTGACCTACGGCGAAGTGCCGCCTTATTCCGTCGTCGTCGCCGGCTCGATGCCGTCGGCCAATGCGACCATGGGCAACGGCAAGCCGGCGCCGCATCTCTACTGCGCCGTCATCGTCAAGCGCGTCGATGAACAGACCCGCTCCAAGACCGGCATCAACGAGCTGCTCAGAGATTGATGACACCAGGACATTGATCCGGTAAACAGACGGCGTCTTTTACGCGAGGCGCCGCCGCCTTGCCATGTCTTTGCCATTCCCGCCGGATAGTTCGACCGCCATGACCGCTACCGATCCCGTCGCCAATCTCCAGACGCTGATTCGCTGCCCCTCCGTGACACCCGCCGAAGGCGGCGCGCTGTCGGCGCTCGACGCCATGCTTGCGCCGCTCGGCTTCACCGTCGACAAGGTGAAAGCCAGCGAAGAGGGCACAGCCGATATCGAAAACCTCTATGCCCGCCTCGGCAAGGATGGCCCGCATCTGATGTTTGCCGGGCATACCGATGTCGTGCCGGTCGGCGACGAGGCCGCCTGGACGCATCCGCCCTTTGCCGCCGAGATTGCAAAGGGTGAGCTTTTCGGCCGCGGCGCCGTCGACATGAAGGGCGGCATCGCCTGTTTCGTCGCCGCCGTCGCCCGCCATATCGAGAAAAACGGGCCGCCCTCCGGCTCGATCTCCTTCTTGATCACCGGCGATGAAGAAGGCCCGGCGATCAACGGCACGGTCAAGCTCCTGCAATGGGCCACTGAGCGCGGCGAGCGCTGGGATGCCTGCCTGGTCGGCGAGCCCACAAATCCGGACAGGCTGGGCGACATGATCAAGATCGGCCGGCGCGGCTCGCTGTCGGGCCGAATCACCGTGCACGGCGTCCAGGGCCATGCCGCCTATCCGCACCTTGCCGACAATCCGGTGCGCGGCATGCTGCAGCTGACCCAGGCGCTGATGGACTCGCCCTTCGACGGTGGCACCGACGACTTCCAGCCCTCGAACCTCGAAGTGACCACGGTCGATGTCGGCAATCCGGCGACCAATGTCATTCCGGCGAAGGCATCGGCCAGCTTCAACATTCGCTTCAACGACAGCTGGACGGCCGAAACGCTGCGCGCCGAAATCCTGCGCCGCCTCGATGCCGCCGCCGGCAACGGCCAGCTGCGGCCGGGCCGCGAGCCGGTGAAATACGATATCGTCTGGGCCGACCGGCCAAGCCACATGTTCCTGACGCGCAACAATGGCTTGATTGCCTCGCTGTCATCGGCCGTCGAAAGCGTTGCCGGCCGCTCGCCGGCGCTTTCGACCACCGGCGGCACGTCGGATGCGCGCTTCATCAAGGATTATTGCCCGGTCGTCGAGTTCGGCCTCGTCGGCCAGACGATGCACATGGTCGACGAGCGCGTCGCAGTCGCCGATCTGGAGACGCTGACGGCGATCTACGAGACCTTCATCGCCCGCTGGTTCACCAATGCCGGGGCTTAGGGAAGTCCAGTACTATCTGGCCGGCCTCTGGCTGCTGATCCGGCTGGATCCGCGCGGCTTCCGCTACCTCGACATGTCCGAGCGCGGCGTCAACCGCTCGTTCTGGGCGATGGCCTGGTGCCTGCCGCCGATGGGCATTTCCTGGCTCTGGTGGCGACAGGCCTTCCTGCGGTCGATGCCGCCGGAAGCCGATGTCGGCTTTGCCTTCTATGTCAGGCTCGGCCTTGTCGAGGTCGCCAACTGGTTTGTGCCGCTGGTCTTTGCCGGGCTGCTGCTGCTGGCCTTCCGCATGGGTGAGCGTTTCGCCCCGGTCGTCGTCAGCGTCAACTGGCTCGGCGTGCCGCTCTCCTATATCAACGGGCTGCTGCTGGCGATGGTGGTCTTTCTGCCCGGCTCCGTCGGCCTCGTCTCGCTGCTGCTGCTTGCCTTCATGCTGGCGCAGGTCTTCGCGCTGGCGCGCATTGTCCGGATGATCTGCCATGGTCACGCCTTGATGGTCGGGGCGCTGACGCTGGTGCTGCTCGTGCCGTCGATGATCCTTTCGGAATATCTGCAGCACTTCCTCGGCATCTATCCCCCCTGAGCGGGCTTACGACAGATCTTCGCCGTCACCGTCATCGGTGACCGGCCTGCGGCGATCCGGGATCACGTCGGGATAATCCACCCGCATGAAATAGAGCCCATCCGGCGGCGCCACCGGGCCGCAGGCCTTGCGGTCGCGCGCTTCGAGGGCTGCCTCGACATCTTCAGGCGTCCATTTGCCTTCACCGGCGAGCTTCAGCGTGCCGGCGAAGGAGCGAATCTGGTTGTGGAGGAAGCTCTGCGCCGTGGCGCGGATCTCGATGAGCTCGCCGTTGCGGGTCACATCCAGCCGGTCGAGCGTACGCACCGGGCTGTTTGCCTGGCAATGGGCGGCGCGGAAGGTGGAGAAATCGTGCCGGCCGACCAGCTTCTGGGCGGCGGCGTGCATGACCTCGTGATCGAGCACCTTTGGTACCCACCAGGCCTTGCCGGCTTCAAGCGCCAGCGGCGCCCGGCGGCTGAGGATACGGTAGAGGTAATGCCGCCGCAACGCCGAGAAGCGAGCATCGAAGAATTCGGGAGCCACCTCGACATCGAGAATCGAGACACGCTCGCCGGCGAGCCTCAGATGGGCGTTCAAGGCATTCTGCAGCTTGTAGGGCGACCAGTCCTTGGAAAGATCGGTATGAACCACCTGCCCCATCGCGTGGACGCCAGAATCGGTGCGGCCGGCGCCGCGGACCAAGACCGCCTCGCCGGTCAGCGACAGCACCGCCGCTTCGATCGCGCCCTGCACCGAGGGGCCGTTCTCCTGTCGCTGCCAACCCACATAGGGGCCGCCGTCATATTCGACGGTCATGCGGAAACGTGGCATCAGGAAAGCCTCGTGCCTGCGCCAAGCGGCGTGCCCCTGAGGAAATCGGCTGCCGCCAGCGGCTTGCCGCCTGCCTTCTGGAGCCGCGTCAGCCGCACCGCGCCCGACGCGCAGGCGACCAGAAGATCGTCGGTCAGCAATTGCCCGGCTATCCCCTGGCCTTCGGCCAGCTCGGAGCCCAGCACCTTCACCCGCTCGGGCTTGCCGCCGATCTCAAGTTCGAACCAGGCCCCCGGAAATGGCACCAGGCCGCGGATATGATTGTGCACATCCCTGGCATACCTGGCGAAATCGATCCGCGTCTCGGCCTTGTCGATCTTGGCGGCATAGAGCACGCCTTCTTCCGGCTGCGGGGTCAATGGCAGGTCGTTCATCTCCAGCTTGACCATGGCCTCGGTCATCGCCTTGGCGCCGACCTGCATCAGCCGGTCATGCAACTCGCCTGCCGTCATGTTGGGGCCGATCTCGACTTCTCGGGTCAGCGCCACGGCGCCGGTATCGAGACCCTTGTCCATCTTCATCACCATCATGCCGGTCTTTGCGTCACCCGCCATGATCGCCCGCTGGATCGGAGCCGCACCCCGCCAGCGCGGCAGCAGCGAGGCATGGCCGTTATAGCAGCCATCGCGGGTGCCGTTCAAAACCGCCTCCGGCAGCAGCAATCCGTAGGCAACGACGACGCCGGCATCGGCCTTGAGAGCGGCAAATCTCTCGCGCTCCTCAGGATCTTTAAAATTGACCGGCGTGAAGACCGGGAGACCTAGCAGTTCGGCCGCCTGATGCACCGGCGATTTCTGCAGATCGAGCCCGCGCCGCCCGCCTGGCCGCGGCGGCTGCGTATAAACGGCGACAATCCTGTGGCCGGCATCGACGAGTAGGCGCAGGGTCGGGACCGAGAATTCCGGGGTTCCCATGAAGATGATGCGAAGAGACATTCTATCTCGCCAATTGAGGATCAACCGTCTTCAAACGGGTTTACGAGCTTGAGATCAAGCCCCTCGAAATCTGTGGTGTTGCGGGTGGCAAGCGTCGCGCCGTTGGCAAGGCAGATGGCGGCAATCATCGCATCCTTCGTTTCGATCGGCCGCCCGGCCTTTCTGCGCTCCGCTGCCAATAGCCCGTACCGGTTCGCCGCACTGAGGGAAAACCCGAGGATACGGCCGGCAAATTCCGATTCGATCCGATTGAAGTCGGATACCAACGCTGTCTTTCGCCTGCCGTCGTCGAGGAGTTCAAGACCATAGCGCATTTCGGCGACGGCGATCGTCGTCAGAAATAGCGTTTCAACGTCGTGGCCATCAAGCCAATTCAATATCCGCTCGCTGTAGGCCCTACCCTGCATTTCGGAAATCACATTCGTATCGAGGACGATCATGTGTCGAAGCGCGGTGGTTCGCGATCGCGTTCGTGGCGCGATGCGGCAATGGCTTCCACTTCATCTTCGCGCAATCTTTCGTCACCCATCAGGGAGCGCAGGCGCTGCCCGGCCGAAACGCCCGAGCGCTCCGCAGCGATCTGCCGGCGGAGGATTTCGATCGCCTCCTCCGAAAGGCTGCGGCCATTGCGCTGCGCGCTTTCCTGAAGCTGCCGTTTCATCACATCCGGAACATCGCGGATAAGCAGGTCACCCATTCGGCATCTCCATCATGATATCGGTGATATCATAGTGCCTTTCCGGTGAATTTTCAACGCAATGCTCAGAGCGCCTTCGACTTCGCCGCCTTGGTGAACTTCTTGATCACCATCTCCCGCTTCAGCCGCGAGATATAATCGATGAACAGCACGCCGTTCAGATGGTCGATCTCGTGCTGCAGGCAGGTGGCGAGCAGGCCGTCGGCTTCAACCGTCTGTTCCTTGCCGTTCCGGTCGAGATATTTGACAGAGACGACAGCCGGGCGCTCAACCTCCGCATAATAATCCGGGATCGACAGGCAGCCTTCCTCGTAGACCGAGCGCTCGTCGGAGGAGGTGACGATCTCCGGGTTGATGAACACCTGCGGCTGCTTGTCCTCGCCCTCGCGCGCGATGTCGATGACCAGCATCCGGCGCGGTACGCCGATCTGAACTGCCGCAAGGCCGATGCCCGGCGCGTCGTACATGGTTTCCAGCATGTCGTCGGCAAGGCGCTGCAGGTCGGCGTCAACCCGCTCGATCGGCTTGGAGATCTGACGGAGAACGGGATCGGGAAGAATGATGAGTGGCTTGATGGTCATGGCGTTCCCATAACCCATCTTTTCCGACTATGGAATTATCCGGCAGGCGGGGAAGACGCTTTTTTGCATCCCCGCCTGGAATTTCGCCATATTCGCCTCAGGCCGCCCGGCGGGCAGCGATGGCGGCATGGCCCTCGGGCCGGGCGCGGAAGCGGCGCAGCAGCTCGATCAGGTTCTCCACCTCGTCCTTGAGGCGGCGGGTTTCTGCCGAGGAGTGCTCAACCATGTCCGAATTCTGCTGGGTGATCGCACCCATGTTGCGGACCGCGATGCTGACCTCATTGACGCCGGTCGCCTGGTCGCGGGCGGCGGCGGCGATATCGGCGACGAAACGGTTGATGATGTCGATGCGGCTGATCATGTCGTTCAGCGCCTCGCCGGTACTGGAGACGATGCCGACGCCCTCATTGACCTGGGTCGAGCTCTGCGAGATCAGGTTCTTGATCTCCTTGGCGGCTTCCGCCGTGCGCTGGGCGAGCTGGCGGACTTCCTGGGCGACGACGGCAAAACCCTTGCCGGCATCACCGGCGCGCGCCGCCTCGACACCGGCGTTCAGCGCCAGAAGATTGGTCTGGAAGGCGATCTCATCGATGACGCCGATGATCTTGGAGATCTCGGTCGAGGATTTGTCGATGCCGGCCATCGCCGAGACGGCGCTGGTGACGAGTTCGCCGGAGTTCTTCGCCTTCTGCTGCGTCTCGCGCACGGCAGCCGATGCCTTTTCGGCATTGGCGGCCGTCTGGCCGACGCTGACGGAGAGCTGCTGCAGGGCGGCTGAACTCTCCTCGACGCCCGCCGCCTGCTGGGCGGTGCGAAGCGCCAGGTCGTTGGTCGCAGTGGAAATGACATCGGCGCCGCCCATGATCTGGCCCGAGGCCTCGCGCACGGATGCGAAGGACTTGCGAAGGGCGCCGACGGCGCGGTTGTAATCCTCGGCCATCTGCCGGAAATTACCCGGCAGGTCGGACGGCAGAGTGGCTTCGAGATCGCCGTTCGAAAGCGCTTCCAGACCGCGGCGCAGTTGCTCCAGTGCCATCGCCTGGTCGGATTCGGCCTTGGCGCGCTGCTCTTCCAAGGCGCGGCGCTTGGCTTCGAGCGTTTCGAGATAGACCGAGATGGAATAATCCATGTCGAGCATGCCGGCCTTGATGACGGCCGACAGCTTCTCGGCCAGCAGCTTGCCTTGCTGGCGCGCGAAAACCGACGGCCACTGCTTTTCCATGATGCCCTTGACGAGTTCGGACATGACGATGGCGTAACCGCCGATATACCAGCGCGGCTCCAGGCCGATGCGGGCGTGCGTCCGGCCGACCGCGGTGACGCCGTCGACATAACTGTCGTCGAACGCACCGCCGGCGAGATTGGCCCAATGATCCTGCTGGCGCTGCTTGGCTTTGCCGACATGGTTCTTGTCGGCAAAGAAGCCGGCGACAGCCGGGGTTCTGGCAATCTTGGCGTAGAATTTATCGAGGGCGCCGCCGATCAGCTCGGTGATGACAGGGCGCAGATCCCGCATCGACTTGCGCGCCGCCTCGTCGAGTTCGATGAAATCGAGGCGCTGCCTGAGGGCACTGTCGGTCTGCCGGGAGGTCATCGGGATCTCTGTACTTGGCGCGAGTGTGCGGGAAGGAATTCTGCGCCGCAGGTTTTGGCGAATATGGTTGAGCAATCGTTAAATCGAGGCGCAATTTCTCCGCAGGAGCCAGCAGAAGTAGCGGCGTGCGAGGATAGTGGCGACCGCCAATTCCGTTCACCCTTTGATCTATATATTGCCGTCTCTTCTGGTATGGTTGCGACATGACCGTCAATTCCGATTCGTTCACTGTGTCGCTTGCCTCGATCAGCCCGGCCATGCTGGCGCTTGCCGGCGGGGTTCTGTTGGCGTTTGTCCTGCTGGTGATCGTGCTGCTGCTACGGGGCGCGAGCCTTCGCCACGAGCAGGCGGAGGAAGCGAGCTTTCGCGCTGGGGAAAGCGACGCGCGCATGGCCGAGCTTCTCAGGATCCAGGCGGAGATGCAGGGCCGCATCGCGGCGATGACCGAGGTCTTCGGCGCGCGGCAGAGTGAACTCAACCAGACGATCAGCCAACGCCTCGACGGCATGTCGCAGCGCGTCAACTCGACGATCACCGAGCAGACCAAATCGACCCATGAGAACCTGCAGCGGCTGCAGGAAAGGCTGGCGGTGATCGATGCCGCGCAGAACAATATCCAGACGCTCGCCAAGGATGTCGTCGGGCTGCAGGCCATTCTGTCCAACAAGCAGACACGTGGCGCCTTCGGCCAGTCGCGGATGGAGACCATCGTCGCCGACGGCCTGCCGATGGGCGCCTATGCCTTCCAGCAGACGCTCACCAACGGCTCGCGACCGGATTGCACGATCCGCATGCCGAACGGCGCGCCGCCGCTGGTGATCGACGCAAAATTCCCGCTCGAAGCCTGGAACGCGATCCGCGACGCCGGCAGTCCCGAGGCCGGCAAGACCGCCGGCCAGCAGTTCCGCCGCGACATGGAGGTCCATATAAGGGACATTTCCGAGAAATATCTGATCCAGGGCGAAACCCAGGACACGGCCTTTCTCTTCGTGCCGTCGGAATCGATCTTCGCCGAGATCCACGAAAACTTCGAGCCGGTGGTGCAGAAGGCGCACCGGGCGCGCATCGTCATCGTCTCGCCGTCGCTGCTGATGCTGTCGATCCAGGTCATCCAGGCCGTGCTCAAGGACCAGAGCATGCGGGCGCAGGCGCATCTGATCCAGGGCGAGGTGGCGATCCTGATGGACGATCTCGGCCGCCTCGACGAGCGGGTGCGCAAGCTGCAGGGTCATTTCGCCCTGGCGCAGAAGGATATCGACATGGTGGTCACCTCGGCCGACAAACTCACCAGGCGCGGCGCCAAGATCGAAGCGCTGGAATTCGAGGCAGGCGGCGAGGCCAAGCCTGCTCGCGACAGCGAACCTGCGGCCAAATCGGTGGAAAGCCGTACCGGTCTTCTCAAGCTCAGGGTGGTTGACGAGGAGTGACCGCTTCGGGCAGTGTCTCGCCCGAATGAAACAGCAGGAGCATGATGTCTTTCGAAAACCGCGCACACTTTTCGGCATCATGCTCTATCGAAGAAGTGGAGCATGCCGTCGCCGCATGCCCCAAAAGACGGGACACCCTTGATGATAACAGTTTTCGGGTCCATCAACATGGACCTCATCGCCACGACCGAGCGCCTGCCGAAGCCCGGCGAAACGGTGGCCGGCAACGGTTTTGCCACAGCCGCCGGCGGCAAGGGCGCCAACCAGGCGCTGGCAGCGCGGCGCGCCGGCCGCTATGTGCATATGGCCGGCGCCGTCGGCAAGGATAGCTTCGCCGCCGATGCCCTTTCCCTGCTCGATGATGCAGGAACCGATCTTTCTCTCGTCAAACATGTCGACGGTCCCACCGGCACGGCGCTGATCCTTGTCGGCGGCGACGGCGAAAACATGATCGCCGTCGTTCCCGGCGCCAACGGCCTGGTCGCGCCTGAGGATGCCGAGACGGCGATCGGCGGCATGAAGGAAGGCGATATCCTGATGCTGCAGCTCGAAGTGCCGGCTGCAGCCGTCGAACGCGCCCTGTCGACCGCCAGGGCCAAAGGCGTCACCAGCATCCTCAACCTTGCTCCTTTGATCCCCGATGCGCCGCGTCTCGGCCGACTTGCCGATATCGTCATCGCCAACGAGACCGAGTTCGAGCGGCTAGCCGGCCAAGATGGCATGGATGCGCAGGCGCGTGAGGCAGCCCTGACCCGGCTGCATGCCGAAACCGGCCAGACGTTGATCGTGACGCTTGGCGGCGACGGCGTCGTCGCCATCCGCGATGGGGCGGTTTCAAGGGCGCAGGGTCTGAAGATCGAACCCGTCGATACGGTCGGCGCCGGCGACACCTTCTGCGGCTATTTCGCTGCGAGCCTCGACGAGGGCCTCGATTTTGCCTCGGCGCTGCGCCGTGCGGCCGTTGCCGGTTCGCTCGCCTGCCTCAAATCAGGGGCACAGCCTTCGATCCCTTCGGGTGAAGACGTCGCAGCCCGGATATAGCGGGGTTTCCTTGCGAAGCCGCCGGTAAAACTCCTGCTGTTTCATGGAATTCCGGCGGTTTTTGCCTGACGCGCATCGCATCGAAGGTGATTCATGCGGCGCGCTTTCTGCAGATCCTTATCGCAAAACTGCTGCACAGGTTTGCAGGGCCTGGTTCACGCAGCGTTCGACGTCTGCTCTTCATTGAGGAAGGCGTAGATCGCCGAAGCGGAATCGGTGGCGCGCAGCTTGGCGACCAGATCGTGATCGCGCAGCACGCGGGCAATCCGCGACAGGGCCTTGAGATGATCAGCACCCGCGCCCTCCGGCGCCAGCAGCAGGAAGACGAGATCGACAGGCTGGTCGTCCAGGGCCTCGAAATCGACAGGCTGCTCCAGCCGGGCGAAGATGCCGACGATCGAATGGATGTTGACCAGCTTGCCGTGAGGAATGGCGATGCCGTTGCCGACGCCGGTCGAGCCAAGGCGTTCGCGCTGCAGGATGACGTCGAAAATCTCCCGTTCGGAGAGCCCGGTGATCCTGGCGGCTCTTGCGGCCAATTCCTGAAGCAGCTGTTTCTTGGAATTTACTCTGAGGGCGGGAATGATCGCATCCTGATGGAGCAAATCTGCCAATGCCATTTCTTTTTCCTTCTGTCGCCTTGATCAAATGCAAGGAGCGGCGGCAATACCGCCGCTCATAGCCCTGATCTCAGCCTTTGATATTGGCTGAATCGATCCAGCCAATATTTCCGTCGTGCCGACGGTAAACGATATTCAGATGTTCCTTGCCGGGGCTGCGGAACAGGAGAAGCGGCTCGTCGGTCATGTCGAGCGCCATTACGGCGGTGGCCACCGACATGGTCTTCAGCTGCTTCGTGCTTTCGGCGACGATCGCTGGCGCGAAATCGTCGGGGATTTCATCTTCGTGGTCAGGAACGGAATCCATGACCGTGTAGGCGACTTCTGCAAAACCGTTCAGATGGTTTCCGGCGTGATGGTCCTTCAGCTTGCGCTTGTAGCGGCGCAGCCGTTTTTCGATGCGCTGGGAAGCGGCGTCGAAAGCCAGCTGCGGGTCCGTCGCCTCGCCGGCCGCATGCAGCACCACCCCACTGTCGAGATGAAGCTTGCAGTCTGCCGAGTAACGAGAACTCGCCTTTTCCACGGTCACCTGACCCGAATATCCCCCGTCGAAGTATTTCGTGATGGCCATACCAATTTGGTCCTCGATCTTTTGACGGAACGAGTCACCAATTTCCATATGTTTACCGGACACACGCACACTCATGGAGTTTCCCTTCTTATCGTCGTTTGCGGGTATCAGTTTACGCCAAGCCTCAGGTTCATCCAAGCACTTCGCGCAATCTCAAGCAAGATCGGCGTCAGCCTGGGGGTCCTTGGTGCCCTTCTGATGCTGGGGATAACTCCAGACGCCGTTTGCGGCATCGATTGCGGCGGGCTTCTAGCCAGCCGTTGTCGAAAAGTCAATAGGGCGAAAAACCGCGATGCTAATGCGCGTGCTGCGTGCGACAGGCGCGTGCGAATACAGGGCCTGCCGCCGACCGCCAGCCAATGATTTCTAGACACTTCTCGCCTTGATTGCACTCACCCTTGCCGGGATCGTCATGGCTGCGACACCGAGGATGACGCAAACGAGTCCAATCCAGGCCGTCGGGCTCAGCCTTTCGCCGAGGAAAACGATGCCGATCGTCACTCCGATCGGCACCCTGAGATAGGCTTGCGACGTCGTTCCGACCGAACCCAGCGTCTGGACGAGACGGAAATAGATCGCAAAGGCAAGGGCCGTCGAAAAGGCGGAAAGAGCCAGCAGCGCCAGGATCGATGCGCCCGAGGGATCGAGCGTCCACGGCCGGTCGACGACGAGGCTGACCGGCAAGAGTATGACCGCGCCTGAGATCAACGAGCCGGCCGCCGGCACGGCGGGTTCGAGCTCCTTGAAGTTCTTGCTGAAAATCGCCGCGCCTGCATAGCAGGCGGTCGCCAGGATGATGGCGAGTTGCGCCATCAGGCTTTTGCCGAGACCGCCGAGCACCTCGACGCCGATGACCAGGCAGATACCGGCAAGCCCTGATATGACGCCGAAAAGCTTTCGCGCCGTCACCTGCTCATGGCGGGCTATCAGCACGGTCAGCAGGAAGGTGAAGATCGGCGTTGCCGAATTGAGGATCACAGCCAGCCCGGCATCTACGGACTGCTCCGCCCAGGCGATCAGCGTGAAGGGAATGACGCTGTTCAGACAGGCCTGAATGAAAAAACGCCGCCACATCGCGCGGTCACTGGGCAGGCGGATTCGTCGATAGCGGAGGACGACAAGCAGGATGCCGCCGGCAATCAGCGTGCGGACGGCGATCAACGTCACCGGCGGGATCGTCTCGACACCGATCTTGATGAAAGTATAGGAGGCCCCCCAAAGGGTTGCCAGCACCAGCAGCAGGAGAAGCTCCCTGGCAAGCTTCGGATTGTGCGGCGTCATGGTCGGCTTTCCCAAGTTCGTTCAAGACGTCAGAGAAATAGCGGGATTTGGAGCTCGATGCTTCGATCAAGACCGAAGCATTGCGGCGTCAGAAGCCGGCGACCTTGGCGAGCGCCCGCTTTTCGCGGCGCCGCTGGACCGAAGAGGCGATGTTCATGGCCTCCCGGTATTTCGCAACCGTGCGGCGGGCGAGATCCACGCCGCCCTTCTTCAGCATGTCGACGATATCGTCGTCGGAGAGCACCGCGTCAGGGCTCTCCTGCATGATCAGCGCGCGGATCTTGTGACGCACGGCTTCGGCCGAATGGCTGTCGCCACCGGCGACGGCGCTGATCGAGACGGTGAAGAAATATTTGAGCTCGAAGAGACCGCGCGGCGTCAGCATGTATTTGTTCGAGGTGACACGGCTGACGGTGGATTCGTGCATCTTGATCGCCTCGGCGACCGTCTTCAGGTTCAGCGGACGCAGGTGGTCGACGCCGTAAAGCAGGAAGGCGTCCTGCTGGCGGACGATCTCGCTTGCCACCTTCATGATGGTCTTCGCCCGCTGGTCGAGGCTGCGCGTCAGCCAGTTGGCGCTCTGCAGACAATCGGAGAGGAAGGCGTGATCTTCGCCATTCCGGGTCACGCGGGAAAAGTAGGACTGGTTGACGAGCACCCGCGGCAGCGTATCCGGATTGAGCTCGACCAGCCAGCCGGTGTCCGAGGAGACTCTGACGACCACGTCAGGCATGATCGCTTCGGAAACACCGGCTTCGAAACCGCTGCCGGGCTTGGGATTAAGCTGGCGGATTTCACCGAGCATGTCGAGAAGGTCCTCCTCGTCGACGCCGCAGAGCCGTTTCAGCGTGGCGAAATCGCGTCGCGCCAACAGTTCGAGGTTTTCGACGAGCGCCTGCATGGCCGGGTCGTATCGATCCTTCTGCCGGAGCTGGATCGCCAGGCATTCCGCGAGACTGCGGGCGAAAACCCCCGGCGGATCGAGCGTCTGGAGGGCGGCAAGCACGCGCTCGGCGGCCGTGAGGCTGGTGCCCAGCCGCTCACCGGTCTCGACTTGCAGATAACCGGCATCGTCAAGCTGATCGACGAAGTTCTGCGCGATCAGCCGATCGGCAACGTCAGGCAGGACGAAGGGAATCTGCTGGGCGAGATGATCGCGCAGCGACACCTGTCCGGCGACGAAATCGTCGAGATCATAATCAGCGCCCTCGCCGCCGCTGCCCGGCATCGATTTCCACTGGCCGACCAGCTCCGGCGCATCGAGGCGCTGCGGCGCGCTGTCATCGGGAAAGACATTGGTATAGTTGGCGTCGAGTTCGTCGTTCAGCCGGCTGGTGCTGGCACTGCCGCCATTGTCGTACCAGTCGCTGGAGAGCGCTTCGGTGCGGTTGTCGTAGCCGTCGTCCGAGCCTGCATCCTCCGGCGGATGACCATAAGGCTCGTCTTCGGCTTCGCCACGTTCGCCCCCTGCCTCGCCGTCATTCGACGGAAATTCGAGCAGCGGGTTCTTCTCCACTTCCTGGGCGATGAACTGGCTGAGTTCGACATGCGTCATCTGCAGCAACTGGATGGATTGCATCAGTTGCGGTGTCATCACCAGGGATTGGTTCTGGCGCAGGAAAAGACTGGCGGACAGTGCCATGACGGACGCGAAACTCCCTCGATTCCTCCGGGAAACCGCGTCCGATCAAGGCTTCAGGCCGCGGAAGTCCAACTGGCCCAAAAATTGCTTTTTTATCTCATTTGGTCAAGCGGAACTGTGTCGGCGCGGTTAATTTCTGTGGTGGGACAGGTGCAGCCGGAAGGCCTGCGCCGTTTCAGGACGACTGGGGCGCACCTTCTCTGTCTTGGCATCGTCCGCGTTCAGAGGCTGAAATTGTCGCCGAGATAGAGCCGGCGCACTTCCGGATTGTTGACGATGTCATTTGCCCGGCCATGGGTCAGCACCTCACCGGCATGGATGATGTAGGCCCGGTCGATCAGGCCTAGGGTCTCGCGCACATTGTGGTCGGTGATGAGAACGCCGATGCCGCGCGCGGTCAGGTGGTGGACGAGATTCTGGATGTCGGCGACCGAGATCGGGTCGACGCCGGCGAAGGGCTCGTCGAGCAGCATGAAGGTCGGATCGGTCGCAAGGGCGCGCGCGATTTCGAGGCGGCGACGCTCACCGCCTGACAGAGCGACGGCGGCAGTCTTGCGCAGCTTCTGGATATGAAACTCCTCCAGCAGCTCGTTCAGCTTCTGCTCGCGCTCGGCCTTGTCCTTGACATGCACTTCGAGCACGGCACGGATATTCTCTTCCACGGTCAAGCCGCGGAAGATCGAGGCTTCCTGCGGCAGGTAACCGACGCCGAGGCGTGAGCGGCGGTACATCGGCATGGTCGTGACATCGTTGCCGTCGATCTCGATCGTGCCTTCATCCACCGGCACGAGGCCGGTGATCATATAAAAACAGGTGGTCTTGCCGGCGCCGTTCGGTCCGAGCAGGCCGACGGCCTCGCCCCGGCGCACCACCAGAGAGACGCCGTTGACGACCCGACGCGTCGCATAGGTCTTCGTCAGACCGCGTGCGATGAGCGTTCCCTGATAGCGGCTCTTGTCGGCGGCACCCGCAGCTTGTGGCCCGGGCTTGCCGAACATGGTTGATAGCGATGATAATTTCACGTGGGAGGCCGGCTTCTCAGTTCTGCTTCTGCTGTGCATTCGGCTGCGATTTCGGATCGAGCTGAATCTGGACACGACCGCCGCAGCTTTCAAGCTCCGCCTGGCCGGTCTGCATGTGAACCGTCAATTTGCAGCCGGTGAAGACGTTCGGCCCATCCGACAGAATGACCTTATTTCCCTGATCCGCCGTCAGGGTGAATGTCTGCGAGGCCATGTCGAAATTGCCGTCATCGGCGGTCGCAGTCTGCGTGCCCGAGGTCAGCAAGACCTTGTCCGTCACCAGGATCTTGTCGATATCGGCACTTCCCGATGCAAGCGAGGCCGACTGCTGCGGCTGCGTTGCCGGTTGGGCGGCAGGTTGCGCCCCGTCCGCCGCCGGCTTTGCCGCCTTGTCCTTGTAATAGACGGTCATCTTGCCGGACTGCATCGTCGTCGTCCCCTGAACGACCTTGACTTTGCCGGTGAACAACGCGGTGTGTTCCTGGTCGTGAATCTCCAGCTTATCGCTTTCGATCTGGATCGGCTGGTCGTTGGAAAGCTTCATGCCCGGCATCGAGGCCGTCGCCTGCTGCGCGCCCGCGCCCGATGCCGTCAGAATAAGGGCAAACGCGCCGGCAATGAACGCCAGGCCAGTCTTGCAAGTGGAAATGCGACAATCTTTTGTCATGGATGACCCGGCTGGTTAAGTGCCCTGTTTATGGATGGTGGATGGATCGACATTCATGCGAACATTTCCCTCGAATGTGATCACGCGCCCCTTATCGGTTATCTGGAGCGTCTTCGCAACAATGGAGGCATTGTCCTTGGTGATGGTGACGGGGTCGTCGCTCTTCATGTTTCCGCCCTTGATGTCGAGCTGGGCGGACTGGAAATTCGCGTTGAGGCCGCTGCTCAGCACCAGGGTGAAGGGGGCCGTCATATGCAGGTTGTCGGTAGCGCGATTGTAATCCGCCGTCGAGGCGACGACACGGGCGATCAGCCCGTCATTCATCGGCACGGCAGCCTTGATGGTCTCAAGCGTGATGAGATCGGGATTGCGGATATCCTGCAACGCCCTTTCGGCGAGCATCGAATAGTTGATGCCGTCGGAATTGCGTCCAGCGATCGCCGGCTTTTCCATCACGACCTTGCCGTTCTCGATCTTGGCGCCTTCCATCTTGATATTCTCGGGCAGATAGATGCTAACCAACGCCACCGCCGTCAGGCCAGCCGCGATGATGAGGGCCGCCACCGGCAACAAGATCTTCAGCCGCCGCACGCGGGCGGAATGGAACAACGCATCGCCATAGGCGCTCTTGCCGGACCTGGCGTAGGCGGCATGTCCGTTGTTCTTCAGGGTATCGAGCATAGGCCTCGTCCATGTGCGGTGATCGCCGCGCCTTCATAACAAAGGCGGCCCGCCAATCACAGTTCGTTTCGCATTATTACATTGGCTTGCCAATATGGAATTTTTTCTGCAACAAGCAACAAAACGGAAAAACATCAAAAAGTGGCATTCGTACGCGCCGCTGCCACCTATTTCACCGGATTGGTCGGCTGCATGCCGAAGCCGGTGCCAGCGCTGGAGGTTTCTATGGACAGTTCGATGATTGCCGATCGCCGGCGGCTGCGCCGCAAGCTCTGGTTCTGGCGCCTGCTCGCGGTGGCCCTCGTCGTGGCGCTTGGTTTCGCCTTCTACAGCTTCACCGTCGGCGACACCAAGACGGGCCGCCCGCATATCGCCCATGTGACGATATCGGGGCTGATCGTCGACGATGACGAGCTTCTGGAGCGGCTGAAGAAGGTCGAGACCAGCGACCAGGTAAAGGCCGTGGTGATTTCGATCTCCTCGCCAGGCGGCACCACCTATGGCGGCGAAAAAATCTTCAAGGCGATCCGGGCGATATCAGCCAAGAAACCTGTCGTCTCCGACGTGCGCACGCTTGCCGCTTCGGCCGGCTACATGATCGCCACTGCCGGCGACACGATCATCGCCGGCGACAGCTCGATCACCGGCTCGATCGGCGTCATCTTCCAGTATCCGCAGATCCAGCCGCTGCTCGACAAGATCGGCGTCTCGCTGCAGGAGATCAAGTCCTCGCCGCTGAAGGCCGAGCCCTCGCCCTTCCACGAGGCGAGCGAGGAAGCCAAGGCAATGATCCGCAATATGGTGGTCGACAGCTATAACTGGTTCGTCGATCTGGTCGCCGACCGGCGCAAGCTGCCGCGCGACGAGGTGCTGAAACTCGCCGATGGCACGATCTATACCGGCCGCCAGGCGCTGAAGGTGAAACTCGTCGATACGATCGGCGGCGAGGCGGAAATCCGTGCCTATCTCAAATCGCGCGGCGTCGACGCCGACCTGCCGATGGTGGACTGGGACAAGAAGAGCAATACGCCCTTTCTGCTCGCTGGGGCTGTTTCGCGGTTGATTACGATCTTCGGTTATGATGATCTCGTGAAAGGCCAGGATATCAATGGAATCCTGCCCCCAAAGTTGCTTCTTGACGGGCTGCTTTCAGTTTGGCAGGTTGGCCACGATTGATAAGAAATCAATAATTTAAGGGGGCGAACGTGATCAAGTCCGAATTGGTGCAGATTGTTGCGGCACGCAACCCGCATCTCTATCATCGCGATGTCGAGAATATCGTCAACGCGGTTCTCGACGAGATCACGGATGCACTGGCTGCTGGCAACCGCGTCGAATTGCGCGGCTTTGGCGCGTTTTCGGTGAAGAACCGCCCTTCCCGCTCCGGACGCAACCCGCGCACCGGCGATACCGTCTTCGTCGAGGAGAAGTGGGTTCCCTTCTTCAAGACCGGCAAGGAGCTGCGCGAGCGGCTCAATCCCGGCCAGGCCGACGAAGAGGATTGAGTCTCAGCCGCCTGCGGCGAATCCGCACTTGAACTCGAAGGCCGTTTTCCTATTCTGCTTGCATATCGGCCCCGAAAATCGGAATCGATTTTCGGGGCCGATGTGTTGATAAAAGGCTTGAAACGCGCCAGGAAAGACCGGCGCAATCCGGCATGTGGGGACCTCAAATGGCCAAGAAGATCGTCAACCTGTTGATTCTGCTGCCGCTCGGCGTCATCCTCATTATCTTTTGCGTCGCCAACCGGCAGAGCGCTACGCTCGCCTTCAACCCGTTCCGGCCTGACGATCAGGTGCTTGCAATTTCTGCGCCCTTCTTCGTCTTCCTGTTCATTGCCCTGATCACAGGCATGCTGATCGGTTCAGCCGCCACCTGGTTCAGCCAGGGCAAACACCGCAAGCGCGCCCGCACCGAAGCCAAGGAAGCCATCCGCTGGCAGGGTGAAGCCGACCGCCACAAGAACCGCGCCGAGGAAATCGCCGGGCAGCTGCCGTCGCGGTAACAGGCTCAATGCCGGGGACGCTTCGGCGGTCGGTCAATCCGGAAAAAAGCTCAGTTCCTCGTAGTCGCCCTCCGGCGAGGTGCCGTTGCCGGTCACCTGGAAACCGTGGGCGAGGTAGAACGCTTTCGCTCTGCCGTTCTTCACCAGGCATTTCAGCCGGTACCGGTGTTGCGGCCATTCGGGCAGCGCCTGCAGCAGCGACGTACCGGCACCAAAGCCCTGGAAGTCCGGGCTGATATAGAGCATGTGAATGAAATCATCGGCCGGCCAGAGCGACAGGAAGCCGGCTACACTGCCGTTTTCATGCTCGCAGACGAAGACCGTCTCGCCATTGGTATGGGCGGCAAAATCCTCACGGTAGAACTTGCCGGGGTCGACCCAGACGAATGTTTGGCGACGCACGGAAAGATAAATCTCCGCGAGCATTTCCTGGTCTTCCGCGCGCGGCGGCCTGATTGTCCACGTCATGACGTCGATTTAACCCAAGCCCCTATCCCCGCCAAGCCCAAAGCGCGCGATCAGCCGGCCGCCATCTTCGCGATGACGGCGGCATTGATATCCGAAAAGAACCGTTCGGCGAGCTTCTGCGAGGTCGAATCGAGCAGGCGTGCGCCGAGCTGGGCGAGCCTGCCGCCGAGTTCGGCTTTTGCCCGATAATGCAGGATGGTCTCGGCGCCGCTTTGCTCGAGCACGATATCGGCACTGCCTTTGGCGAAGCCGGCAAGACCGCCCTTGCCCTCGGCCGACAGCGTGTAGCTCTTCGGCGCATCGACATTGGAAAGCGTCAACACCCCATGGAAGGTGGCCGACAACAGGCTGAATTTGACCTTGATCGTCGCCTCGAAGGCATCTGGCGACAGCCGCTCGATGCCCTGGCAGCCTGGAATGCAACCGCGCATGATTTCAAGATCGTTGAGCGCTGCCCAGACGACGTCCCGCGGCGCGGCGATGCGTTCTTCGCCGGTGAAGTCCATTCGATAGCCCCATCTCCGATTCGTCCACCTTATCCCAGTGGAAAAGCCTTTTGCCAAGGCGGGGAGGAATGTTATCTCGCTCGTTGCGGAGCAAGGAATTGGCGATGAGTGACGAATTGAAGCCCTGGAGCGTTACGGCAAGCCGCATCGCCTATGAGGACCGCTGGATTCGGGTCCGTAGCGACGATTGCGTCACCGCCGATGGGACCGTCATCGCGCCCTTCCATGTGCTCGACTATCCCGACTGGATCAACGTCGTGCCTGTCATGCCCGACGGCGTGTGCTGCTGACCCGGGAATATCGGCACGGGCGCGGCGAGATCCTCCACGGCCTCGTTGCCGGCGGCGTCGAACCGGCGGACAGCGAGATCGGCGATGCGGCGTTGGCGGCAGCCAGGCGCGAACTGCGGGAAGAGACCGGCTATGAAGCCTCGACCTTCGTCAAGCTGCTGACCTCCTATCCGAATGCCGCAAGCCACAGCAACGCGGTGACGAGCTGGCTGGCGCTCGGCCTCAGCAGGGTCGGCGAACCGCGTTTCGACCCCGGCGAGAAGGTCGAGCTGCTGTTTGCGGATCTTGCCGCCATCCTTGGCGACCTGCAATCCGGCGCGCTCATCATGCAGTCGATGCATGTCGCAGCCCTCTATGCGGTGGAAAGCTGGCTTCGCAGGCAGTCGTCCGAAGGCTTGGAAATTACTGCCATGCCGGCGCGCAGTTGATCCGGCACGGTTTTCTGGGCTACTGCATACTTCAAAGGGCGCTGTGAAGGACGCAGACCCATTGTGATACCCCCGACAGAGACGCGGAAGAGCACGTTGAAACAGAGAGAACGCCGGCCAGGCCAGAAGAAGACCTCAGGTTCTTCTGGTGAAAGCCGCAGGGACGATCGGGCCAGCCGGCCGCCGAAGCCGGTCGCGCAGCCTGCGGCCAGCCGCGAGACGGTGCGCGAGGCGGCTGTGCCTGCCGCTATCGAGCGTCCGCTGATGACCCGCAGCGGCGAGCGTCCGACCGAGCGCGTGCCCGTCATCCTCGAATCGCTCGGGGCCGGCGACTTCCACCTGATCGACAGTGGCAACGGCGAAAAGCTCGAGCAATACGGCCCCTACCGTATCATCCGCCCGGAGGCCCAAGCGCTATGGCGGCCATCGCTGCCGCCGCATGTCTGGGAAAAGGTCGATGCCGTCTTCACCGGCGATACCGACGAGGAAGGCACCGGCCGCTGGCGCTTCCCCAAGGAGGCGTTGGGCGAGGCCTGGCCACTCAATCTGCTCGGCGTCGATTTCCTCGGCCGCTTCACATCCTTCCGCCATGTCGGTGTCTTCCCCGAGCAGATCGTGCACTGGAGCTGGATGAAGGACCAGGTCGAAAAGGCCGGCCGGCCGCTGAAGGTGCTGAATCTTTTCGGCTATACCGGCGTCGCCTCGCTGGTTGCCGCCGCAGCCGGCGCCGAGGTCACCCATGTCGACGCGTCGAAAAAGGCAATCGGCTGGGCGCGCGAGAACCAGGCGCTCGGGCGCATGGAGAAGCTGCCGATCCGCTGGATCTGCGAGGATGCGATGAAATTCATCCTGCGTGAGGAACGTCGCGGCAGCCAATACGACATCATTCTCACCGATCCACCGAAATTCGGCCGCGGCCCGAACGGCGAAGTCTGGCATCTATTCGAACACCTGCCATTGATGCTCGATGTCTGCCGCGAGATCCTGTCGCCGAAGGCGGTGGGTCTGGTACTGACGGCCTATTCGATCCGCGCCAGCTTCTATTCGATCCACGAACTGATGCGCGAGACGATGCGGGGCGCCGGCGGGGTGGTCGAATCCGGCGAACTGGTCATCCGCGAAGCGGGCCTCGACGGCAAGACACAGGGCCGCGCGCTTTCCACTTCCCTCTTTTCCCGCTGGGTGCCGAAATGAGCAAGGACTTCCACGATCAGGGACCGCGCAGGGTCGGACAGGTGAAGGAAGTCACCTCGCTTGCCAATCCCATCATCAAGGACATCAAAGCGCTGACGAACAAGAAGTCGCGGGAGGAAAGCGGGACTTTCCTGGCCGAAGGACTAAAGCTCGTCATCGATGCGATCGAACTCGGCTGGACGATCCGCACCCTGGTTTATGCCAAGGCGGCCAAGGGCAAGCCGCTGGTCGAGCAGATGGCGGCGAGGACCGTCGCCTCGGGCGGGCTGGTGCTCGAAGTCAACGAAAAGGTGATTGCCTCGATCACTCGCCGCGACAATCCGCAGATGGTGGTCGGCATCTTCGAGCAACGCTGGGCGCCGCTTAAGGGTATCCGGCCGAGGGAGGGCGAGACCTGGGTGGCGCTCGACCGGGTGCGCGACCCCGGCAATCTCGGCACCATCATCCGCACGGCGGATGCAGCCGGCGCTTCCGGCGTCATTCTGATCGGAGAGACGACCGATCCCTTCTCGCTCGAAACGGTGCGGGCCACCATGGGCTCGGTCTTCGCCGTTCCGGTCGCACGCGCAACGCCGGAGGAATTCATCGCCTGGCGGAAATCGGCCGGCGTTTCCGTGGTCGCGACGCATCTTGCCGGCGCGGTCGATTACCGCACGATCGACTACCGGAAAAAGCCCGTCGTGCTGTTGATGGGCAACGAGCAATCCGGCCTGCCGGACCAGCTGGCCAGGGAGGCCGACGCGCTTGCCCGCATTCCGCAGCAGGGCCGCGCCGATTCCTTGAACCTTGCAGTCGCCACTGCCGTCATGCTTTTCGAAGCCCGCCGCCATCTCCTCTCACTTGCCGAGGGCAAATGACCGAACAGACGTATGCCCGCCCCGCGCTGTTTTCGCGCCCGGCGCCGATCCTCTTCTTCATCGTCGTCGCCGTTCTTATCGACCAGGCCGTCAAGATCGCCGTCGATCATTACCTGCCGCTGCAGGAGGCCGTGCCCGTTATTCCGATGCTGGCGCTCTACCGCACCTACAATCTCGGCGTCGCCTTTTCGATGCTGTCGGGCATGGACGGCTGGTTCATCGTCGGCATGCGGCTCATCATCGTCGCCTTCGTCATCTGGCTGTGGAACCGCACGGCGAAGGACCGCTGGCTCGCCCATCTCGGTTATGCGCTGATCATCGCCGGCGCGATCGGCAATCTCGTCGACCGCTTCGCCTATGGCCATGTGATCGATTACATTCTTTTCCACACCGAAAGCTGGTCCTTCGCGGTGTTCAATCTCGCCGACAGCTTCATCACCATCGGGGCCGGCTGCGTCATTCTCGACGAGCTGCTGCTGCCGAAAAAGGCCGGCCGCTAAAATCTTATCGAATTCCTGAAGGCATTCGGAAGAGGCCTCATGTTATCAAAATAGCATGCAGAGTCTGGGACAGTTGCAGGAAAGATTGTCCGCCGCCTTCGGCGGACCCGCCGCCAAGCCGCATGAAGAGCGGATGGGGGCCTCCTCCTTGCGACCGGCCGCGTCGGCGCCTGAGGCAGCCGATGACAACGAAATGGGGCCGGCAACGACACGGCGCCTGCTGGTCTACTGGCTTGGTGGCGCCGGCCTTCTTACCGCGATGATCCTGACGCTGCTTGCCCATGCCGGCGATCCGCTGCTGCTTTCGGGCGGTCTTGTCGTTCTCGGCCTTGCCGTCATCGCCAGTTACGCCGTCCTGATGGTTCGCCGGCGCATAGCCCCGCCCGGCGGCAAATCCCTGCCGGATTGGAACGATGGCGCAAAGCTGTTTGCCGACGTGCACGACGTACTCGGCGACATCACCGTCAGCCGCAGCATGGACCGGCGCATCATCTCTGCCAACGACACGTTTCGCCGCCTGACCGGGCGGCTGCGTCCGGAAGGACGGAGTTGCGAGGAGATCGGGCTTGCCTTCCGCCCCGGCCCGATACCGCACTGCTTTGACGTCGAGATCTCGACGCCGGACGGCCAGCGCATCTTTCTCTGGCGCGACGTCGTCACCCGCGACCCGGCAAACGGCCGTCTGCTGCTGCAGAGCGTCGCGCGTGATGTGACCGACGAGCGGCTGATCGCGCAGGGCCGCGAAGAGGCCCGCCAGAAGGCCGAATATAACAGCGCCGCCAAATCGAGGCTGCTTGCGACCGTCAGCCACGAGGTGCGCACGCCGCTTTCCGGCATCCTCGGCATGACGCATCTGCTCGCCGAGACGCGGCTGACGCAGGAGCAGCAGAACTATCTCGCCAATATCCGCCAGTCCGGCCACGCGCTGACCCAGCTCGTCGAGGATCTGCTCGATTTCTCCACCATCGAGGTCGGCCGCTTCGCGCTGCACCCGCGCTCGGAATCGCTGCGCAAGCTTCTGGAAAGCGTTGTCGAGATGCTCGCCCATCGGGCGCATGAAAAAGGAATCGAGATCGGCGCCACGGTGTCATCCGACGTGCCGGAAAATATGAGCTTCGATCCGGCGCGGCTGCGCCAGGTTCTGTTCAACGTCATCGGCAATGCCGTGAAGTTCACCCAGGTCGGCGGCGTCTTCATTCGCGTGACGCTCGACGCAGACGACCTATCGATCACCGTCACCGATAGCGGTCCCGGCATGACAGCGGAGGAGCAGGCGCGCGTCTTCGGCGAGTTCGAGCAAGGTGGGACCGGTGCCGACAGGAGCAGCGGCACCGGGCTCGGCCTTGCCATCTCCGCCCGCATCATGCGCGAATTCAACGGCACGCTCACGGTCGCCAGCGAAAAGGGCAGAGGCAGCGAATTCACCATCCGCTTCCCTGTCGATATCGGCAGCGAGCGCCCCGACAGGCGAAATACGCTGCTTGCCGGCAACAGCGTCGTGCTGTTGGCGCCGGCGGGTGCCGCGCGCACCGCCATCGCCGAGACGATCACCACGCTCGGCGGTCTCTGCCATCTCGTCGCCGACGGCGAGAGCGCGCGGGCAGCGCTGCTCGGCTTGGCCAACGGCGGAAAGCGGCCGACCGATATCATCATCGACCATCGCATGTCGGCGGAATTTTCCGCCCATCTTGCCGACCGCGCCGAAATCGCCGCCCTTGGCCTGCGCAAGGTCCTGCTCGTCAATCCGGAAGAGCGCAGCGCCCATCCGCTCGACCTCTTCGATGCCTGGCTCATCCGGCCGTTGCGCGAACAGTCGCTGATCGACGTGCTGCGCGGGCGCATGCGCGGCATGGAGAAGCGCGACGCGCTGAACGACAATCAGCCGGGCTTCGGCCTTTCGGTGGCGGAGACGCTGGTTACAGCCAGCGGGCTCAACATCCTGCTTGGCGAGGACGATCCGATCAATGCCATGCTGGTGCGCGTCGTGCTCGAAAAGGGCGGGCATAATGTGCGCCATGTCGAGGATTTCGAGGCGCTGCTCGACTGCGCTCTCTGCGAGGCGAATGCCCGGCCCGATATCATCATCAGCGACCTGTCGATGCCTGGCGGCAACGGCATCGACATGCTGGGACGCCTGCGCGGCCACGAAAGGCGGCTCGACCTTGCCCCGGTACCGGTGATCGTGCTCACCGCCGACAAGAGCGACGAATCGCGTCGTCAGGTCTTGTTGAACGGCGCCAACCGCGTCATGGTAAAGCCCGTCGACCCGGTTCGGTTGCTGACCGAAGTTCAAGCGGTCGCCGCACTTTCCGCCCGTCGGGCAGAGGCGCGGTAACGTGCCGCGGGGCCAGCATGCGTCTTGCGCTGGGAAATCCAATATGTCACTTTCCTGTCGCAGAGAAGTGTTTTATGGCGTCGATAAACCGGCAACGGGAGAATCGTCATGTCCGCCATCGACATCCTGAATCGTGACACCACCGCCGAGGCTGCACCGCCCCCGACGGCGGCTGCGCAGAAGGACGGCGATATCCTCGGCCGCATCGGTAATCTGGAAACCCGCCTCGCCCGCACGGCGCGCGAAATCGATGCCGCCCAGGCCGTGCGCTACCGCGTCTTCGTCGACGAAATGAAGGCACAACTGCCGCTTGACGCCATGCGCCGCCAGCGGGATGTCGATGCCTATGACGCCTTCTGCGACCATCTTCTCGTTCTCGACCGCACGATCGAGGGTGATCCGGAAGACCAGATCGTCGGCACCTACCGGCTGCTGCGCCAGGATGTCGCCCTCTCCAATGGCGGTTTTTACTCGGCTTCCGAATTCGAGATCGACGACCTCATTGCCAAACATTCGGACAAGCGCTTCATGGAGCTTGGCCGTTCCTGCGTGCTGCCGGAATACCGCACCAAGCGCACCGTCGAACTCCTGTGGCAGGGCAACTGGGCCTATGCGCTGAAGCACGGCGTCAGCGCCATGTTCGGCTGCGCCTCGTTCCCCGGCGTCTATCTGGAAAGCCATGCGCTGGCGCTGTCTTTCCTCTACCACAATGTGCTGGCGAAGAACGAATGGGCCGTCAGCGCACTGCCGCATCTCGCCCGCAACATGGACCTGATGCCGGTCGAGGCGGTCAACCCGAAGCGGGCGCTGATGGCGCTGCCGCCGCTGATCAAGGGTTATATGCGCCTTGGTGCGATGGTCGGCTCCAGCGCCGTGGTCGATCATGCCTTCAACACGACCGACGTGCTGATCGTGCTGCCGATCTCCAGCATTTCCGACCGCTACCTGAATTATTATGGCGCCGACGCCGGCCGTTTCGCGAGCTAAACGCATCCCACAGTCGATGATATATCCGAGCAGGCCCCAACCATTGGGAAGCCCGCGGATCATGATATTGCCGCCAGGCGGAAAGCCACCGGCTTCGGCGTTGTGCCGATCATCCGGGTTTGGATAGGAAATGTGCAGACTGAGATGCGCCATGGAGTCTGGATTTCGCCAGTCGATTTCGTAACGCCCTTCTGGTGTTTTCTCGTCACCTTCTCGTTGCTTTGGACCCGCATCGGCAGATGACCCCAGAGAAACCCAGTATGTCGAGATGGGCGCATCGCCTCTGAGAAGGACCATGCGACGTTCGGATTTATAAACGCGAATGAGGTCAGCCCGCGCTGCTCCAACGGCGCATCTGGAGGCGGCGAGCCGGAGCCGACCTTGGCCATCAATTTCGTGTAAGCGAATAGGCTGGCGACCACGACGGCCGAAACGACAAGTTTGTTCTCAACATGATCCTCGCCTTTAAGCGGGCGGAAGGGGCTTTATCTTATCCGCGCCATGCAGAAGATGCCGCTCTCGCCGCCATTCTATAGCCGCGCAAGTACCTGCCCGACGCGCTGTCGGCCAAGCACTGAATTCCGTCCCTATGCGGGAGAAAGTTACGAACCCGCGCCATAAGCGGCGATCGCCGCCATGTTGACGATGTCGCTGTCCTTGGCGCCCATCGAGGTGATCTGCACCGGCTTGTCGACGCCGACGAGGATCGGGCCGATCACCGTGGAGCCGCCGAGCTCCTGCAGCATCTTGGTCGAGATCGAGGCCGAGTGGAAAGCCGGCATGACCAGCACGTTGGCAGGACCGGACAGGCGGCAGAACGGATATTGCTCCATCACCTTGCGGTTCAGAGCGACGTCGGCGGCCATCTCGCCGTCATATTCGAAATCGACGCGACGCTTGTCGAGGATTTTCACCGCCTCGCGCACCCGCTCCGAGCGTTCGCCGGAGGGATGGCCGAAGGTGGAATAGGCCAGCAGGGCGACACGCGGCGGATAGCCCATGCGCCGCGCCAGACCCGCAGCCTCTTCGGCGATATCGGCAAGCTCCTCGGCTGTCGGCATGTCGTGTACGGCGGTATCGGCCACGAAGACCGTGCGGCCGCGGCAAAGCGCCAGCGATACGCCGATGATGCGGTGGCCGGGCTTCTTGTCGATGCAGCGGCGCACATCTTCGAGCGCCGTCGAATAGTTGCGGGTGATGCCGGTCACCATGCCGTCGGCGTCGCCGAGCGCTACCATGGTGGCGGCGAAATGGTTGCGGTCGTTGTGGATCAGCCGCTGGGCGTCGCGGTAGAGGTAACCCTGCCGCTGCAGCCTGGCATAGAGATAGTCGATATAGGCCTCGACCCGGGTCGAAATACGGGCATTGACGATCTCGAGGCCCGGCCGGTTGAGATCGATGCCGGCGCGTTCCGCCGTTGCCCGGATCAGATCCTCGCGGCCGAGCAGGATAGCGGTGCCGAGCTGCTGGTTGGCATAGGACATCGCGGCTCGCAGGACCTGTTCCTCCTCGGCCTCGGCAAAGACGATCCGCTTCGGATGCCGGCGCACACGCTCGTAGAGCCGTGCCAAGGTCGAGGCGATCGGATCGCGGCGTGCCGAAAGCTCGCGGGCGTAACCGGCCATATCGGTGATGACCTTGCGGGCGACGCCGCTTTCGATCGCCGCTTCAGCGACCGCGACCGGGATCGCCGAGATCAGCCGCGGATCGAAGGGAACGGGGATGATGTATTGCGACCCGAAACGCGGCCGGTTGCCCTGATAGGCGGCCACCACGTCATCGGGCACATCCTCACGGGCGAGGTTTGCCAGCGCCTTGACGGCGGCGATCTTCATCGCGTCGTTGATTGTGGAGGCACGGACATCGAGAGCGCCGCGGAAAATATAGGGAAAACCGAGGACGTTGTTGACCTGGTTCGGATAGTCCGAACGGCCGGTCGCCATGATGGCGTCATCGCGGATGCGGGCCACCTCTTCCGGGGTGATCTCGGGATCGGGATTGGCCATGGCGAAGATGATCGGCCGCTCGGCCATCGAGCGGATCATTTCGGCCGAAAACGCACCCTTCTGCGACAGCCCGAAAACCACGTCGGCGCCCTCCATCGCCTCTTCAAGCGTGCGCGTGTCGGTCTTTGCCGCATGCGCCGATTTCCACTGGTTCATGCCTTCGGTGCGACCCTGGTAGATGACGCCCTTGGTGTCGCAGAGGATGATGTTCTCAGGCGCAAAGCCCATCGCCTTGATGAGCTCGATACAGGCGATCGCCGCAGCACCGGCACCATTGCAGACGAGCTTCGTCGTCTTCAGGTCGCGGCCGGTCAGCTCCAGCGCGTTGATCAGGCCGGCGGCGGCGATGATTGCCGTTCCGTGCTGGTCGTCATGGAAGACGGGAATATCCATCAGCTCGCGCAGCCGGCTTTCGATGACGAAGCAGTCCGGCGCCTTGATATCCTCGAGGTTGATGCCGCCGAAGGAGGGGCCGAGGAAACGCACGCAATTGATGAACTCGTCGACATTTTCCGTATCGATCTCGAGGTCGATGGAATCGACGTCGGCGAAGCGCTTGAACAGCACCGCCTTGCCTTCCATGACCGGCTTGGAAGCCAGCGCACCGAGATTGCCGAGACCGAGGATCGCCGTGCCGTTGGAAATGACCGCGACCATGTTGCCCCGCGCCGTGTAATCATAAGCCGTCTGCGGGTCGGCGGCGATCGCCTTGACCGGCACGGCAACACCCGGCGAATAGGCAAGCGAGAGGTCGCGCTGCGTTGCCATCGGCTTGGTCGGGACGACTTCCAGTTTCCCTGGGCGGCCCATGGCGTGAAATTCAAGCGCCTCCTGGTCGGTAACTGATGTCGCCGGCCGGTCCTTCTTATCGATATCGGGCATAAATCCTCCAACGTCTTGTGGGCGACGCTTTGCTCTTCCTCAAATGCTGTTGTCATCTATAGCGGCGCGCGGATAGGGTTGGCACCTGTTTTTTTGGGAAAACCCGCACCTCCGTGAACGCACGCATCGACACAGGGAATGAAGCCTTTTCGGCTGCCGAGCTTGCCACGGCGGAAAGCCGTGCCTCGGCGACGCCGATGATGGAGCAATATATCGAGATCAAGGCGAACAATCCGGGTTCGCTGCTCTTTTATCGCATGGGTGATTTCTACGAGCTGTTCTTCGAAGATGCGCTGGAAGCCTCACGCGCGCTCGGCATCACGCTGACGAAGCGAGGCCAACACATGGGCCAGGACATCCCGATGTGCGGCGTTCCGGTGCATGCGGCCGACGATTATCTGCAGAAGCTGATTTCACTCGGTTTCCGCGTCGCCGTCTGCGAGCAGATCGAGGATCCGGCCGAAGCGAAAAAACGCGGCGGCAAATCCGTCGTCAAGCGCGATGTCGTCCGCTTGGTCACGCCAGGCACGATCACCGAGGAAAAGCTGCTTTCGCCCTCGGAATCCAACTATCTGATGGCGCTGACCCGCATTCGCAGCGGGGCAGAACCCTTGCTGGCGCTAGCCTGGATCGATATTTCCACAGGCGTCTTCCGACTGGCCGAGACCGAAGCCTCGCGGCTGCTTGCCGATATCCTGCGCATCGATCCGCGCGAGCTCATCCTGCCCGACACGATCTTCCACGATCCGGAACTGAAGCCGGTCTTCGATGTGCTCGGCCGCACCGCGGTGCCCCAGCCTTCCGTGCTCTTCGACAGCGCCAGCGCCGAAGGCCGGATCGCGCGTTATTTCGGCGTCGCGACGCTCGACGGCTTCGGCACCTTCTCGCGCGCCGAGGTGGCGGCAGCGGCCGCCGCCGTCGCTTATGTCGAGAAGACGCAGATCGCCGAGCGGCCGCCGCTTGGAAAGCCGGAGCGGGAAAGTGCGGCTTCGACGCTGTTCATCGACCCCGCCACCCGCGCCAATCTGGAACTTGCCCGGACGCTGTCTGGCGACCGCAACGGCTCGCTCCTGAAAGCGATCGACCGCACCGTCACCGGCGGCGGGGCGCGGCTTCTTGCCGAGCGATTGATGTCGCCGCTGACCGACCCCGTCCGCATCAATGCTCGACTCGACTCGATCGGCTTCCTGATCGACGAGCCTCTGCTCTGCGGCAATCTGCGCGACACGCTGAAACATGTGCCGGACATGCCGCGGGCGCTGTCGCGGCTGGCGCTCGACCGCGGCGGTCCGCGCGATCTCGCGGCGATCCGCCAGGGACTTCAAGCGGCGAGCGAAGTTGCGGCCATGCGCGCCAGCGCGATGTTGCCTGAAGAACTCGGCCAGGCGCTGTCCGCGCTGCAAGCCCTACCCGCAACGCTCGAAACCCTGCTGGCCGAGACACTCGCCGACGAACTGCCGCTGTTGAAACGCGACGGCGGGTTCCTGCGCGACGGCGCCAGCGCCGAGCTCGACGAAGTGCGGGCACTGCGCGACCAGTCGCGGCGGGTGATCGCCGGCCTGCAATTGCAATATGCCGAGGAGACCGGCATCCGGTCGCTGAAGATCAAGCACAACAACATCCTCGGCTATTTCATCGAGGTCACCGCCGGCAATGCCTCGCCGATGACCGAGACGGCTGAAGCCAAGGCCCGCTTCATCCACCGCCAGACGATGGCGAGCGCGATGCGCTTCACCACCACCGAACTTGCCGATCTCGAAAGCCGCATCGCCAACGCCGCCGACCGGGCGCTGACGATCGAGTTCGCCGCCTTCGAGAAGATGACGGCGGCCGTGGTTGCGGAAGCCGAGGCGATCAAATCCGGCGCCCGGGCGCTTGCCGTCATCGATGTTGCCGCAGGACTGGCGCTTCTCGCCGAAGAGCAGGCCTATTGCCGCCCACAGGTCGACGGCTCAAAGATGTTTGCCATCGAAGGCGGGCGCCATCCGGTCGTCGAGCAGGCGCTGCGGCGGCAGGCGGGCGGGCCCTTTGTCGCCAACAATTGCGATCTCTCGCCGAAGACCGGCGACAGGGACGGCGCGATCTGGCTGTTGACCGGGCCGAACATGGGCGGCAAGTCGACCTTCCTGCGGCAGAACGCGCTGATCGCCATCCTGGCGCAGATGGGCTGCTTCGTACCGGCAACATCAGCCCATATCGGCATCGTCGACCGACTTTTCTCGCGCGTCGGCGCCTCCGACGACCTGGCCCGCGGGCGCTCCACCTTCATGGTCGAGATGGTCGAAACAGCTGCGATCCTCAACCAGGCGAGCGACCGTTCGCTGGTCATCCTCGACGAGATCGGCCGCGGCACCGCCACCTTCGACGGCCTGTCGATCGCCTGGGCCTCCGTCGAGCACCTGCATGAAGCCAACCGCTGCCGCGGCCTCTTCGCCACGCATTTCCATGAGCTGACCGTGCTTTCGGAAAAGCTCGGCCGGCTGTCGAACGCCACGATGCGGGTCAAGGAATGGGACGGCGACGTCATTTTCCTGCATGAGGTCGGTCCGGGTGCGGCAGACCGCTCCTACGGCATCCAGGTCGCCCGCCTTGCCGGGCTTCCGGCTTCAGTCGTGACACGAGCCCGCGATGTGCTGACCCGTCTGGAGGATGCCGACCGCAAGAACCCCGCGAGCCAGCTGATCGACGACCTGCCGCTCTTCCAGGTGGCGGTGCGCCGCGAAGACACGGCTCGCGGACCGTCCAAGGTCGAGGAGGCGCTGAAGGCGATGAGCCTTGACGACATGACGCCGCGCGAGGCAATGGATGCACTTTACGACCTCAAGAAGAAACTGAAATAGGGCAGCGGTACGCGATGTTCATGGAAAAGCTGATTCGCGAAACGGAGCGCCTCTCGCTCATCTGCTCGATGCTCGATACGATGCGGCGCGCCGATGCCGATCGCAATGCGCGCGGCTGGACGTCGCCGATCGGCATGCTGAAAATTACCCGCTGTTGCGCTATGATCTCGGAGCTCGGAACGTCGATCGCCAAGGCAGGTTATCGCGAATGCGACCGGCAGTCGCTTGAGGAGATCATGAGAGAGACACGGCAGGTGCTGCATTTGCTGAATGCGCGGGCCGCCCTTTGAGCGTTCGGGGAAACGCCAGCTGTTGCGCCACTGCTGTTCAGCTTGCGCCTGTGACTGCCCCTCACCCTAACCCTCTCCCCGTAAACGGGGCGAGTGGACGTGCCCTGCGAGAGACAGGCGAGAAACGGAGAGGGCGCGGCTATCTCCCTTCGCCCCGTTTACGGGGAGAAGCTGCCGGCAGGCGGATGAGGGGCTGGTTTCGGCAATCTCCTGACCCAACGTGGTGTCAGGCTGTCGCGCGGCTTACCAACACCATTTCGCCAAATTTAAAGGTTCTTGCAGTATGAGGGCGCGTGTCAATCGCCTGATAAAGGGATTATAGCGCATGCAGACGAAACACGAGGCGAGCCAGGATCAGGCCGTCCGGCATGAACAGGAAACCACCCCGGCGAAAGCGATGCGCGAGCTTGATTTTTCTCATATCCTTGACGTCGAATTCTTGCAGAAGCAGTGCGACGCCGTTGGCGAGGCCAACCGCAACCGACCCGACGTGCTGCGCGCCGATCTTCTCGCCGTATTGAAAAAGGCAAGCACCGAAGGCCGGCAGAAGGCGCGGGCCGCACTGATGGCCGATGGCGGCGGGCTGAATTGCGCCTACCGGATTTCCTGGCTGCAGGATCAGATCATCACTGTCCTCTACAATTTCGCCACCGCCCATATCTTTCCACAGCAGAAGGACAAGTTCGCGGTCACCGCCGTCGGCGGCTACGGTCGCGACACGCTGGCGCCCGGCTCCGATATCGACCTGCTTTTCCTCTTCCCGCCGAGGCCGGCGGAAGAGACGCACAAGGCGGTCGAATTCATGCTCTACGTGCTCTGGGACATGGGCTTCAAGGTCGGCCACGCCACCCGCACGGTGGAGGAATGCATCGCGCTTTCCAAGTCCGACATGACGATCCGCACCGCCATCCTGGAGATGCGCTACATCTGCGGCCTGCAACGGCTGGAAACCGAACTCGAGACCCGCTTCGACAAGGAAATCGTCACTGGTACCGGCCCGGAATTCATCGCTGCCAAGCTTGCCGAGCGCGACGAGCGCCACCGCAAGGCGGGTGATACGCGCTATCTCGTCGAACCGAACGTCAAGGAAGGCAAGGGCGGGCTTCGCGACCTGCACACGCTGTTCTGGATCTCGAAATATTATTATCACGTGCGCGACCAGGCGGAGCTGGTCAAGCTCGGCGTGCTGTCGAAGCACGAATACCGTCTGCTTGAGAAAGCCGACGATTTTCTCTGGGCGGTGCGCTGCCATATGCACTTCCTGACCGGCAAGGCCGAGGAGCGTCTGTCGTTCGACATCCAGCGCGAGATCGCCGAAGCCTTCGGCTATCACACCCGCCCGGGCCTTTCGGCGGTCGAGCGCTTCATGAAGCACTATTTCCTCGTCGCCAAGGATGTCGGCGACCTCACCCGCATCCTCTGCGCCGCGCTCGAAGACCAGCAGGCGAAGTCGATCCCGGGCCTCACCGGCGTCATTAGCCGCTTCACCCATCGCAATCGCAAGATCGCCGGCAGCGTCGAATTCGTCGAGGACCGCGGCCGCATCGCGCTTGCCGACGCTGAGGTCTTCAAGCGCGATCCGGTCAGCATCCTCCGGCTCTTCCACGTCGCCGACATCAACGGGCTGGAATTCCACCCGGACGCGCTGAAACGTGTCACCCGTTCGCTGGCGCTGATCGATAATAATCTGCGGGAAAACGACGAGGCGAACCGCCTGTTCATGTCGATCCTGACGTCGAAGCGCGATCCGGCGCTCATCCTGCGGCGGATGAACGAGGCCGGCGTGCTCGGCCGCTTCATTCCCGAATTCGGCAAGATCGTCGCGATGATGCAGTTCAACATGTATCACCACTATACGGTGGACGAACATCTGATCCGCACCGTCGACGTTCTCTCCGAGATCGACCAGGGACGCTCCGAGGATCTGCATCCGCTCGCCAACAAGCTGTTCTCAGGCATCGAGGATCGCGAGGCGCTTTATGTCGCCGTTCTGCTGCACGACATCGCCAAGGGCCGCCAGGAGGATCATTCGATCGCCGGCGCCCGCGTCGCCCGCAAGCTCTGCAGCCGCTTCGGTCTGTCGCAGAAGCAGACGGAAATCGTCGTCTGGCTGATCGAGGAACATCTGACCATGTCGATGGTGGCGCAGACCCGCGACCTCACCGATCGCAAGACGATTACCGATTTTGCCGACCGCGTACAGTCGCTCGACCGGTTGAAGATGCTGTTGATCCTGACGATCTGCGATATCCGCGCCGTCGGTCCGGGCGTCTGGAACGGTTGGAAGGGCCAGTTGCTGCGCACGCTCTACTACGAAACCGAGCTGCTGCTGGCCGGCGGTTTTTCGGAGGTCTCCCGCAAGGAGCGTGCCGGTGCCGCCGCCGAGGCGCTGCATTCGGCACTCGCCGACTGGAGCCAGAAGGACCGCAATACCTATACCAAGCTGCACTACCAGCCCTATCTGCTCTCCGTGCCGCTGGAAGACCAGATCCGCCACGCCCACTTCATCCGCCAGGCCGACAAATCCGGCCAGGCGCTGGCCACCACGGTGCGCACCGACAGTTTCCATGCGATCACCGAGATCACCGTGCTGTCGCCCGACCATCCGCGCCTGCTCGCCGTCATCGCCGGGGCGTGTGCTGCGGCCGGAGCCAACATCGTCGACGCGCAGATCTTCACGACGTCGGACGGGCGGGCGCTCGACACCATCCATGTCAGCCGCGAATTTGCCGACGATGCCGACGAGCTGCGCCGGGCCGCGACGATCGGACGGATGATCGAGGACGTGCTGTCCGGCCGCAAGCGGCTGCCCGAGGTGATCGCCACGCGCGCGCGCCACCGCAAGAAGAACAAGGCCTTCGTCATTCCGCCGTCGGTCAACATCACCAACAGCCTGTCGAACAAGTTCACGGTCATCGAGGTCGAATGCCTCGACCGGCCGGGGCTGCTGTCGGAAATCACCGCCGTGCTCTCCGACCTGTCGCTCGACATCCAGTCGGCCCGCATCACCACCTTCGGCGAGAAGGTGATCGACACTTTCTACGTCACCGATCTGGTCGGCCAGAAGATCTCCGGCGACAGCAAGCGCGCCAACATCACCGCCCGAATGAAGGCCGTCATGGCCGAGGAGGAAGACGAGCTGCGTGAGCGCATGCCTTCCGGCATCATCGCGCCGGCTGCCACCGCCCGGACATTGCCCTCAGCCGAAAAGAAAGCCGATTCCCCCGCATGAGCGACCAAGCATGAGCCCCCACGAATGAGCCTCGTCAAGAAATTCGCAACCGTCGGCGGCGCCACCCTCGGCAGCCGCATCTTCGGCTTCGCCCGCGAAACGCTGATGGCCGCCGCACTCGGCACCGGGCCGATGGCCGACGTCTTTTATGCCGCCTTCCGCTTTCCGAACCTGTTTCGCCGGCTGTTTGCCGAAGGCGCCTTCAACGCCGCCTTCGTGCCACTTTTTGCCAAGGAGATCGAGGCGAACGGCACCGATGGCGCCAAGCGCTTTTCGGAAGAAGTCTTCGGCGTGCTGTTTTCGGTGCTGCTGCTCATCACCATCGTGATGGAGCTTGCCATGCCGCTCCTGGTGCGCTTCGTCATTGCACCGGGCTTTGCCGACGATCCCGACAAATTCTCGATCACCATCCGCATGGCGGCGGTGATGTTTCCCTATCTGATGTGCATGTCGCTGACGGCGATGATGAGCGGCATGCTGAATTCGCTGCACCATTTCTTCGCCGCGGCCATCGCGCCGGTCTTCCTCAACGTGGTGATGATCGGGGCGCTGTTTTATGCGCTCCATACCGGTGCCGATCCGCTGACGACGGCCTGGTATCTCTCCTTTGGCGTTCTTGCCGCCGGCGTCCTGCAGCTCGCCGTCGTCTATGTCGGCGTGCTTGCGGCCGGCATGAGCATCGGCTTCCGCTTCCCGAAGATGACCCCGAACGTCAAGCGGCTGCTGATCCTGGCGGTGCCGGCTGCAGTGACCGGCGGCATCACCCAGATCAACCAGCTGATCGGCCAGGCGATCGCCTCCTCTCGCGAGGGCGCGATTGCAGCGCTGCAATATGCCGACCGGATCTACCAGCTGCCGCTCGGCGTCGTCGGCGTTGCCGTCGGCGTGGTGCTGCTGCCGGAACTTGCCCGGGCGCTGAAGGGCGGCAATCTGCGCGAAGCCGGAAACCTGCAGAACCGCTCGATCGAATTCGTGCTGTTTTTGACGATCCCCGCCGCCTTCGCGCTGTGGATCCTCTCCGACGAGATCATCCGCGTGCTCTACGAGCGCGGCGCCTTCCATCAGGAAAACACCGCCGTCGTCGGCTCGATCCTGGCGATCTACGGCATCGGCCTGCCGGCCTTCGTGCTGATCAAGGCGCTGCAGCCCGGCTTCTATGCGCGCGAGGACACCAAGACGCCGATGCGCTTTTCGGCAATCGCGGTGGCCACCAACTGCGCCACGGCGCTGACCCTCTTTCCCTATATGGGCGCGCCCGGCATCGCCGTTGCCGAAGCCACCGCCGGCTGGATCAGCACCGTGCTGCTGTTCACCACGCTTCTGCGCCGCGGCCATCTGACATGGGAATGGGCGCTGGCAAAACGCACCGTCCTGCTGATCGTCGCCGCAGCCGTGATGGGTGCGGCGATCGTCTTCCTCAAGCAGCACTTTGCGCCCTCGCTTGCCTCCGGCGCGCCGCTTCTGACCAAGGTCGGCACCCTCGGGCTGCTGATTGCGATTGCCATGCTGGTCTATTTCGCCGCCGCCTTCCTGATCGGCGGAGCAAATCTCGGCATGATCCGGCGCAATCTGAACCGCAAGCCGGCGCCGGCAAAGGACCCGCAAGGCTAAGGAGATTGCCGGTGCCTGCCCCTCATCCGCCTGCCGGCACCTTGTAACTTCCCTTTACCCGCTATTGGCGTAGTACTGCCTGTTGCGGTGGCGGATGGAAGACCGTTGCACCTTTGGGACACCAAGCCCGTGGGAGAGCCTGGGTCTCCGTCCGCCGTTCCATTGAAC
>NZ_JABDVY010000016.1:0-147598 GCF_019685025.1 Rhizobium sp. NZLR8 | reverse complement strand
CCGGAGTAAAGGTGATGGCGCGGACGGGTATGCACATGACCAAGAAGGGTTTCTCCTTCCAGGGCCCTGCCGACGGCGTTCATGCCCTTAAATCGTGGATCACCCCTGAAGATGATCTTTTTCTGGTGACGCATATGGGGTTCCTGGAGATCGACCCCGAGCATTGGCATTTGGATGTGGATGGCCTCGTCGGCAACCCGACGAGATTGCATCTGTCTGACCTCCAAGCAATGCCACAGCGCGAGTACATGTCGTTTCACGAATGCGCTGGAAGTCCGCTTGCGCCGACAGTGGCTAAACGCAGGATCGGAAATGTGGTTTGGAAAGGCGTGCCGCTGTCGCTTGTTCTGGAACGTGCAAAGATCAGCACCGATGCGTCATATGTATGGACTTCCGGCCTCGAGTGGGGCGAATACGCCGAAATTGAAGAAGCCTATCAAAAAGACCTGCCTATCGAGAAAGCACTCGCGGAAGAGGTTCTTCTTGCACTTGAGATCAACGGCCGGCCGCTCACTCCGGAGCGTGGAGGTCCGGTTCGACTGGTTGTGCCGGGTTGGTATGGCACGAATTCCGTAAAGTGGGTTGGTTCCATCACGGCCGCGAACCGGCGCGCAAGCGGCGCCTATACGACGCGGTTCTATAATGACCCCACCGCGTCGGGAACGAAGCCGGTTTGGGACGTGACCCCGGAGTCCGTTATCGTATCGCCGTCCCCAAATGATCTGCTGTCAGCGGACATGCCAACGAAAATATGGGGCTGGGCTTGGGGAGATTGCCAGATCTCTAGCGTCGAGGTCAGCGTGGACGGTGGAGGCTCATGGCGGACTGCCTCAGTAGGGCCGCGCGAGGGAAGAAGTTGGCAGCGGTTCGAGTTGACTTGGTCGCCGGAGCCAGGCCCCCACGTCCTGTTATGTCGCTGCAAAAACGAGCTTGGGGAAGAACAGCCGGTATCTGATGCGAGAAACGCGGTGCACTCGGTTCAAGTTCAAGTTGATTTCTAGTGCCCCGCTTCTACAGCAATCAGGAGGTGACACGGCACCACGATTTTTCCGATGCAACCGATGCCGATCTCGCCATCTATCGCGGAGAGATCTCTTCGGTTGTCCAACTCCTCATCGCACCCACGATTGCAAGCTTGGCGATTGGAAATCGGCACGCCTTCTGGGTTAGCGCTGCGACCCGTTCTCAAGCGAGCCCAGGCACGAAAAACTAAGGTCCACATGAACATTTAGGAGAAGTGCGTTCCGGCTCGTTGAGTCCTGCTTCAGAAAGATCGCTTTTCATGCGGGCGGAGTGCCGAACCCACTTCGACTCCTAAGCGATCGAAGCACGCATCATCTTGTCGTTCAGTGTTTGGGCCAAGTCGGCCGAGAGGCAGCCGAACCTACAGGCCGCGGACCAGATCTCGCCCGGCGCCAGGATGGGGACATTGTTTTCCTGCTTTTCCTTTAAGATAACCCTCGATCCCCGAGGCGCACGGCAGCGCCAGGCCCGGTGCGTTTTGGTCCGGGGTGCAGGACATCAGCGCACGGCCCTCGGCAGCTCGGCCATCCGGAAGCCCATATGGTCGGCCACGCCGTCACGGTGGTTTTGGAGCGATTCGGCCCAGCCGTCGTTCTTGGCGGCGAACTGGAAAAAACGGCGACGAAAATTATCAATCAACCCTCGGACTTCTGAGCAAGCTGAGCATCTGACGCGCAGCGCTTTCATCAGTCACCAAAGTATTGCAGCCGATTCGCCTGATAGCTGCCAAGATTGCGGCGGCTCGTTGTTCTCCCCCCGATGCGATAACCACGTGCCGTGCGCGTCTCACTGTATCGAGATCGACTGACATCACCCGATCGTTTACCGGATGGTCCACCGTGCGGCCGTCTCGATCAAGAAAATTGCACAGAACATCGCACATTGCTCCCTTGCCGATGAGCGTCTCCAACTCCTCTGGCGCAAGAGATGCGACCGACAGCGATGTTGAATGGGTGCCGATATCGCCGACGCTCACCAGTGCAATGTCCAGATCGGCGGACAGCTTCATGATCCGATTCAAGCCGCACTTTTCGATTAGGCGTTCTTTGGTGTCGGGAGAGTCAACCAGCAGCGGCGCCATCAAAAGAAAACATTGCGCCCCGAGTTGATTGGCGAGCTGCCAGGTAAAATCGATCGGGTTTTCATGCTGGGCTTCCACTGTACCTCCAAGCAGAGACACAATTTTTACCCCTTCGCGCCGCAGCGGGCGAAAACTCGAAAGCGCGGCACTGAGTGTTCGTCCCCAGCCAACCCCGATCGTCGCGTTGTTGGGAATGGTGTCGGAAAGAAACTGACCCAGCGCTTGCCCAACGGCCCGGGCCGTTCCGTCGACATCTTTCGCCGGCGGCGTGACGATCACTTCGTCGAGATTGAGCGCGGCTTCCAGCTCAGATGCCAGCTCCAACTCGCTTGCGGCCTGCTTCACCCAAATCTGGATTTCGCCCCGCTTCAGCGCCTCATCGAGGAGCTTAACGATTGTGCTGCGGCTGACCCCCAGTTTTGCGGCGACTTCGTTTTGGGTAAGTTTCTGATTGTAATAAAGAAAAGCTGCCTTCAACCTGAGGCTTTCAGCGTCCAGCAAGCTGGTGGGGGGCATCCTTGTCAGTTTTGTCATCCAATCCGCCCCTCCGAAAGTGTCGGCAGCCCATAATTCTACCAACTTGGATAATCGTTGCGCCCACGATGCGAACGGCGCCCAAATCCGTTCGCAGATCTTCGAGTAAAGCATCTCTAGACGTGGCGATTCACCCTTAACTGGCGCGGCTAACCTCCGCAATAGCTTGCGGTGCTTGGCGTCACATTTGACTGCTCTCGTCGTATCCAGCCACGATGATTTCTCTGCGCCACGGCGGGTCACTTCCGCGGTGCTCGCAGGCAAGACTTGCAACATGTGCGGCAAACTCGAGAGCTTTGCGAGCCCGGTCACCCGTCAAGGCACCGATGCTATCGCGATGCAAGTCGCCGCTCTGCTGGAGATGGGTGAGAAAGCCTGCAATGAGTGCGTCTCCGGCTCCAACGGTATCAACAACCCTTGCAGGGCGTGCTGGAACTTCAACGACTCTGCCACCCGCAAGATAAACCGTTGCGCCGCCCGCACCCCGGCTGACGAGGACGATCTTGGCCCGGTTTGAAAGCCAACTCTCCGCTGCTGAATGCGGCCCAACACCCGGCTGCATGAATCCGAGATCCGTCACCGACAGCTTTACGATATCAGCCATACCGCAGAGGCGATTGAGACGCTGGCGATATGCCTCTGGATCCTGCGCCAGACCGGGCCGGCAGTTTGGATCGATTGAGAGCACGCGCTTACCCTGTTCGTTCTCGAACAGCGACTCGCAAGCGCTCGAGACAGGGGGGTGAATCAACGTGACCGAACCGATGTGCAGGACGTCAACCTCGGTGCCCAAAGATGGTGCCCCTTTCAGCGTCCAGTGCCGTGCCGCACTGCCGCTGTCATAGAACGCGTACTCAGGCTCGTCGTCGCCCAGACGCACAAAAGCCAACGTCGTGTCGAAAGGCAGGCGGGTTGCATAGCGAAGATCAATCCCCGCTTCGTTGAATTGCTGAACCAGCATGGCGCCAAAAAAATCCTCGGACAGCCCTCCCATGAATCCGACTTTCCCGCCTAACCTGCCAATCGCTGTCGCGATGTTGCAGCAGGATCCACCACAGACAGGGATGTAGCCACTGCCACCTTCCGGGAGCGCGACCGGCAAGAAGTCAATCAAGGCATCACCGCAGACAACGATCATGAACTCATCCCCCCAATTCCAATACGGCACTCTTCAGAAATTCACAAAGATGCCGGCTTACGGCTCTGCTTGCCTCAACGTGAGGAAGATGCCCGGTATCCGGCAGAGTCAGCACTTGAGCGTTGAACCTCGACAGTCTCGGACGGTCGATCGGATTTATCGTGTCTTCCTCTCCCCAAATGACGATCCGCGGAACTCTGCTGACGGCTATGGAGGCCACATGGGGTTCAATCGAGGTCTCGACATGGCTTAACTCCGAAGCCAGGGCTCTAAGAGCGGCACGAATGCCCGGTCGTTCCAGGTGATCGAGGAGCCGTTGAGCGATCGGTGGCGTTATCAGGCGCGGGCGCGAGACCAAACGCTGAAGTAGCGCCAACGCAGAGCCCAACTCGTTAAGTTCAGGCAGTTCGCTCAGAAATTCTCGACCGACCTCTTTGCCCAGACCAGCCGGTGCGATCAGGCCAAGGCCGGCGACCAAATCCGGTCGGCGGGCTGCCAGTTCGATGGCGATTGCGCCGCCCAGTGAATGCCCCACCACTACAAAGCGATCGTTCTGTCGCGCGAGTGCGTCAATCAGTTCATCGGCCATCTCCGAGATTTTCATGCCATTCCTGCCAGGCGGTTGACCGCCATGCGCAGGCAGGTCGCAGCTAAAAACCGCAAACGACTGCATGAGCGCGTCCTGATTGGCTATCCAGCTCATTCGATCAGCTCCGAACCCGTGGAGAAGCAGAAGGTTCGGCCCCGACCCACCCAAGCGGAAGACTGGAAGCGGTAAGTTTGCGGTCGCGTTTGTCATGTCTCGATGATCCCAAGCGTGGAGCCCACTGCCGCAAGCTCGTCTGCGGGAATCAGGATTTTCTTCAGAATGCCTGTCGCTGGGGCTTCGATTTCCATGGTGACCTTGGGTGTCGTGATCAGGACGAGTTGTTCACCTTCGGTGACCATGTCGCCTTCCGTCTTGAACCACTCGTCGATCTGGGCCTCGTCGATTTCGTTTCCGAGATTCGGCATGATGATCGGGATATCCATATGTGTTCCTCGCTCAAAAATGTGTTGGTTCACAGACCGAGACGGGCAAGTTCCCGATCGTCCCAGTCACGTATGCTGCGGCGGTTGCTGCGCTGGCCTGGAAACAACTCGCTGGTGATGACATCAATGATGTCATCTTTCTGGGGAAAGTAGGTTGATTCCATCTCAGCGCCGGGCACGATCCAATTCGGAGAGCCGATTACACGAGGCGCGGCGTGAAGAGTTTCATAGCCGAATCGCGTAATGTTTGCGGCGAGCGTCATCAGGAAGCTGCCGCGCTCCGAGGCCTCCGATACCAGTACGATGCGTCCGGTTTTCCTTATCGAGGCAAGCACGGGTTCATAGTTAAATGGAACAAGCGAACGCGCATCAATCACTTCGACCGAGATGCCGAAGGTGCTTTCGAGTTCTTCAGCAGCAGCGAGCGCGGAGTAAAGCGAAGGTCCCACCGTCAGAATTGTGACGTCTTCTCCAGCGCGCTTACAATCGGGTTCACCAATGGGAAGTTGGTAGTAGCCGGTCGGCACGCCTTCATTGCGGAACTCTTCCACGGTGTCGTAGAGGCGCTGGCTTTCAAAGAAAACCACCGGATCGTTGCCTGACAATGCGGAAGCCAACAGGCCTTTCGCATCATACGGCGTTGCCGGATATACAACTTTGAGGCCTGGAATATGGGCGCATAATGCCGTCCAGTCTTGACTATGCTGGGCGCCGTACTTCGAACCGATCGAGCAACGCAAAACGACGGGAACCTTCAGCTCACCTCCGGACATCGATTGCCATTTTGCCATCTGATTGAAGACTTCGTCGCCCGCCCGGCCTAGAAAGTCGCCATACATCAGTTCCACCAGCGCGCGGCCGCCCTCGAGCGCAAAGCCGACCGCCGTCGCAACGATCGCAGCTTCGGAGATCGGTGAATTGAACAACCGATCATGCGGTAGGATTTCGGCAAGCCCCCGGTAAACGCCGAATGCGCCACCCCATTCCCGGCATTCTTCCCCATAGGCGACAAGACTGCCGTCGTGCGTCATGTGGTGCAAGACGGACTCGAACAACGCGTCACGCAATGTGATAGCCCGCATGGGTGACAGCTTGGCTCCGTCCTCGGCAAAGCCGTATCGACTTTTCTTCGCGTCCTGACGGATCCGGCTCACCTCGTCGACAGGCTTGAGGAGCGAAACTTCTTGCGAGGGCAGCTCTATGTTGGTGTTCGAGAACATGAGCTTGCCGATCAGCGTTGGATCTGCATGAATATCAACGGGAGGAGTAAGTGCCGGATCGACCGCGATCGCAGTAATCGAGCGCATGCGATCCGTTGTCTGTTCGCGCAGTTCGGCGACCTGGCCAGCGGTCACAATCCCGGCCTCCTGAAGGCGATTGGAGAACAGAATGATAGGATCGTGCTGTTCCCACGCCTGCATCTCGTCCTTCGTCCGATATGAGTTGATATCTGTTGTTGAATGACCCGAGCTGCGGTAACATTCTACGTCCAGCAAGGCGGGCCCGCGGCCTTGAACCAAAAGCTCGCGCTTGCGTGCGACGGCGTCAGCAACGGCGAGCGGATTTGTTCCGTCGACGGTTTCCGCGTGTATGGCTTGCTGGTTGACCGCCAGCCCTATGCGAGACAGGCGGTCCCATCCCATTGTTTCGCCGATGGTCTGACCGCCCATCGCATAAAAGTTGTTGGTGAAGAAAAACAGGACCGGCAAACCTCCTTTGAAAGCATCTGCCCACAGCGTCTCGAATTGTGCCATAGCGGCGAAATTCATAGCTTCCCAGACGGGCCCGCAGCCAGTAGAGCCATCGCCCGCGTTGGCCACAGTGATGCCGCTGGCCCCCGCAAGCTTCTTTCGCAATGCGGCCCCCGTGGCTATTCCGGCGGACGCGCCGACAATTGCGTTGTTCGGATAAGTCCCAAAAGGCGGGAAGAAGGCATGCATCGACCCGCCCATGCCTCGGTTGAAACCGGTTGAGCGCATGAAGATCTCTGAAAGCAGGCCGAGCAGTAGAAAATTCTCCGCGGTCTCGCTTGTTTTCGGACCCTGCAGCGAGGTCTCCACGGTCCTGAGAAGCGTACCACGCTCATGGCTCTCCATAATCAGACGCAAGGCATCATCTGGGAGCTTTCGGATCGCAGAAAGGCCCTTCGCGATGAACTCGCCATGGCTGCGATGACTGCCGAAAATATGGTCATCCGGCTCGAGTGAGGCTGCCGCTCCGACGGCAGCAGCCTCTTGCCCGATCGAAAGGTGAGCCGGCCCTTTGTAGTTAAACTCAATGCCGCAATATGCTCCCTTTCCCTTTAGCGAAGCCAAAATCGTCTCAAATTCGCGTATGATAATCATATCGCGCAGAATTTGCAGCAATCCCTCGTCGCCATACCGGGCACGTTCCGCCTCGATATTCTCATCGTACGCGTGGATAGGAATTGAGGGTGCTTTCAACGTACTGCGCACCTTGAAGGTCCTGGGGTCGATGTGGATTTCCTTGGGCATTCTGACCTCCGATGGGATTTGCCGGGGTCACAATCCCCTTAGCCACTAGACATATATCGTCACAACAAATGTATTTCAAGAAAGATTTTTGTGTTAGGTTCTTTTTAAGCGATGATCGTACAAATGCGACGGAACGGCAATTTGTGGCGTGGCATGGTGTTGGAGCCTGTAAACAAATGTGTTTCACAAGCTATATTTGTGTTGACCTTTGCAAATTTTTCGATGACTATTCCCATAATGATCAGCGGTGAAGAGATGTCGCGCTGACGCTGTCTGGTCCAGCGTTCTCGTTGGCTCTGCAGCGGATTACGGGAGGATAAATGCAATGGCAAAATTTGGAATGCACTTCAGTCTGTGGGCGCCCGAGTGGACGACAGAGGCGGCCAACGCCGCTATCCCTGAGGCGGCGCGATACGGGCTGGAAATAATCGAGATCCCTTTGTTCGAGCCGGCCAAAATCGATCTGGATCACGCAAAGTCGATAATCCGAGATCATGGTCTTCAGGCAACCGCGTCGCTTTGCCTGCCCGAAGACAAGATGGCTCACCTGGCTCCGGAAGCCTGTACGCAATATCTGTTTCAAGTTCTCGACGCCGCTCACCACATTGGGTGCTCCATGCTGACTGGCGTCACCTACTCGGCGCTCGGCTACAAGACCGGTGTTCCCCCAACAAGTAGCGAGTACGAAGCGGTGGTTCGGGCACTGAAGCCGGTAGCCCGGCGCGCTGCTGGACTCGGCATGACGTTCGGTGTCGAACCTTGCACACGCTTCGACACCCACATTCTCAATACGGCCGCGCAAGGAATATGGCTGCTTGAGCAAATCGATGAACCGAATACCTTCGTCCACCTCGACACCTATCACATGAACGTAGAGGAGAGTGGTTTCGACGACGGCATCCGCCAGGCCGCGGGACGCTCGCCCTATATCCACCTTTCCGAAAGTCATCGCGGTGTCCCAGGCACCGGTACCGTAGATTGGGAACTGGTCTTCCGGACATTGCGCGACACCGGATTCGATGGCGATCTTGTCATTGAGAGCTTTGTCTCGGTACCGCCACAGCTTGCTGCGGCACTCTGCATGTGGCGGCCGGCCGCGCCCAATGCTGGCGCTGTACTTGATCAAGGGCTGCCGTATTTGCGCGGCTTGGCGACACGCTACGGCCTCTGAGGCGACATCTGGCGGCGACGGGCCGCAGACGCAATTCCGAAAATCTAGAGTCTACAACGCTCACAGGAGGAGAAGAGCATGAAACGTCGTGACATTTTGAAGTTTTCTTTGGCCGCAGGCGTGGCATGGCTGATTGCCACGCCAAACCTCGCGATGGCGGCCGACCCAGTCATGGTGACTGTTGTCAAGATTGCCGGCATCCCGTACTTCGGTGCCCTTGAGCGCGGCCTGCAGGAGGCAGGGAAGCAATTCAACATCGACGTTTCCATGACCGGTCCGGCAAACATCGACCCGGCTCAGCAGGTCAAGCTGCTGGAAGATCTGATCGCCAAAAAGGTGGACGTGATCGGCCTTGTGCCCCTGGACGTCAAGGCCTGCGAGCCTGTGCTCAAGCGGGCTCAGGCAGCAGGCATCAAGGTTATTGTCCACGAGGGGCCGGAACAGGAGGGCCGCGACTGGGACGTCGAACTCATTGACTCGACCAAGTTCGGCGAAGTTCAAATGCAGAGCCTCGCCAAGGAAATGGGCGAGGAAGGGGACTATGTCGTCTATGTCGGCACCCTGACTACCCCGCTGCACAACAAGTGGGCCGACGCGGCCATCGCCTATCAAAAGGCACATTATCCCAAGATGAACCTCGTGGCCGATCGCTTCCCTGGCGCCGACGAAATCGACAGCGCCTACCGCACGACCATCGACGTGCTGAAGGCCTATCCGAAGCTCAAGGGTATTCTCGCGTTTGGCTCGAACGGTCCGATCGCCGCCGGCAACGCCGTGAAGGAAAAGCACCTGAGCAAGCGGGTTGCCGTCATAGGCACGGTGCTGCCGTCGCAGGCCAAGGACCTGATCATGGACGGCGTCATTCGGGAAGGTTTCATGTGGAACCCGAGAGAAGCTGGCTCTGCGATGGTTGCCGTCGCCAGATTGGTCCTCGACGGAACGAAAATCGAGGACGGGATGGATGTTCCCGGCCTCGGCAAGGCTACGGTGGATGTTCCCGGAAAGCTCATCAAGGTCGACAAGATCACCCACATCAACAAAGAAACCGTGGATGGCCTGATCGCCCAAGGTCTGTAGCCGTCCTTGCAGGAAATACCGCAGGCGGGTCCGCGCTCGCCTGCGGCAGGACAGATGCCAGCGACTAAGGGTAAAGCCCACTATGACCACATTCCTTGAATTGACCCATGTCTCCAAGCATTTCGGCGGAGTTCGTGCGCTTCGAGATGTCGATCTGTCGCTGGAGGCCGGCGAAGTTCACTGTCTTGTTGGCGAAAATGGTTCGGGCAAATCCACCCTGATCAAGATTATTGCTGGCGTGCAGGCGCCCGATCCAGGTGGTAGCATCGTTCTGGAGGGTCGCGAACATGCGCGTTTGGACCCCATTCTTTCCACCAAGAGTGGCATCCAGGTTATCTATCAGGATCTCTCCCTCTTCCCCAATATGTCCGTGGCGGAGAACATCGCCATCGGCAGCCACATGGGCTTGCCTCGGCTCGCGAATTGGAACCGCATAAATGACATTGCGGCGAAAGCCATGGCCCGCATCAACGTCAATCTCGACCTGGAGACGATGGTGTCGGACCTCTCTATCGCAAACCGGCAACTGGTTGCGATTTGCCGCGCCATGGCCGCCGACGCAAAGCTGGTCATCATGGACGAGCCCACCGCCTCGTTGACCCGGCATGAGGTGGATTCTCTGCTGCGTGTCGTCAACGACCTTAAGAGCAGAGACATTTGCACGGTGTTCGTATCCCACCGTCTCGATGAAGTAATGGAGATAGCCGAGCGCGTAACGGTTCTGCGTGACGGCGGTAAGGTGGGGACCTTCGATGCCAGCGAGATCACTTCACGGCGGCTCGAGACCTTGATGACCGGTCATGAGTTCCACTATGCGCCTCCGCGGCCCGGAGGCGAGGCTGCGGAGGTTGTGCTGGCGGTTCGAAACCTGTCTCGACCAGGCCACTACGAGGATATCAGCTTCGACATTCGCAAAGGAGAGATCGTCGGCCTTACCGGGCTTTTGGGCTCCGGACGGACAGAACTCGCACTCAGCATCTTCGGTATGAATCCACCGTCCCGCGGCACGATTGAAGTCTCCGGAAAGCCGCTGATAGCCAGCTCCAATCGTGTCGCAATAGCCAGCGGCGTGGCTTACGTCCCGGAAGACAGGTTGATGCTCGGCCTGGCGCTGGGGCAGCCCATTTCTGCAAACATCCTCGCGACGGTCCTCGACAGCTTGGCCGGCAAATTCGGCCTCATCAACCCCGCCAAACGTGTAGCCGCAGCCGATGATTGGATCGTTCGCCTGAACACGAAAGTGTCCGACCTCGAAAATCCCGTCGGAACTCTGTCAGGAGGCAACCAGCAACGGGTAGTGTTGGGCAAGTGGATGGCCACAAAACCCCGCGTGCTGATACTCGATAGCCCAACCGTCGGCGTGGACATCAAGGCCAAGGACGGAATCTATGAGATAGTGCACCGATTGGCGGCAGAAGGCGTCGGGGTACTGCTCATCTCCGACGAAGCCCAGGAGGTCTTCTACCACACCCATCGTGTCCTGGTCATGCGGCAAGGCAGGCTCGTCAGCGAAGTGGATCCGCTTTCGTCGACCGAGAGAAATCTGCAGGAGGAAATCTATGCCTAAGACAATTCAACGCTGGACACGAAGTCACGAATTTTGGCTGCTTGCGGTCGTCATCGTATTGTCCCTGTTCCTCACGGCAGCGACGGACAGTTTTCTGACGCTGCAAAACCTTTTCGACCTTCTCACCTCCACTTCGTTTGCAGGCATTCTTGCAGCCGGTCTGCTTGTGGTCTTGGTGTTCGGTGGGATCGACATCTCCTTTACTGCCATAGCCAGCGTCGCTCAATATGTGGCTCTCATGATTGCCAAGACCTATCCAATTGGGTGGTTCGGAGTGTTCCTTGTCGCCTGCTGCACTGGTATACTATGTGGGCTATTCAATGCGGCTATTATTCATAAGGTTCGCATCTCTTCGGTTATTGTGACTATATCCACTCTCAATATTTTTTATGGGTTGCTAATATATATCACCCGCGGCGACTATATCACCTCGCTTCCCAGCTATTTCCGCGAAGGGATCTGGTGGTTCGAATTCACCGACAGTAATGGATTTCCTTATGCGATCAATTTCCAGGCGCTGTTGCTAGTGGTCGCATTCTTTATGACCTGGGTCTTGCTCAACAAGACAAACATCGGTCGTCAAATATATGCCATGGGGGGGAATGAGATAGCCGCCGAACGCCTTGGTTTTCATGTCTTCGGCCTGAGGTGCCTTGTCTACGGTTATATGGGGTTCATGGCTGCGATCGCATCAATATCGCAAGCCCAGCTGGCCCAATCGGTTACGCCGACGACGCTCATCGGCAAGGAACTCGAAGTGCTTGCGGCTGTCGTTCTTGGCGGCGCGAGTCTGGCCGGTGGCAACGGCTCCGTGTTTGGCGCCGTACTGGGCGTGATGCTCATCGCAATTTTGCAGAACGGACTGATATTGCTTGGCGTGTCCTCATACTGGAATCAGTTCTTTGTCGGCTGCGTTATTCTGCTTGCGGTCTCGGCGACTGCGCTGTCTCAGCGGCGTCGGCATGCTGGACTCGCGTCCTAGGGAGGAAATTACCATGAAGCCGTCCGCCAATCGATCTCTCATATCCCGTTTCGTTCGAGAGAACGCCACAACGATGACGCTTGCTACCATTTTCATGGCCGTTCTAGCGGTGTTTGGCCTCATTCTCGGCGATCGGCTGCTGAGTGTGGGAACATTTCAGTCGATAGCCTTTCAGACCCCGGAACTTGGCATTCTTGGTCTTGCGATGATGCTTGCGCTCCTTTCCGGCGGGCTGAATTTGTCGATCATTTCGACGGCCAATCTCTGCGCTTTGACGATAGCGTCGGTGTTGCAGTTCACAATTCCGTGGGGCGATGCTGGAAGTGTGCTTTGGCTCACCTGGCAAGTAGGCGCGGTTGCCGCGGGCCTCGCCGTCGCAATTCTGATAGGCCTGTTGAACGGCTTCATCATCGCCTATCTCGGAGTATCCCCCATTCTGGCCACACTGGGGACCATGATCGCCTGCAAAGGTCTTGCCATTGGACTGACGCGTGGAAACGTCTTGTCAGGCTTTTCAGATCCAATCGTTGCGATTGGAAATGGAACCTATCTGGGGGTACCGCTTGCGTTCCTGCTGTTTGTTGCCCTTTGCGTGTTCGTGTCGGTGGTTCTTCGGCGATCATCCTTCGGTCAGAAGGTCTACCTTGTCGGCGCCAACGAGAAAGCTGCCCAGTTCTCGGGCATACATGTCAAACGAGTTTTGCTTTTGACGTATGCCTTATCGGGCGCGCTTGCAGGATGCGGCGGGCTTGTAATGATGGCCCGATTCAATTCTGCCAACGCGTCCTATGGCGAGAGCTTCCTTCTCATCAGCATCCTGGCGGCGGTTCTGGGGGGCATCGATCCATATGGCGGCACCGGAAAAGTATCAGGGTTGTTTGCTGCGTTGCTGCTCTTGCAGCTGATCTCCTCCGCGTTCAATTTGATGAACTTTAGCCAGTTCCTGACAATTGCCATCTGGGGGGCACTTCTGATCGGCGTTTCCGCGCTCCGCTCAGGCACAGGCATATTCGATCGGTTGCACCTCTTCGAATTCTGGAGAGCAAAGAGCGCCGTGTCCGAAAACCCCTGATCCGTTCGTCTTGGAAAGTGGACGGAGGATGCCTTAACGACAGTGGCGCTCAAAAATGTCTGCACCAAACCACGAAGCTGAGCCGGCGTGGAGCACCATCGATGTGTGGAATTGCCGAGCGATTGTCACTTGCCGAATAGATATGAGGAGAAGTTCAGTTCATGGACAAGCTTGCGCAATTGCGTCAAATGACGACGGTAGTCGCCGACACCGCCGACGTTGAAGCCGTCAAGCGCCTCAAGCCAATGGATTGTACCACCAATCCCACCATTGTGCTCCAGGCGCTAAAAACTCCTATCTACGATGAAGATTTTGAGGAAGCATTCGAGTGGGGGAGCAAGGCCTCCGCCGAAGGCGCGCTATACCTTCGCCGCGCTGTGGATGTGAAGAATATCTGGATCCCCTACGGAGATTAAGGGCTCCAACTCTGGTCATGCGGGCGGGAGGAGAACCGCACCGGCAGGCGAGAACGACGGAATTTGAGGGAATCGCAGAGTTGTAACGGACTTGCGGTATGGGCTCGGTTTTGCGGCACGAGGTGCTGCGAAATGGTGCAACTAAGGGAGGATTTTCATGCTGAAAAATATCGATCCGGCTCTGAATGCGGATGTGCTGCACGCGCTTCGATCCATGGGGCATGGCGACACGGTCGTCGTTTCCGACACCAATTTTCCTTCGGATTCCATTGCCCGGCAAACGGTGCTCGGCAAGCTGTTGCGGATAGACAATGTGTCGGCTGCCCGCGCCATCAAAGCTATTCTTTCGGTAATGCCGCTGGATACGCCGCTACAGCCGTCCGCCGGGCGAATGGAAATCATGGGCGCGCCGGACGAGATCCCTCCCGTGCAACAGGAAGTCCAGGCCGTTGTCGACGGCGCCGAGGGCAAACCGGCGCTAATGTATGGCATCGAGCGTTTCGCCTTCTATGAGGAGGCAAAAAAGGCCTATTGCGTCATCACCACGGGCGAAAACCGCTTCTACGGCTGCTTCCTCTTCACCAAAGGCGTCATTCCGCCGGAAACCGTTTGAGGGGAAACGATAATGAAGGTGGGTGTTTCGATCCTCGGGATTTTCGTCGTCGGCTTCTCGGCAGCGCTGTCGCGGGGCGTTACTCCGGTCGAGGCCCTGCGCTTCGGCTGCGCGACCGCCGGTATCGCGGTGACGCGACGGGGTACCGCGCCTGCAATGCCGAAGAACGAGGAAATCGAGGCGCTTCTGCAGAAAGGAGGCGCAGCATGACCCGCAACGATCCGGTCAAACACTTCTTCATCTGGCCGGCGCTGCTGATCGTGCTGGTGATCTCGATCTTCCCGCTGATCTATTCGCTGACCACCAGCTTCATGAGCCTACGGCTCGTGCCGCCGATCCCCGCGCATTTCGTCGGCTTCGGCAACTATGCGGAACTGCTTCAGAACCCTCGCTTCTGGAGTGTCACCTGGACGACGACGATCATCGCTTTTGTTGCGGTGTCGCTGCAGTATGTCATCGGTTTTTCCGTGGCGCTGGCGCTCAGCCGTCGGGTGCCTGGCGAAGGTTTGTTCCGGGTCAGCTTCCTCGTGCCAATGCTGGTGGCGCCCGTCGCCGTTGCACTCATTGCCCGCCAGATCCTCAACCCGACGATGGGCCCTCTCAACGAGTTGATGACCGCCTTCGGCTTTCCCAATCTGCCGTTTCTGACGCAGACCAGATGGGCTATCGGCGCCATCATTTCCGTCGAAGTGTGGCAGTGGACACCCTTCGTCATCCTCATGCTTCTTGCCGGCCTGCAAACCCTGCCGGAGGACGTCTACGAGGCTGCCGCGCTTGAAAATGCCAGCCCCTGGCAGCAGTTCTGGGGGATCACTTTCCCGATGATGCTGCCGATTTCGGTGGCTGTGGTCTTCATCCGCCTCATCGAGAGCTACAAGATCATCGATACGGTGTTCGTGATGACCGGCGGAGGACCTGGCATTTCGACCGAAACGCTCACCTTGTTCGCCTATCAGGAGGGCTTCAAGAAGTTCAACCTCGGCTACACCTCCGCCCTGTCCTTCCTGTTCCTGATCGTCATTACCGTGATCGGGCTCGTCTATCTCGCCATCCTGAAGCCCTATCTGGAGAAGCACAAATGAGCGTGCGTGACCTCAAAGGATCCGGCCGCTGGTGGGCGCTCGCAGGCTGCCTGCTCTGGCTGGCCTTCACCTTCTTCCCGCTTTACTGGGTGGCGATCACCTCGTTCAAATCGCCGCTCGGCGTCGTCGGCGGGCCGACCTATGTTCCATTTGTCGATTTCGACCCGACGTTGACAGCCTGGAGCGAGCTTCTGTCGGGCGCGCGCGGCCAGTTCTATAACACCTTCATCGCCTCGACGATCGTCGGGCTTTCGGCATCGGTGCTGGCCACCTTTATCGGATCAATGGCAGCCTATGCTCTGGTGCGCTTCACCTTCGAGGTCAGGCTGCTGTCCGGCGTGATTTTCGTCGTCGTCGCCTTCGGCGGATATCTGCTTGGCCGCCATGTGCTGGGCTTCGGACAGGCTATCTCGCTAATCTACGCCTTTGTCGCAGCGCTTGCACTGGCCGTCGGCTCCAGCCGGATCAAGCTTCCAGGGCCGGTCCTCGGCAATGACGATATCGTCTTCTGGTTCGTGAGCCAGCGCATGTTTCCGCCGATCGTCGCCGCCTTCGCCTTGTTCCTGATGTATACGGAAATGGGCAAGATGGGCATCAAGCTGGTGGATACCTATACGGGTCTTACCTTCGCCTACGTCGCTTTCTCGCTGCCGATCGTGATCTGGCTGATGCGCGATTTCTTTGCGGCGCTGCCAGTCGAGGTGGAGGAAGCGGCGATGGTCGACAACGTCCCCACATGGAGAATTTTCTTCGGTATCGTCCTGCCCATGTCCAAACCGGGCCTGATCGCTACGTTCATGATCACGCTCGCCTTTGTCTGGAACGAGTTCCTGTTTGCTCTCTTCCTGACCAATTCCAAATGGCAGACACTCCCCATTCTCGTCGCAGGCCAGAACAGCCAACGCGGCGATGAATGGTGGGCGATATCGGCAGCCGCCTTGGTCGCGATCATACCCATGGTCGTCATGGCGGGCATTTTGAGCAGGCTGATGCGGTCCGGCCTGCTTTTAGGAGCAATAAAGTGACCGCTCAACAACCCTAGTCATTGTTCAATTCCGGGGAGGAAAACATGAGAAGATTGCTATTGAGTTCAACGGCTGCGGCACTGCTTGCTGCGGCGGGCACCACATCCGCGCTTGCCTGCGAACCGGATTATACCGGTGTCACGCTCACCGCCACGACGCAGACGGGGCCCTATATCGCCTCTGCGCTGCAACTCGCGGGCAAGGGTTGGGAAGAAAAGACTTGCGGCAAGGTGAACGTCGTTGAATTTCCCTGGTCGGAACTCTATCCGAAGATTGTAACCTCGTTGACCTCGGGCGAAGACACGTTCGACGTGGTCGCCTTCGCACCGGCCTGGGCACCGGACTTTACCGACTATCTCTCGGAAATGCCGAAAGCGATGCAATCGGGTGCCGACTGGGAGGACATTGCCCCGGTTTACCGCGAGCAACTGATGGTCTGGAACGGCAAGGTCCTGTCGCAGACCATGGACGGTGACGCCCATACCTATACCTACCGCATTGATCTGTTTGAAAACGCGGAAAACCAGAGCGCCTTCAAGGCGAAGTATGGCTACGATCTAGCCCCGCCGAAGACATGGAAGCAGTATCTCGACATCGCTGAATTCTTCCAGCAGCCGGATAAGGGCCTCTGGGGCACGGCGGAAGCCTTCCGCCGTGGTGGCCAGCAGTTCTGGTTCCTGTTCAGCCATGTTGCCGGTTACACAAGCCATCCGGATAATCCGGGCGGCATGTTCTTCGATCCGGATACGATGGATGCGCAGGTCAACAATCCGGGCTGGGTTCGCGGCCTTGAGGAATATATCCGCGCTTCGAAGCTGGCGCCGCCGAATGCGTTGAACTTCTCCTTCGGCGAAGTCAATGCCGCCTTTGCGGGCGGACAGGTCGCGGAATCGATCGGCTGGGGCGACACCGGCGTCATCGCCGCCGACCCGAAACAGTCGAAGGTTGCTGGCAATGTCGGTTCGGCATCGCTGCCGGGCTCGGACGAAATCTGGAACTACAAGACCAAGAAGTGGGACAAGCAGGCCGAGGTCGTCCAGACCTCCTTCATGGCCTTCGGTGGCTGGCAGGCGGCTGTTCCGTCGTCCTCCAAGAACCAGGAGGCGGCCTGGAACTATATCCACTTCCTGACGAGCCCGGCGGTTTCCGGTCAGGCGGCGATTACCGGCGGCACAGGCGTCAACCCTTACCGCCTTTCGCATACGACAAATACCAAGTTGTGGTCGAAGATCTTCTCCGAGCGCGAGGCTAAGGAATATCTCGGCGCGCAGAAGGACGCCGTCACAGCGAAAAACACGGCGCTCGATATGCGCCTGCCGGGCTACTTCTCCTACACGGAAATTCTCGAGATCGAGCTTTCCAAGGCATTGGCCGGAGAAGTGACGCCCCAGCAGGCGCTGGATACCGTGGCTGACGGATGGAACAAGCTTACGGACGAGTTCGGCCGTGACAAACAACGGGCAGCTTATCGCTCGTCGATGGGCCTGCCTGCGAAGTAGGCCGTCTTCAATAAATCCCATCCCGGCTCTGCGGGGTGGGATCAGCATCGTTGGTAGAGGAAGGGACCATCGCCGCTTCGGGTAGGCGATGGAATTCTCATGAAAAGGTTTCAGCATGTCGCAGGTGCGTTTGGATCAGGTCACCAAGTCCTTCGGTAGCGTTGCGGTCATTCCTCCGCTCGATCTGGTGATTGCCGACAAGGAATTCGTGGTTCTCGTCGGGCCTTCCGGTTGTGGGAAGACAACCACGCTGCGAATGATCGCGGGGCTGGAACAGGCGACGTCCGGAGAAATCCGCATCGGCGAGCGAGAGGTTACTGCGTTGCGTCCGGGTCTGCGCAATTGCTCGATGGTGTTTCAGAATTATGCCCTCTATCCGCATATGACGGTCGCCGAAAACATTGGCTACGGCATGAAGGTGCGTGGAACGCCGAAAGAGGACATCGACACTGCTGTTGCGAATGCTGCGCGCATTCTCAATCTCGGCGCCTATCTCAATCGCAAACCGAGCGCGCTTTCGGGCGGTCAACGTCAGCGCGTCGCCATCGGGCGCGCCATTGTACGCCAGCCCGATGTTTTTCTGTTCGATGAACCGCTATCCAATCTGGACGCCAAGTTGCGCATCGAAATGCGCACCGAGATCAAACTGCTGCATCGCCGTCTGCAGACCACGATCGTCTATGTGACGCACGACCAGGTGGAGGCGATGACCATGGCCGACCGGGTCGTGGTGATGAACCAGGGCCGGATCGAACAGGCTGCCGACCCGATCACGCTTTATGAATCGCCGAAGAACCTCTTCGTCGCCGCTTTCATCGGCGCGCCCAGCATGAATTTCGTTCAAGGACGGTTGGAGGCCGGCGACGGCGGCGTTGTCTTCCGGGCGGAAGGCGATGTGGCGATTGTCGTTCCCGCACGCATGGAGGAGCATCTCTCGGCGGGTATTGGCCAGGCTGTCGTTCTCGGTATTCGGCCAGAGCACACGATGACAGCGGACAGCACCTTTCCGATGATCCGCGTGCACGTCGCGGATATCGAACCTCTCGGCCCGCACACGCTTGCCATCGGTAAAGCTGGTGCGAGTGCGTTTACCGCTCAGATTCACGCTTCATCCAGGGTCAGACCGGAGGACACGATCGATGTTCCGATCGATCCGGAAAAGATGCATTTCTTCTTGAAAAGTACCGGTGAGGCTCTAAGGCGCTGAACCTGCGGGGTGTCACCGTTCAGCCAGGTCTGGTGACATTGCCATCTGTTTCTCTCAAAGCTGCAGTTCCATAAACCTGCTTATGCAACGTTATAACATTACGAGGTACATTCTATTTCCAAGTGCGACATGCCAGTAATTTCAATGGCTTCACTTTGGAGATTTTGGCATGTCTCGATGCTATATGCAGCTTGCCCTCGCCGACCGGCGACGCCTACATCAGCTGGTGGCGGCAAAAGTTCCCGTCAACGAGATGGCACGTCAGCTTGGCCGTCATCGCTCGACGATTTACCGCGAGATCAAGCGCAATACGTTTCACGACCGTGAACTGCCGGACTACAACGGTTATTACAGCACGGTTGCGAACGACATTGCGCAGGACCGACGTCGCCGGCTGAGAAAGCTGCGGCGCCACCCGACCTTGCGCACAGAGATCATCAACCAGTTGGAGGCTCGCTGGTCGCCGGAACAGATTGCCGGACGCCTGCTGTCGGACGGCCTCAGTCGTATTCGCGTTTGCAAGGAGACAATCTATCGCTTCATCTACAGCAAGGAAGATTATGGGCTTGGTCTCTATCAGTATCTACCGGAGGCACGCCGCAAACGTCGTGCAATGCGCTCCAGGAAGCCGCGCGACGGTGCGTTTCCAGCCACGCACCGCATATCCCAACGGCCTGATTTTGTTGGAGATAGATCGCGGTTTGGCCATTGGGAGGGTGACCTTCTCATCTTCGAACGCCCACTCGGCCATGCCAATATCACCACTCTCGTCGAGCGCAAGAGCCGCTATACCGTTCTCATCAAGAATCCGAGCCGGCACTCGCGCCCAATCATGGACAAGATCATCAGAGCGTTTTCTCCTTTGCCGGCGTTCGCGCGTCAAAGCTTCACGTTGAATCGAGGGACCGAGTTTGCCGGGTTCAGGGCTTTGGAAGAAGGGATCGGTGCGTGCAGTTGGTTTTGCGACCCAAGTGCGCCTTGGCAAAAAGGGACAGTCGAGAACACCAACAAGCGCATTCGACGCTTCCTGCCAGGCACCACAGATCTGGCAGTTGTGTCGCAACGCGACCTTCTCCACCTCACGCGTCATGTCAACGATCAACCGCGCAAATGCCTCGGATACAGGACGCCGACCGAGGTGTTTATGGCGCATTTGCACGAAGATAGGTGATCCCCTACTCTGCAAAACAGGCGTGATGCACTTGGGTTAGCTTTTCCACGAATTGATTCGTAATGTCGGAAGCTGCTATTCGTCGTCGGGAGTCTGCGGTTTGACTGCCGCCAGAAGGCATTCCTCGCAGTCGTTCCTGAACCTCGTCGCCTGCAGGTGCTTGCCGTATTCCTCTCGAGTTTTTTCACCCGCAATGACCTGCTCCGATGTCACCCCATCCGGATCGCCCAGTATTGTCGCAAGAGCCATCCGGAATATTGCGGCCGGGAAGGACAGGATCAACGTCCCGTTTTTGAGTCGGAAGTCCTCTGGTTCGACGGCATTTCCATGAAGGAAGTTGTTCCTCAGGTCATTCATCTTCATATAGAGCGCATTCGCGAGCCGGAGGTCGAAGGTCTTTCCGCCGCCGAAGTCAGCCGAATGTGTCTCCTCCCTCGCCATCTCGCTCTGCCATGGAATGGACTTCAGCAGGTCGAGCACCCTCTGACGGGTCGCCTTGCCGGTCGCTCCGGGATGCACGAGGATCTCGAACGCGCTGACCCACAGGGACAGGACGCGACCGTAGTCGTAGAAGGATTCGGTGGAACCGGTAGGAGACGACAGGCGCATCGCGGACGCAGCCATTTTCAGAGACCGTAGAATAGCGCGCGACGTCCAATCGTTGTGCCCGTCGATGAACCGGGACTTCCATAGCGCGAGGAGCTGCTTGAAGAACCGGGGATGCGCCGGCTCGTTTCCGACGTCCTGGACCGGAACGGCCGCCGACGCCGCGCCGCGGAACTTGTCGAGTTCGTGGATTGCCCACAGCGCGGCGTTACCGGCGACGAGTCTCTTGCCCTGCGGGTCGATCATCCACGGGTAGATCTCGAAGGCATCGGTATGAAACGGGCCGACGTTCCTGCGCCATGTCACCGCCCTCACTCTGGCATCAAGCACGACACAGGCGACAACTATATCCATGAAGCTCGAAATTGCCTCCGAGTTCGGGCGATCCGGATAGGCATCCGATCTCACCAGCAGGCTCGGTCTTAGCCGCTGACCGTGGTTGCCTTCGAATTTCGAGAGAAAGGTCTGGAGGTTTGGACCGTTGGCGAGGGCATCTAGGAAGCGATCATCCTGGAAGCCCACCAGCGCCATGTGCTCGCCTGCAAAGACGTCCGACATCATGTTAATGTTCGGCAGGACACCAAGCGCGGTCCACTTCAGTGCCATCTCCATCTCTCCTGTAACGTTTAGCGACCGGGAAGGTACAAGGCTGGCCAAGATTCCTGCAAACGCGCGATGCGGGCCGTCCACAGAAACTCGGGCTAGAAGGTCTTCGGCATTGCAAGTCAATAGCGGCGGCCAGGTTACCCGCCCTTGCGGAAATCGGCGTTTCCCTCTGGCGGCCCCCTCCCCGATGCAGTATCGAGGCGCGTTCGCGCTAGGCAAGCGTCAGGCCAGCGACGCTCGCTATCACGAGCGAAGAAGGAGCATCGCATGAAGACAGTCTACACCATCGGCTACGAGGGCACCGACATCGAGCGTTTCGTGAAGACGCTGACCGCCGTCGGAATCGAAGCGGTAGCAGATGTCCGGGCAGTTCCCCTGTCACGCAAGAAGGGATTCTCCAAGAACGCTTTGCGGGAGCATCTTGAAAAAGCCGGCATCAAGTATCTCGCGATGCAGCAGCTTGGCGATCCGAAAGAAGGCCGTGAAGCGGCGAAGGCGGGCGACTACGATCGGTTCCGCTCGATCTATTCCGGGCATGTTGACCTTCCCGAAGTAGCCGCGGCAATTGAAGAGCTCGCGACCGCCTCCGAGGAGCAGGCGGTCTGCCTCCTCTGCTTCGAACGCGATCCGAAAACCTGCCACCGATTCATAGTCGGCGAACGCATGGGCGCTTTCGGATACGAGATGACGCATCTCTTCGGCGACGATCCTGCACGGTACATCCGAAACCAGGACCGGCTTCCGAAGCGGTCGTAGCTCTTTAGCTATAGCAGCAGCCCCTGGGCAAGATGTGGCGGATAGATGAGGCTGATGATCAACCACTGGTCCTGAAACCGGTGCTGGTTGCCCATGAGAAACATCAGGTCCTTCGCTGGAATCTTATTTTCGAGTTGGTCCCGGAAGTATTTTTCCCAGTCGGCTCCATGGGAGCGATGACAGTTCAAATAGAGAGCACCCACCTCCCAGTCCACAAGCTTGTGCCTGAACATTTTCGCGCCTGGACCTTCGCCGCACTGGTAGCGGTAGTAAAAGTCGAAGGGAAGCTTCTGCAGGGTCCTGATCGATGGCTTGTCTTCATCATCGAAGAGACCGCCCTGCTTTTGCTCTTGCACTAGCTTCGCCAGTTCCTCTTCGGTCCATTCGGGATTCGAGACTGGCTCGATATCCAGACCAAGGATCCGCGCCGGCTTCAACATGGCGAGCGACATACCGCTGGCCCGCTGCTCGGCATCTATCTTATCGAAATGATCGTAGACATGGATGGGCGAGATCAGGTGTCTTCGTTCGGCCCAATCCTTGCCCGGCTGAACGACGGCTTCGCCTTCGATCGTGTCGACCTTGATGGTCAAGCTTTCCTGCCGATGATCTTTGCGCGCTTTTTCAACCTTCGCACGGATCCACTGCCACTTCTTAAACTGTTGACCCGTGGCAATAAGACGAAAAGGAACCGGGAAGAGGCGGACCAGCTTGCCACTCTCGTCCATCCCAGCAACACACGTCGTCTCCGCATACTTTCCGCTCGGCGACGGGTAGGTCTTGCAGAGAATAAGAATTCGAGCATCGACGACGGCCATGGATCTCTCCGGGGCGAATCAACCCAGCTTCAAGGAGTTGCGCAATAGCGCCTGTAGCCAGTGCATTGGTCAATCCTGCGTTGCTTCGATCTGAGCTAGAACGCACAACCTTGTGTCTATGCGCCCGTGGCCACGCCCAACCGCGTAGGCTTTTTTGTTTGACGAGATCGATTAAGGAGGAGACGGCCTCGGCCCTCTTGAAGCGATGGTCATCGACTGGCCCCGATCCGCCCCAACGATGCGTCAAGGAGGCTCCGCCAAAAAGACTGGGAGTCTTCGACGGCTTGAGGGAATATGTCTCGGACGACCAGGCAGCAGCCTGAAGCGGAACGCCCCCGCCGGGCGCAGTCGGTCCCGGCTTCCACTGACCGGCGCTATGCTAAGCCTCCTGCGGCTGCGCTACTTCCGGCAGTGCCGTGTCGAGAATTCCCGAAATCCCGGCCGAGCGGCCGTCGCTATGCTGATTTCTCCGATGTTCTACATTTTTTGTCCCGGATCTCGGCCTAACGCCGGTTGACCCGGGCCGGCTATGGCTTCGAGCGCAGTGGCGCCGCGGATATTCCACGGAAGCGAGTATTTCTCGATCAATCCGAGTTCAAGGCCCGCACTTCCGTTGACCGGCAGGCCATTCCATTCGAGATCCGGAGGCATGGCTATGGAGATCTCAATGGCCTCAGGGCCTGACAGCTCTGCCATGATGATGGCTTCGAGGCGCTGGTTGGTTCGCTGCGAGATCCCCGGGCGCCCATATGAATAGAGCCTGCCCGCGAGCCCTTTTGTTGCGACGCCGACATAGAGCGCGACGCCGGCTTTTACGAAGGCATAGACACCCTTGGACTTCGGCGCAGGCGTTTCGACAGCAAGGCTGTCCCCCGAGATGATCCAGCGTCCGACCCGTGTAAAGCCGCCGCTGATCAGGATGTCGGTCGTGAGCGCGGGTTTGCTTTGTGGGCGCGTTTCCGGTCGACCGATGGGGGACGGCTTGGTCGCCGCTTCCAACGTCCGACGGGGACCGGCATTGATGACATTGTAGGCATGCTGATAGCGGATCCCCAATCGAGCAGCGATGTCCGCCGCCTTCAGGCCATCCGCCGCTAATGAGCGTATCTGATCTGCTTTTGTCATGTCAGTTCCTGTTAAGGCCCATTTCCCGGCTCTGCAGCTTGTCCTTCCAGCGTCGTTCGAGCTCCCCGAGGTCCGCGATCGTCGCGGTCGAGCCGACCGTTTAAGGATCGATAGCTGGTAGTCGCTGGCGTCGCGACTCTTAAGCCCGACATTACCGCCGTGGCCCGTTGCAAAGTATTCGCGCCACCTGCCGATGAAGCCGTCGACACCCGACGCCATGCCGACATATTGCTCGCGCGTTCTCGGGCAGGTCAGAAGATAGATGCCGCTCGTCGCAGACAGAGGTGCCTGCCAGGTCGCGGGAAGGCTCTCGATATCGGAGAGATTGGCGATAAAGGCCGCAAAGCCGGGGAATGGAGGATCGCCTAGAGTTCGCCGCAGTTCGATTAGGCGCTTCGCCTTACCGTCACCGCGCTGGATCCAGGACCTATAGCTATCGCCCCAGTCGATCCAGAGCCGGCCGGCGTATTCGGAAAGCGAAGGCAGGCGATCAACTTCGTAAACGTTGCAGCTTCCGGCGGGCTCTATGCCGCCGGTGATCGGGTGCTGGCGATCGGCCGGCAATGGGCCGAGAAGCCGGGCTGCGTATAGCCCAACGAACAACGTTTCCCGCTCGGGAATGCCGACAAAAGAGGCCCAGTAGGTCGCGCGCAGTTTCGGCTCACTGGCGAAGGATTGGGTCGCCTGGTATGCCTCGAAGCGTTCGCGATGGTCACGCCATAAAGCATAGGGTGTCGGGAACCCGGCATGCCGGTTGTCCTGATGTCGAAGCAGCCGGACCGTGCTTCGTTCAATTCCCGCCAGGTCCAACATGTTTCCGAATGCCAGCATTGTTCGCCCTCACCTCCTCCATGACATGGCTTATCGTCGAGCGGTTTGCAAACACATGCGTGTGCATACACGCCTCTCCCTTTCGTCTGTGAAGGACATCCGCAAATGTCCCGAATGTCTGGCTTGTACGCGGCTGAGTGTCCAACTCCATTCGAATTCGGCTGTGGCTGGGCGGCACCATTCGGAAGCACGCCAAACCCGCTCTCTTGCGATGGCGTCCTGGCCCAGATCCGGATCTTCCACGATCAACCCGCAAGGGGTCCGCTAGCAAGCTGCGGCCACTCGGGCTGCACCCTCGCGGTGATCGCGCCCGTCCCAGGGCCTCTTGAGGAGCCATCGAGCGGGAATTGGCCCGCTCCCAAATGGAGCCTCTCACATGTCGCACGATCTTTCTCTCGCACAGTCCCACGCCTTCCAGCTCTCCCGCGACCTGATGGTCCCCGTCACCGTCTTCGAAGTCGACGGGGAGTATGGCGTCCTGCCCTCTGACGAGATCGACGCCGATGATGACCTTTCGGTCATCCATGAATTTCATCCGTGGCCGGCTCACTGAGCCGGCAATTGCCGTTCCGAGTGCCGCTGGCGACCTATCGGCGGCAAGGGAAGCTTCGCCGCGGGCGGTGCAACCTTGCACCTTGCTTCCCGCGCCCTTGCCCCCTCTGCTCTTCGCGGCGGCTGGAAGATGTCCCGCCGATCATGCGGGGAGTTAAATTGAGGAACGATCGCAGGCGATCGGAAAAATCATGAAAAGAGAAGAAATCGAGAAACTACGCGAGGCGGTGAGTTGTGCTGCCGTCCTCGAACAGGCTGGGTTCGCGGTCGATGTGAAGGAAAGCACGCGCCGGGCGGTGAAGTTTCGTCGCGGAGCGGAAATCATCATCGTCACCCACGAAGGTCGCGGCTGGTTTGATCCCTTGAGCGACGACAAAGGCGACGTTTTCGCTCTTACTTGCTTGCTTCAGCATTTAGGATTTTCAGAGGCTGTCGACCGTGTTGGCGATCTCATCGGCTTCACAGCTGCACCCGTCATCTGGAAGAAGCCGCCGTCCAAGGTCGAGCCTGCGGATATTCTGACACGATGGCAAGGTCGCGGTCTTCCAGCTACTGGATCCGGCGTCTGGAGGTATCTCTGCTGGTCGCGTGCGATCCCGATCTCCATCCTGCGCTCGGCCATCAATCAAGGGATCGTTCGAGAAGGTCCATTCGGCAGCATGTGGGCCGCCCATAGCGATGGCGCCGGATTGGTGGTTGGATGGGAAGAGCGCGGACCTGACTGGCGCGGCTTTTCGACGGGTGGCAGCAAAGTTCTGTTTCGCCTGGGTGCGCCTGACGCTCTCCGTCTCTGCGTGACGGAGGCTGCCATCGACGCGATGAGCCTCGCCACGATCGAAGATCTGCAGGACGGAAGTCTTTACCTCAGTACCGGTGGCGGATGGTCGCCCAGAACCGAAGCGGCGCTGGTCGACCTTCTCGCTTGCCCTGGCACTCACCTCGTCTGTGCCACCGATGCCAATAGCCAAGGCGATGCGTTCGCACGTCGTCTTCAGGCACTGGCCGCACAGGTCGATCGCCCTTCGGTCCGTCTCCGGCCGCCGGCGGAGGATTGGAATGAAGTCCTGCAGGAGAGAAGGAGAGAGAAATTGAAGAGCGAAGGAAGAGAGAGGCGTGCCGCATCGCCGCCGACCGCATCAAGGGAGGCTTCGCCCGGCTAAAGCCGGCCCTTGACGCGGCCGATCGGGATGCCGGCGGCCCGGAAGGTGTCATGAGGGACTAAAACAGAGGTGATGGAGTGGCCATCGCCAGGTCCCGAAACCTGAAGGAGCCAGAGATGAACACCCCTGCCCCCATCCGCAAGATTTTCGAGGGCGTCGCAACGCGCCCGCAAATGTTCCGGCTTTTCGATCGCCATAGTCAGCGCCCCGACCGGTGGCGGAGCGATGCTGCTCCGCTTTACAGCGGAGAATGGTTCGAACTTGATGAGGCACTCTACGATTACATGCTCAATATCCTGCCGCCATTGTGGATGTGCGGGCCGATCTTCGCGTTGCGCGAATTCCTAACGGGCTCGACCACCAGCATCTTCCTTGCGCTGCGGATCGACGGAAAGCCTCGGTACTTCCACGGCTATTGCGACCTGTCCGATCCCACTTCGGTCGAGACGATGCGGGCGACGATCTTCGAGCGCGAAACCCAGCCGGTTCACGCCATGTCCCGTGAAGAGCTACTAGAACATATCTGGAGCAGCACTACGAATGCCTATCGCGGCTATGCCGGCGATCGGTTTCCACCGGTGATGCAGGGGCAGCGCATGGTCATGCTGTGGAGCGGCACCAATGGCACGCTTCTGAAGCTGCTGGACGACCTTACCGATGATGAGACCGCCGCCAAACTGCCCGTTCATATGCGGCATCTGCCTGACATCGCGGCCTAGGCGTCATCAATCCCTTCAATCCATCAGGCGCTTCCAGCCCGCTATTGCGGCGGGCGAGCGATGGCGCGCATCCGAAAAGGAAAACTCCCGATGAGCAACGATCCTTTCACTCTCGACATGTTCGGTAGCTCTGCGCTCTCTTCAGGCCTTGCGCTAGGTGTCACCGCATTTGGCGGCTTCGACACAGTGGCGGCCAATGACGACGATCCCGATCCCACTCCGCCGGCGCCCGCCCCGGCTTTGCCAGTTGTGACTTCGGCGGCGTGCCCGAACAGTCAGCGCCAGAATTTCTATCTGGACGGCGACCGCGGTCTCGGTGCCTCATGGAAGGATCGTGCTCGCGTCAACGTGGCGGCAATCCTGGTCACGGAGGGCATAGTGAAGCAGGAGCGGCCGGCGACCGCCAAGGAGCAGGCACAGATGGTCCGCTTCACTGGCTTCGGTGCTGGCGAGCTTGCCAATGGCATGTTCCGCCGGCCGGGCGAGGTCGATTTTTGTGATGGCTGGGACGCGCTCGGTTCTTCGCTCGAAACCGCCGTGTCGGAGGCTGATTATGCCTCGCTTGCCCGCTGCACCCAATATGCCCATTTCACGCCGGAACTGATCGTCCGGGCGATCTGGGCTGGGATCCAGCGTCTCGGCTGGCGCGGGGGCCGGGTGCTTGAGCCCGGTATCGGGACAGGGCTCTTCCCTGCCCTCATCCCACCAGAGTACCGCGACACCGCCTATGTCACCGGGATCGAGCTCGATCCGGTCACGGCGCGCATCGTGCGCCTTCTTCAGCCGCGGTCTCGCATCATTGAAGGCGACTTCGCCCGCACGGATCTGGCGCCGATCTACGATCTCGCCATCGGCAATCCGCCCTTTTCCGATCGCACCGTCCGCTCCGACCGGGCCTACCGGTCGCTTGGCTTGCGGCTCCACGATTATTTCATTGCGCGCTCGATCGACTTGTTGAAGCCGGGCGCACTGGCCGCCTTCGTCACCTCGCATGGCACGTTGGACAAGGCCGCGACGACCGCACGCGAGCATATCGCCAAAACCGCCGACCTGATCGCGGCGATCCGCCTGCCAGAAGGCAGCTTTCGGCGCGACGCCGGCACCGATGTCGTCGTTGACATCCTCTTCTTCCGCAAGCGCAAGGCAGGAGAACCGGAAGGCGATCAGATCTGGCTTGATGTTGATGAGGTGCGGCCTGCTGTCGACGATGAGGGTGCGATCCGCGTGAACCGCTGGTTTGCACGCCATCCCGACTTCGTGCTCGGCACCCATGCCCTCACCTCTGGGCCGTTTGGCGAGACGTACACCTGCGTCGCCCGCGACGGAGCCGATCTCGACACCATCCTCGACGCCGCCATCGAACTTCTTCCGGCCGACGTCTATGACGGCGAGCCGACCCCGATTGATATCGATCTGGAAGATGAGCTCGCCGAGATCGTCGACCTCAGGCCGAAGGATAGCCCGGTCCGCGAAGGCAGCTTCTTCGTTGACCGGGCGAAGGGGCTGATGCAGATGCTCGACGGCACGGCGGTAGCGGTGACCGTCCGGAAGGGCCGCCCCGGTGACGGGATCTCTGAAAAGCATGTTCGGATCATCTCGAAACTGGTCCCGATCCGCGATGCCGTCCGTGAGATACTGAAGGCCCAGGAGACGGACCGGCCGTGGCGCGACCTGCAGGTGCGGCTCCGCCTCGCCTGGTCGGCATTCGTCCGCGACTTCGGTCCGATCAACCACACAACCGTCTCGATCCAGGAGGATCCAGAGACCGGCGAGGTGAAGGAGACCCATCGTCAGCCGAACTTGTTGCCCTTCCGCGATGATCCCGATTGCTGGCTGGTTGCATCGATCGAGGACTATGATCTGGAGACCGACACGGCGAAGCCGGGTCCGATCTTCGCCACCCGTGTGATCGCTCCGCCGATGTCGCCTGTCATCACCAATGCTGCTGATGCGCTGGCGGTCGTACTCAACGAGCGCGGCCATGTCGATGTCGATCATATCGCCGAACTCCTCCATCGCGAAATCTCCGCAGTCATCGATGACCTCCGTGACACGGTGTTTCAAGATCCGGCTGATGGTTCCTGGAAGACTGCCGATGCCTATCTCTCCGGATCGGTCCGCACCAAGCTGGCGGCCGCGCAGGCAGCAGCGGAACTTGATCCGGTCTACGAGCGCAATGTTCGTGCCCTTCAGGCGGTCCAACCGGCCGACCTGCGTCCGTCGGACATCACGGCACGCCTCGGCGCGCCTTGGATCCCGGCCGCGGATGTCGTCGCCTTCGTCAAGGAAAGGATGGAAAGCGATATCCGCATCCACCACATGCCGGAGCTTAGCTCCTGGACGGTGGAAGCGCGCCAGCTCGGCTATTCTGCAGCCGGCACATCCGAATGGGGCACGGGCCGCCGGCATGCCGGCGAGCTGCTCGCCGATGCGTTAAACAGCCGCGTCCCGCAGATCTTCGATGTGTTCAAGGATGTCGATGGCGAGCGCCGGGTGCTGAACGTCGTCGATACCGAGGCGGCGCGCGACAAGTTGCAGAAGATCAAGCAGGCGTTTCAAGACTGGGTTTGGACCGATCCGGACCGCACCGACCGGTTGGCCCGCGATTACAACGACCGCTTCAACAACATTGCGCCACGCAAATTCGACGGCTCCCATCTGAAACTTCCCGGCGCCTCTGGCGCCTTCGTTCTTTATGGGCACCAGAAACGCGGCATCTGGCGGATCATCGCCGATGGCTCGACCTATCTCGCCCACGCCGTCGGCGCCGGCAAGACCATGACGATGGCGGCCGCGATCATGGAGCAACGCCGGCTGGGGCTGATCGCCAAGGCGATGCTGGTTGTCCCCGGCCATTGCCTGGCGCAGGCGGCGCGCGAATTCCTGGCTCTTTACCCCAACGCGCGCATTCTCGTGGCCGACGAGACCAATTTCACCAAGGACAAGCGCGCTCGCTTCCTGTCGCGGGCAGCGACCGCCACTTGGGACGCGATCATCATCACCCATTCGGCGTTTCGCTTCATCGCCGTGCCGTCGGCCTTCGAGCAGGAGATGATCCAGGACGAGCTGCAGCTATACGAGGATCTGCTGACCAAGGTCGACAGCGAGGACCGCGTCTCGCGTAAGCGGCTTGAGCGGTTGAAAGAAGGAATGAAGGAGCGGCTCGAAGGTCTCGCTACCCGCAAGGACGATCTTCTTACGATCTCGGAGATCGGTGTGGATCAGATCGTCGTCGACGAGGCGCAGGAATTCCGCAAGCTCTCCTTCGCCACCAATATGTCGACGCTGAAGGGCATCGATCCGAACGGCTCGCAGCGCGCCTGGGATCTCTATGTGAAGTCCCGCTACATCGAGACGAAAAATCCCGGCCGGGCGCTGGTGCTGGCCTCCGGCACGCCGATCACCAACACGCTAGGCGAAATGTTCTCGATCCAGAGACTGCTTGGCCACGCGGCTCTTTTCGAGCGCGGGCTGCATGAATTCGATGCCTGGGCGTCCTGCTTCGGCGATACGACGACCGAACTGGAAATCCAACCATCCGGCAAATACAAGCCGGTCAGTCGCTTTGCGTCGTTCGTCAACGTCCCCGAGCTGATCGCGATGTTCCGCTCGTTTGCCGATGTGGTCATGCCGGATGACCTTCGGCAGTATGTGAGGGTGCCCGACATCTCGACCGGCCGGCGGCAGATCATGACCGCGAAGCCGACGGCGCTGTTCAAGACCTATCAGCAGACGCTCGGCAGCAGGATCAAGATGATCGAACAGCGCGAGGGTCCGGCCAAACCCGGTGACGACATTCTTCTATCCGTCATCACTGACGGCCGCCACGCCGCTATCGATCTGCGGTTCGTCATGCCGGCGGCTGGGAACGAGGACGATAACAAGCTGAATCTCCTGGTCCGCAATGCGCACCGGATCTGGAAGGAGACCGGTGATGCGGTCTACCGGCGCCCCGATGGCAAGGATTTCGAACTGCCGGGGGCCGCGCAGATGATCTTCTCCGATCTCGGCACTATGAATGTCGAGAAGACCCGGGGGTTTTCGGCCTACCGGTTCATCCGCGACGAGCTGATCCGGCTCGGCGTACCCGCGGCGGAGATCGCCTTCATGCAGGACTACAAGAAGACCGAGGCCAAGCAACGGCTGTTCGGCGATGTCCGCGCCGGCAAGGTGCGTTTCCTGATTGGATCCTCCGAGACCATGGGCACCGGCGTCAATGCCCAGCTCCGGCTGAAAGCGCTCCACCATCTCGATGTCCCGTGGCTGCCGTCGCAGATCGAACAGCGCGAAGGACGCATCGTTCGACAGGGAAACCAGCATGACGAGGTCGACATCTTCGCCTATGCCACCGAGGGAAGTCTCGACGCTTCCATGTGGCAGAACAACGAACGCAAGGCGCGGTTTATCGCCGCTGCCCTTTCAGGCGACACGTCGATCCGCAGGCTCGAAGATGTAGGCGAAGGCGCCGCCAACCAGTTCGCCATGGCCAAGGCCATCGCGTCCGGCGACGAGCGATTGATGCAGAAAGCCGGCCTGGAAGCCGACATTGCCCGGCTCGAACGGCTCCGCGCCGCCCACGAAGACGATCAGTATGCCGTCCGCGGGCAGATGCGCGATGCCGAACGCGAGATCGAGATCTCGACCCGCCGCATCGGTGAGGTCGGCCAGGACCTCGAGCGGCTCCAGCCCACGTCAGGCGACGCCTTTACGATGACGGTGCTGGGAGAGAGCCATACCGAGCGCAAGGAGGCCGGCCGCTCACTGATGAAAGAGATCCTCACGCTTCTGCAGCTCCAGCACGAGGGCGAGGTTCATCTGGCGACGATCGGCGGGTTCGATCTCGTCTATGAGGGCGAGCGGTTCGGCAGGGGCGATGGCTATCGCTACAAGACGCTCATCCAGCGCAGCGGCGCCGACTACGAGATCGAGCTTGCTATCACTGTCACCCCACTTGGAGCGATCTCCCGGCTCGAGCATGGGCTCGACGGGTTCGAGGAGGAACAACGGCGCTATCGCCAGCGCCTGGATGACGCCGAGCGACGCCTGACGTCCTATCGTTCCCGCACGGGCGGAACCTTCCAGTTCGCCGATGAGCTCTCCGAGAAGCGCCGTCTTCTCCTTGGGATCGAAGACGAACTGGCGGCCGCCGCCGTGGATGACGGTGCCCAGGAGGCCGCTTGAAACTGCGGCCGGAACCGGAGGTCTTCAGGTCTCGCCTGGTTCCGGTCGTGCTCGCCTGCGCGCGAGGCGGCCGCGTTGCTCGGCCTCCTGCAGGGCGAGTCTGCCGAGGTAGCGCTCCCGCATCTGCTTCATATCGATCTCGCCGCGAACCCATTCGTCGAGAAGCGCGATGAAGGCCGGATTTTCATCGATGGGCACGCCATGGCCTTTCGCCCTGTCGATGGCCCGCTGCGCGATGGATTTCCGGGTGTTGGGGTCCGTGCTCATCTTGCCTCGACTTGGGAGTTATCGGATGGGCGGCGACATCTATCAGGGGGTCGCTCACGCCGCGACTTGAAATCTGTGGCTATCAACAATATCTGAGCATCACTTCCCGTTTCGATGATGTCCTGCCGCCGGGCAACCGCCGCGGCTTTCGATATCGTCCGGGATCAGAGAAAAGGGCGCTCCCCGCACGGGTCGAGCGCCCTTTTCGCTTCGGCCGCTAAGTCGATGTGGATACGAGATACGGATTTCGTTTTCGCTTTTGGCGCCTTGACCGATGCGCGCGCGATGAGACCTGAAGAATAACACTGCGGGAACCCATGCCTTTTTATCTTGTAATCCAGACCTCTCTCATTGAAGCCGACGACGAGGAGGCCGCTGCTCGAATTGCGGTCGACCAGATCCGATCCGGCAACAAAGTCGCCGTCACTGTGAAGTCCGACGAAACGACCGTCTCGCACATCGTCGTTGCTGCGAAACCGGCTATCTCACTCGCAGATCCGGTTGCGGATCCTGAGGATGGCGGGCCGGTTCCGGCCACTCACCCTGCCCCAACGTCCGCGGTCGAGGCCGATCGAAAGGCGATGCTGAAGAGGATAGTGGCTGATGCGTTCTCGCTTCTGAAACGGCGCCCCTAAGTCTTTCAGACGGGCCGCGTCTATACGCAGATCTGGCGCTGCATGATGAACCGGAAATCGCTGCGATGTAAATTAGAAAAGGGGCGAAGTATAGGAAAGAAAATGGAACCGGTCGCAGATCGGTCCTCCTGCCGCCGCTTCCGCTCAACCGCCGCCTGTGCGATCCCGGCCGGTTGTCCTTCGCAGGGCAGATGCCCCGCTCGTCCTGCCCAGCAGGGATGCTCGGCCGCAGTTGCGGCAGTTCGGCCGACCCCGCGGTCCCGGAGGTGTCTTCGAGAAAAATGAAGACAGGAAGGGCTGGCAAGGCGCCGGCTCGTAACCCTCCCGAAAGGACAGTCCCATGCAGATCAAGACGATCGATCCCCGCGCTCTGAAGGAAAACCCCGACCGCATGCGTCAGACGAAATCGTCGCCACAGGCCGATGCGCTGATGCTGGCGACGATCAAAGCCGTCGGTATCGTCCAGCCGCCCATCGTTGCGCCCGAAGCGGATGGTGGCAATGGCTACATCATCGATGCCGGCCATCGCCGAGTGCGCCTCGCGATCGCTGCGGGCCTCGGGGAAATCGAGATCCTCGTGGTGGATGCTGCGAACGACAACGGCGCCATGCGCTCGATGGTCGAAAACAGCGTGCGCGAAGCGCTAAACCCGGTCGACCAATGGCGGGGTATCGAGCGGCTCGTCGCACTCGGCTGGACCGAGGAAGCGATCGCCGTCGCGCTGGCGCTCCCCGTTCGCCAGATCCGCAAGCTACGCCTGCTTGCAAACGTTCTGCCGGCGATGCTCGAGCAGATGGCGCTGGGCGATATGCCCTCCGAGCAGCAGTTGCGGATCATTGCTGCCGCCGGTGAGGTCGAACAGAAGGAAGTCTGGAAGGCGCACAAGCCGAAGAAGGGCGACACCGCTGCCTGGTGGTCGATCGCCAATGCCCTGACCAAGAAGCGCATGTATGCCAAGGATGCCAGCTTCGGCGATGATCTGCGCGAGGCCTATGGCATCGAATGGGTCGAAGATCTGTTCGCGCCGGCCGACCAGGACAGCCGCTACACCACCAACGTCGAAGGTTTTCTCGGCGCCCAGCACGAATGGATGACGTCCAATCTGCCGAAGCGCGGCGCGATCGTCGAGGTCAACAGCTGGGGTCAGCCGGAACTGCCGAAGAAGGCAAGCCAGGTCTACGGCAAGCCCTCGAAATCCGACGACACAGGCCTTTATCTCAATCGCGACGGCAAGGTTCAGACCGTCTACTACCGCATGCCCGAGGCGGCGAAGCCGAAGGGCGACAGTGCAAATGGTGCCGAGAGCGCCATCAATGACGATACCGGCTCAACACCGAAGGCACGCCCGGATGTTACCCAGAAGGGTCAGGATATGATTGGCGATTTCCGCACCGACGCCCTGCACGATGCCCTCGGCCGCGCTCTGATCGAAGACGATATGCTGATGGCGCTGCTCGTGCTTGCCTTCGCGGGACAGAACGTTCGCGTCGACTCCGGCGCGGGCGGCAACCTTTACGGCGGTGCGCGCTTCGGCCGCCATGCCGCTCGCCTCTTCACCGAGGATGGCAAGCTGTCTTTCGACATGGATACAGTTCGCGGCGCTGCACGTGCAGCCCTGATCGACGTGCTCTCATGCCGTCGCGGCATGTCGAACAGCGGCGTCGTGTCCCGTGTCGCCGGCCAGGCGATCGGTGCGGACAGCTACCTGCCGAACATGGGCATGGAGGATTTCCTCGCATCCCTATCGCGTCGGGCCCTTGAAACCGTCGCCAAGGATGCCGGTGTCGAGCCGCGTGCGCGTGTCCGCGAGACCCGCTCAGCTCTCGTCACCCACTTCGAAGGCGATACGAACCTCGTCCATCCGTCTGCTCTGTTCGCGCCGGAGCCGACGGAGGTTCTCGCCCTCCTCAAGCATCTTGATCACGAAGCGACCCCGCAGGATGAGGGCGAGACCGACGATGGCACTGACGGCGGTATCGTCGCTAATGACGGGCATGGAGAGGTTGATGTCTCCGACATGGTCGAAGCGGATGAGGGTCCGGGCACGCTCGACGACCACGAAACGGCCTACGGGATCGCGGCCGAGTAATCCCACCAGTCCTTTCCAAATCTTCCGCTCCGCCGCCGGTCATCCCGGCGGCGGTTTGCTTTTCAGGACCTTCAAACAAAGGAGCCCGACCATGAACGGAGCATCATTTACCTCCGCCACAGACCCAGTATCCATCTCCTCAGCCGCCGATGGCGTCGAGTTCGGGACAAGCGCCGACGGATTTCCTGTTGCACGCATCGGCGAAATCCTCCTCGGCCTGATCTCCAACGGAAGCGGCGACTTCTTTCTGGCCAGTGCTTGGCGCATCACCAAGCCGTTAGCCGAAGTGCGGCGTCACCATTTTTATCGCCACGATGGGCGCGTGAAGGACGAAGCGGCGTTCCGTCTCCGCGCAATCGAGACCGCGGAGCACATGCGGGAACTTTCAGCCTTCTCCCGCATCCAGACACGCATGTCGGCAAGCACGCCATGGGGCGGCTCGCAGCTGGCGACGATCTATGCCGAGGGAATTGTCAGCCACTCGACCTCAGGACATGGCGGCTTTCATCTTTCTCCCGATCGAAATCTTCAGGTCGATGCCTCGGTTCGCAGCGCGGGCGGTTGGTACGAGGAAGATAGCGAATGGGCGATCGTCGCCTTGACGTTCCCGGATCTCTTCACCGGCTACGAGCGCCAGTGCGCCAATGAGGCCGCGCGCAACACCTTCCCGGATTATTGGGAGAAGCTTCGCGGCCGTCAGCTCAGCGCCGGGGAATCCTGGTTGAAGGATAGCGCTGAGTTTGATCGCGTGCATGCTGACGACTGGATCGTCATCTCTGCAATCATCTCCTCTCACCACTCCGGCATGACTGAGGTGTTCGCCAAGAGAGGCGGCAATCGCGAACCCCAGCGAGAGGAGCGTCGCTTTCTCGTTCCTCATGAAGAATATGGTAGGCGCGGTCGCTTTGGCTTTGTCATCGATCTCGCGCGTCATGCCGCCTATGATGGTCCGTCGAGCTTCGTCGGTTGGAGCGCGAGGGCGGCATGATGGCACCGGTAATGTCACCCGAAACCCAGCTCTCTCGCATGGAGGACGCCCGCCGTCAGACCCAGAGGCAGTTGGAACTCATTGACAGGCAGATCACCCGCCGGATGACGGCAATCCTGCCGAAGCTTGCGAGGCGCCAGACTGGCTACCATCGCGGAAAGGCGCCCGATGGCCGCACCCTGCTCGAGCGCTATCGCGCCAACCTAGCCGGCCTCACAGCAGAGCGTCAGCCAGAGGCCGAAGCCCTATCAAGAAAGCTGGCTCGACAGGACGCTGCGATCGCAGCGCTACGCGACCGTTTATCTTCTGCCGGCCCACACTCGAGTCCGGAGGGCTGATGACATGGCAACAATAGGTGACCTCGAGCGGAACGCCGGGATCGGATCTTCCAATGCTGAGCGAACTGCGTTCTGGCTGCGGTTTCATCATCTCGAAGGGAAAGCATGCCTTGACGCGGGCGTGGCCGAGCTCAAGCGCATGATCGCAGAGCGCAACGGGACCGAATTGCGTGCTGCCAAACACAGGCGCCAGCAATGGCCAGCCCCGAGCGACGATCAGGAAGCTGCACTACAAGCGTATGCCGCCAGGCATGGACGACGCTGGAAGAGCATCTTCAGCGATGTCTGGATGGGGGGTGGACCGCCTTATGACGATGGCGGGATCTTGCGCGGTCTCCGTAACACCCATGGTCCCACATGGCTTCAATCCTACCGGTTGCCGAAGGCAGTATTGCGGAGCCAGTCCGACGGGAACGCAGCGGTCTCGCATGTGGGCATCGGCAAAAGCGAGGAGTAGAACGGGCTGGAGCCATATCCTTGTCGTGTCCGGTGATGGCACCGTGACGGTTTGTCCTTCGGTTTTGCTGCGGTCTGAGCCAGCGGCCGTCCACTTCAAGGCCGCTATCGCGCCGCGGGGCGGCCGGAACCCGCCGTCCTGCGCGGAGCAGTTCCGCTCGGCCTCGCAGGGCGGTTGCCCTGCCGGCTCGCAGATCGGCTCCGCTTGGCCTGGCACGCCCGGATCTTGAAGCGCCCGTCTTCCGCCGGTTCGGGTCGACCGCACCGAAGGGCAAGCCGGCACGGGGCCGGAACCACTTCGGCTCGAAAGGAAGAGACATGGCCAAGCCCGTAACCACTCGCCAGACCGCCCGGGTCGTCCAGCTCCGCAAGGGCGCCACCGTCGAAATGGTCCGCCTCACCTGCCCAGACAGCGCCCAGGCGATCAAGATCGCCGAAAGCTTCGGGACCGCCGTCATCGACAGCGAGGGGATCCGCGACCTCCACGAACGGCTCATCACCGAGACCGCGGATGCTCTCAGCGAAGGCCTCGGTGACCGGGCCATGCAGATCCACCTGCAGCGCATCGTCGGCGCCTATGTCGGCTCCGCCCACGGCGCCGGCCAATTCTACAGCAATGCCGTCACCCAGGCACGCGATGCCACGGCCAAGGCGGCAAACGATGCCCGCGACGAAGACCTCGACGGTCCCGTCGGCTACGATAGCGCCGCCCACCGCAAGCGGGAATTCGCCGCCGACATGGGCATCCAGGCTCACGCGTTACGGATGGCAGCCGAAGGTGCCGTCGCCGCCTACAAGCATATCGTCGGTGAGAGCTGGAAGCCGTTCGATCGCCCAGTCGAAAACCCCGGACATTCTGTGGATCGCAAGGCGGCCGCGGCCCAGATGTCCGCTTTCGACTGACACCATGCGGCGGGGCCCGCCCCCCCTTATCGTTAGAGGCCGTCTCTTTGGGGCGGCCTTTTTTCATGCCGGCTCTCGATGGAGGGAAAGCGGAAATAGGAATTTGATCGAGCCGTTGCGGCCCGTCTCGTGCGTCGGACCTGCAGGAGCCGCCCACGTCAGGCAACGGCTTCGCCGTCCTCCACTTCGTTTCGGCCGTTCCGGTGCAAGCCGTCGGCTCATGGCTCCTGACCTTGGCCTGCGCGACGGGGCCGCGATTGGCGCGGCTCCGAATAGTGGAGATGAGAAATGAGCAAGAAGGTCGAAAGCCAGCGCACCGACATCTATTCCCGCATTACCGATCGGATCCTCGAGGACCTCGCAAGCGGGGTCCGCCCCTGGATGAAGCCCTGGAATGCGGCGAATACGGATGGCCGGATCACCCGCCCGCTCCGCCACAACGGCCAGCCCTATTCGGGCATGAACGTTCTCCTGCTCTGGTCAGAGCAGATGTCGCGTGGCTTTGCTTCGTCGATGTGGATGACGTTCAAGCAGGCGTTGGAACTCGAGGCCGCCGTTCGAAAGGGCGAGACCGGATCGACGATCGTGTTCGCGAGCCGGTTCACCAAATCCGAAGCGGACGGAAAAGGTGGTGAGGTCGATCGGGAAATTCCCTTCCTGAAGGCCTATTCCGTGTTCAACGTCGAACAGATCGATGGTCTGCCCGACCACTATTATTACCGGCCGGCGCCAGCCCAGGACCATGTTGAGCGTATCGAGCAGGCGGACCGGTTCTTCCGGAATACCGGCGCGGTGATCCGCCATGGTGGCAATCAGGCATTCTATGCGCCAGGTCCTGATCTCATCCAGATGCCGCCCTTCGAGACGTTTAAGGATGCGGCGAGCTTTTATGCTACGCTCAGCCACGAAGCGACGCACTGGACTGCCGCCGAGAACCGCGTCGGCCGAGACCTGTCACGTTATGCCAAAGACAGGAGCGAACGTGCCCGCGAAGAGCTGATTGCCGAGCTTGGCAGTTGTTTCCTTTGCGCGGACCTCGGGATAGCCCCTGAACTCGAGCCGCGGCCTGATCACGCGTCGTACCTTCAGTCCTGGTTGAAGGTGCTGGCCGACGACAAGCGGGCGATCTTCCAGGCGGCTGCCCATGCGCAGCGCGCAACGGTCTTCCTTCACGGGCTACAGCCGGAGGCGGCCAACTTTCGGGACGCTGCTTGAGTGCTTGAACGCTTCAGGTAGGCTTACGGTCGGTCGCCGCTCTCGGTGGTGGCCGGCTCTGTCAACGGGTCAGCGGGAGCCAGATCTTCCGTAGTGCTCAAGTCTAACCTTCCCCAGATCGACGGCTTAGGAGCGGAAGGCTTCAGCTTCCGGGACTGCTTGATTTCGACGATAAACGGTTTCGTCTGCTTTGCCATAAATCCTCCAGGCGATGATTCGCGGGGCAACTCTATCGCGGCAAGTTCGTCTCGCAAGCGGACCTTGATCGGACGTCATGCGAAGAATGTGCATATCGTTGTGGTAGCTATGTCAGATTGCTGACCAGCTGTGGCAGTTCACCTCGATTCCCCGGTGCGGGCCCGCCATTGCCATATCCCTTTCCCTTGACGACAGGGCTCCATTCGCGGGCTCGATGAGGCATGTCTGGCCGGAGAGCGGCTACGCCTCGCTCGTATTCCCGCAACGGCGCTCCGAAACTTTCATCCCCTGCCGGAACCCACCCCACGCGACAGGTCGAGTGGGGACCCCAGGTCGCCGTCATTCCTCGCGAAACAAGAAAGTGTCTCCGCGCCGCCCTCCACGTTGTTCCGGCCCTACGGATGCGGTCCGATCGTCCCCGGCCTTTGCGACTGCCATCGAGGCCGCAATAGAGCGGCCCGAAACAGCGAAAAGGAATACGACAATGGCTACTATCGGCACCTTCACCTCTACCGAAAACGGCTTCACCGGCTCGATCCGCACCCTCGCGCTCAACGTCAAGGCCCGCATCGCCCGCATCGAAAATCCCTCCGACAAGGGCCCGCAGTTCCGCATCTTCGCGGGAGCCGTTGAACTCGGCGCCGCCTGGCAGAAGCGCTCGGAACAGACCGACCGCGACTACCTCTCGGTTAAGCTCGATGACCCGAGCTTCCCCGCCCCCATCTACGCAACGCTCTCCGAGGTCGAAGGCGAAGATGGCTACCAGCTGATCTGGTCCCGGCCGAACCGGGACTGAGAACTCCGGCCCCGCCCGAAAGGGCGGGGTCTTTCCCTCGGCAAATATCTAAAGCCGGATCAGGCTTCGAGCCTGGTCCGGCTTTTTTGGTGGCACACGGGAGGGAGGGATAGCTGCTCAGAAACCGGGAGTGTGCCGCTCGCGCATGCCGGCCTCAAGGATGAGCGGTTCCCCCAATTTTCTGCAGCCGCCTGTGGCGCCTTCCGAAAATCGGCTCCCCCACTCCCCGGCCCTGCCGGTCGCTTGCGCGATCCCTGACCCCGCCATCCCCTCCCGGCCGCTGTCGTCGTCTTTCACATCCAAGGAGATCAGACGATGACCTACGACATTGAAATCCAGATCGAAGAACTGCGGTCCGAGCTCAGGGAGTGCATCGATCCCGACGAACGTCGCGAGATCGAGGTCGAACTCGAGCTGGCGCGCGCCGAGCTGGCCGTCATCATTGCCGAGAAGGATGGCTGGCTCAAGGCGGAGCCCCCCTTCTGAGGGGGCTTTTGCCGCATCCGTGAGCTTGGTCAGCCGGATCGCTCGGCCGACCAAGCTGTCAGGGATTTCACCCCTCGACACTCCCCGCCGGCTCACGCCGGAATCGGTCGCGTCCCCTTCGGGTCCGCGGGTCTCTTCTCTCTCTGACGTCCTATTCTGCTCCAGCAAATCCGGCGTCAAGGACGGCGCGGTCTCCCCCAATTTTTCCGCCGCTGCGTTGCACTGCGCTCTGGAAAAATCGGTTCCCCCGCTTGCAAGCCGCTTCGCGGTCCTTGACCCCTCATTGCAACAGAGCGGCCGATCTCCGTCATCAAGATGAAGGAGATCCACTATGACATCCGATCAGAACCTCATGCTCTACGCCAAGCTCGTCGGTTTCCGGCTCGTCGTCCTCGCAGATCGGGTCGGCTGCGACACCGATTTCTTGCAAGAGCTTCATGACCGCCTGGTTGAAGGACTTGAGGCGGCAATCGCTCGTATCCAGACCATCATGGCATTGGAACGAAGCGTTCTCACCGGCGACGAAGCCGCCTATCAGCTGGACGGCGAGACCGAGATTTTCGGACGCTGCGCCATCAGCTTGTTGGACGACCTCGAAATCGATTTCGACACGCATGAATATCGCATTAACGGCAGCGACTGGATCAACGCCTTGACGGCGGATTACAGCGGCGTCGATATCGATTGTCCGGAATTGGTTGCGTTGACGGAGGACGAGCTCGGCTCGCTGGCACAAATCGTAAAGGATATCACACGGGAAACCGGAATCCCCGTTCATGCGGCTCGTGCCGTCTAGGGCCGATGGCATCGCCAGAACCGGATCAAATCTTAGACGCGGAGAGGTGGCAAAGGCTGCCTCTCAATTGGGAATGGTTCAGGCCGATCGCGTGAGCGACAAGTTCGCAGGGTCTGCGCTTGACTGTAAGGATAACGGTGCGAGCGTTCATAATGCCTGCGACGCCGGTGAGCGTCGCCAGATCCAGGCCGAGCTGGATGTCGCTCAGGCGGAGCTTGCGGCGGCCGTCGACCTGCAGGGCAACATCTTCGATTGGGAGCCCCCTCACTGAGGGCAACCGATAGCGCCGCGCCATTATCGACCGTCGCGGTTCTCCTGTGATCCCATATCATCGACATCAGGGATGGTGCGTCTCGAGCGTCGTGCCGCAACCTGATGCCGCCAGAATTTTCCCCGCCTTCGGCTTCCTCGCGCAGCAAAATTCAGTCGTTCTCAGGTCCTCCGCTTCGCTGCGGTCGTGCCGATGCAGCACTCCTTCCCGAGGCACATCTCATCCCCGCGATGAAACGCAATCACAGGAGAAAGATCATCCAACAGCTCGCCAAATTCCTCGCCGCTACCGGCCGCCGCCTGCGCACTCTCGGCAAGGTCGTCGGTCACTTCGTCCGCAAGGGTAAACTCGGCCTGAAGGTCGCGATCAAGATCCCCTTCTTCGTAGACATCGAGGTCAACTTCGAGACCGACTGGAACCGGCGCCCGTAAGGCGCCTCGGCCCGCTTTGGCGGGCCGGATCCTCAGCACCAGGGCTCGCGCCGGCCCGACCAGGTCCGCGCCAGGCCTTCCGACACCAGCCGATCGCCGAGGCTTCGTCCTTCCCGGACGAGAACCCGGAGCTTGCGGCCGTAACGATCCGTATCGCGGCCTGGCCACGCCTGGAGTTGGAATGGTCCCTCGTTGACGAGCTCGATCAACCGCTCTGTTGCCTTGTTGCCAAGTGTCAGTTCCGACGCGCATTTCGGGGTGCTGATCTCCGGGGCGTCGATATCGGCAACTCTCACCTTCTGGCCGTAGATCCACAGCGTATCACCATCGACGACGCAGTTGTAACGGGCGCCGGACGCACATTTGGGGTACGTTGCGGGTAGACCAGATTGAGCCGCTTCAACATGCGGGACAATCAAGATTGCGCCTAGCAGAACAGCGGCGGAAATGACGCCTGTCAGAATTGATTTCACCTGATTGCCCCAAGCTCGATGACGGTAGATGGAGCGCAACTATCAGATTCGCGGGTTGCAGCTGACCGCGTTCGATAGCCTCGAGCGCGCTTCTGTCGGGTCAGGTCGAGGAAGAGGGCAACCGCATCCTGCTCCCGCTCGAAGTGGTGGGTCAATGTCTGGCCCTTGCTGCCGATCCGTCCCCATCGCCGGGTCAGGCAAAGTTCACCGAACAGGTTGGCCTCGATCGACATGGCATAGTAGCGAGCCATGTTCTTGGCGCGGTCCTTGCGTTCGACATAGAGCTGGTAGGGCTGTGCGATCATGACTGAGAATCGCGCGTACGGAGTCCGCGGTCCAACGACAATTATGAATCGGTTTCGCGTGATCGATTCAATCTGGTGAAGCGTTCGAAACGTTAGGTCTTGGGCGATCCGCCTTCGGCGTACGGCTCTATTCGCCACGGCGAACGAAGCCCGCAAGCGGTCTTCGCCCATTTCGGTCACGATCTTCTCGCGGTCACCGCGGCATTGATCAGTACCCGAGATAGCCGAGGATATCCGCACCATAATATTCCCCCTCCTCGTCGGCATGAGCAATGACCTCACCAGCAGCTTCATCGACCAATGCCTTGTCACCTTCTCGGACGGCGGCCGCCACTTCGTGGATGCGGCATTCCTCGATCGCGTCTTCAGCCGAAACCTGAGCCTCACAGGCTTCCCAATATCGCATTGATGGATCCTCCCGCGTTTAGTTCGGTTCGGCCGAAGCTGAGACTTCTGGACGATCACCGCGCTGTTGAAACCTGTTTTCGCCGACACATGACTTCATGTCCGACCGGCGGAACCAGATCGCGCGGCCGCATCGCAATGGCGCGTTGCCCGCGGTGAAGACGATCTGCTCGTCAGCACGCATGCGAAGGACTTCGTGCGGTTGGATCAACTGCCTTGAAGCGAGCTGTTTCGAGCGGGTTCGTGACGACCCGCGCGATTGGAAACTGCGGCTGACCTGGTCGATCTCGACTGTCGTCGTGCCACATCGACGGGAGATATAGTCTGCGGTTTCCGGATCGTTGATTGCCGCAAACGAGATCCAGCTGGCGCTTTCGAACCATTTGCTGGACGCGTCACGACCGCCGTAGGTTTCCCGCAGCTGGCCGATCGACTGATAGATCATCGTGAGCGTAATGCCATATTTCCGGCCGGCGTCGCGCGCCGTCTCCAGCACCCGCATGTAGCCGAGCCTCGCCACCTCATCGAGGAGAAACAGTGCCCGGCCTTTGATCGCCCCGTCGCGATGGTAGATCGCGTTGAGGAAGGAGCCGATGATGACGCGCGCCAGGCCGGCATGGGTTTCCAAAGCCTTGAGGTCGATATTGATGAAGACGTCGGTTTCACCATCGGCCAGCGCCTCGGTGGAGAAGCTGGAACCGGAAACGAGGGCGCCGTAGTTCGCATAGCTTAGCCAATGCGTTTCCTTGATCGCATTGGCGTAGACGCCAGAGAAGGTCTCCGGCGTCATGTTGACGAAAGCGGCGACATTCTCCTTCACGAAATCGGAAGCGGAATTGTCGTAGATCTCCTGCAGGCGCGCGCGGAGCTTAGGTTCCGGCTCTGAGAGATTGGCCCGCACCTGTCGCAGCGTCTGGTGCTTCTCATCGGTATGGCCGGACAGGCAGACGTCAGCGATCATGGCGGTGAGCAGCTGAAGACCGGACGCGCGGAAGAAGTCATCGCGGACGCCGGTCGCGCGACCGCTGTCGCTCATGATCCACGACGCGACGGCTGCGATGTCCTCTTCCTTGGTGCCGCCGTGGCGACCGATCCAGTCGAGCGCGTTGAAGCCGGATTGGGCGTTCTTCGGATCGAGAACGATAACGCGCCGGCCTGCCTTACGCCGATGCTCCATCACCATCGGCGCCACCTCGTTGGACGGATCGAGCACGACGAGAGAGCCGCCCCATTTGAGCGCCGTCGGGATCGTAACAGAGGTCGTCTTGAAACCTCCTGAACCGGCGAAAACGATCCCATGCGATGAGCCGAACGAGCCGTCGAAGCAGAGCAGCGGTGGGGAACCTCCCCTCCCCCAGGAAGTCGGCTCGCCAGGCCGAAACGACGTGGCGGCCGGATCGTCGCGATCGACACGATATCGCTCGCCGATGACGATGCCTCCTGTTTCCGGAAAGAGCTTTTCCGCCTCTTGCATCGTCATCCAATCGGCCTCCCCGTGCAGGGCGCGTTTGCCCCGGATGCGTCTCGGCTCGCTTCGGGTAAAGGCCGCATTGCCCATCCTGGCGACGCGCAGCGCGAAGAAGGTGACGAGCAGCGCGGTGCCCGCTCCTATGATGGTCGAAGGGTCGGCGTAGGACAGAAGCGTCCTGCGCGCGGGCACCTGACTGGCAAAGGTCAACAGACGCGATCCCTCGCGAAGAGCTGCGACGGCGATGACGCCGAGACCGCCCGCGGCAACGCTCCAACCTGATGTCTTGACGTTGATCGATCCCTTGGTGCCGAACAGGAACATGACGCCACATGCCCCGGCGAGTGCATAGGGCAATGCAAGCCCGATCCGCCCCAGCATCAGCTTCGCCTGATCCGTCGTTCCGAATGCTGAGAGCCACCGTTCGATGCCTGGGAAAGTCAAAGCGATGGCCACCATGGCTACGGCCGGAATACCGGCGACAAGGATCCGCTTAGGCGTCATCGGCGAATGCCTTCGCACCGAGTTCACTCAGACGCGTTCGCTCCGCCTCGTCAGCCTTTATCCGTGCGCTGGCATCGATCAGAAGCCCGAGCAAGAGCGCGCGCTTCTCGTAGCGCAGGCCGGCCTTGACGATCAGGCCGCCAAGTTCGATCTTTTCCCGCGCGTCCTTTTTCCGAGCCTCTGCCGTCGACATCTTTTGCACCCGCTCAAGCCTCAGCAGACCGGCCCGCAGCCTCGCCAGCGCCGTTCGGCGGCGTGGTCGCAGGCTTGCGCCCCTGAGCGGGTCTCGCCTGTGCCCGAAACCGAGCCGCGACTTCTTCGAACGCCGACAGAAGTTTACCCTCCTCTATCTCGATCTCTCCGAGCCCTGCCCGTAGCGCGATCCGACCGATGCGCTCGGCGTCACGTGTTTCGGCCTGCTTGAGTTGCTCCTGCAGGCGAGCAATCTCTTCCCGGATTTTGGCGGTTGGCTTCTTCATAAGCGTTGCTTCCTTGTTCATGATGGTCCGTTGAAGACGAACCCTGCCCCGAATTTTCTCCCGCTGGAAAGGTGCAATGTTGCACCTCGCCAAAGCGCTAGCTTTGGGCGAATGATCCCGCCGTTCCGAAGGAGCGGATCCAAGGGCGCAATTATACGTCGCTGACGCGACGCCCTGCTGAAGGGTCCTGGCGGGGCCGCCCGCTCCCAACGAACGCGTCGAAAATGTTCGATCTTAGGAGCCTGTCTCAGCCGTGGCCGTCCCGCATTTCTCAGTCAGCATCGTTGCCCGCGGCTCAGGCCGCAGCGCGGTGCTGTCGGCGGCCTACCGGCACTGCGCCAAGATGGAATTCGAGCGGGAAGCGAGGACGATCGATTACAGCCGCAAGCAAGGACTCCTCCATGAGGAGTTCGTCATCCCCGAAACCGCACCCGACTGGCTACGGTCGATGATCGCCGATAGATCGGTCTCGGGCGCCTCGGAAGCTTTCTGGAACAAGGTTGAGGCGTTCGAAAAGCGCGCCGATGCACAGCTCGCCAAGGACGTGACCATCGCTCTGCCGGTCGAGCTTTCGAACGACCAGAACATTGCCCTGGTCCGCGACTTCGTCGAGCGCCACATCACGGCCAAAGGCATGGTCGCCGATTGGGTGTATCATGATGCTCTGGGCAATCCGCACATCCATCTGATGACGACCCTGCGGCCGCTGACCGAAGACGGGTTTGGCGCCAAGAAAGTTGCGGTTCTGGCACCAGCCGGCAAACCTGTGCGTAACGACGCCGGCAAGATCGTCTACGAGCTTTGGGCTGGAAGCACCGACGACTTCAACGCGTTTCGCGATGGCTGGTTCGCATGCCAGAACCGGCATCTGGCGCTCGCAGGTCTCGACATCCGCATCGACGGCCGGTCCTTCGAGAAACAGGGGATCGAGCTGACGCCGACCATTCATCTCGGCGTCGGGACGAAGGCGATCGAACGGAAGGGCGACAATAAAACCGGATGGGGGGAGGAGAAGGTCGCGCTCGAGCGGTTGGAGCTGCAGGAAGAACGGCGCGCCGAGAATGCCCGGCGGATCCAGCGCAATCCGGAGATCGTGCTCGACCTCATTACCCGCGAGAAGAGCGTCTTCGACGAACGCGATATCGCCAAGATCCTCTACCGCTACATCGACGATGCGGCGCTCTTCCAAAACCTGATGGCGCGGATCCTACAAAGCCCGCAAACACTGCGGCTCGACCGTGAGCGGATGGATCTCGTCACTGGCGTCAGGGCACCGAGCAAATACACGACGCGAGAGCTGATCCGGCTTGAAGCGCAGATGGCCAATCAGGCAATCTGGCTGTCGCAGCGATCCTCTCATGGCGTCAGGCACGCGGTTCTGAGCGGTGTGTTTTCGCGACATGACCGTCTATCGGATGAGCAGAAAACCGCGATCGAACATGTCGCAGGTCCGGAAAGGATCGCTGCCGTGATCGGCCGTGCCGGTGCCGGCAAGACGACGATGATGAAGGCGGCGCGTCAAGCCTGGGAAGCAGCCGGTTATAGGGTCGTCGGTGGCGCGCTTGCGGGCAAAGCGGCAGAGGGGTTGGAGAAGGAAGCGGGCATTGCCTCCCGCACGCTGTCTGCCTGGGAACTAAGATGGGATCAGGAGCGAGACCGGCTTGATGAAAAGTCTGTCTTCGTCCTCGACGAGGCAGGAATGGTCTCTTCCCGGCAGATGGCGCGCTTCGTCGAAGCGGTAACCGTGTCCGGTGCCAAGCTCGTCCTGGTCGGCGATCCCGAGCAGCTGCAGCCGATCGAAGCGGGCGCTGCCTTCCGCGCCATTTCAGGGCGGATCGGCTATGCGGAACTCGAGACAATCTACCGTCAGCGCGAACAGTGGATGCGCGATGCCTCCCTCGATCTGGCGCGTGGAAACGTGTCGGCTGCGCTCGACGCTTACGCGCAGCGGGATATGGTGCGGACCGGTTGGACCAGGGACGAGGCGATCACAGCTTTGATCGCCGACTGGGACCACGAATACGATCCGGCCAAGTCGACTCTGATACTCGCTCATCGCCGTATTGATGTGCGTTTGCTGAACGAGATGGCGCGCAGCAAACTCGTCGAGCGTGGGCTGATCGAGGCCGGCCATGCGTTCAAGACGGAAGACGGGACGAGGCAGCTTGCGGCCGGTGATCAGATTGTCTTTCTGAAGAATGAAGGGTCGCTCGGCGTCAAGAACGGTATGTTGGCGCGTGTCGTCGACGCCCAGCCCGGGCGGATTGTCGCTGAGATCGGCAATGGTGAAGACCGGCGTCGGGTCGTGGTCGAACAGCGGTTCTACGCCAATGTCGATCACGGCTACGCCACCACGGTGCACAAGAGCCAGGGCGCCACCGTCGATCGCGTCAAGGTGCTGGCGTCGAGCACGCTGGACCGGCATCTATCCTATGTCGCCATGACCCGCCACCGCGAGACGGCGGAACTCTATGTCGGGCTGGAAGAGTTCGCGCAACGGCGCGGCGGCGTGCTGATAGCCCATGGCGAAGCGCCTTACGAGCATAAGCCGGGCAACCGGGACAGCTACTATGTGACGCTCGGCTTTGCCGATGGCCAGGAACGAACCGTCTGGGGTGTCGATCTCGCGCGGGCGATGGATGCGTCGGGCGCCAGGATCGGGGATCGCATCGGCCTCAAACACGTCGGATCGCAGCGCGTCACGCTCCCCGATGGCACTGAGGTTGACCGCAATTCCTGGAAGGTCGTGCCGGTCGAGGAGCTGGCGATGGCCCGGCTACATGAGCGGCTCTCGCGTCCCGGATCAAAGGAAACGACGCTCGACTATCAGGACGCTTCGCACTATCGCGCTGCGCTGCGTTTCGCGGAGGCGCGTAGCCTCCACCTGATGAATGTCGCCCGCACCATCGCGCACGATCAGCTCCAATGGACCATCCGTCAATCGTCGAAACTCGCCGAGCTCGGCGCGCGCCTTGTCGCCGTCGCGGCAAAGCTCGGCCTTGGCGGAGCAAAGTCGACTGTATCGACAACATCGGCAATCAAGGAGGCAAAACCCATGGTCTCTGGCACGACGACCTTCCCCAGATCAATTGGTCAGGCGGCCGAAGACAAGCTCTCGGCCGACCCCGGCCTGAAGGCTAGCTGGCAGGAGGTTTCCGCTCGCTTCCATCACGTCTTTGCTGATCCACAAGCCGCCTTCAAGACAGTCAATGTCGACGCCATGCTGGCGAATGGAACGGTAGCGGCAACGACGATTGTGCAGATTGCCGAGCAACCGGAAAGCTTCGGTGCGCTGAAGGGGAAGACCGGTCTTTTTGCAGGGAGCGCCGAGAAGCGGGCCCACGATACTGCGCTTGTCAACGCACCCGCACTTGCCCGCGATCTGCAGGGCTTCATTGCGAAACGCGCAGAGGCGGCCAGCCGCTATGAGGACGAGGAACGCGCGGTCCGCACCAAGCTCTCGCTCGATATTCCTGCTCTCTCCGCATCCGCAAAGCAGGTGCTTGAGCGCGTGCGCGATGCCATCGATCGAAACGATATCCCCGCCGGTCTCGAGTTCGCTCTGGCGGACAAAATGGTGAAGGCCGAGCTCGAAGGTTTTGCCAAGGCCGTGTCGGAGCGCTTCGGGGAAAGAACCTTCCTTCCGCTTGCGGCAAAGACTGCAGACGGGAAGGCGTTCGAGGTAGCGTCCGCAGGTATGCAGCCGGCCCAGAAGAACGAGCTGCGATCCGCTTGGGACACGATCCGCACCGTCCAGCAATTGGCTGCGCATGAGCGAACAGCTGTGGCACTCAAACAGGCAGAAGCCATACGGCAGACCCAGACGAAAGGGTTGTCGCTGAAATGATGTCTCATATCTCCCCCACCTCTGCCGTTGTGCGCCAAAAGCGCCCGGTTCTCGCCCTCCTCGCAGTGTCATGTGGCATTGCGCTCGTGGTGATTATCGGCGGGTTCATCGGCGGCCTGCGGATCAACACCACGCCCAGCGAGCCACTCGGGCTCTGGCGTGTCGCACCCCTCGAACACCCGATTCAGGTGGGTGAAATGGTGTTCGTCTGCCCGCCGGAGACTGACGCCGTTTCGGAGGGATTTGAGAGAGGCTACCTTCGCTCAGGCCTGTGCCCCGGCGGCTTTGGCCCCCTCATCAAAACGGTGGCTGCGGTCGGCGGGAAGCGCATCGAGATCGCCGGCAATGTCACGATCGATGGACGGCCGATCGCAAACTCGAGCCTCGTGTCTCAGGACGGCCAGGGGCGGCCATTGCGCCCGTACGCAGGAGGGACGATTCCGGCCGGCTTCCTGTTCCTCCATTCGCCATTTCCCGGATCCTGGGACTCTCGATATTTCGGGCCGGTCCCAGGATCCGGTGTTCTCGGCCTCGCAGAACAGGTGCTTACCTATGCGCCCTGATTGGCTTCAACCTTTTACCCTCGCTCTGGCTGCTGCCACGACTGGATATATCTCCTGGAGCGGGCATGCCCTGGCGCTTCCCGCAGCGATCGCATTTCCGGCGCTTTGGTCGCTGGCGCACAGTCGTCGGGCCGCAAGTGTCGTTTCGGCCGCCTATTTTCTGGCGGCGTCGCGCGGTCTGCCGCAAGGCGTGGCTGCCTTCTATCAATCCGATATCTGGCCGGGACTGATCTTGTGGCTCGTCGCCTCAAGCGGCTTCGTTTTCGTTCACGTCGCACTCTGGTCGCGTCAGTCCGGCGGCTGGAAAGCCCTGCGATATACGATCGCGATGGTCCTCATGGCCCTTCCACCCTTCGGCATTGTTGGCTGGGCACATCCGATCACGGCGGCAGGCGTTCTCTTTCCAGGATGGGGCTGGGCCGGACTTGCGGCAGTGACAGCCGGTCTCGCGCTCATGACGACGCAATATCGACCGGCTGTAGCCATAACCCTTGCAGGCTTCTGGCTCTGGTCCGCCGCATTCTGGACAGCACCGGACATAGGGCGGCATTGGCAGGGGGTCGACCTGCAGCTCGGAAATAGACTCGGTCGCGATAACAGTCTTGCTCGGCATAGTGATCTTGTTGCAACGCTGCGCTCTGAGCGTCGCCCCGGCTCCACTTTCATGCTCTTGCCTGAAAGTGCTCTCGGGTTTTGGACGCCATCGGTCGAACGCGTGTGGCGGCAGCAACTGGCCGAGGCCGATCTGAGCGTCATCGCCGGCGCGGCTGTCGTCGATCGGGAAGGATATGACAATGTGCTGGTTCGCGTCTCGGCCACCGACAGTGAGATCCTCTATCGGGAACGCATGCCAGTGCCTGGCTCGATGTGGCAGCCCTGGTTGGCACCGATCGGAAAGAGCGGCGGAGCCAGAGCGGACTTCTTTGCTAATCCGGTCGTGTCCGTTGGCGGCCAGCGCGTGGCCCCACTCATTTGCTACGAGCAACTCATCATCTGGCCCGTCCTGCAGTCGATGCTTCATGATCCAGACCTCGTCGTCGCCGTCGGAAACGACTGGTGGACCAAAGGGACCGCAATCATCGGCATACAGCGCGCCAGCGCCGAGGCTTGGGCGCGGCTGTTCAACAAACCTCTCGTGATGTCTTTCAACACCTGATCTGGAGCAAAGACCATGGACGCTGCCCTCATTGCGAAATGCGCCGATCCAAGCCTTCCCCCCGCTATCGTGGAACAGTTCATTTCGGCCGTCGGTTCCGACGATCCACTCGCCGTCACCGTGAATGCTGATGGTCGGCTGGTTCTCATCCCCAAACCTCGCTCGCCCGACGAGGCCATGGGTGTGGTCAAAGACTATGTCGGTCATGCCATCGTGCGGGTCGGCATCACCCAGTTTCCGGCGGACGTTGGCGTCGACGACGCATCGCAGCTTCAATCAGATATGTTCGAGGCCTGCGCGAATTTGCGCACAGGGACAGGCATATTCGCAAAGGTCGCCCGCATCGTCGCCAAATGGTACGGCCGCCCCACGAATAAAGAGCTTCTTCCGCAGTTGGTGGACGATACGATCTACGCTTGGAAGACGGGCAGCTTCGAGGGCGACAACGTGTTCCGTGCCTCAGATCCTGGTGGCCCGACTTTCTTTGGTACACGCTCAGAAAAGCGTGCCGAAGGTACGGATCCCGTGGCGCCTCCCATGGAAAGTGAAGATGCCTCACAATCGGCCGAGCCGGATAAGGCTACGGAGGCAGGAATGAGGATCGATCTTTCGAGGATCGGCGGACAAAAATAACGAGCGCTGCGGATGGGTCAGCGCTAGGGCGAAACCGGAGAGGTGAGCGCTGGCGTCTCGCCTCGCGGCAGGAAGAAGCCCTTGATACATGGGTCATTGCGAACGGCGATCTGCGTGTGGGTACGCTCGTGAAAGCGAGCGCCATCGTAGATCTCATTGCCTTCGGGAAACAGGCCTCGAACTGTGTCGAATGCCGGAAGGGCGGCTTCCTTGGCGATCTCGTGGACGTAATTGATAACGGCGCAATCCAGCTTCCGAACCAGTTTGTCGGAATTCTTGTCACCCTTGGCATCGGAATTCACCGGCATTTTGCCGCCGGTGGCTTCGATCTGACTTTTCAGCATTCGATAGCTAGTCTGGATCAGGGGGACGTACTTGCGGGTGATGAGGTCTAGGCAGTTGCCGAGATCGATAATTGCGCCGAGCACAAAGGGCTCTTTATAAGCGCCAGATTCAGCTTTCAGCGTCGCCCATTCGAGCGCACGCTCGGGATCGTTTTCCCAAAAGTAGATCCCAGAACCGAGCCAGTCATACGCCTTTTCGCTCGGAAGAAGGGGCGATGCGCCAGTTAGCGCAGCCATACCCACGGCCTTGTCACAGCCGTGGTAGCCGAGCACGTATGCAGGATAATTGGAACTCAAGCGGCAGCCGCTTCCTCAGCGTCGTCGTCGCGCGCATATTCCGGGGCGAGCTTGCCATCGGCAGACACAATGCCGGCGTCCATCAGATGACGGCGTGCATCGTCTGGAGACTTGGCGGCGTCTTCAGCCCGCTTTTCCATGAGCGCGATGAGCGCCTCCAGCTGGATGTCTGTCATCGCCGAGGCCCTCCTGAGCCAACTTCTTGCAGTTTATTACATGGATTCCCGCAAAAGCGCAAACCTGGGGGGCTTGGCGCCAAGCATCGTAACGCGGACACGCTGCAAACGTTCATTTTCGTCTGCCCGGTACTCGGTCAACTCAAGACAGAAACCGTTTCAAGCTCAAGCCGGCGTACAAAATGTATGGCAACTTACCGAGGGAATAGTGGCCACAGCTTAGCTTCATAATTTGCGGTCGGCCGCCGGCGTTCTTCAAACTGCGTAACAGGCTCTCCGACAGCTCCGGCATCACAACCGTGTCTCTCCTGGCCAGCACCATCTGGATATCGAGATCCGGCCGCGCCAAACGATGCGCGTAGTTTTCGAGATTGAGTGGACTCCATGCTCTTCTGAGATCAGCCAGCTCGATCTCTGGCTCGAGGCTGCTCCGGATAGTTCGTGTAGCGCGACCCGTCCAAACCATATCCGCAAGGCTTCCACCTGTCAGAAACAGCGAAGCTTTCGAAACGTTCGGATCATGTGCGGCAATCAATCCTGCGACCCAGGAACCGAGGCTCATGCCGAGGACGGAGATTTCTCGATAGCCCTCACTTTTCAGCCAGCGGATGAGTTTTCCTCCATCACATACGGCCTGCCTTACGGCTTGGATCGTTCGACCAAGGTTGGCGCTCAGCATGTAATCCGCGTGCAATGAACCGGGACGGTTACGCTCGAAGTGATATGGCATCGCGATCTCGATGACTGTGATGCCGCGCCGTGACAAGAAGCCGGCGATTTGAGCGTTTCGAGCTCGTGCGTTCCAATGGTGAAAAATCACCAGTGCCTTGTCGAGTGACCCACTTTTTGTGATTTTCGCCCAGACGATATTGTTCTCTGCGACATCGGTCGAAATATCCGATGGAAACTTAACCCAATGCTCTCGGACTTCGAATCGTTGATCGCCGCCGTTCTGCTCATCGAAAAACGTTGGGTCAATCGAAGCTTCATCTGCGCGGGCACAAAATTCGCGGATACTGTCGATTCTCTCACCTGGAAAGGCACGGTCTGCATCAAGGATGAAACTCGTCGTTTCCTTCCCGTCCTCACCGCGTCGCGCCCGCTGTTCATCCCACCGATCAAGCCAGCTAAGATACAATTTGTTTGCTTCCTATTTCACTGGATCGCCGACTGCCTAGGCCAGGATCAACCAGGCTGAACAACGCGACGAACACACCGATGCCCAAAACGATTGAGAATCCCACGAACGCGTCAACCAGCAGGTAGGTGGCAAACAGCAATGTCACGACCGCCGCCATCTTCCAGAGAGGCACATGAAATCGCGTGCCGATAGCTCGCAGGCAGATCGAACCGTAGACAAAGACAACGATGGTCGAAAGTGCAACGAGCAGGCTGCTGTAATGGGTAGGCATCCGATAGTGGAACCCATTGCTGGCACCATCACGTCCAGCCAGCGCTGAAGACAAATCCCCGATCAACCAGTCGAGGATGTTTTTGGCGTTCGATGTCAGATAGGAGCTCTGAGCCTTCATGCACAACGCGACCAGGAGGCCTAGAATTGTGCAACGAAAAATCCCACGCATTAATCTCAGGCAAAGCTCATGGACTTCGCCTTGAGATCCAACCTGCTGAAGGATCTTTGCTTCAAGGTCAATTTTCCTGAGATCATGGATCATGGTGTGGAGCAAAATGAGCCCGGCAAAAAAAAGGTAAAAGCAGAGGCACATATAGAGGTAAGCGAGGGCCGTAAACGCGATCGACACCGGGACCGATATAACCTCCGGTCGCACAATCGCCAGCGTGCCCCAACTAGTCGCGTAGTCTGCACCGCCTTCCAGCAACGGGATCAGGCAAACGCCAATCCATTGAAAAACACCGGCGAACAACACACAGATCAGGAATACCGCCCAATAAGAAGAGGAGGACGCCTCCACATTGCGCGCCCAATCATCCTCGCTTGTCGTCGTGTTGTTCCACGCCCATAGCCTCACACGCCCTTCCTTGGTCCAAAAAGCGAGTAGCTCTGTGACGAGAGCGAAAAACAGTGGCAAGAGCACCATGAAAAGGAAGGTCCAATTCGGCGCCCAGAGAAATCCAACCTCTTTCGCAACGTTATCCGCGCGGAGGTAAACGGCGCTGTGGATCCCCACGATGTAGGACAGAAAACCGAGAGCGGAGGCGCCTGCAAACACAGACGCGGGCAAGTTCAGCGGCGAGCCGCCGCTAAAAAGGGTCTCCGATTTTCGCGCTAAACTGAAGCGCTGCTTCTTCCGATCGGCTTCGGGTTCGGCATCGGGTGTAAACTTAACCGGTGACCACTGCTCGTGGTCAACCGTGGGGTCTGGCGGCACATCTCGGGTTCCTGGAGCAAGGCTATCCGCCTTTTTCGCCTCCCGTCTCTTGGCTTGCAGCCGCGCCTGAGCCGCGCTTAGCTCGACCTGCCATGCAGCCGTGGCCTCCGGATCATCGCACCCAAAAACCCTCGCGAGCCAACGAATGTTCGTCGCGCTAATTCCCCTGTCATTCTCCTGAAACCAAAGCTGCACCGTCCTCAGATCAACCCCAGAGCGGTTCGAATCGATCTGTGAAATCGCCGCGGCGAGCAGTTCGGGCGTCCACGGGCCCGCGGGAAATCCGTCTTCACCGACTGCTCTGCCTGCGCCCGCCGCAGCCAGTTTCTTGAACAATTCCTTCCAGTCACTGCCGTCATTTGGCGGTGGTAGAAATAATTTTCCGTTCTGAAACAATCGATTACCAGTTCTGATTTCGTTTCGTTTCGCTGCACTTCATATTACATCGTGCCAAATCACTCAATCGCCGGTTATCGAATTCAGGTTGGAAAATTTTAGGGCGAACTCATAGTGAGTGGTCGAGATGACCAAATTGGTAAATCAACCTGAGGCTGAGTTAACCGCCGCGCGCTGCGCTCGTTAGCGTTGGCAGAAGGGGCCGGACAGGAGCAGGACCGCGTTCCGCTACCGTCGCTATGAGCCGCTCCGGGACAGAAGAGCAGCACCGAATGGAAGGGGATTGGATGAACCAACTTGTCGCGGGGCTTCTAGAGATCAGCGCTGTCGCGCATGACGATGCAACGCTGAAGGCCGCTCTGGCGGATTTGGCAGAACGGTTCGAATTTTCCGGTTACGACTATGCCAAACTGCTGCCGGGCGACTTTTACGTGATATCGAACCTTCATCCCGATTGGCTGAAACGAAGCCGAAAGTTGGACCTGGACCGACGAAATCCGGTTATGAAGCGTGCCCAACAAACACGCCGCGCCTTTATCTGGTCTGGCACCCCACAGACGGGGACGCCGCTGGAGGAAGACCAGACTTTCTATGAGACTGCAGCGCAGTTCGGGATCCGTTCAGGCATCACCATTCCAATCGCTATTTCCAGTGGCGCCATCTCAGTCCTCAGCTTCGTCTCTCCAAAGTCGATTCTGACCGCGCAGGACGAAATCGATCCGATCGCTGCATCCTCTGCGGTTGGGCAGTTACATGCCCGCATCGGGCAGCTAAAGGTAACGCCTTCAATCCAGGAATCGTTTTACCTCTCTCCGAAGGAAGGGACCTACACGCGATGGCTTTCACTCGGCAAAACGGTGGAAGACACGGCCGATATCGAGCAGGTCAAATATAATACCGTCCGCATTGCGCTCGCCGAGGCACGACGGCGATATGACCTCTGCAACAACACGCAGCTCGTGGCTCTGGCAATTCGGCGTGGTCTGATTTGATCAAACTTTCGGTGTTCGACCCAGGATGTTGAGAAGTGTTGTGAGCGCAGACATCTGCGCATGCATTTCGATCGTCGCCTCCAGATAGGCTAGGTGAGCGTCACTAGGCTCTTTCTCGTCGCTTCGGTCACCGGCATGGGCGACCTGGAACATTCTTTCGGCGCGGTCGACAAGCGTGCGATGTTTCTTGATCGCGCCGACCGTCAGGATTTCGACAACTTGCTCGGGCTCGTTGGAGAGCAATCCGATGATCGGCCGCAGGTCGATGTCCGTGGCAGTGTCATTTCTCTCGTAACCCATAAGATCTCCCAACGCCCAGGCTCAGCCTGCGGTGTACGCCTTGTTTGCTCGTCTGAGAATCGAGCAATGCAGCGCGTACGGCCTTGGGAGTTATTTTAGCGATTGGCTCGGGACTCATCCACTGTAGTTTTGCAGCAACTTTTTTTGGTTGACGGAGCCGGTGTCCGTCGCCTGAACGTCACCCGCCATCGTGCTCATACCTCAGTTGCTGTAATTACCCGGAAAAATGATGTCCTGGTCGACCAGGACATTGAACCGGAAACCGGGTCGGATCTTGATTGTCGGTTGGACGATGAGGTTCTTCGAAATGGTCTGTTCGGCGACACGCCCAAATGTCTCCGCAAAATTCCGGCGCGCCGCGTCGGAGGCCGTGTCTTGCGTGGCAAGAGTCGAGCTTTGAGGCATCGACATGTCGATCCCTGTCCCGATAAGCGCGACAAGCGCGGCCGAACCAAAGGTCCGGAGATAGTGGTTGTCGACCTTGTCGCTGAAACCGCTATAACCCTCCGAGTCGGTCCCGGCCATACCGCCGATCTGCAGAGTCGAGCCATTCGGGAAGATGATATCGGTCCAGACGACGAGAGCGCGATTCTGGCCGAACGAGACCTTGCTGTCGTAACGACCAAAGAGCTTTGTCCCCTGCGGCACCAACATGAAATGACCGGTCGCGCTGTCATAGACGTTCTGGCTAACCTGCGCAGTGATGCGGCCCGGCAAGTCGGAATTGATGCCGGTGATCAACGTTGCGGGGATAACTGACCCCCGCTTCAGCTCGTAGCGTGACTGCTGAGGCACGACCTGATTGGGCAGGTAGCCGAGATCCTTGATGTCCGCGTTAAAGAAATCTTCCTTGGACGCTTGTCCATTCTGATCGACCTGACCCGCCGCGCCGGCCCGCAAAGCTGCGGCATAAAGATCCTGCGAGCCGTTCGGCGCGGTGTTTGATTGACGCGGCGCGGCAGACGCAGCGCCCGGCGCTTGTGCGGAGACATCGGTGATGTCGACTTTCAGCGGCGAGTCTAGGGCCGCCCCCCTTGCCTGAAGGCTTGCCATGCGCTGGCGCTGCTGCTCACGAAAGATCTGCTCGCGCTGTTCGCGAAGCATCCTGGCATTCCACTCCTCGTCCGACTCCATGCGAGACCTGCGCGGCTCTCGTGGCTCGATCTTTGGCTCGGTTTGCACTGGTCGGGTATCGCCTTGCTGCTGGGGAACCGGGGTCGGCTGAAATACCGGCTGCTGTTCCTCCCGGTCACCGATAATTCCATCTTTAACACCCCGCTTCAGCTGATCGGCGAAGGTCGAAGCCGGCGTGCCGGAACCGCTCTCGTTCGGGTCGTGCTGACCAAACCTCAGTCCGCGTGATGAAAGGCCGTAAACGAGAACGGCAAGGAACAGAACCAGGATTCCGATGCCGACGAACAGGGGCACGCGATTGAGGCGCTTCATCCCTTTCTCGTCAGCAGACTGATTTGACGTTCCCAGTTGCAGCGATTGGACCATGATCGTCTCCGCCTGTCAGTTTCGCTTCATAAGGGAAAGGGGGCTTGCCGGCGTCGCCAGGCCATTATTGACCGAGTAAGCTCGGCCGAGCTCCATCGTGTCCGTCGAAAGGCGCGCCAGCACTTGTCCGTCGACGGTAGCGATCGAGTAGGCCAGCTCGACCGGCTTGGGCGCATCCTTCACGCTTGCGCTCTTATCATCGGTGACGATGGCAAAGCCCCATCCTTTCAAAGCGGCTTCGAGCGCGACGGAGAATTCGGAGGTGTCCTTGTGCAGTTTGATGGGAGTGGTCGTCGATCCGGCCTGCTCGGCGAAACGGCCTGCCATGTCGCCAGCGATGGCACCGGCGGCAGGCCCGGTGACCTCAGCGGGTGCTCCGCTGGTGGACAGTCCGTCGGTTGCGGTCTGGCATCCGGCTAGGCTGAGGGTAAGGACAATCGGAATGAGGCGATAAAGCTGCATGGATCACCCTCCCCGCCGGATCGTGATCTTCTGCTGTTTCCAGCCAACCCCAGAAATCAGGATCGCCTTGTCGATATTGTAATCGACGATCATCATGTCTTTCTTCATCCGATAATTGACGATGCGGTTTTGTCCGCCCGAGACGACGAAGAGAACCGGCGCATCCTGACCGGAGATCGCACGCGGAAACTGGATGTAGGTCTTCTGCCCATCGGAATAGACCCGCTTCGGCCGCCAAGGTGCGCTTCCACTCAAGGAATAGGAGAAGGCAAGCTGTTCGGGAGCGACACCGCCGTCTGGTCCGGTCATAGCCTGGATGCGGGCATTGATATCGGAGAGCTTTGTGGCGGCGTCTTCGGGATATTCGAAGCCGACCCGCGCCATGTATTGAGTCGGATGCGATTTCAGCTGGATATGGTAGGTGCGGCGTGAGGTCGTCACCACCATGGAAGTGACGAGCCCCGGCTCGGACGGCTTGACAATCAGATGGATCGCCTGTCCACCGGCGGCGCCCGACGTTGCTGGCTCCACCTTCCAGCGCACGGTATCACCGACAAGGACGTCGCGGACAATTTCGCCGCCCTGCAGCTCGATATCGCAGACCTGCAAAGGGGAGCAGACGACGGAGGGCTGCGTCTCACCAAAAAGGAAGATCACCTTGCCGTCCGGTCCGCGTGTGACCAGTCCGGTCTGCCCTCGCCATTTGCCCGAGAGGTTCGTCCCTTTGGCCTCATTGCCCGTCAGGCTTTGCGCGATGGCCATCGGTGAAACTGCGGTCGATACGGCAAGCGCCAGCATGCAGCGAAGAGCGACGCGTTTGTGTTTGATCCTCATTGCAGATCCCTGCCCTTAAAGTTGCGCGGTCCAGTCGAAATCGGTCACGTACACGCCGATCGGATTGAGCCGGATTGTTGCTTCGTCTTGTGGTGATGTGATCGACACGGTCGCGATGCCCCGGAAACGTCGGGTCGCGACCTCCTTGCCTTTCCGATCGCGCTCGTACTCGGTCCAGTCGATCTGGAAGGTCTGGTTCGAAAGCGCGACGATGTTGTTCACCTCGATCGCGACGGTCGCGTTGACCGCCTTTTCGAACGGCGAGTTGCCGCGGAACCATGCATTGACCTTTTGCGTCGAGGGATCGCTCGTCCGCAGGAGGGCATAGGTGCGGTCGATATATTGCTTCTGGACCACCGCATCTGGTGTGATCGAACGAAAGCTGGTCACGAAGTTCCCGAGCGTCGCGCGCACGACCCGCGTGTCCGCATACTCGATCTGCTGCGGGAAGCCCCCGGAAACCGTGTTCCCGAGCTTATCAACCTCGACGATATACGGGACGAGTTTGACCTGCGTACTGAGGTAAAGCGCGTAGCCAAAGCCAATCACGGCCATTCCCAGGCTCAAGATTCCAACGACCTTCCAGGCGGACGCCGCCCTGACGTAGGAGCCGTAACGTTCTGACCATTCCTGCCTTGCAGCAAGGTACGGGTTCTCAGGTGCGGGATGCCCTGCCATTTGTGTGATCCTGTCCGTGAATTATGGTTTCTCCGGTTTTTCCGGAGGGGGCGTCGGAGCTGAGGAATTGCCCCTAGCCTGATCGAGCTTTGCGTTGGCCAGGCCGAGAAGGGAACCGGCATAAGCGCCGGGTGACCCGATTGCCTTCTCCTTGGCTGCGGATCCGGCAGCCATGGCACCGGAGCTGAAACTTGCGCCCATGCCCCGAAGTACCGAAGCTGCGGCCGAGGAACCGCCGGCCCGCGCTGCCTGCGCGGCGGCAAAACCGGCGCCGACGGCGCCAGCTCCAAGGAATGCGCCGCCCGCTGCGAACGAGGCCGCCTGTCCGCCGTGGCGAATTGTCTCCATGCCGCCGGAGACCGACGCCCCTTGCACGACGCCCTGGATGATGTTCGGGACGTACACCGCGATGATGAAGACGACGACCGAAATGCCAGCGATCGCGAGTGTGGTGATGAACTGGTCGCTTTCGGCTGTCGGGGCCTGCGCCAGTCCAAGCAGGACGTTCGAGCCGATCTTGGCGATCATGACCAAGGCCATCAGCTTCATCCCAACGCCGAAAGCATAGACGAGATAGCGGATCGCAAAGTCCTTGGTGAAGGAGGAGCCGCCAAGCCCGAGCATGATCATGCCTGCCAGCAGGCCGACATACATCTCGACCATGACCGATACGAAGATTGCCGCGACAAGCGAGAAGCAGATGACGACGATGCCCATCGCAAGCACGGCGGCGATAGCCAGGGCATTGTCTTCGAAGACGCCGAACTTCGCCTGTTCCGACATCTGGGACGCTACGCGAATTCCGGCGTCGAAGACTTCGGCTGGAGACGCAGAGCCGCCACCGGCGCCGATTTGGAAAAGACTGTCGACGACAGCCCTGGCGAAGGTCGGGCCCTGCGTCAAAGCGAAGGCAAAAAAGCCGATGAACATGATGCGACGGACGAGCTCGGCAAACCAACTGTCCAGCGATGCTGCCTGGATCGCGAGCCACACCGCAGCAATGCCGACCTCGATGCCTGCGAGGATCCAGAACAGCGATTTCGCCGCATCCATGACGGTGGTTTCCCACCCTTTGGCGGCAGTCGAGACCTGGTTTTCCAACTCCGTCAGCACTTGGCCTTGTTGGGCGAAGGCTGGTGCCGCCAAAGCAAGGAAGGCGATTCCCGCGACGAGGATGGTGCTTCTCCGATTGCGCTTCACCATCTCGGGCGCATCTCCTGGCCCTTTTCGATCGGCGGCAGCGCCTTGCCCGTGCCAAAGAACTTCTCGCGTTTTGCTCGTTGCTCTTCACTCATCTGCGGCGCGGCGGAGCTTTCGCCACGAACCAGAACGACTGAGGTGACGGCAATCACTGTGATCACGACGCACACGGAGGCGATCAGTACGGGGCGGGTCACCAGCGGGGCTCCATTTTCTGACCGGAGGGAATGGATTGGACGTCCGCATTGAAGAATTTCTCTCGACGAGCCTGCGCCAGATCCTTGTCCGTCTGTTCGCTCTGCAGCCAGGTCCCCATCATCGTGGTCTGCTGGGAGACAATTCCGCGTAGCTTCTGTATCTGGGCGACCTGCTGAGCGGCGATCTGGTGGCCGACCTGAAGTGCCTTCATCTGGCCGTCCGCTGATTGCGACATTGATTGCAGTTGGCCCATCGTATCCTCTTCGCTGTCGAACTGATCGGCGGTGAGGCTTGCGGCCTTGAGAGTGCTGGAAATCGTGTCGCGGTTCGTGTTCGACCACGTCTGATAGGTGGACGAAAAGCTCTCGGCGTTTGGCAGGCTTGTCTTCAAGTCCGCATAGCTTTTGAAGCGTTGCTTCAGAAGATCGTCAGCGTTGCCCATGGAAAAGGCGATGCCCTGACCCTGATTGACGATATCGCGCAGCTGGTTCAGGTCACCTTCAACCTGGCCCCAGATATGGTTCGGAAGCTGGGCCGTATTCTGCAGCATGTTTTGATAGATATTGAGCTGGTTTTGGATCTGCTCGGCAAGCTGGGTAATCTGGGTGATCTGATTTGCGATCTGCTCGCTCGATTGCCCGACCAAAGATATCAGCTCGCCGTTGTTCAAGAGCTGCGTCATTTCGGTCGCGCCGGTAACTGCGCCTCCTGCATAGGAAACAGTGGGCGTGGCGGTAAGGCCGGCGGCGACCAATCCCACCACCAATGATTTGCCGAGCTTCAAGAACTGGATTGCTTCACTCATTGCGGTTGATCCCCCTTTCGATGAGCCACTGACCCGGCCATTCGAGGCCGTGGGTCGACGAGAGTGCCCTGATGCGGGCTAGATCGGCTTTGCCAGAGGCGCCGACGAAGGAGAGCGTGACCGGTCCGAGAGACATGTCGAAAAGCCTGCGGCCATCGGGTGAGGTCACGTAATATTCGCGTTTCGGGATGGCGTTCGCGACAATCTCGATCTGCCGCGCATTGAAGCCGATCCGCTCGTAGAATTCGCGGGTGCCGGTTTCCCGGGCTGCGCCGTTCGGAAGGCAAATCTTGGTCGGGCAAGATTCCTTCAGGACGTCGATAATGCCCGAGCGCTCAGCGTCGGAGATCGACTGCGTCGCGAGAATGACGGCGCAGTTCGCCTTTCGTAGCACCTTGAGCCATTCCCTGATCTTGTCGCGGAACACAGGATGGCCGAGCATCAGCCATGCCTCGTCCAGAACGATGAGGCTTGGCGAGCCATCGAGCCGCTTCTCAATCCGTCGAAAGAGATAGGTCAGAACAGGGACGAGATTACGCTCGCCCATATTCATCAGCTGCTCGATCTCAAAGCACTGGAAGCGCCCAAGCGTCAGGCCATCCTCTTCCGCATCAAGGAGCAGACCCATCGGGCCATCAACCGTGTAATGGTGCAGCGCATCTTTGATCTCCCGCATCTGGACGCCGCTGACAAAATCCGACAGCGAACGGCCGGGCGCCGACGCCATCAACCCTATTTGCCTCGAGATTGCATTGCGATGGTCCGGCGCAATCGTGACTCCTTGAAGCGAAACGAGGGTCTCGATCCACTCGGAAGCCCATGCTCGATCGGCGTCAGTCGAAAGCTCCGACAATGGGCAGAAGGCAAGACTGGCCCCCTCTCCGCTCTCGCCGCCGATCTCGTAGTGGTCACCGCCGACACCGAGCGTCAGCGTCAGCATCGAATTGCCTTTGTCGAAGGCGAAGACTTGCGCCTTCTCGTAGCGGCAGAATTGGGCGGCAATCAGCGCGAGGAGCGTGGATTTGCCGGAACCAGTCGGACCGAAAATCAAGGTATGGCCGACATCGTCGACATGCAGGTTCAGTCGGAAGGGGGTCGAGCCAGATGCAACCTGCATGAGTGGGGGCGCATCGGGAGGATAGAACGGACACGGGGCGAACGGCTGACCCGACCAGACGGAGTTGAGCGGGACGAGGTCGGCAAGATTGCGCGTGTTGATGAGCGGTTCGCGTATGTTGCAATACCAGTTGCCCGGCAGGCTGCCAAGAAACGGGTCTGTCGCATTCAGCGTCTCGATGCGAGCTCCGAAGCCTTCCGCCTGGATGAGGCGACGAACCGCCTCCGCCTTCTCCTGCAGCGCCGAGCGGCTTTCGTCGAAGAGAACGATGACCGGGGTATAATAGCCGTAGGCCACCAATTGCGATGAGGCTTCGGCGATCGCATCCTCAGTCTCGGCGACCATTGCCATGGCATCCTGATCGACCGACCGGGATTGCGTCTGGAACAGCTGGTCGAAAAACGGCCGCACTTTCTGCTGCCACTTCTTGCGGGCCCTCTCAAGGCGCTGCTTTGCTTCCTCCGCATCGAGGAAGATGAAGCGCGACGACCACCGATAAGTCAGCGGCATGAGGTTCAGGCTGTTCAAAATCCCTGGCCAGCTCTCGGCCGGAAGCCCATCGATCGCGATCACACCAAGAAACCGACCCTCGACCCGCGGCGTCAGGCCATGTTCCAGCTCCGCCGTTGCGAGCCAGTCTAGGTACATGGGGATTTCTGGTAGGCGAACGGGATGGTTCTCGCCGGTGATGGCAAATCGAATGAACTGGAAAAGCTCGTCGTAGCGTGCAACGCGAGCACCATCCCGCTCGGAAACCTCTCGGGTTTGCATGCGCTGCACCGAGAGAACATTGCCGAGATACTGCTCAATCTCCCGGATCGAGCGGCGAAACGCATCAAGAGCGGTATCGGCATATTTCGCTGAGCGGCTTTCGTTGTCCGAGTAGATATAACGCGTGAGACCCGATCGCCGCCGCTCGGGCGGCCGATAGGTCAGAATGAGCGCATGACGGCTTTCGAAGTGCCCGCGCTCCTGTCCAAAATGTCTACGGCGCTCGTGGTCGATCAGCAGGGTGACGGCATCGGGAAAATGGCTGCGTTCAGCAGACGGGTATTCGGTCGTCGGCACGCGCACTGCCTCGACCTGGATCATCCAGCCCGTACCCAGTCGCGAGAGGATCGAGTTGATCTGGCGGGAAAGCTCGTTTCGCTCGAAATCCGTAGCGCTTTCGGAATCCGGACCGGCAAAATACCACCCGGCCATCAGACTACCGTCCTTCAGCAGGAGAATGCCGTTATCGACAAGGCCAGCATACGGAACGAGGTCCGCGAACGACGGACCGGTCGATCGAAATGTGCGTAAAGCGACCATTGTAGCCTCCTCAGTACCGGCGCCAGGGCGCGGAGGTCGGGAGGTAGTGCGCCCGGTACCGCATATGGCGTGCATAGACTTTGCGCATCATGGGGTCCGCCTTCGCCATCATGCGGAGCGCGCCGACGACCACGATCCAGATCGCGATGCCGAAAAGTGCCGAGTAGATGGTCAGGACGACGAAGATGAGGATGATCGCGGCGAGCCCGGTCAGCAGCACGAGTTCTCGATCCGCTCCCATCAAGAGGTTCGGTCGCGAGAGAGCACGGTGAATACGGTTGCGATGGAGTCCGACGCCGGCGTCAGCCATGACGCCCCTCCCCTCCCCCTAACGGAGTTGAAGAAGGAGTTGGGGGTTGCTCGGCGACAAACGAGCTACCGATCGAGGCACCGGTCGAACCGAAGAGGCCGACAATTGTTGTGGCACCAAGCAGGATCCCCGCGACGAGTACCACATACATCAGTCGCCGCGCGAAATCGTTGAGCTCGCCGCCGAAGATCAGCATGCCGCCGGCAATCGCGACGGCGGCCAGTGCAATATAGCCGGCGACCGGTCCCGTGATGGACTGCTGGATCTGCTCGAGCGGACCTTCCCACGGCAGGCTTCCGCCTGAACCTGCAAGTGCTGGCCCGGCAAGCGAGGCGCAAAGCAATGCGCCGATAATTCCCAAACGGAGAAAGCGATTATGCTGCATGACTGTCCTCATCGATCTGCGGATAGTGTTCTGTCTGGTAACGCGAGCCGTTGAACCCCTCGACATGGAGGACCTCCCTCACCCGGCGGCCTCGCCCGGCGCGTTCGATCGAGATGACGAGATCGACCGCTTCGCCAATCACGGCTTGCATTGGCTGTTGACTGGCTTCCGATGTCAGTTGCTCGAGGCGCCGAAGCGCCGACATTGCGGAATTGGAATGGATCGTCGTGACGCCTCCTGGGTGTCCTGTGTTCCAGGCTTTCAGCAGGGTCAGTGCCGCCCCGTCACGAACCTCGCCAACGATGATGCGGTCGGGACGCAGGCGCATCGTGCTCTTGAGAAGCCTGGCCATGTCGACAGCGTCGCTCGTGTGGAGGCAGACGGCATTTTCCGCTGCGCATTGGATTTCGGACGTGTCCTCCAGGATCACCATCCTGTCCTCAGGCGCGGAGGAAACGATTTCAGCGATGACCGCGTTCGCGAGTGTTGTCTTACCTGAGCCCGTCCCGCCAGCGATGACGATGTTCAGCCGGTTGGTGATGGCACTGCGGATGATCGAAGCCTGAGCTTCGGTCATGATCTTTGCGGTCACATAGTCATCGAGTGGAATGAGCCGTGAAGCGCGCCTGCGGATCGTAAACGTTGGCGAGTTGACGACGGGAGGCAGGAGGCCTTCGAAGCGGTGGCCGCCAATCGGTAGTTCGCCGGAGATGATCGGTCGTTCTCCGTCGGCTTCGGACTGGAGAGCGTGCGCTACCGATCCGATAACAGTCTCGGCGGCGGTCGCCTGCATTTCGCCAGCTGGCGCTACACCATGACCCAGGCGTTCGATGAAGAGCTTGCCATCTGGGTTGAGCATGATCTCAACGACTGTTGGATCCTCGAGGGCAATGCAAAGGTGCTCGCCGAGAGCGTCTTGGAGTTTACGGACAAGGCGGGAGTGCGACTGAAGCATGGGAAAGCTTGTCTCCTCGTTTGAGTGTAGGAGGAGACAGACCCCGGTGGCCGCGCGAAGTCCATGTGCAAATTTGCACCTCGCGAGTCGCGGCTGATTCCGTCAGGGTCGCTTCGATTCGGTGGTTTACCAGCGAGTTCCGCTATCGGAGCGGATTATGAATCACAGGAAAGATGGGCACGGAGATTGCACCAAATGATCGATAAATCGCTGGAATCTATGCATTAGTTGCGTTCGCTTCGGAAATGGTCGTTTTGCGTTAAGGCTTTGTTAACTTTAAAAATCTTGCAAAACGCGCTGGAATGAGTTGTCTTATCCACGGCAAAAAGATGTATTTACGAAATTTACCGTGTGTACGAGAGGACGTCGTGGAGAATCCCGCTCAGCTTCAGAAGGCTATTCATAAACTGATAGCGGCCCACGCGCGAGATCTCTCGGGCGCGCTTCACGAGCATCGTGTGAAGCTTTATCCGCCTGAAGCTCGAAAGACGCTTCGGTCATTTTCGTCGATAGAGGCTGCGAAGCTCATTGGCGTCAACGATGGCTATCTCCGCCATCTTTCGCTCGAGGGTAAGGGGCCGCAGCCTGAGATCGGAAATAACAATCGCCGTTCGTATTCGGTCGAGACTATTCAGGCGCTCCGCGAGTATCTCGACGAGAACGGCAAGGGTGACCGTCGGTACTCACCACGCCGGAGCGGTCGTGAGCATTTGCAGGTTATAACCGCAGTGAACTTCAAGGGAGGCAGCGGTAAGACCACGACGGCTGCTCATCTTGCTCAGTATCTTGCGCTTAATGGATACCGGGTTCTTGCGATTGATCTTGATCCGCAGGCCAGCATGTCCGCTTTGCACGGATTCCAGCCTGAGTTTGACGTTGGCGACAACGAAACGCTCTACGGCGCCGTTCGTTATGATGAAGAGCGGCGCCCGCTGAAGGATATAATCAAGAAAACCTACTTTGCGAACCTTGATCTCGTTCCGGGCAACCTCGAGCTTATGGAATTCGAGCACGACACCGCTAAAGTGCTCGGCTCTAACGACCGCAAGAACATCTTCTTCACGCGAATGGATGACGCAATCGCGTCAGTGGCGGACGACTATGACGTTGTCGTCGTCGACTGCCCTCCCCAGCTCGGCTTTCTGACGATCTCGGCTCTATGCGCGGCAACCGCCGTTCTTGTTACTGTACATCCTCAGATGCTCGATGTGATGTCGATGTGCCAGTTTCTGCTGATGACCTCAGAACTTCTGAGCGTCGTTGCGGATGCTGGCGGGAGCATGAACTACGATTGGATGCGTTATCTCGTTACGCGCTACGAGCCGGGAGACGGACCGCAAAACCAGATGGTGTCGTTCATGCGCACGATGTTTGGCGACCATGTCCTGAACCACCCGATGCTCAAGAGCACAGCCATTTCAGACGCGGGGATTACTAAGCAGACTCTCTATGAGGTGAGCCGCGACCAGTTCACGCGAGCAACATACGACCGAGCCATGGAATCGCTCGACAACGTGAACAGCGAAATCGAACAACTCATTCAATCATCTTGGGGTCGCAAATGATGGCTCTAGAGATCTCAGAAAACGCGACATTGATGGAGAAGTTGCCAGCCGGAAACTTTTCGGAATTTGCACTCTCTATGTCGAGGAATCCGGCTTGTCACGAGTACCTCAGGGGAAAGCAAGATGGCTAGAAAACACCTCCTTTCAGATTTGAAAGCTCCTGCTTCATCATCTACGGAGTTCGATGAAGCTAGGGCTGCAGACGTCCCTACTCCGCAGTATGCGCCTCGAGGTGCAATCGGTGCCGTCTCGCGATCGATTGAAGCTTTGAAGTCGCAGGGACTGAGTGAACTCGATCCCGAACTGATAGATGCGCCGTCCGTTACTGATCGCCTTGATGAGGATGGGGCTCAGTTTGAGGAGTTCGCTCGCAACATCCGTGAGAATGGGCAGCAGGTTCCGATTCTTGTCCGGCCTCACCCGACCGTGGAAGGACGGTATCAGATTGCCTACGGCCGGAGACGGTTGAGAGCGGTCAAGGCGGCCGGCCTCAAGGTCAAAGCCGCAATCAGAAATCTGACAGATGACGAGCTTGTACTGGCGCAAGGTCAGGAAAACAGCGCGCGTCAGGATCTGTCGTTTATCGAGCGGGCGCTCTATGCAGCCCAGCTCGAAGCGAGTGGCTACCAGCGTCCCGTCATCATGGCAGCGCTGGCTGTCGACAAAAGTAACCTTTCGCGGTTGATTCAGGCTGCGACCCAATTGCCGGACGACGTCATCCGACTAATTGGTGCTGCGCCTAAGACCGGCCGTGATCGCTGGTACGAGCTATCATCGCGGTTGGCTGCAGAAGGTGCTGCGGAGAAGGCGCGCGCTCTTCTTTCGACTAGCGAGGTTGGCTCCCTGGGTTCTGATGAGCGATTTGTTCGCGTTTTCGACGCGGTTGCGCCGAAGAAATCTAAGAAGGAAAAAGTTCAGGCGGATGTCTGGCAAGCTGACGATGGGGTCAAGGCTGCGAGTTTCCGCCAGGACAAACGAACACTGACATTGATGATCGACAAGAAGGCAGCGCCGGAATTCGGTGAGTACCTGATGTCGGCTCTCCCCGAGATCTACGCTTCGTTCAAGAAGTCGAAGCAATAGATGAGTCGTAACGAAGAAAGGTGCCGATAGCGCAAAGAAAAAGCCCTCCGAAACGGTGTTCCAGAAGGCCTCTCTCAGTTTGGTCGCTTAGAGAATCGCATTTCCCGGAATCACAGTCAAGAGTCAACGCCACACCGGCGTAGCCTTTTCTTTGCCTTGCGAAAGGTGAAGGACATGGAAACGGGTTATATCACGACGCCCTTTGGGCGGCGGCCGATGACGCTTGCTCTGGTGAAGCGTCAGGTTAAGACCGAGCAGGCAATAGCGGATGGCTCGGTCGACAAGTGGCGCGTGTTTCGCGACATAAGCGACGCCCGCTCACGCCTTGGCCTTCAAGATCGAGCCTTGGCGGTCTTGAATGCACTTTTAACATTCTTCCCAGTTGCTGAACTCAGCAATGAGAGGAACCTGGTCGTCTTTCCATCAAATGCTCAGCTATCAGCCCGCACAAACGGTATCGCTGGGACAACTCTGCGCAAGTGCCTCGGTTCGCTGGTGGAGGCCGGTGTAATCATCCGCAAGGATAGCCCTAACGGTAAGCGATATGCTCGAAAAGGCAAAGAAGGAAACATAGAGGACGCCTACGGCTTCAGTCTGGCACCGCTTCTTGCGCGCGCCGGCGAGTTTGCTAGCCTCGCCCAAGACGTGGCTGCTGAACAGCGCCGCTTCCGCATCACGAAAGACCGCCTCACGATCGTTCGGCGAGATGTCCGCAAGCTGATCACCGTCGGGATGGAAGAGAACCTTGCCGGCGATTGGATTGCCGCGGAAACGTGCTTTGTCGAGATTGTGGGAAGGTTCGTTCGGCACCCGACGCTCCAGGACCTGATTTCGAGCCTCGACGAGATGAGCCTTCTTCACGAAGAAGTCTCCAGGATGCTGGAAATTAAAGAAGAAACCGCAAAAAGTGATGGCAATGCCATCCCGGACGGATGCCACATACAGAATTCAAATACCGAATCCTGCCATGAACTTGAACCCCGCTCCGAAAAGAAGCAGGGCGAAAAGTCCGAGCCAAACAAGAAAACGGAGCGGAAAGACGAACCGGAAGCGTTTCCGTTGTCCATGGTGTTGCGTGCCTGCCCGGAGATCAACGCATTTGGCCCTGGTGGATCGATTGGAAGCTGGCGCGAAATGATGTCAGCGGCGGTAACGGTTCGGTCCATGCTTGGCGTCAGCCCCTCTGCCTATCAGGAGGCATGCGAGGTGATGGGGCAGGCCGGAGCGGCGATAGCAATAGCTTGCATTTACCAGCGTGGCGGGCACATCAACTCGGCGGGGGGATATCTTCGGGATCTAACGGGGAAGGCGCGGCGAGGGGAGTTTTCACTTGGGCCAATGCTGTTTACGCAATTGCGGGCGAACTCGGGCACCGTCAAGGCGTCAGCGTAGGTCAAAGTATCATGATTGTTTAGCCTAACCGGTTGAACTAATTAACCTATTTTGACTAGTTTCCGGCTGGCAACTTTATCTCGATCTAAAGCGTCGAGTGAATGGCAGAAGATAATCTTCCTGATGGGCGTCCGTATAATGACCGAAATTGTGCTTCCGACCGAAAACACGATCATCGCGGCAGCCAAAAAACTTGACGCGGCCGCATCGCAGCTGGTGGCAGAGACGTTCTTTGCCATTCGGCATGGGATGTCAATCAATCCAATTGGTCGCAACCCGGATGGGCAGACCATCAAGGGATACCCTGACATTACTGGGCGGGTGCCGGGTGAGAAGAAGTACCTGATCGAAGTCACGAAGGACGACTGGCGCACACATCTTCAGAGCGATCTATCAAAACTGTCCCGCCTGCAGAAAGGAGCCTACGCGGGTTTCCTACTTCTCTGCTTCCGAAAGTCCGAGTCCGAACTCACTCAAAGCAACAGGAAGAAGGCACGGGAAACCGTCCAGCAGGCCGAGAGCCGGATTGAAAAGCTTTTGGGTGTCCAGGCAGGACAGGTAGAATTCGTCTTTCTTGGCGAGTTCGCGCGTGAGGTCAGATCGGCGAAATACCACCGCGTATTGCTGGCTCTGGGTCTCGAGCTTGTGCCAGCGCCATTCTACACGGATTTGCGCTTCGTGCAGGGCTTAGCCGATTTCGTACCGACCGCTGAGGAATATGAGGCTGAGAGTGTTGTTCCTCGCGATGAGGTAAGCCGGACCTATGAGCGGGTCTTCAAAAACAGACTAACGTTGATCGAAGGCGAGGGCGGTAGCGGCAAAACAAGCCTGGCCCTAGCCGTTGCGACGGAGCATCGGAAGCAAGGCGAGATCTTTCTGTTCTTAGACGCCTCTGTCGCTGACTGGAAGAGCGGTTCGGAGCGAGCTCGCCTCGTTGACGTAGCGGCGATGTTCGCGGAATCGAATGTCCTGATTATATTGGACAACGTACATCTGGGCGATGCGTCCGGCATTTCTGAACTGATTACAAATGTCCAGGCGTCCGGTTATGATTTCCGCTTTTTGATGACGACGCGCAGCAGCGACGAAGTTGAACAATGGAAGCGCCTGGGAAATATCGAGCTTCTCCGCAGAGTTCCGTCTGGAGCCGATGTCAACTCTGCCTATCACCGCCTGCTCACTCAAAAGTTTCCCGGAAGCAGTTTCAACGATATTCCCCCAGCGGTGACCACACGATGGTCAAATCAAATTCCCAATCTGGTTATTCTCACGCTTGCTCTTGAAGGTCTCACAAAGAGAGGCGGCTATGATCGCGATTGGGCGATCAAGGTTGAGGACGCAGGCACATACCTTCAAGCTAAGTTCATCTCGAAGCTGTCGTCCGACGACGTCAAACAGGTGGGCAAGATCGCTGCGCTCTCACTTCTGGAAATTCCCACCTCGCTCAGGTCGCTCGACCACCGGGTTCCAAAGTCTGCTGTGGATCTGGGCTTCGTTCGTCTGAACTCGAGTTCAACAACTCAGCGATATGAGCTCGTTCACCACGAACTGGGCAAGCTGATCACGTCCTTCAAAGATCCGGATATCAAGGCGCGGCTGGGAGAGGTGATGTCCGCTGATCCCTTCCAGGCAACATATATCGGGCTGAAGCTTATCGGAAACGGAGAAGCCAGCCTGGCAAAGGAATTGTTGTCGTCAGTCCTTTCTCAATCACTCACACTCTCGCCAGATTTCTCGATGGGAAACTCCGGCGGAGTCTTCGGTATCCTGGTCCAGTCCAACGTGACTACCTATCCCGAAATTGAGCGTATCCTTCTTCCTGATATCGGCGCCTTTTTCGATACAAAGCCGGATATTGTAACCGGCCTTAGCTCCTTCCTCGGGGCTGCCTCCGAAAACATGGAGCGCGTATACAATGCCATTGTGGAAAAACTTGCCGAACAGGAAACGATTCGACGGATCGAAGAGCTTCTCCCATCCGTCGGCCCGACGACTTTCGCGACACTTTACCGATGCGCGAACTCACGGAACCTCCCGTTTCTTTCAACGCTTCGAAAATATCTCAACAGAGGGAAGCGTATAGATTCCTTTGCCTATCGATGCAGGTCTGAAAGTCCGAGTAAGGTCGAGATCTGCTGGGGCCTGATTGATGAGTTCTTTCCACACCACAAGGCCCGGTTTGAAGTTGTGCTTCGCTCTGCCCTCGCCGAGGGATACATCGAGCGCCTTATCCCGGAAGAGCTTATTGAGTCTCGCTCTTCAAGGGCTGTTCAGACGGCGATCCGATGCGCAAATAGCGAAGTTTTCAAACGGTACATCACGTTCCGTGACTGCAGCGACGCGACGCTGTTGCTTCTGGCCCACACGATGCACGACATGGGCAGGAATGATCTCTCGGAGGTCGCAGCTGACCGAGTTGCAGGCAGGACGACCTCTTCAATCTGGTATCATCGTCGCACCGGTGGCAGGGCGTTGCTGACTATTTTGCGGAGAGCATCGATATCTGCAGAAGGAGATGTTCAGAAAATTCTGATGCGGCTTGAGGCTGAAGGAAAAATGAGGGCCATTGTGAATGGAATGCGGCCTTATCGCCTAGCGAATTTTATTTTCGTGATCTGGGATCGGCACGAGCAATTTACTTCATTCATCTCGAAGACAGATCTTCAGGAAATTACAAACCGCCGGTTCAAAGCGCGAGCGGCAGAGTTCTCTGAAGAGCGACAAGCGTCCATCTACATTGCAGGAATCTATGCGCTGGTAGGCCTCGACATACCGCGGGACGAGTGGAGCGCGGTCGACGTCACTGAAGACGATTTCATTGGAAACCAGAACAACCCGGTCTTCTGGATCGGTCTCAAGGCTCTGGAAGAAAATGGCATGATACGCCTTGCCCATCGAAGCAGATTTCCGACATCTGTCGCGGCGCTAGATACTCATTCGGAAAACACCAGCCGGATCATGAACGATTTGAAAAACTGGGCTGCGACCAGGTAATTCATAGTTGAAGAGAGTCTCTGAACCATACAGCCATTGCGACTATCAGCGAACCGTAAAACATCTCGCGCTGCGCAACGATCTTAACCATTCGTTAACTTGTCGGGATCCGCTCGTGAATACCAGCGTCGCTTAGGGAGATCGACGGGATCACACGAGCGCAGCGTTCACCTTTTTAAGGGTCTCATTGAAACTGTGCAGCAGCTGCCTCCCTTGCATCGGGGCAGGAAGAGTTTCGTCTATGCCGGTACGCGTCCTTCCGCTCTCGATGCGGGCGGACCCTAGATGTGCGTCAGCGAGCCTGAGGTCGTAGATTCCGAAAAGCGGTGACATCAGGTTTCCAGCTTCCGCTGCAGTGAGCCTCGTGGAAAGTAGCCGCTCCAAGAGCTTGAGAGATCCGGGCCGCTTTTCGTTCTTAGAAAGGGTAAGTTGGGAAGCGATCGCATCAGCGTCGATTCTTTCTATGAACAGCCGGGTCAGGTCCTTTGCAAGCTCGAGAATCCCATCTGTTTTCACTGCCTGAAAGCGGTGCAACCTGCGCAGCAGCGAGGGGACCGCTTCGTTTTCTCGAAGAAGAGATCTGCCGTACTTAGTTTTGAACGCCGCCTCGACCGCCTCCAAAACACTTGGCATCTCCCGTTCAGGCGCGACGGTTGCAGCCGGCTGCACCATCATTTGCGCCGCAAAGAGTTCAGAAGACACGCCTCCTTCCGGCGTGACGTTATATGCGCTCCACAACCGCTGTTCCCATTGAGGGAGTAGGCCTATATCCTTGGCGAACACAGTGATCAGACCAAGGTTGTTCAAGCCAAAATGCACGGGCTCGTTGGCTCCTAGGGCGCCAGTTTCGGCGCTATACCAATGCAGTTTTGAGCCACGGCGGCTCAGCAACGCATCCGCGACGGATGGATTGAAAAAGAGCCAGGTGCTCGAGCCTATGAGCTGAGGACCAAGGACTCGGTTACCATCCGTGTCGAGCGCGAAGGCCGCGGCGTGATTATCCTTGTCGCCTCGCACACGCACGCTCTGGCCACCACTTTGAACCCACTCAGTCCGCCAGATGGCCCCTCGCGTAAAGAAGCTGCCGGCAGGGAAGGGGTAGCCAGCCTCGTTGGTTGTTCTGTCCCAGCTGTCTCGCCCTCGCGTTTCCGAAGGCGTGTCTTCAAACGCGTACGACGGTTTAGTGGCGGTGATCATAGTCCGTTCGCGATAGCTGGAGCAGTAAAGATCCATGCCGCGGGCGGCGAGATAGTCGCCGAGATATTCCTTACGGATTTCAAGAACCGTAGGCTTCCCCTCGCTATCTCGCTTCAATCTGGCGACATCGATCCAGTCTTCCTCAGGACGCTTCCAAACGTCTCCCTCACGAACGAGATGCAGGGCCACGACAAGGTCCGTATGAAGATGCCAGATCTCATGGTCGACTTCGTCGATGAGCTGGACGATTACCAGGTTTACCCCCAGGTCACCGCCCTGCCAGTTGCGAAATACGTCGGCTGATCGGTAGCCGTCATTTTCAACGACGGAGCGGTGGGGCTGGATGCCAAGATCGTCCCATGCGAGCGCTTCCACGTCCTTGCGCCGTTCGGCCATCACGGCCGCGCTTCCGATCCCGATCCACTCTTCTAAACGAAGAATATCCGGGTCATCGGAGGCAATCGTTGAAAAGGTAATTTGACGAAGTGGCACCCAGGAACCTGCCTGGAGATAAGGAACGTCTTGAAGGTGGAAGTAGGCTTCCTGAACTGGCATGAACTCTCTCGGTCACATCATCACGGACAACACGACTATGGACTGTAAAACCTAGCCGTAAAATCAATTGGAATCGCTGTCCCACATTACAGGTTGTGAACATCGCAAAAAATGGCAGCTTTACAACAGGTCTGGTGATTCGCGATTTTCGCCGGAATCAACCAGCAATACGAGCAGTGTGATGGCAGTTCATTCAATTGCATACCGAATATTTCCGGCTTCAGCCTGTCCGCCGGCTCTCTTGCATCTCAGTCCCGCTGGACACCTCTGCGAGGTTGACACCGATCAGGTCGGGTTGAGTGCGCTGAGTGAAATCATTCAGACGGCACCCGGATCAAATCCCCTACCTCTGCTGTTCGACGAGCTCTTGTCGCCGGGCACTGCGCAGCTCGTCTGGAAGGGGTCGGGACCGGGGCGAGGTGTTGAAATTAGGAGGGCGTTTTCCGGCCTTTTTGGGCGGTTCTTTGCCCGCGCATATCTGGAACGCTACTATGGTTTCACCTGGTTTTCTCCGATCAGTGGTTCGCCATATAATTTGAGCAACAGGCTGAGGGTCGTACGCCAGCCAGGCAGAGAATTCGATTTGCCTGACTGGATCATGGCCGGTCCGGGTGTGCTTGCCATTGGTGAAGCGAAGGGGTCTCACGCAAAAGGACCGGCCCCGACTTCTGGCCTGCCAGGTCCACTGCGCACTGCGTACGAGCAGATTTCAAGAGTCTGGGTTCAGAAGGTGGACCCCGCCGGCGTTTGGGTAAACCGACAGGTGAAAGGCTGGGGCGTGATGTCGCGATGGGGTGTCGAGAGCCCTGCTCGCAGGGCATATCATTGTGTTCTGGACCCGGACACTGAAGGGGAGCCGCTGAGCGGAGAGGAGCTCGAAGAGGCCATACAGGACGTCGCCCGGTCGCATGTTGCTCTTCTCCTCGATGGGCTGGGAAGGCCAGACCTTGTTGATAAGAGAGCGAGCCCAGGCTTCAGTCCTCAGCAGGTTTCGGCAACGATAGAAGGGCTAGGAGAACGCACGTTCATCGGAGGTATCGTCAACAACTTCGGTTTTCTCCCGATGTCCATTGATGATGCCCGCGCGGTGCAAGCGAGCCTGCCAGAGCGCCTGCGCCCCACGGTCCGGTTCCTCGGATTGGAAACAGACGTTGTGGAACAATATCGCTCGGGCTCTGTCATCAAGGCTCAACCTTTTCGTATCGATGCAAGTGGACCCAGTTTGAGTTCCGACGGAATGATGCTGGCGCCGCTTGAGCGGATCGACCCAGTTCCGTCGACAATCTGATCATAACCTCCACTACCGGTGCTCCGATCAAATCGGAGCGACCTCTCGACCTAATTTCGGAATCGCAAGTGAAGAAACTTTTTAAGCAGCTCGGCCTGCACAAAATCGAAGTGTGCCTGAAGCTCCAAGCGACGGAAATAATACAGCTTGAGCGAAAGTCGGAACTTTTGCCGGATTTTGACTTCGTGTCCTACGGGGGGCTAAGCGAGAAAGATTATCCGATCTGGCACGAATTCGAGTTCGGTAACGAATTCCTGTTCATTCATCGGCTCAGGATGAGTGACTATGGTTACTTCGTCGACGACGCCCCGGAAGATGACGACAACTTCGAGCTTCCGAAATACACCTCTGGAAGGGCAGGATACGGCGAGGCTGGTATCCTGAAACTGGAACTCCATACCGTCGATAGGTTCGGGTGCCGGGCGATGCTCCGGGGCCTGCTATCTGGTTCATCCATCGAGATGAATATGGACGTGCGTTTCAAATTCATCGCCGCTGGATATCGTGAAGGCGAAACAAGGCTTAGACATGCGGCCGAGGCGATAGCCGAAGGATGGGCGTTTGAAGAAGAAGGGAAGCTCAAACAAGCCTTCTTTTCCTATTACGCTGCATTGGACAGCTTCATCGATGCGGAACGCATCAAGCTCAACGGCGGCTTGGATGATGACGAAATAGATGAAGAGATACATGAAAATATAATCGCTCCCGACATTAGGTTGAACGAGAAGCTTCGGCATGTCGTAAAGCGCAACCTGCCCACCAATTTGAACGGACTCAATGGTCTGAGAATTTGGGGCGAAGTCTTTGGTCGATTTAATCGGATCACAGAGACCCGAAACGCTATTGCCCACAACACGAAGATCGCAGTAATCACTCACGATGACGTCAACGTATGCTTCTCGACCCTGGCAATTATCATTGCGATCGTTCAGGAGCAGTGCTTCGACGAGCCCGCGATCTTGGAGTGCTACGGTCTAAGCTAGGCGCCGCGGACAAAGCGATCCCTTTCAAGTGGATTTAGCCCGCGAATTGTATCAAAGCATTCGAGCTGCGCGGCCGCTCCGGCGCGTGGCATTGTTATAGTAGCTCGATGCCTGCTGTACCGAACGATGACGCGACTGCTCCATAGCCTCTGGAAGAGGGATACCGCGGTTCGCCGCCTCGGTCAGATATCCCGATCGGATCCCGTGCGCGGAAAACTCCCCACGCTCTAATCCAGCCAGTTCCACCCGCTGCTTGATGATCGCATTGACCGACTGCGGATCGATCGCCCGTCGCGAAACAGTCCCCCATCGCCCGATCGCCCGAAACACGCTGCCGCTGTCGATCTTGGCGGCCACCATCCAGGCATTCAGCGCATCCACCGGCCGACCGGTCAGGTAGACAACGTCGTCCTCGTCGCCGCTGGTCGTCTTGGTGCGGCCGAGATGGATGGCGAGAGAGGGGAGGGGGCTCCCGCCTTCGACCGGAATGGGCGGTTCGACGGTCAGCTGCTCGCGGCGCAGCCCGGCGATCTCGCTGCGCCGGCGACCGCCGGAGGCAAAGGCGACCATCAGGATCGCCCGGTCCCGCAGATCGCGCAGACTGTCGGTCGCGCAGGTCGCCAGCAGTCTTGCCAGGACGTCGCCGGTGACCGCCTTGGCGCTCTTGCGAAGACGTTGTCTTGGCGCGGCTCGGATCGCCAGCCGAATGGCTGATTTGAGGGCAGGGGAGGCGAACGCGCCGTCGAGGCCCCGCCACTTGGTCAGCGTCGACCAGTTCGCCAGCCGCCGCCGCACCGTGGCTGGCGCGTGTGGACCGACGGATTTCAGAAACCCTTGGCTCCTGAGGCTTTCGTCGACGTCGGCCGGCATGCCGTGATCGGCATCCGTCTCGCGGTGTCGTGGGTCCCAGAGATGATGGGCAACGAATTTCAACAACAGCGCCTCGGGCGCCGGCCAAGGCAGGGAACGTCCGGTCGCCGCCAGACCCCAGGCTTCGAGGTAAGTGAGATCGGAGGTCAGCGCCCGCAGCGTGTTGTCGCCCATGCCCTGGTTGACCAGGTGGCGCAGCGTCTCGACGTCGTGGTCGGTGAGCAGTTCGGCGAGTTCGTCGCGGCGCTCGAGCGGTAGGACGGCGGCGATCGTGTCGAGTTCTTCGGCGCGGCGATCGACGGCAGATTTTTGCAGTGGCGGCATTTCGGTTCCTGAAATGGCTACGCGGAAGCTTCACGGGCCGGTGGCGAAGGCCACTTTCGGTGATTTGCCCCGCAAAATCAATCTACCATCGATAATTGGTAGTTATCGGTGGTTAGAGCGCCATCCGACAATCATACGATGCGAGGAACCATAATATTCATATAGAGTTCGTTTAGTAAATCGTTTACCATAATATCAATGGCTTACGATCTCGCCAAAATCAGCATGACAGCCTTGATGCAGCCGGCTTTCGACGCCGCCATCGCGCTGACGCGTCTGGACGAACGGATCGCCCGTTCGCCGGTCGGCGCGGGGTGGATCGAACGCACCCATTTTGCCGACGCCTGCGCCTCGCTGTGGGTCGACGGTGAACTCGTCCATCTCGAAGACCTTGTCCTGCACGACGCCACCCGCGACATCCGCACCCCGACGCACGAACTGACCATCGCCCGCGACGTTCTACGGACCCGCCGGCGCATTGCCGCGCAGTCGCCGGATTGGGCGTTATCGACCGAGGGTATCCGAAATTTGCGACAGACGTCGGACAGCAATCCGGCCGGCGCTGAGGCGGGGCAGCCAAGCGACGTCATTCGGCCGGCGGTCGCCATCGATCCGGAAGGGGAGGGGGACGACTTCGATGACATCGAAAATCTCCCCGGCGTTGACTATGCCGCCATCGATGCGGTGCTCGCCCGATCGGAAGCCGCGATCGAGAGTGCAACACGGCCTGGCGACGCCGGAGGCAACAGGGCTGCCGAAAAAGATCCGATGATCTATGATCTCGACTGGGACGAGGATGAGCGGCTGGAGGAATGGCGAACGGTGCTGCGGCAGACGGAAAATCTGCCGGCGGTGTTTCGGGCGATCGTCGCCCTCGATGCCTGGAACGAGATTGCGGTGCTGCAGCATTCGCCCTGGCTCGGCCGGCTGTTTTCCGCGTCGATCCTGCGCCAGGCCGGCGCCACGTCAGGCGCCCATCTCGCCGCCGTCAATCTCGGCCTCAAAACCATTCCCGTCGATCGGCGCCGGCACCGCGACCGGGAGACCCGGCTGCTCGCCATCGCCCACGGTTTTTTGGCGACCGCCGAGATCGGCATGAAGGAGCATGACCGGCTGGCGCTCGCCAAAAAGATGATGGAGCGGAAGCTGGAGGGGCGCCGGACCTCTTCGAAATTGCCGGATCTGGTCGAGCTGGTGATGGCAAAACCGTTGGTGTCGGCGGGCATGGTGGCGAAGACGCTGGACGTCACGCCGCAGGCGGCGCGGCGGATTGTTTTGGAACTCGGCCTCAGAGAGATGACGGGGAGGGGGAGGTTTCGGGCATGGGGGATTATCTAGTCGGAAAAATTCTTTTGCCGCCTTCTACGACGCCGTTTTCCTGTCGCCCAGGCTTCATAGGCTTTAGCTTTCCCGATCAGTTCAGGGTGAAGCGCTTCCAGGGTATCGCCTGAGTAGGCACCCGCGACAGAAAATCAACGAGATCACGTCGGCCACGATATGTCGGGACGCCGTGGCTGTTTTGCGCCATGAGAACAATCGGCACGCCGGGGAATGCTGGCTGGAAGCTATACGCAACCTCATCGGCTTGGGGGCCGCTATTGATAACGTGCGGCTTAACAATGACGATGGCGAATGTGACGCCCTGCTCGCGAACTAATGCGCCTTCAAACTGCATTTCTTCTCTCCTTTGATGAAGAGGCCGCCTCATTCCAGGCGGCCTCAGGTTTTAGCCACGCGGCGGGAACGGGTCGCGACCGTAGGAATCCTTGTCCCGGATTTGTCCGTTGGGACGGTGGATGACTACTTCGCTCTGCTGGTTGATCGCAATCTTGCGAGCAGCAGCAGCCGCGTCGGCCTGCGTTCCATGGGTGGAGGTCACTCGCTGATTTCCAGCGCCCCGCACGGCCCATTCGCCGTTATGGGGAACCACATGTTGATTTTTATTTGTCATCGCATCAGATTCCTTTTTCTTGAGCGCCATATCAATTTACATTAATCAAAATTTAATTGTCAATACGGCTATTATCGTTTACGAATTGGAATAGAAATTTTATACATGGAGTGATCATGACCATTGAGATGAAAAATGTGCTGGAGTTGGCCGATGCGGCACTTTCCGCTGACTACACGCGCGTACGCAGAGCTGCGAATGCGCTCGCGCGAGATCTCGACAAGAATGGTGAGACTTCCATTGCCAAGGAACTGAAGGCCCTGGTGCGGAAGAGGGGGGTGCCTTTGAAGGCGTCTGGCTACGTGGAATCGCTACCCGTGGACTCGAAATCCCGCTTGCCGCTTGTCGAGGAGCAGACCTGGCCCGATACGCCTATTTTTCTGAACGAAGGCGGGTGGCATGTGTTCAGCGATTTCATCGCGGATGCCCGGCGCATTGATGACCTGAGCGCCAAAGGATTGGCGTCACGTCTTGGGCTTCTGCTCTCTGGCCCGCCAGGAACAGGCAAGTCTCTCCTTGCCGGCCATATCGCTGCGCAGTTGTCTCGTCCGCTATATGTCGTCCGGCTCGACTCGGTCATCTCCTCTTTGCTCGGGGACACCGCCAAAAATATCCGTTCGGTGTTTGATTTCGTGCCGGCGCGAAACGCCGTTCTTTTTCTCGATGAGATGGATGCAGTCGCAAAGCTGCGTGACGATCGGCACGAGTTGGGCGAGCTCAAACGCGTCGTCAATACTGTCATTCAAGCGTTGGACGGGCTGGACCCGAGCTCGATCGTGGTTGCTGCAACCAATCATGCGCATCTTCTTGATCCTGCAATATGGAGGCGGTTTCCTTATAAAATTGAACTCGGTCTTCCGGATGAAAGCGTTCGCGCTGACCTTTGGCGCCATTTTCTTTTTGAGGACAAAGATGAGGAGGGTCGCGCCGAGCTATTCGGCGTCGTGTCCGAAGGGTTGTCGGGGGCCGATATCGAAACGATGAGTCTGTCGGCGCGGCGTCATGCCGTTCATGAGTCGCGTAACATTGATTTTGGAGCCGTCGTTGCGGCTCTGCTGGAGCCGCGTTCAGGCCGTACTGTCCCTGTGCAGCGGCAGCCATTGGATGCGGAGCAGAAACGCCAGGTAGCAATAGCCCTCAAGGAGAAGTACGCCATTGGGGGGGCGGATACCGCCCGCATTCTCGGAGTTTCACGGCAAGCCATCTATGCTTACCTGAAGCAACAGGAAGGGGAGGTGTAGTATGGTGGAGCCGAGAGACCAACCCCTTCTCTATCCCGTTCTGAGCCTTCAGATGGATCCGGCGCTGCGGAGTCCGACGGGGCGTGGCAAAGGCATCGACAGCATCGTCAAGGAGCGGCTCGGCCGGCAGCAGGACGTGCTCGCGAGCGAAACACGCGACATTTATGAACACCGGACAGAGTTGCCCACATACTCGGGTTTAACGCACCTAGTCGTTCGGATGTTCAGTGAGGATTCCCTTGCTCCAACGCACACCCCCGATGACTTGTTCTCGCAGCGTCATGGATGCAGGCTCGTTGCTCCTCTTCCTGGCGGCTATTTGATCGAGGCTGATGTCAAAGAATTGCCTCGCCTCCTTCACGCAATCGAACATCCAATCGGCTATGCGGTGCAAGCCGACATATCCCGTGTTTCGTCTCTCGGACAATTTGATGCGAAAAGTCGTTTGCGCGGTCGATCGGTCAATGAACTCTGGAATTCCGCACCGGAAGATGATGACGGACGTTTGTTCGTTGTTTGGCTTGCGCCGTTCCGCGATCGAGATGCCAAGGCCGAAGTCCTCGAGCGTATCCAGGGCTTTGCCAATGAGAGGCTGGTCATGCCGACATTTACCAGCGTGCGGCTCACGCTCGGGACATCTGAGGAAACGGAAGAACCGCGTTCTCTCACGACACCACGACAATCCAGCATTGCACGGGCAATGCGAGATTATCGAAACACCGGCGTCGGACGCGCTACAGTTCGAATTCCGAACAAAGAAGGGTTGAGACAGCTCATCGCGTCAGGCGCTTCTTATCGCATTGATCCTGTGCGGCCGATCAGAGTGGCAGCACCTGGCGAAGGAGCGGAGCCTCCTGCACCAGTAATCGATGAGAACGCTCCAATCGTTGCCGTCGTCGATGGCGGTCTGCATGCGCGAAGCTACACTGCGGCTGAAGCTTTCAGGGCGACACCTTTCGTCACGAACGCCCAAGCCGACAAGCCGCACGGAAATAGCGTTAGCTCCCTCGTTATCCACGGGCACGCCTGGAACAAAAATCGCTCGCTGCCTGAACTAAACTGCCGTATCGGAACTGTTCAGGCCGTCCCCCATCGGAACGCCAATCGGCGCTTCGATGAGCGGGAGTTGGTAGACTATCTGGCGGAGGTTGCGCGTCTTTACCCAGAAGCGCGCGTCTGGAACATCTCTGCCAATCAGGATGGCGCCGGTTTGGATCCCTCCGAGGTCAGCGTTCTCGGCCATGAAATCAGTCTTCTGGCGAGATCGGCTGGATTTCTTCCAGTGATCTCCGTTGGAAATGTCAGCCCGGACAACAATTCCCGGCCCAATCCGCCAGCTGATTGCGAAGCCGCGATTGTCGTAGGTGGCCGTCAGGCACTCCCGGATGGAACGCCAGGCGACCGTTGCCCTGCCTGTCTCCCCGGTCCCGGCCCCGATGGGATGATGAAACCGGACCTATCGTGGTTTTCGAATCTCAGGATGCTGGGTGGGGTCGTCGATACGGGAAGCAGTTACGCAACGCCGTTGGTGTCGTCTTTGGCAGCCCACACTTTCGATAGCTTACGGGAACCAACGCCGGATCTGGTTAAGGCTCTCCTCATCAATTCAGCCGAGCGAAGTGAGCACGATCCCAACCTCGGTTGGGGAACCCCGTATCAAGGGCACCTTCCTTGGACCTGCGTGCCCGGCAGTGTCACGCTTGCGTGGCGGGCACAACTCGAGCCGGGAACCGCATACTACTGGAACGATATTCCCATCCCTCCCGAGCTGGTGCGTGACGGAAAATTGTTCGGACGCGCCAGCTTGACCGCTGTTCTGCGGCCTCTCGTGTCGCCGTTTGGCGGCGCTAACTACTTCGCTTCCCGCTTGGAGACATCTCTGGCGTATCAGTCTGGAGCGGATAAGTGGCCGTCGCTACTTGGCTCAATGAAAGAGTCGACGCTTCCGGAAAACGACGCTCGCGATGAGCTTCGCAAATGGCAGCCTATCAGACGGCACTGCAGGGACTTTTCCAAGGGGAGCGGGCTTGGGTTTTCCGGTCCACACCTGCGGCTTTATGCCCGCGTGTTCATGCGTGATCTCTACCAATTTGGGTGGACGCATCACAGCCAGGCGGGGGCGCAAGAAGTTGCGTTCGTGCTTACGCTTTCAAGCGCGGACGGAGAAAAGTCGATCTATGACTCAACTGCTCGTGCGCTCGGAAACTTCGTCGAGAGCGCCGTCTTGAATCAGGACATCGAGGTCTCGAATGAGCTTTAAGGTGCGGTTAAAGTCTCTAAATTGGTAAGATTTTCTCACCACGTCCTTCAGTTTGGGCGTCTCATTGCCTTCATCAGTTTGCGATTGCCGTCTCCGACGGGTTTGAATTTCAAGGGCACACACTTTCCAGGAAGATACTGTCAAGCGCATTCATACAACGACACCCACAGCCAGTAGCTGTCTCCAGAAGCGAACGCAATTGCATCCCGCAAACATCGATTTGACTTTGACATCTTCAGAGAAAAGCAAATACTACTTTGGGGTGACGGGTTCGTGCGACTAGTGCAGCTCCGAGGAGACGTCACGGTTGCTTGGGACGGCGCCAGCGATAACGCTGGAATGCGGGAAGTGCGAGGCTGGGGATTTGACGGCGAGGGGACAATCTGCGTGGCCGATGCTCACGGCCGCGAAAGCAGCTGCAGATCATTGTGACATCGACACCGTTTGCATTGATTTGAATCCTTTCGAGCACAAGGAAGTCGCGATCTTCAGGAATAGGCTCGCTGCATTGTCGCCTCATGACCGCAACTATTGGCGCGGCACGCTCTACAGCCGCGACCAGAGCTTTGCCGTCATCAGAAGCAACCGGGTATTCTTGCTTGTCATGGTGGCTGGATCGGTCGTTGGAGCGTTTATCGGCGGACAGCTCCCCGGCATTGTCCCGAGCGCCGTGCTGCTGCCAGGGCTCACTTTGATCCTCGTGATCTCCGCGATCAAGATATGGCGGCACTCGTGACTACGAGCGCCGTGCCTGCAACCGCATGATTTTCAGCGGTTCTGCGACGGGCGTTTCTATGGCATAAGGTGTTGGAGACCAGCACATGGGCAACGGTAGTCCACAATCGCGAAGCGAGCGGACACACGTCGGGAGACCGGACCCGCAGCGTCGATGCTTTTCGTTCATGGGTTGTAAACAGCCCGCAGTTCACGCACCCCGCGTCCAAGCCGCCGGCGCAGCAGCGTGCGTAGGGTGACCCCGTCGGCATAGCCTATCTCCGTGGCGATCGACTCGATGTCCTTGCGGCTTGTACGCAAGAGGTGAACGGCCCGCTCCACGCGCAGGTCCTGAAAATACGATAGCGGCGACTTCCCCAGGACAGCCTCCATGCGGCGTTGAAGCGTTCTTTTGCTGACATGGAGGGCGTCCGCCGCCACGTCAAGAGAGAACCCTTCGTGCAACCGATTGCGCGCCCAGCGTTCGAAGTGCTGGATCAAGGGATCGGCATTCGCCAGGTGCATTGGTATCATATACGGGGCTTGTGAGGGCCTCGTATCCACGAGCAGATAGCGTGCGACCATGTCGGCAAGCGCAGGACTGGTTTGGCGCACCAGCCAAAGGGCGAGTTCCAGATGCCCCATCGCAGCGCCAGCGGTGACGACATCGCCCGATGGCACCAACATTCGCCGCTCGTCCAGGCGAACATCAGGATATTGTTGACGAAATAGCGGCCCCAACCACCAGGCCGTCGTCGCCTCGTGACCAGCCAAGAGGCCCGACTCAGCCAGCAGAAACGTCCCGATGCACGCCGCACCGATCCGCGCGCCGTCGGCATGCCAGGTTTGCAGTTGGTCAGCTGCATCGTGGGACTCGCGCCCATCCAGTAGCTCTAGAAGCGGCCCAGGCATTTTGGTCCCCAGCGCTGGAACGATCACCCAGTCGGGCTGCCTGATTGTGGCTGCGGGTTGCACCGGCACGCTCAGGCCAAGCGAGGTCTGTACGGTCTCCCTGACGCCGGCCATGACGCATTCGAACCGTGGGATGCGCAAGGACTCAAGCTCAGCCAGTTCGTTCGCAGTGGCGAGTGTGTCGAGCACGGCTGCCAAGCCGGTGTCGAACACATTGTTGTGGGCAAGGACGACGATCTTCATGGCGCTTATGATACCGAAAATGTCATTTGCGGCAATACCGTTGAGGAAACTCGGGACCTAATTTGGTCTTCGTCGGATGTTCGACGTCAGTGAAGGAGTTCAATGCCATGATCCAGTATGCCCTGTTTGCCCGTCTCGAAGCCAAGCCCGGCAAAGAGGCAGAAGTCGAAAACTTCCTATAGGCAGCGCTCGAAATGGCACGGGACGAAGGCCCGACCCCAATCTGGTTTGCCTTGCGACTCTCGCCCTCGACGTTCGGCATCTTTGACGCGTTCCACGACGAAAAGGCGCGGCAGGACCACCTGTCCGGCCCGATCGCGCAAACCCTGATGGCAAAGGCACCGGATCTGTTCGCTACGGCACCCGCCATCGAGTTGATCCAAGTGTTGGGCCTGAAGAACGAAACGACTGCGAACTGACAATCGCGTCGAGGACAGGCAATGACCTCGACCAATTTAGAAAGCAATCACATGACCCTGAATGTATCTACCCGGCTCTCGCTGCTTGTCGCGCTCCTAGCCAGCGCGACTGGTCTTGCGTCCGCGCCGGCCGTTGCCGGTTCGACCGACAAGTTCGAGCTTTCCAGCCCTGACATCGCGCCCGGCAGCAAAATCGACGATAAATTCGTCCTCAACGGCTTTGGCTGCAAGGGCGGAAATATCTCACCAGCCCTGCAATGGAAAAATGCCCCGGCTGGCACCAAGTCATTTGTCCTGCAGGTCTATGATCCGGATGCACCCACCGGCAGCGGTTTCTGGCATTGGACGGTCAATAACATCCCGGCCAACGTCACGCAGCTGACCCAGGGTGCCGGCAATGCCCCGGCAAACCTGCCGGCAGGCGCCTATGGCGGCGTCAACGACTTCCAGGACACGGGTGCAACTGGCGGCAACGGCAATTATGGCGGCCCGTGCCCGCCGGCTGGCGACAAGCCGCACCGGTACGAATTCTCGCTTTTCGCACTCGCGGTTGATGACATCGACGCGGCAGCCGGCGTTCCAAAAACTGGCACGGCAGCGCTTCATGGCTTCGTCCTGAACAAGGGCCTTGGCGACAAATTGCTGGGCAAGGCGTCCTTCACTGCCGCCTACGGCCACTAATCCATCATTAAAATCTGGAGATTATTATGAAGAAACTTATTCTCGTACCGATCCTGCTGGCCTCGATGACCGGCGTTGTCTTCGCCGCCACTCCCTTCAAGACGGTCAAGACCGAAAAAGGCGTGGTCCTTTCCGGCGAAAAGGGCCTGACGCTTTATACCTTCAAGAAGGATGAAGCGGGAGCCTCGAATTGCTACGACGAGTGTGCCCAGAACTGGCCCTCGGCTATTGCCGCCGGCAACGCCAAGGCCAATGGCGCCTACTCGATCGTAACCCGCAAAGACGGCACGAAGCAGTGGGCAAAGGACGGAAAGCCGCTCTATTATTGGGTCAAGGACGCCAAGCAAGGCGATGTCACCGGCGACGGCGTCGGTGGCGTTTGGGACGCAGCGAAGCCTTGATTTCCAGCAGCGGCGCGGAAGCAGTAGCTTCCGCGCCGCCTTTGTATGAAGTGCTTTTCAGACGATCGATCCGTCTGCCCCTCGGTAAGCTTGGCAAGCCATCGCCACCTGCTATTGGCCCAGATGGAGCCGCTGACTTACCCGGCACGGTCTCTTAACCTGATCATTCAGCGGCCACCCGTTCATTGCAAGGCGCGCGCTATCTTGCCGCTAATCTGGTCTGCGTGAGGCATTTGGGACAGCCATAGTAATCCGGCATCGGCTCGTAGCAAAATGATATTGGACCGGTATCAGAGCCTGGATTACCGTGACAATCATTCAAGGGCTCGTCCCTTGACAGGCGGAATGGAGCCGCCTTTGGGAGATATAGGAGGAGGAAATCTTGATCGCAGCTTTGGTGCTGTTCCCCGTTCCCGCTGGAACGACGATGGAGCAGATAAAGGAAGCGTACGAGCTGTCGGCGCCTCGCTTTACCGGAATGCCCGGTCTTCTTAGCAAACACTATCTGTTCGACGGCGCCGGTCAGGGCGGAGCCTTCTACGTTTGGTCGACGCGGGCTGATGCGGAAGCACTATACACCGAAGAGTGGCGCCAGTCGCTGACGCAACGCTATGGCGCGCCACCGACCCTTTCGATCTACGAAGTGCCGGTCGCCATCGATAACGCGGCGGCCTCGCGCACCTTTTCGTAGAGGCAAAGCACGTGTGCCCCGACCGCCGCGTTGTAAGAGCTTCCATCGGCCAGGCGGTTGTCCATCTTGTGAAGCCGCCGAATGAGATTTGTGGTCCGCGACATTAGCGGCTTGATGGACGGGAGCTGGCGCGGAGCGCCGGACGGGTTGTCGAATTCTATTTCAATTCAGGTCGGGGCGCGAAGCGACTTCGGCCGGTTTGGTAAGGTACGGCGCATCTAAGAGAGAGGCCGGCCAAACGTATCCAGGGAGGTTGATGATGGCGGTTCTGCTATCTGGAAATTATTCTTTGCCAGCGAGTCAGGCTGAGGTTTACGCCGCGCTCAATGATGCGGACGTCCTTCGCGAATGTATCCCAGGCTGCGAGGAGCTGGAAGCTCGTGCAGACGGTATATTCGCGGCTGTGGTCCGGCTCGAGCTTGGTCCTTTGAAGACGCGCTTCCGAGGTAAAGTTCGCTTGGAGGATTTGGATCCTCCGAACGGCTACCGGATCATAGGCGAAGGTGACGGCGGCATCGCCGGGTTCGCCAAGGGAGGTGCTGCTCTGAAGCTGGCACCAGACGGCGAAGGCGGAACACTTCTGTCCTACGAGGCCGAAGCCAACGTCAACGGCAAGATCGCTCAGCTGGGACAGCGTTTGATCGCCAGCACCAGCAAGAAAATTGCCGATCGCTTTTTCGAGACACTCGTGAAGCGTCTGCAAAATGAGACCGTCACGGCTGAAGCGAAATAGAAATTCCCGGTTTCACCGACCCCTCATTCAATCGACGAATTGAAAGGTAGAAGTATGCCTAAGGTTACGGAATTAACGTTCTTTAGTGAAGGCTTGAAGCTCAAGGGCTTGCTCTATGAGCCGGACGATCTCAAGCCGGGAGAAAAACGCCCCACCGTCGTGTGCTGCCATGGCTACACCGGCATGAAGGACGTATATCTTCTCCCCGTTCCTGAGCGCTTGGCTGTGCACGGTTACGTGGCATTCGCATTCGACCATCGCGGCTTCGGCAAGAGCGAGGGTGTGCGTGCGCGTCTGATACCGCCCGAGCAGGTGGAGGATATTCGCAACGCGATCACCTTCGTCTCCACTTTGCCCTCAGTGGATACCGACCGCATCGCTCTCTACGGCACGTCGTTCGGCGGGGGCAATGTCGTGGTCGCGACCGCAACCGACGATCGCGTCCGCTGTGTGGTGTCTGTTGTGCCCGTTGGCAACGGGGAGCGCTGGCTGAAAAGCCTTCGCAAGCACTGGGAGTGGCTGAAGTTTCAGGACGTCCTGGCCGAAGACCGCCGCCAGCGGGTTCTGACGGGAGAATCCCGCCGCGTTGACGTCACGGAGCTGATGCCTGGCGACCCCCACTCACGGCAGGTCATCCAGGAGAAGGTGAAGGCGGCAGAAACCTATACGCAAGGCTACCCTCTGGAAAACGCCGAAGCGACTCTGCGGTGGAAACCGGAGGATTTCGCGCACGCCATTGCGCCCCGTCCCATCCTCTTCATGCACACCGAATGCGACGGCTTGGTGCCGATCGACGAGTGCTACGCACTTCATTCAAAGGCCAAAGAGCCGAAGAAGCTCGTCACTATTCCGAACGCCGACCATTACGACGTCTATCAATTCGTCAATCCGGACGTGTTCGAGAAGGTGATCGCGGAATCGATCAAGTGGTATGATCGCTATCTCAAGGCGGATGCGCCGCAAGAGCGCATCGCAGAGATCGCTTAAGGGAGGCAAACCAACGTGGCGCTACCGGTTTTTGACTACTTCGCACCCAAAAGTATCGAAGAGGCTTGCGCAGCACTGGCATCCAATCCGGATGGGGCAAAATTGCTCGCCGGGGGGCAGTCGATACTGCGTGTCATGAAATTCCGCATCATGGCGCCCGAGCTTCTGGTGGATGTAAAGGCCATACCCGGCCTGCGCTACATCGAAGGTGACGCCGATACGCTGCGTATCGGCGCCACCTCAACACAGAGCGACGTGTTGCGCAACGACGTCGTCCGGAAGGAATTCCCGTTGCTGGCCGAGGCCATTGCCAGGATCGCAACGACGGCGGTCCGCAACACCGCGACGATCGTCGGCAATATCTGCGTCGGACATACTGCGAGCGACCCGTCTGCGGCCTTGCTCGCCCTCGACGCCGAACTTGTCGTCGTGAGCCTTGAGGGGGAACGCATCCTTCCAATCAGCGAGTTCTTCGTGGGTCATATGTCAACTTCCCTCGATGCCGCTGAGCTGGTTCGCGAAGTGCGCATACGCAGACGCAATGACAAGCCGGGAATGGCCTATCTGGCGCATGCCGGAAGAGCTGCCATGGAAACCCCGCTTGTTGCGGCAGGAGCAATCGTTTCAACCAGGAACGGCATCTGCAGTAGTGCAACCATCGCACTCGCCGGAGCCGATGAGACGCCTGTCCGTATTTCGCGAGCGGAGGAGGCTCTCATCGGGTGCAAGCTCGACGATGTGGCGATCCTTAAAGCGGCGGCCATCGCGGCGGAGGACTGTTCGCCAGACACTGACGTCTACGCGTCCGGAGAGTACCGACGCAGGCTTGTGGGAGTTTATGTGCGCGACGCCTTGCGGGCGGCAGCAAGCCGCGTGGCGTAGGCTTTAGGAGGAGGAACCACATCATGCGCAAAAACATCACGCTTGTGATCAACGGGGCATCACATTCGCTGGATGTGCCAGCGAACACACTCTTGCTCGACCTCCTGAGATGGGAAGTCGGCCTGACAGGCACCAAGGAAGGATGCGGTGAGGGCGTTTGCGGCTCCTGCACCGTCAACGTCAACGGCGACCTCGTCAGATCCTGCTTGACGCTAGCGGTCCAGGTGGACGGCAAGTCGATCACGACGATCGAAGGCATGGCCGATGGTGATACGCTTCATCCGCTCCAGCGGAAGTTCCTGGAGCTCGGCGCTGTCCAGTGCGGTTTCTGTTCGCCAGGCTTGATCGTCACTGCCGACGCACTCTTGAAAAGCAATCCAGACCCGACGGAAGCCGAAGTGCGCGATGCACTCAGGGGCAATCTTTGCCGCTGCACCGGCTACGTGAAGATCATCGATGCCGTTTTGGCAGCTGCAAGCGAAATGCGGAGCCACGCACATGAATAATCCCGATCAAGAATTCAACGTCATCGGCAAGAACGTCATCCGCGAGGAAGGTCCGGGAAAAGTCACCGGCCTTGGCAAATACGCCATCGACCTCGAATTTCCACGGATGCTTTGGGCAAAGATCAAGCGCAGTACGCGCCCTCATGCCAAGATCATCAACATCGATATCAGCCGCGCGCAAGCCTTGCCGGGTGTTCATGCCGTCATCGTCGACAAGGACTGCCCTCAGACGTTGTTCGGGTTTGGCTGCTATGACGAGCCGCTGCTCGCCCGTGGAAAGGTCCGCTATATCGGCGAGCCGGTGGCAGCGGTCGCAGCCGAGAGTGAGGCGATTGCCGAGCAAGCCTGTGATCTGATCGAGATCGACTATGAGGACCTGCCGGCAATCTTCGACCCGTGGGAAGCCTTCGAAGCCGATCCCAAGGTGATCATCCACGAAGACCAGGCCAACTACCGCCGCGTGCCTATCGGACCCGCGCAATACGATCCGAAGCACCCCAACGCGTTCGGTTACTACAGGATCCGCACCGGCGAGGTGTCGCAAGGCTTTGCGGAAGCGGATGTCGTCCTGGAGAAGACCTATTCCAACGCCATGATGGCGCACGCCACCATGGAGCGGCACAATTCGATCTCGCTGTGGGACGCCGACGGCAAGGTAACGGCCTGGTCGTCCGCTCAGGCCGCCTATCCGCTGCTGAACCAGATCAGCGAGGCGCTGGACATCCCGCATTCGCGCGTCCGGGTCATCATCCCGAAATATGTCGGGGGCGGTTTTGGCGGAAAGATCGAAATGAAGGCAGAAGGCTTATGCGCCGTGCTTTCCCGCGCCGCCGGCCACAGACACATCAAGATCATCTACACCCGGGAGGAATCACTCTGCTGGGCAGGGGTGCAGCATCCTTTCGAGATGCGTATCAAATCGGGTGTGCGCAAAGATGGCGTTATCACGGCGTGCGAGATGTTCGTGCTCGTCAATGGCGGCGCCTACGCTCAGCACGGCTTCCTCGTCACCCGCCAGGCGAGTTACGGTCCACTTGGCTCTTACCGCTTCCCTCATTTCAAGCTCGACAACTACGTTGTCTATACCAACAACCCTCCGGGCGTCGCCTATCGCGGTTTCGGCAACACCCAGATCCACTTCGGACTGGAGTCTCACATCGATGAGCTCGCGCACGCAATCGGAATGGATCCTTACGAGATTCGCCGCAAGAATGTCCTCAAGGAAAATGAGATCAACGCAGCCGGCGAAATCCAGCATTCGGTCGCGGGCGCCGAGCTGCTTGACGAGATAAAGGCTGGTCTGGAGCGTCACGGCCCCTTGCAACGGGAAGACGGACCCTGGCGCCGCGGCAGGGGCATCGCCTTTGCCAACAAGGACAGCGTTGCCCCGTCGGCATCCTCTGCCATCGTTAAGATCCATAACGACGAAACAGTCGAAATCCGCCACAGCGCCGGTAATATCGGCCAGGGCAGCTCGACAACGCTTATCCAGATCACCGCGGAGTTCTTCAAGGTCGGGCCTGAGCGGGTCAGGACGGCCGAAGTCGACACTTGGGTCACTCCTTACGACCAGCTGACGGGGTCGAGCCGCCTTACATTCGCGGCCGGCAACGCCGTCCTGATGGCTTGCGAGGATGTGAAGAACCAGATCCTGACGATGGCGGCCCAAATGATGCAGGCAACCCCAGAAGAGCTCGATCTCGCCGATATGGTCGTCTTCGTGAAGGAGAACCCGGGTCGCTCCATGCGGGTCAAGGACCTCTTCCGCACGGTGTTCTTTACCGGTTCCTTCCTGCCGACTGGCGGCGAGTTGCTGGGCAAGGCGACCTTCACAGTGCCCTCCAGCAAGATCGACCCGGAGACCGGGCATGCCGCCAACGACGGTATGCGCAAGATCTTCTCCTTCTGCACCCGCGCGGCCCAGGCCGTGGAGGTGGCGGTCAATATCGAAACTGGCCAGGTCAAGCTGGAGAAGATCGCGATCGCAAACGATCTCGGCAAGGCGATCAACCCGATGTCGTGCGAAGGTCAGATGCATGCCGCAATCTCAATGGGGCTAGGCCAGGCGATCTCGGAGGAGCTGCAGATCAGCGAGGGAAGTGTCGCCAACGGCGACTTCTCGTCCTATCGCTTTCTGACGGCAAAAGATGCGCCGTCGAACGATCACGTTTCGACCCACATCGTGGAGATCCCCCAGTTCGACGGACCTTACAAGGCAAAGGGCTTCTCGGAAGCAACGACGTCGCCGACGGCGCCCGCCATCGCGAACGCGATCTTCGACGCCGTCGGCCTTCGTCTCCGACACATGCCGATGACGCCGGAGCGCGTCCTCGAGGGGCTCGATCGCCTGACTTCTGCAGATAGAGACTGACACTTCAGGGAGGAAACCATGTCAGATTTTACGAAACGCGAATTGCTCCGCGTCATGGCTCTTACTATGGGAGCCCTGGCCTTGACGCAGCCTGCCTGGTCCGAGGATCAGCCGATCAAGATCGGCTCGAGCATGGCCTTGTCCGGGCCGCTTGCTGGAGGCGGCCGGCAATCGCAGCTTGCATTGCAGATGTGGGTGGAGGACGTCAATTCGCGCGGCGGGCTTCTTGGCCGAAAGGTGGAGCTAGTCACCTATGATGACCAGGGAAGCCCAGCACAGAGCCCCGGTATTTTTTCCAAGCTGATCGACCTCGACAACGCCGACCTTCTGATTGCGCCCTACGGGACCGTGCCGGCGGCTGCAGTTATGCCGCTGGTCAAGGAACGCGGCCGGCTTCTGATCGGGCAGATCGGGTATCAGATCAATTCCAAGGTCCACCACGACATGTGGTTCAACAATTCACCTTGGAACGACGCGGAAAGCTGGGTCGGCGGCTTCTTCAAGCTCGGCGAAACGGTCGGCGTCAAGAAAGTGGCGTTCCTGGCGGCAGACCAGGAGTTTTCCCAGAACATCCTCGCAGGCGCCAAGGCGCTCGCGGGCAAAGCCGGTTTCGAGACGGTCTATGAGCAAACCTATCCGCCCACGACCGTGGACTTCTCGGCGATGATCCGCGCCATTCGCGCGGCCTCTCCCGACATGGTGTTCGTTGCTTCCTATCCCGCAGACTCAACGGCGATCATTCGCGCTGTCAATGAGATCGGCGTTGGATCTTCCGTCAAGCTGTTTGGTGGCGGGATGGTCGGACTTCAATATGCCTCGGTGATGCAGGCTCTGGGGTCCCAGCTGAACGGGGTCGTCAACTATCACACCTATGTCCCCGAAAAGACCATGGCGTTTCCTGGCGTGAAGGAATTCCTGGACCGGTATGCTGAAAAGGCCAAGGCAGCCAAAGTCGAAACCCTCGGCTACTATGTCGCTCCATTCTCCTATGCGTCGGGACAGATCCTGGAACAGGCCGTCAAGGCAACCGGAAGCCTGGATAATGCCGAACTCGCAAAATATCTGCGCACCAATGAGGTCCAGACGATCGTCGGCCCAATCCGTTGGGGCACTGACGGAGAATGGTCGCAGCCCCGGGTCGTGATGGTCCAGTTCCGCGACGTCAAGGACGGCGATGCCGAGCAATTTCGCCAAGAGGGCAAGCAGGTCATCGTCTACCCCGACAAATATAAAACCGGGGATCTGGTTTCGCCCTTAAGCGGGGCGCAGGGCAGGTAAACCTGCGCTGCCGAGGGGGAATTGACCATGGTTTCGATCGATCTTTTGATTGAAGGGCTTGTCTTCGGTGTTCTTGTCGGCTGCTTTTATGCAGCCGTCAGCATCGGGCTTTCAATTGCATTCGGGCTGCTTGACGTGCCCCATATCGCCCACGCTTCCTTCCTTGTGCTGGCAGCTTACATGACCTTCCTGCTCGGATCTTTCGGGATAGATCCGCTTCTGGCCGGAGCCCTTATCCTGATCCCGTTCTTCTTCCTGGGCGCCGCTGTCTACCGCTTCTACTATGAGGCGTTCGAGAAACGGGGCACCGATGCCGGGGTACGGGGCATCGCCTTCTTCTTCGGCATTGCCTTCATTGTTCAGGTCGTGCTTTCACTCGTCTTCGGTCTCGACCAGCAAAGTGTCAGCGCACCCTATATCGGCAGCAGTCTCGCGCTTGGGGAAATGCGAATACCCTGGCGCCTGATTGTCGCGCTTGTGGTGGCTGTCGGACTGGTTCTTAGCCTAAACCTTTACCTGTCCAGAACCTTCCGCGGCCGCGCGATCCGTGCGGTTGCTCAAGACCCCTGGGCGTTAAAGGTGATTGGGGCGAACCCGGTTCTGACCAAACAGTGGGCTTTCGGCCTTGCCACTGCCGCTACAGCGGTCGGCGGGGCGCTCCTGATCATCGTTAGCCCTGTCGAGCCCAGTCTCGACAGGGTCTATATCGGCAGAACTTTCTGCGTCGTGGTCCTGGCAGGCCTGGGAAGCATGAACGGGACATTGATCGCGGGCATTTTGCTGGGGGTGATGGAGTCGCTCGTACTAACAGCGTTCGGAGCCTCATGGGCGCCCGCGGTCGCCTTCGGACTTCTCCTGCTCGTATTGGGCTTGCGGCCACAGGGGCTTTTTGGACGATGAGAAACAACTCGATCCCATTCTGGTTACTCGCACTGGCGCTCCCGGTCCTGGCCTTCATATTGCCGAAGCTCGGGCTCAATGAATATTACCTCTATGTCGGGTACGTCATTCTTCAGTACGTTGTGCTCGCTACGGCCTGGAACATTCTTGGCGGTTACGCAGGCTATGTCAATTTTGGCACGGGCGCCTTTTTCGGACTTGGCGCCTACACGGCTCTGGTGCTGATGAAGGCCTTTGGTGCACCACTTCCGATTCAGATCGCGGGCGCCGCCATCGTTGGCGCGCTGCTTGGCATCGGAGCCGGGTTACTGACGTTGCGCCTCAAGGGCATCTTCTTTTCGATCGCGACGATTGCAGCTGCGATCGTGATCGAAACCTTTATTCTCAACTGGCGCTTCGTCGGCGGCGCAACCGGTATGCAGATCATCCGCCCGGAGGTGCCCCTTGGATTTGATACCTATACACGGCTGTTGCTGTTCGTGATGACGGTGCTGACGGTTATTGCAATCATCGTTGCTCGCTACATCGAGCGGTCCTGGCTCGGCAGAGGCCTGCATGCCGTGCGCGATGCGGAGGCGGCAGCTGAATGCTCGGGCGTTCCGACATTGCGGCTCAGGCTGATCGCCTGCGCGATATCGGGTGCCCTCATGGCTGCAGCCGGGGCTCCGTTCCCGCTATATACGAGCTTTGTCGAGCCGAGTTCGACCTTCAGCCTGAATTACTCGGTCATGGCCCTTTCGATGGCTGTGGTCGGCGGAATGTCGCGCTGGTGGGGACCCGTGCTCGGCGCAATCCTGATCGCCAGCAGCCAGCAACTCGCTGCCTCAGCAAGCCCGGAGCTTCACCTGCTGGTCGTTGGACTGCTGATGGTCATCTTCGTGATCATGGCGCCCGAGGGGCTGGTCGGATTGGCAAAACTCGCCCGCAAAAGCCTGCAACCAGGCGCCAAGTCAATCCGCCTCGTCGAAGGAGCAAAAGCGCATGACTAGCCTTTTGAAGGTGGACAATGTCACGAAACGGTTCGGCGGCTTCACGGCCCTTACCGACGTCAATCTCGACATTGCCAAGGGCGAACGCCTCGGCCTGATCGGCCCGAACGGCTCGGGCAAAACAACCCTTATCAACTGCATTTCCGGGGTATTGCCGATCGAAGCGGGAGCAATCGCATTTGATGGCGCAGACATTTCGAAGCTTGCGACCTATCGCCGAGCCAAGGCAGGTCTGGCGCGGACTTTTCAGATCCCGAAGCCGTTCCACTCGATGACGGTCATCGAGAACCTGATGGTGCCACTCGAGTACATCGTTCACCGTCTGGTCGATGCAAAAAACCAAAACGCGGCTCATTCCGAAGCGAGCGATTTGCTACGCCGTGTGCGGCTCGCCGATCGCATGAGCGCGCCAGCAGGACAGTTGTCGCAGGTGGAGCTGCGCAAACTTGAGCTGGCGCGGGCTGTTGCCGCTCGTCCCAAATTGCTGATCTGCGACGAGGCCATGGCCGGCCTTGCCACTAAGGAGGTCCACGAGATCCTCGATATTCTAATGGACCTCAATTCTTCCGGCATCACCATCGTCATGGTGGAGCACATTCTGCAAGCGGTCATGCGGTTCTCGCAACGCATCGTTTGCCTGACTGCGGGACGGATCATATGCGATGGCGCACCCGCCGATGTCATGGCCAATCCAGAAGTGCGGAGGGCATATCTTGGCAGTTAAGATAGTGGTGCGCGACCTGCATGCCGGATACGGCACGGTGCAGGTCCTACATGGTCTGTCAATCGAGGCTCGGGAAGGCGAGACCGTTGTCCTCCTCGGTACCAACGGGAATGGCAAGAGCACATTGATGAAATGCCTGATCGGCGACGTGCGTCCAACGCAAGGCTCGATCACGCTCGAGCTTGACGGTCAGGCGATCGACCTGACCCATCTCGGCACCGATCAAATCGTCGAATATGGCATCAGCATCGTTCCGGAAGGGCGGCGGCTATTTCCGCAGCTGACCGTCGAGGAGAATTTGCTCCTCGGCGCCTATCGCAAGGCGGCGAGAAGCAAGATCGCCGCCAATCTCGAATTTTGCTACGGCGCCTTCCCAATCCTGAAGGAAAGACGACGGCAACTGTCGGGATCAATGTCGGGCGGACAGCAGCAGATGCTGGCGCTTGGCCGGGCGATCATGTCTTCGCCCCGCATCCTCCTCGTGGACGAGCCTTCCGTCGGTCTGGCGCCGATCATGGTGTCCCAGGCGATCGCGAAGATCGGTGAATTGAAGGAGCAGTTCGGGCTAACGGTTGTCATGGCCGAACAGAATTTTCAGGAAGCGATGCGGATTGCTGACCGGGGCTATGTTCTCGTGCACGGTGAGGTCGCCTTTTCCGCAGAGACCGCAGCTGAGCTTCGCGACAGCGAGCTTATCAGCCAACTCTATCTGGGAGGTTGAGGCTAAAAGCGGTCTTAACTCCTGAGTCATTTCAAAAACCCGTCAACTGGATCAGCTCCTTCCTCCGCAGAGGTTTCTATGTCAAATTTCCGCATTTCCAGCAAACTGATCCTGCTGACGACGGGTCTTGTCATCGTCTTCGCCTTGGCTGCCGTATTCCTGATCGAGGCGGCGACGGAAACAATCTACAGCGAGCGCAAGGACGCGCTGAAGACGCAGGTCGACATCGCCTATTCGATCGTGACGACGCTTCATAGTGACGAAACTGCCGGGAAGATCAGCCGCGAAGAGGCGATCGCGCAGGCAACGGCGCTTGTTTCGCAGATCCACTATGAGCCCAATGGGGTCATTTTCGGATACGACTATTCGGGCGTGCGCGTCATCAACCCCGGCAATGCCGGGGTCGGCAAGAATTTCATGGCCCTGACAGACAAGAACGGAACGCCACTCATCAAGAACATCATCGATGCCGGCAGAGCCGGCGGTGGTTTCAGCGAATATTTATGGCCGAAGCCCGGCGCGGGCGATGATGCGACGTCCGTAAAAGTTTCGTACTCAAAAGCGTTTGACCCCTGGCAGTTGGTGCTCGGCACGGGCGCCTATCTGGATGACATCGACGAAAAGATTAATCAGGTTTACGTTCAGGCGTTAGGGATCGTGGCTGCCGTCCTTGTTATCAGCTTGATCGGAGCACTTGCGGTGGTGCGTGGCATTACGCGACCGCTCACTCGCATACATTCATCTTTATCAGCGGTCTCAAACGACGACGTCTCGATTGCGATTCCGCACACGAACCTGACGAATGAAATCGGCATGATGGCAAGGGCCACAAAGATCCTGCAGGACAAAGTTCGGGATCGTCTGACCATGGAACAGCGTGAAGCAGACCAGCAGAGATTGATCGAACAGGAGCGTTCCGAGGCCTCCCGGATCCAAGAAGAGGAAGCCGCGGGACAGGCACATGTCGTCAAACAACTGAGCCAAGCACTCGCGGCACTTTCTGAAGGCGATCTGACGGTGCGCTGCTCGGATCTCGGAAGCCGTTATGATGTCCTGCGCGCCAATTTCAACTCTGCCATAAGCAGGCTCCTTCAGGCGATGCAGGCGGTCGCACGCAATGCCGGTGCCATCACGGCGGGCTCGGAGCAGATCCGCAGTGCATCGGACGAACTGTCGAAGCGCACGGAACAGCAAGCAGCCTCCGTCGAGGAGACGGCTGCGGCCTTGGAGGAAATCACGACGACGGTGGCACAGGCGAGCCGGCGCGCTGAAGAGGCAGGACGTCTTGTGCGCCGGACACGGGAGAACGCCGAGGTTTCCGGCACGGTCGTTGGCCGTGCCATCGAGGCAATGAGCAAAATCGAAGCCTCTTCAGCAGAAATTTCCGGCATTATCGGCGTCATCGATGAGATCGCTTTTCAGACCAATTTGCTGGCTCTCAACGCCGGCGTCGAGGCAGCGCGGGCGGGTGATGCCGGGAAAGGCTTTGCGGTCGTTGCCCAGGAGGTGCGTGAACTTGCGCAGCGCTCTGCCAAGGCCGCGCAACAGATCAATCAGCTGATTGCAGTTTCGAACGTCCACGTCCAGACCGGAGTGGCTTTGGTTGGTGAAACAGGCAGTGCGCTCAGTACCATCGTGTCGCAGGTCAAGCAGGTGAGCGACAATGTCGAGGGGATCGTTGAAGCTGCCAAGGAGCAGTCTCTCGGAATCGCCGAGATCAACCAGGCAATCAACGTCGTTGACCGCGGCACCCAGCAAAATGCGGCGATGGTCGAGGAATCCGCTGCAGCCGCCCACAGTCTTGCGGCCGAAGCCGCTGCACTGCTCCGGTTGCTGGCCCAGTTCAACGTTGGTGGCGGCGCGACATCTCACGTTACGCCCAAGATGGCGGTCGCCGGCTAATGCTCAGGGGCCGTTGCCAAGCATGTCGATAGAAGCTTGCTGATTATCTGCACTGATCGGCGCAGGCGTGGTTGTCAGCACGGCGCCCAGCCAGTTATTTCCTTCAACCTTTCGATGGATCTGATCGAGAAGCATTTGGTGAAAGAGCTTCGCAGGAATTGTCAGTTCCGTCTGCGGAGGGCTTACAAATGCCCAGTCGACAGAGAGGCCCTCAATCGGGCTTGCTGAAATTAGCCCGTGGCTGAGGGCGGCGTCGATCGCGCAATAGGGCAGGATACTGTAGGCCGTGCCTTTCGCGACGAGTGCTGCAATCATACTCGTCGAATTGCTGTCAGCCAAGACGCGCATCGGCAGCTGGTTGCGCCCAAAAGCGTCTTCGATCGCCACCCGGAAATTGTTCATTCTGTTGGTCAGGATGAGCGGCTTGCCAGCAGCGCTATCCAGGGTAAGCAGCTGATTTAAGTCGTACTTCTCAGAGGCTGGCGCGACGAGGAAAAGGGTTTCCCTAAACAGAAACTCGGAGCGCAAGCCCTGGTTCTCGTCGGAGACGACGATTGCGCAGTCGATTTTGCTCTGCTGGATACCGGCAATGAGATCCAAACTGATCCCTTCGCGAATATGAAGATGAACATCGGCATATTGCCGGCAATAAGCGTCGATCAGCTCGATGCTCACCATGTGGGAGATAGCGGGGGGCAATCCGACCGTGAGATGGCCTCGCGGTTCAGATTGATCTGAAACGACATCACGAAGCTTGTCAAATTCGTAGACGAGCACTGTTGCTCTTTCACGCAGAGCCTTGCCCGCAGCGGTCAGCGCAACACCATGGCCGGATCGAATGAAAAGGGTTTCACCTAGATCTTCCTCGAGAAGTCGGATCTGTCTCGAAAGAGCGGGCTGAGCGATATTGAGAACTTCAGAGGCACGCGTAAAATTGCCGTGCTCGGCAATCTCGAGAAAATATCGGATTTGCCGCAGATTCATGCTCGTGTTCCCGCCCTGTTCAATTTTGCTTACATCATGCCGTCAAGTTGAAAGAGGCGTCAACTGTCGCGGCGGGGAACTCATGATGAGCCCGATCGAGCCGCGGGCTGGACGCGGTTGGCGTCAGCCGGCCACTTGGATCATGTCCGATCGCTTTGAAAGCTAACGTGGACCGCAGAGTTCTCTGGCCATGATGCCTGCACGCCTGCTTGAACATTTAGTATTTGATGATGCCGCCGGCACCCTTCACCGCCTCTGGCGTGTCGAGATCCAGCAGCGCGGCCTCGCCGATCTCTACCTGAAAAACAGGCAACGAGGCATTTTCAATGATCTGGCGTGCTCCTATATCGCCTTTAAGCTGCAAGATTTGCTGATTGAGCGAGGTCGGAAGAATGACCGGATTTCCGGGCCTTCCCTGACACGCCGCGCGCACGATGCAATCTTGCCCGGACAATTGGAAGGTGGCGATCAGCTGATTAAGGTGCGAACTGAGCAAGCCTGGCATATCGGCGAGCATAACCAAAGCGCCATCGATCTGCCGATCTTCGAGGTATGACACCCCTGCAACCAAGGAGCTCGCCATTCCAGTGAGATAATGCGGATTTTCGACCATCTCTAAGTTCAGGCCCGTAACTGCCGTCTCGATCTCCGTTCGCCGGTGGCCGGTCACAAGGATGACGGCCGCCGCATTCGAGCCGAGTGCAACCGCCGCCATGCGGCGCACCAGTGGAATCCCGTCGAACTCCGCAAGCAATTTGTGCCCACCAGTTGGACCCATTCTGGCCGCCTGACCGGCCGCAAGCAATAAGATGGCGACGCGGGGAATGGCGCTTTGGTCTGCTGTTCGGCGCTTGCCAGCCGGATGATCGGCCCGAGGGGTGTTGGACATTCCAGTCGATCCTCCCGTCAGCCGCCGGTGACACTCATATGCCGCGCCACCGCCGGCCGCTTGTACGTGCGGTCAATGATGAAATCGTGGCCTTTTGGCTTGCGGGTGATGGCTTCGTCGATCGCCGCGTAGAGCAGGCCGTCGTCTTCGGTGGCGCGCAGTGCGACGCGCAGATCGGCGGCGTCGTTCTGGCCGAGGCACATGTAGAGCGTGCCGGTGCAGGTCAGGCGGACACGGTTGCAGCTCTCGCAAAAATTATGGGTCATGGGCGTGATGAAGCCGAGCCGGCCGCCGGTTTCGGCGACGTCGACATAGCGGGCCGGGCCGCCGGTCTTGTAAAGGATATCGGCGAATGTGAATTGTTGCTCGAGGTCAGCGCGCAACTTGGAGAGCGGCAGATACCGGTCGGTGCGGTCTTCCTCGATCTCGCCCATCGGCATCGTCTCGATGACAGTCAGATCCATGCCTCGACCATGGGCGAAGCGCAGGAGGTCGGGCATCTCGGCTTCGTTGAAGTCTTTCAGCGCCACGGCATTAAGCTTGATTTTCAAACCGGCCTTCTGCGCAGCGTCGATGCCCTCCGTCACCTTGGCGAAATCGCCCCAGCGGGTAATGGCGCGAAACTTGTCGGGGTCGAGCGTGTCGAGCGAGACATTGATGCGGCGCACGCCGCAATCGTAAAGTTCGTCGGCATGGCGGGCGAGCTGCGACCCGTTAGTGGTCAGCGTCAATTCGTCGAGACCGGAGCCGATCTTTTCGCCGAGTTCGCGCACCAGAAACATGATGTTCTTGCGCACCAGGGGCTCGCCGCCCGTCAGCCTGATCTTGCGCGCGCCCTTGGCGATGAAGGCGGAACAGAGCCGGTTCAGCTCTTCCAGTGTCAGCAGATCCTTCTTCGGCAGGAAGGTCATGTTTTCCGCCATGCAATAGGTGCAGCGGAAGTCGCAGCGGTCGGTCACGGAAACGCGCAGATAGGTGACCGCCCGGCCGAAGGGGTCGATCATAGGTGGCGTCCTCAACACCGACCGGCTGCCGCTAAATGCGAGCATATGGCGCTCTCCGAAAGTCACGCAGGAACTCTGCTGGTATGGAATAACATCGAGCCGATAAACCTAACGTCCTTGATGGTAGCGGCAGGCTGTCATCTCGGCAATTGCTTGAAGAGGCAGTTCGACTTTCGAGCCAAATTGCCTCAACTCATCGCGGTAAGCCTTCGCGTCGATAGCTTCTGTGGTCGCCCGCGTGTTTGGCTCGTCTATCTCTTGTGGGGCTTTGCCGGCGCCCAAAATGGTCAGCCATGCGACCAAACCAAGCAGCGCCGATCACCGCTCCGACCCCAGAGGACAGCAATGACCGGGGATTGACCGAAGTTCAGTCCCCAGGGTTTCGAGACGAAGGTCAGAAACCGATCAAGAAATAGTCAAGAAATTCCACAACGCTCGAAGGCCCCGGCCGCGATCATGCTCTTTTGATTACCGGTTTGATTACCGGTCAGCGGTTGCTGACATCCAGCATTGTGAACATCTTTCTCCCTCCGTCGGCTCTCGCCAGCGATTGCCCCAAGTCAACTCCCCGGGGCGTCGGCTTGCTCCTCCCGACCGACGTTGTGCTCCGCCGAACTTTCTGTCCTTTTCCAAAAAAATGCAGGCGGATGCTTCAATTTGTCGGAGCTCATATTCCACGCTCCTGCCACCTCCCGGGCTCCGGCTGGATGGACTCTTTGCCCGGGAGGCGGCACGGGGGAGGATGGCGGTACCGACGCAATAATTATCGGACGATAATTTATTTTGTCAACAGCTGCTTATTGTTTTCGGCATCAGCCGAATTTTCGAAGCCAGGAAGGCTAGCCTGACAGCGGAACGCCGCCATGGGAGCCCTCTTAATGATCGATCGCCGAGGTTTACGTTTGCTAGGATTGCGCCGCAAGCTTTGCCGGCTTCATCGCCGAAAGTTTCGAAAAATACGCCTGGATTCCGTGATGGAAGACATCCACGACGTTTCCGATGATCTTCTGGCGGTCTTTCGGCGGCGGCAGGCTGAAGATGTGCTCGCGAACGCCGAGATAGAAGATGCCGCTGTGCAATGCCCAGGCCAGTTCGAGTTCCTCGGCCTCCGGCTGTCTTTCGCCGTCAAGACCCGCCAAATGCCGGTATTCCTTGATGATACGTTGGAGGATCCGCTCCTCAAGGAGGCCAATATACCAGCGATTGATGTCAGCGCCTTTTAAGCCTGAAAACAGATAGATGCGCATCCAATCGCGAGTGAAAATCGCGTGCGTGTAACTGTCGTAGAAGGCCTTCAGCCGCCAATCCAAGGGCTTGGTCCGGTCGCACAGCAGCCGGTCCCACTCCACGTCCCAGCGCTCCAGGTAAACCGATCGGTAGGCTTCGCGGATGAGGTCTTCCTTGCTTGGGAAGTAACGATAGAGCAGGGGCTGCGTAATGCCCAGCTGCCGGGCAATCTCGCGGGTACTACTCTCGAAACCATGTTCCGAAAAAAGGTTGATGGCCTTCTGGAGGATCTCTTCGCGCCTTTCGGTCGGCGGTAGGCGGCGTCTCTTGGTGGGGTGCTTTGGAACCATTGTCCTTCGGAAGTCAGGGTGTGGCTGATGCGACCCTTCTATCACGGAAAAAGACCTCTTGACTACCACGCCGGGCAGGGTTTATTTATCTATCGATAACTTAGGAGGAGATTTCATCATGACGTTCACCCGTCAGGCGATTTATGACGCCGCCAAGAAGGTTTCCAACTGGGGGCGCTGGGGCGACGACGACCAGATCGGCACCCTCAACAATATCGAGCCTACCGACATCGTGGCGGCTGCTTCACTGGTCAGGAAAGGCAAGACCTTTTCCCTGGGGCTGTCGTTGAAGGAGCCGATCCAGTCAGGCCTGTTTGGAGGTCGCTGGAACCCGATCCACACGATGCTAGCAACGGGCACGGATGCGGCCGCGGGCAATCAGGACGAACCGGCACCCTATCTGCGCTACGCCGATGACGCGATCAACATGCCTTGCCAGGCTTCGACGCAATGGGATGCGCTCTGCCACATCTTCCTCGATGACAAGATGTATAACGGCTACGACGCAAGGCTGGTCGACGTCAAAGGCGCCAAGAAGCTCGGCATCGAGCATTATCGCGACAAGATGGTCGGGCGCGGCGTGCTTCTCGACATCGCTCGCTGGAAAAGCGTCGCATCTCTGGACGACGGTTACGCGATCACGCCTGCCGACCTTGATGGCTGCGCGGCCTCGCAGGGCGTGGAGATCCGCAAGGGCGATTTCGTGATCGTTCGCACCGGCCATCAGGAGCGTTGCCTGGCGAAGGGAAGTTGGGAAGGCTATGCCGGAGGCGATGCGCCTGGCATGGGTTTTGATACCTGCTTCTGGCTTCGCGACAAGGACGTTGCCGGCATCTGCACCGACACGTGGGGATGCGAAGTGCGTCCAAATCAAACCAAGGAAGCCAACCAGCCCTGGCACTGGGTCGTCATTCCGGCGATGGGGATCGCGATGGGAGAAATCTTCTACCTCAAGGAGTTGGCCGAGGATTGCGCCGGGGATAAGGTCTATGAGTTCTTCTTCCTGGCCCCGCCCTTGCATCTGCCAGGCGGCGCTGGCTCTCCGATCAATCCGCAAGCGATCAAGTGAACGAGACATGTCCGGTTTCAACATCCTTGAGCGGTTTTCGCTCTCCGGTCGCCGCGCACTCGTCACCGGCGCTGGCCGGGGGCTTGGTCGCTCGATCGCCGAAGGACTGGCAAGCGCCGGCGCAGAGGTCACCCTCTGCGCCCGGACCGAAAGCGAGGTCGAAGAGGGCGCCCGGTGCATCCGCGACCATGGTTTCAAGGCTGAGGCGCTTGTTGCAGATGTCAGCGATATCGCCGGCTTTCGCGCAACCGTCGACGCGATGCACGCCCACGACATTTTCGTCAACAATGCCGGCACGAACAGGCCGAAGCCACTCTCAGACGTCACCATTGAGGACTTCGATGCGGTGATCGGATTGAACCTGCGGGCTGCTGTCTTCGCGGCTCAGGCCGTCACGGCCCGTATGGCAAATCTCGGCATACAAGGTTCAGTCATCAACATGTCGTCGCAAATGGGGCATGTCGGCGCTGCCAATCGGACGATCTACTGTGCCTCCAAGTGGGCTCTGGAGGGATTTACAAAAGCGCTTGCCGTTGAGCTTGGCCCCGTCGGGATCCGCGTTAATACGGTTGCGCCCACATTCATCGAAACGCCAATGACGACACCGTTTCTGGAGGATCCCGCGGCCCGTAACGCCATCGTCTCTAAAATCAAGCTTGGCCGCCTCGGTACGCCCGAGGATGTGGTCGGAGCGGTGCTGTTCCTGGCGTCGGATGCTTCGGCGCTTGTGACGGGAAGCGCTCTCCTGGTTGATGGCGGGTGGACGGCGGATTGATCGTGACGGGCGACTGACCGCACGCGATAGCGCCGCCTGGAAATCACGCCGGATTATCCAAGCATAACCACCTGTTTCGCCACGCGTACTTTGATTGTTGCGGATGTTGATACTTGACATAGAAGGTGTTTAATGTTCGACTGATAAATAAGGTTCTTTGGGATGAGGGCCGCGGAGCCGAAAGAGTTTCGGGCCAGCACCCGCGCCATGGCCGCCTACGTAAGTCGCCTAGAGAGTGCTTCGCGACGAGGGGATTGGGGAGGATTGTCGATGCAATGTGAGTTGCAAGCCGCGCCCTTGCTGTCAGCAGCGCATCCGGCGCTGGCCGATCCATGGGAACTTGCCATCAATGCCAGCGGGGATGTGGTGATGGCCGTCCTGACTGAGACCCGCGGCCCCGCTTATCGCTTGCCGGGGGCAGCCATGGCAATCCTTCCAGACGGAAGTTTTTCCGGGGCGATCACATCCGGCTGCGTCGAAGCAGACCTCATCTTGAATGCAAGTGATGTTCGCAACACCGGTGACGTGCGGGTGCTTCGCTATGGCGAGGGATCGACTTTCATCGACATCCGTCTACCCTGCGGCGGTGGCATCGAAGTCATGTTGTTTCCGCTGCTCGATGTCGAGGTGCTGGGGAAACTTGCAAAGGCCAGGAAGCTCCGACGGCCGGTCAGCCTGCAGATTTCGAAATCCGGCCGGCTCACCCTGGGCCCAATCACTGAAACAAAGAACGATGCGCATGGTTTCGCACTTGGGTTCGAGCCTCCGCTGCAGTTCTTGACGTTCGGAGCTGGACCGGAGGCGTCGGTCTTTGCCGCCTTAGTAGAGGGGCTCGGTTACGAACAGCAGCTGGTCTCTCATGACGCCATGACACTTGCATCGACGCGCGCGTCCGGTAACAAGTGCCGCGAGCTGACGAACCTTTCAGAGCTTTTCGCATTGCAGATCGATGCGCGCACAGCAGCCGTGCTCTTTTATCACGATCACGATTACGAGCCGGAAATCATCAAGCATCTGCTGTCGACCCCGGCCTTCTATATTGGCGCCCAGGGCAGTCGCGCCACCCAACGCTCAAGATTGCAGCGGCTGGAAGAGATTGGAGTCTCCCTTAACCGGTCGAGCCGAGTTCGCGGGCCGATCGGTGTGATCCCGTCATCGCGTGATCCGAAGTCGCTGGCGGTGTCGGTGCTGGCCGAAATCATGGCAGCCGGTTCGCAAGTCTCCAAAGCCTCCGAGCAGCCTAACCTGAAGAAGGAGTGCTGCCTGTGACGGACTGCATTGTTTCCAGATCAGCGCGAGGTGAGCCATGACGGCAGCCTGGTGGACCGCCCATCTTCATAAGTGGTTGTCATGGTTGCGCCACGAGGCGGCGCGGCTTGGCGCGGCATATTGTGTTTATGATTGCGACGAGCTCTGGGCTGGTATGGACCGGGGTTCGACCGGACATCGAAAGCACACGGGACGAGCCGACAAAGAATAACCCCGGAAGGCATGCAAGACGTTAGCGACAACTTTCCACGGTAAGATGGAACTGATCGCGATATTGAGCTCTGCGTCCAGGCGATCGCTGAACGACTTAAGGGCCGCGGCAAGCGAGCGCCGATCATGCCGCGTCGATGGTGGACGATCGCGAGCCACGCATGGCAAACGCAGACATCACCATTGTCCAGAGGCTACGGGAGTGCCTGATGTGAACTGGAACAGCGTCGACCACCTGTCCTTCGCCGGAACGGATCTGCAGGAGCTCTCGGCGTCGCTTTCCTACCTGCACAATGGAGAAGTGAGAAGGGAAAGCAGGGGGACTACGAAATACCGGATCGACTTGGTCGGCACGCAGGGGATCTCGATCATAGCGAGCAGCTATGACGGAGCTTTCACAATTCATTTCCCCGCGTCGATCGACACGGCCACGATTCTGATCCCGCTTACAGGCAACGCCATAGTCGCGGTCACCGACCGCAAAATACCGTCCATCCAAAACCTTGGCGTTTTTGTCGATCGGCTGCAGAATTATGAGCTTCACGTTGCCGGCCCTCGAAGGCATCTTTGCTTCAGGGTGCCTCACGACGAGCTGGTGCGGCGGATCGAAGTTCGGTTGAATATTTCAGTGCGGGGCCGCCTGCAATTCGCCAATGAGATCGATCTTTCTCAGGGACCGGGTTTGGATTTGGCGCGACTCGCAATGACCATGCATGATGGCCTTACGGGCGAGACCCTGCATAAAACACCGGTGGCGCTCGGACATCTCCTGGAGGCTTGCCTAGAGTTTCTCATCGATGCGGTTGGGCACACTACGCCCGCGAATTTTCTCGCGGGTCTCCCATTCCGCGGCACGTCAAGCGTGCGATCCACTATATGCATACCAACGTCTCCCGGGGGGTGACGCTGAACGAGATCGCCGAGGCATGCGGTGTCAGTATCCGTACCCTGCAAAGTGGTTTCCGAAAATTTCGTATGACGACGCCCATTGCGTACCTAGAGCATCTTCGTCTCGAATGCTGTTCGCCGGGAGCTTTCATCTGGCGAATCTGATCAATCGGTAAGAGGCGTTGCGCAGAAATGGGGCTTTACGCATGTCGGCCGGTTCTCCGGCCAATATCGTAGGCGCTTCGGCGAACTGCCATCGCAAACCCTTCGTAGGACGGAGGACAATCTGGCATAGCCAAAACAGGCCGCATGCGGCCAATGGCGAGCGCGCTAGCTGATGAGAACCGACGTTCCGGCCGCCTTGTTCCTCTAACGCAAGCGGTCTTCCACTCCCACGTTGTCCTGGCCGCCCGCCTTTTGATTGGAACGGGAGTTTCTCAATGTAGACGGATGTTCTCGCGACCAGGAAAATCTGGTCGTGAGCTTGAAGCGTCGAAGACGACGAGCTGGGTTTCGTCCTGCGCGTCGGCAAAGGGCAACGGCCGCCGTAACATCGCAATAGGATGATCCGGGATTGAGACAGGGACCATTCCCGACTGACCGATCAGCTCGAGAACGACCCGATAGGTATTAGCTTTGATGGTGCCGCTAAATCCGACAGCAGCTACAGCTCTTCCGTTGATCGTTCACCAGATCAATGAAACCCTCACGCGCCCAACCGGTCCATTGCATCGGCATCGCCTTAAGCGAAAGACAGGTTGTATAATTACCCTCGACCGCTCTGCACCCGTGTTGTTGCTGGCATCGATCGCGTCGATGCCTGGATGCGTACACGTGCGATGCCGTCGCGAGAACGATTGACCAATTAAGCGCTTGAACGTAGGACCAGCATTCCCGACAGTATGCGCGTGAATCCATTATCGGACGCCTTGATGTTGGGATCGTCGATCAGACTTACTGCCTCCTGCACCATCCGCTCGACCGGTTGGCGGATCGTCGTGAGTTGGTAGGAACTCCAGCTCGCCATCGGGATATCGTCGAAACCGGCGACGGCGAGATCCTGCGGGATGCGCAATCCCCGCTCTTTTGCCGCATCGATGACCGCCAAAGCCATGATGTCGTTGCAGCAGAAGATCGCGTCCGGCGGCTGGACGGCCGAAAGAAGGTGGACAGCTGCCTGCTTTCCGATCTCATACTGGTAGTTTCCGCTTGCTTGCGCGTGAATGGTTCGCCCCGCCTCGGCAAGCACATCACGAAACCCTCGAACGCGCTCGGCATGGGTCGATGTATTGGCGACGCCACCGATCAAGCTGATCCTCTGGCAACCACGGTCGAGCAACAGCCGACCGATATCGCGGCCACCCTGGTAATTGTCGCAGGAGACCGCGTTGATGCGCATGTCGCGCTGTATCCGGTTGAGCAGAACGGCCTTGATCTGGTTTTGCCGGCACGCACGCGCCATGTTCGATGTCAGAGATGCGGAAGTGACGATGATGCCCGACGGACGTGCCGCCAGTACCTGGTCCGTGACCGCGTCGATGTTGCAGTCACTCGGCAGGGCGTAAACCAGCAACTGGCGCCCGCTCTCTTGCAGGTGTCTTGCGAGCGTATCGAGCACGAGCGGGTAAAAGGGGTTGTGAAGGTCTCCCGCAACCAGCGTTATCGTGCTTGCCGCCACGGCTTTGGCGGTCCGTCGGGCCGGGCTGATGTAACCGATCTCCTCCGCGACCGCGAAGATCTTCTTCTTCTTTTCGGGGTTGATCGGTGCCCCTGGTGTGAAGGCTCGGGAAACAGCCGCGATCGAGACGCCGGCTACATGAGCAACTTGTTTTGCCGTGGGCTTCATCGATGGCGTCTTGAAAATTTTTCACTACATGCATGAAATCTTGCAACGCAGATGTAGCAGCTTATGCTGTCTTCAGAAAGGGAGAAGACGATGGCTACTACCTATATCAAACGCGGAAAGCCGGAAAACGAGCGCTCCGAAGACGATCAGAAGGTCCGTTTTACCGTTGAAAATATCCTGAAGGATATCGAGGCTCGAGGCGACGCCGCGGTCCGCGAACTTTCAGAAAAATTCGACAAATACTCGCCGGCGTCCTTCAAGCTCTCTGCGAGCGAGATCGAGGCGCTGATGAACCGGGTTTCGGCTCGTGACATGGAAGACATCAAATTCGCCCAGGCGCAGGTTCGCAATTTCGCACAGGCTCAGCGCGACTCCATGCTCGATATCGAGGTCGAGACATTGCCGGGCGTTATTCTTGGGCACAAGAACATCCCCGTTCAGTCGGTCGGCTGCTACATTCCCGGAGGGAAGTTTCCGATGGTGGCTTCGGCTCACATGTCGGTTGCGACCGCCTCTGTGGCCGGCGTGCCGCGGATTGCTGCCGCAACACCGGCATTCAAGGGTGAACCGAACCCGGCCGTCATCGCGGCGATGTATCTTGGCGGCGCCCACGAAATCTACGTGCTGGGCGGCATCCAGGCCATCGGAGCACTTGCAATCGGCACCGAGACGATTGAGCCGGTGCATATGCTCGTCGGCCCCGGAAATGCCTTCGTTGCCGAGGCGAAGCGTCAGTTGTACGGCCGTGTGGGGATCGACCTTTTTGCCGGCCCGACAGAAACGATGGTCATTGCCGATGAAACCGTCGATGCGGAGATCTGCGCGACAGACCTGCTTGGACAGGCTGAACATGGCTATAACTCGCCGGCAGTCCTGGTCACCAATTCGCACAAGCTTGCGCAGGCAACGCTGACGGAAATCGACCGCATCCTGAAAATCTTGCCCACTGCCGACACCGCGTCAAAGAGCTGGGCGGACTATGGTGAGATTATCGTTTGTGACACCTATGAGGAGATGCTCGACGTTGCCAATGACATCGCCTCGGAGCATGTCCAGGTCATGACCGACCGGGACGACTGGTTCCTTGCCAACATGCATTCGTATGGCGCCCTGTTCCTTGGCCCCCGCACCAATGTCGCCAATGGCGACAAGGTCATTGGCACCAATCACACGCTGCCGACGAAGAAGGCCGGCCGCTACACCGGCGGTCTTTGGGTGGGGAAATTCATCAAGACACATTCCTACCAGAAGGTTCTGACGGATGAGGCGGCCGCAATGATCGGCGAATATTGTTCGCGGCTTTGCATGCTCGAAGGTTTCATCGGTCACGCGGAACAAGCCAATGTGCGCGTGAGGCGTTATGGCGGGCGCAACGTCGGCTACGGAACGGCGGCCGAATGATTGCCTGAATTAGGCTAGCGTTCAGACGCTTTTGCCTTGGTCCCTCGGACCGCAAAGGCATCTCATGACATCGCCAACAATAAGTTTTGGCCGGCGGCTGTCGCCACCGTCCATGACTGCGCGCTCACGAGTCTGTGAGAACGCGAGGAGGAGAGGAGGGGCAATGAGGATCGGAACTCCACGTGAAATATGTGCCGATGAAGCGCGCGTTGCTATGACGCCCGACAGCGCGGCCCATTTGCAGAAGCTCGGCCACACCTGCTTGATTGAGTCAGGCGCCGGTCTTCTGGCGGGATTTACTGACGAGGCCTACCGCGATGCGGGTGTCGAGATTGTCGAAAGCGCGACGGAGCTCTTCCGGTCAGCGGACGTTATCGCAAAGGTGCGCCCGCCGGAACTCATCGAAATCGACAGTATCGACGCTGGAAAGACGATGATCTCGTTTTTCTATCCAGCCCAGAATGACGTGCTGCTTGCGCGGGCGATCGACAGGGGCGTCAACGTCATAGCGATGGATATGGTGCCGCGCATCTCGCGCGCTCAGAAGATGGATGCTTTGTCCTCAATGGCCAACATCGCCGGCTACCGCGCCGTGATCGAGGCGGGCAGCAATTTCGGCCGCTTCTTCACCGGCCAGGTGACGGCTGCCGGCAAGGTGCCGCCGGCCAAGGTGCTGGTCATCGGGGCTGGCGTCGCCGGCCTGGCCGCCATCGGCACGGCGACATCCTTGGGCGCCATCACCTATGCCTTCGACGTGCGCCCAGAGGTTGCCGAACAGATCGAAAGCATGGGTGCCGAGTTCGTCTTCCTCGACTTTGGCGATCAGCAACAGGATGGAGCGGCGTCCGGGGGATATGCGACGCCGTCGTCGCCAGAGTTTCGTCAGAAGCAGCTCGATACGTTCCGCTCGCTCACACCCGAAATCGACATCGTCATTACCACCGCCCTGATCTCCGGTCGCGATGCGCCAAAGCTTTGGCTGGCCGATATGGTGGCGATGATGAAGCCTGGTTCCGTGGTCGTTGACCTTGCCGCCGAACGGGGCGGAAACTGCGAGCTCACGGTCGAAGGCACACGGATTGTATCGGGCAATGGTGTCATAGTCATTGGCTATACGGATTTTCCGAGCCGCATGGCGACACAATCTTCCACCCTTTACGCCACCAACATCCGCCACATGCTGGCGGATCTGACCCCTGCAAGGGACGGAATTCTCGTCCACAACATGGAAGACGACGTCATACGCGGAGCAACCGTCGCCTTTGAAAGCGCCGTGACATTCCCGCCGCCACCGCCGAAGGTGCAGGCAATTGCGGTGCAGAAGGTCAAGCAGAAGCCAAAGGAACCGAGCCGCGAAGAGCGGCGCCAGCGGGAAGCTGCGGCCTTTCGAGCACAGACCCGCAGCCAAGTCGCCTTGCTCGCCTTCGCAACCTTACTCTTGCTGGTTGCCGGCGCTTACGCCCCGGCAAGCTTCATGAACCATCTGATCGTCTTCGCGCTGTCCTGCTTTATCGGGTTCCAGGTGATCTGGAACGTCTCGCACGCTCTTCACACTCCGCTCATGGCTGTCACCAACGCCGTCTCCGGCATTGTGATCCTCGGCGCGCTGCTGCAGATCGGCTCGGCATCGATCCCGGTAACGATCCTTGCGTCGATCGCCGTCCTCATATCGACGATCAACATCGTCGGCGGCTTCTTCGTCACGCGGCGCATGCTGGCAATGTTCCAGAAGTCCTGAAAAACTGGAGGAGGAATCGTTTTGACAATCGGTATCATTTCAGCAGCCAATATCGCGGCGGCAATTCTGTTCATCCTCTCCCTTGGCGGGTTGTCGGGTCAGGAGAGCGCCAAGCGCGCGGTCTGGTATGGTATGGCGGGCATGGGCCTTGCCCTTGTCGCCGCCATCTTCGGCGCGGCTGGCGGCAGCTGGCTAAATCTTATCCTCATGATCGGTGGCGGCGCCCTCATCGGTTATGCTCTCGCACGCCGCGTCCAGATGACGGAGATGCCGCAACTTGTGGCGGCGTTGCACTCATTTGTCGGGCTGGCAGCGGTCTTCATCAGCTTTAACACCCATCTGGAGGCGGCGCGCGTTGCCGCGCTCGACGAGACGAGCCGCACTGGTCTTGCTGGTTATCCCGCGATCCTGGCGCAGAAGGACGCTGTCGAGCTTCTGATCATGAAGGCTGAAATCTTCATTGGCGTCTTCATCGGAGCTGTGACCTTCACGGGCTCGGTCATCGCATTCGGCAAGCTTGCCGGCAAGGTGGATGGCAAGGCGAGGAAGCTCGCGGGCGGGCACGGGCTGAACGCTGCTGCAGCACTTTTGTCCGTCGCACTCCTCATCATCTATTATCAAAGCGGCGGTCTCTTGCCCCTTGCTGTCATGACGGCGCTCGCTCTGTTCATTGGCTTCCACCTGATCATGGGAATCGGCGGCGCCGACATGCCGGTCGTTGTTTCGATGCTCAACAGCTATTCCGGATGGGCCGCGGCCGCGATCGGCTTCACGCTCGGCAATGATCTCCTGATCGTCACCGGCGCGCTCGTCGGCTCCTCAGGAGCGATCCTCTCCTATATCATGTGCAAGGCGATGAACCGCTCGTTCATTTCGGTGATCCTGGGCGGGTTTGGCACCAAGGCCGGACCGCTCCTCGAGATCACTGGTGAACAGGTCGCCATCGATTCCGCCGGTGTTGCCGCGGCGCTGAACGACGCCCAGAGCATCATTATCGTGCCGGGCTATGGAATGGCTGTGGCCCAGGCGCAACAAGCCGTGTCGGACCTGACCCGCAGACTGCGCGCCACCGGCAAGACGGTCCGGTTCGCCATCCATCCTGTCGCCGGACGCCTGCCAGGCCATATGAACGTCCTGCTCGCTGAAGCCAAGGTGCCTTATGACATCGTGCTCGAGATGGATGAGATCAACGAAGACTTCGCCTCGACCGACGTCGTTATCGTCATTGGTTCGAATGACATCGTCAATCCAGCCGCGCAGGAAGACGCGAACTCTCCCATAGCAGGGATGCCGGTGCTCGAAGTCTGGAAGGCCAAGCAGGTCTTCGTCTCCAAGCGAGGGCAGGGGACAGGCTATTCCGGCATCGAAAACCCGCTGTTCTTCAGGGAGAACACCAGAATGTTCTATGGCGATGCCCGCAGAAGCCTCGAAGAACTGATGCCGAAGGTCGTTTCAGTCTGATCAGGCGGCCGGGTGATTTGCTTCCCACGCCGGCCGCTCGCCTCCACGTACCGACCGGGGCGTGGGTCCGGATTTAGCGGCAATGACCGGTCTTCGTTGAAAGTCAATAACCGACCTGACCGGGCGTGTTTCTCAATCAAAATGGTGCCGAATGTCTGACATCGTCCGTTATCCACCAGCGAAATCAACCGTTGCGCGCGCCCTGATCGATAAGGAGAAGTACCTCAAATGGTACGAGGAAAGCGTCGAGAACCCGGACAAATTCTGGGGCAAGCACGGTAGGCGGATCGACTGGTTCAAGCCCTATACCAAGGTTAAGAACACTTCCTTTACCGGCAAGGTTTCGATCAAGTGGTTCGAGGACGGTCAGACAAACGTCTCCTACAATTGCATCGACCGTCATCTGAAAACGAATGGCGACCAGGTGGCGATCATCTGGGAGGGCGACAACCCCTATATCGACAAGAAGGTCACCTATAACGAACTCTACGAGCATGTCTGCCGGATGGCGAACGTGTTGAAGAAGCACGGCGTCAAGAAGGGTGATCGCGTCACCATCTACATGCCGATGATCCCGGAAGCCGCCTATGCGATGCTCGCCTGCGCCCGCATCGGCGCGGTGCATTCGGTCGTCTTCGGCGGTTTCTCGCCCGAGGCGCTGGCGGGGCGCATTGTCGACTGCGAATCCACCTTCGTCATCACCTGCGACGAAGGCGTGCGCGGCGGCAAGCCGGTGCCGCTGAAGGACAATACCGATACGGCGATCGATATCGCCGCTCGACAGCATGTCAGGGTCAGCAAGGTGCTGGTCGTTCGCCGCACCGGCGGCAAGACCGGCTGGGCGCCGGGCCGCGATCTCTGGCATCACCAGGAAATCGCCACGGTGAAGCCGGAATGCCCGCCGGTGAAGATGAAGGCGGAAGACCCGCTCTTCATTCTTTATACGTCAGGCTCGACCGGCAAACCGAAGGGCGTGCTGCACACGACGGGCGGTTATCTCGTCTATGCGGCGATGACGCATGAATATGTCTTCGACTATCATGACGGCGACGTCTATTGGTGCACCGCCGATGTCGGCTGGGTCACCGGCCACTCCTATATCGTCTACGGGCCGCTCGCCAACTGCGCAACGACGCTGATGTTCGAGGGTGTTCCGAATTTCCCCGATCAGGGCCGCTTCTGGGAAGTCATCGACAAACATAAGGTCAACATCTTCTATACGGCGCCAACGGCGATCCGCTCGCTGATGGGCGCCGGTGACGACTTCGTGACGCGCTCGTCGCGCTCGTCGGTGCGCCTGCTCGGCACGGTGGGCGAGCCGATCAATCCCGAGGCCTGGGAATGGTATTACAATGTCGTCGGCGACAAGCGCTGCCCTGTCATCGATACGTGGTGGCAGACGGAAACCGGCGGCCATATGATCACGCCGCTGCCCGGCGCCATCGATCTGAAACCCGGTTCTGCGACAGTGCCGTTCTTTGGCATCAAGCCGCAGCTGGTCGACAATGAAGGCAAGGTGCTGGAAGGGGCCGCCGACGGCAATCTCTGCATCACCGACAGCTGGCCGGGCCAGATGCGCACGGTCTATGGCGATCACGACCGTTTCATCCAGACGTATTTCTCCACCTACAAGGGCAAGTATTTCACCGGCGACGGCTGCCGGCGCGATGCGGACGGCTATTACTGGATCACCGGCCGTGTCGACGACGTGCTCAACGTCTCCGGCCACCGGCTCGGCACCGCGGAGGTGGAATCCGCACTCGTCTCGCACAATCTGGTCTCGGAAGCCGCGGTTGTCGGTTATCCGCATCCGATCAAGGGCCAGGGCATCTATTGCTATGTGACGCTGATGGCCGGTCACGAAGGAACGGACACGCTCCGCCAGGAACTGGTGAAACATGTGCGTGCCGAAATCGGCCCGATCGCCGCACCCGACAAGATCCAGTTTGCGCCCGGCCTGCCGAAGACCCGTTCCGGCAAGATCATGCGCCGGATCCTGCGCAAGATCGCCGAAGACGATTTCGGCGCGCTTGGCGATACCTCGACGCTCGCCGATCCGGCCGTCGTCGACGATCTGATCGCCAACCGGCAGAACAGGTGACCGTGACGACTGCAGGCGTTGCCGAGTGCTGCTAATCCTGCATATCTGAGCGAAGTCCGCGCCCGCTTACGGGCGAGGTGACGTACCCCGTTACCCGAGGGGATTGTGGCGGAAGCGGTTGTAGCCTTGCCGTATTGGCGATCTGGCCAATACCCTCAATCGAAACCACGACCTTGTCGCCATCCTTCAAGAACCGGGGTGGCTCAAAGCCGATCCCGACCCGACACCGGCAGGTGTGCCAGTGGCGATGATGTCTCCGGGCAACAGCGTGACGCTGCGGGAGATGACCTCGATCAGGGTGGGGATGTCGAAGATGAGATCCTTTGTCGAAGTTTTCTGGCGCTCTTCGCCGTTGACCGTACAGGTGATTTCCACGTTCGCTATATCAAGTTCGTCTTTCGTCACGATCCAGGGGCCGATCGGTCCGAACCCGTCGATTCCTTTGCCGAGGAACCACTGCTTGTGCTTCTTCTGCAGGTCGCGTGCTGTAACGTCGTTGAACACGGTATATCCGAAGACGTGATCCAACGCGCGCTCGGCCGTGATGAAGCGACCAGCCTTACCGATCACGACAGCCAACTCCGCTTCGTAATCGACGGCCTCGTCAAGGCCCGGCCAGAGAGGAATATCTCCGAAGGGTCGCGCAAGGGAGGAAGAAGGTTTTGTGAATATGATGGGATGTTCCGGGATGGCTTCGGCCGCGGTCGCTCCGGCGTCGAACCCGCTTTTCGTGAACTCATGGGCGTGAGCGTGATAGTTCTTGCCAACGCAGAACACATTATGCGGCGGATTGGTGATTGGCGGCAGGAGATCGTCGATCGCAATGGCCGTGCTCCCCTCCAACGGCGCCGATCGTTTCTGCCGGCCTATCTCAGCGATCAGACTGACCATGTCTTCATGGGTGGACGGCGCCAGGTCCGGAAAGGCTTCCGCTGCCGGCGTGTAGCGTTCGCCGGAAGGATCTATGACGACCACTTTGCGCTGACCGTCGACAATTATCGTTGCGAGTTTCATCTTATGAACCAATCTAAACAAATGTTTCACGCTAAAAAGCGGTGTCTTGAGCGTGTTACCCGGAGAGCATCGTCAGCGCCCCGCACGCCGGGTCCGGTAGTGGCCAAGAAAGATGTCCACGGCCTCATCGATCACAGCCTGACGTTCAGATTGGCTGAACTTCTCATCGCGGCCCAGCACACGTATCCAAAGCAGCGGCTCATCGATCAGTCCGAGGAACTGACGGGCGGCACGCTCGCCGTCCTTGATCGTTAGGAGCCCCCGTTCGGCTTGCATTTCGATATAGGCCCGAACAGCGCCCATCGCTGGCGTCTTGCCATGCTTGAAAAAGCTCTCCGTCAAGTCAGGAAAACGGGTGCCCTCGGCAATGATCATGCGCAGAAAGGCAATCGCTAGCGGCGGTTCCCAAAATGCCGCCACGGCTGCTGCAATCCGACGCAAGCCGACGTTTGGATCTGCCTGCGTCTCGGCTTCGGCGACGATATCCAAGACGGGGAAGGCGCTCCAGACGCGCTCGACGACGGCGCGAAACAGTTCTTCCTTACCGTCGGGAAACTGGTTGTAGAGAGTGCGCCGGGCTGCACCAGATTCCTGCGCCACCAGGTCCATGCTGGTGCCCTCGTAACCTTGCCGCAAGAAAACACGGGTTGCAGCCGCCAGAATCGCATCTCGCTTGGAGAGAGCGGCCGTGGGTGTCGCCACAGCCTCGAAGATCGAAACCACGCCCTTGGGAGACAAGGCGGCGGGCGGACGGGACGGCATTTCAGTTTTCCTCTTGACTGAATTGCACTGGTGAGTGCAGAATTACACTATATAGTGCACCATGATTGGGCGCAACCCCCACGGCCCAGGGACAACGGATCTTCCATGGCAGGCGAGAGCACTCCTCACTCACAGTTGACGCGCGGCACGCTGCCAATGCTGGCGGCCGCCTGTGGGATCACCGTCGGCAATGTTTACCTATGCCAACCGCTACTCGACCAGATGGCGGTGAGCCTGAGGGTGCCCGAGCAAACAGCCGGCTTGGTCGCCGTCGGCGCCCAGGTCGGCTATGCGCTCGGCATCCTGTTCGTGCTGCCTCTTGCCGACGTGATTGCATCGCGTCGATTGGTGCGCACGCTGCTGGTGTTGACTTCGCTCTTTCTGTTGGCCGCAGCGTTCTCGTCAAGGACTTCGCTGCTGGCCGCGGCCAGCGTCGCGCTAACGGCATCGACCGTTGTCCCGCAAATCTTGATCCCGATCGTCTCGGGCATGACGGCGCCTGAGCATCGCGGACGGACCATCGGTGCGCTGCAAACCGGACTGATCCTTGGCATCCTGTTGTCGCGCACAGCATCGGGATCCCTCGCACAGGTGACCGGTACCTGGCGTTCTCCCTACTTGCTGGCTGCCGTCTTGACCGGCCTGTTGGTGCTAATCGTGCCGCGCCTGATCCCTGAGCGCGAAACCAAGCCCCGGCATACCGGCTATCTCGGCCTGCTGCGTTCGCTACCGCCACTGCTGCAGCACCGCCCGCTACGCCTGTCCATGACGCTGGGCTTCCTGGTCTTCGGTGCCTTCTCGGCTCTATGGGCGACGCTGGCCTTCTACCTCGCCGGCCCAGACTTTGGGTTCGGGCCAGCAACGGCAGGTCTGTTCGGGCTCTACGGCGCGCCAGGCGCGATCCTGGCGCCGATGGCCGGTCGACTGTCCGATCGCGTTGGTTCGTCCAAGATCAACCTGGTGTCGCTGGCTGCCAGCGGCATAGCCTTAGCACTGGCAGGCTGGCTCGGCGGCGGCTCGCTGCTCATCTTGGTGGTGGCCGTGAACCTGCTCGACTTCGGCCTGCAAAGCGGTCAGATCGCGAACCAGACGCGTATTTTGGGGCTTGGCGATGACATCCGCGCTCGTCTCAATACGCTTTACATGGCCGCCACCTTCGGCGGCGGAGCGGCCGGTTCTTTTGCGGGGATGCTGGCATGGAGCTTCGGCGGCTGGACCAGCGCCTGCGGCCTATCGCTAGCGCTTATAGCTGCGGCGGCTAGCACGCTCGTCCTGAACTGGAAGAACGAATACCGATCCTCTCACATGAAAGGAGAATGAAATGAGCGATCTTACCGGACGAGTAGCACTTGTTACCGGCGCCTCGCGCGGTATCGGCCGTGACATAGCCTACGCTCTGTCCTCTGCCGGCGCCAGCGTCGCGGTGGGCTACCACAGCGATCGAACGGGGGCAGAGGCAGTCGCCGAGACGATCCGCCAGGAAGGCGGGAGGGCGGTCGCGGTCGGCGGCGATGTGTCCGACCCGCAGATCGCAGTGGATCTCGTCCGCGAGACAGAGGCGCAATTGGGGCCGTTGGGCATTGTCGTGAACAATGCCGGTATCAATCCATCACGCCCACTCGACCAGATCACGGCGGCTGACTGGGACGAGACCATTCGAGTCAATCTCACTTCCGCCTTCCATGTCACTCAGGCCGCTGTACCTGGCCTGCGGGAACGCAAGTGGGGCAGGATCATCACCATATCGTCGGTGGCCGCACAGCTCGGCGGCGTCATCGGTCCGCATTATGCAGCCAGTAAGGCTGGTTTGATCGGGCTTGCCCATTACTACGCGGCTGCGCTGGCCAAGGAGGGCATCACCTCCAATGCCATTGCCCCCGCGCTGATCGAGACGGAAATGCTCAAGAGCAATTCGGCGATCCAGCCTACGCTCATCCCGGTAGGGCGATTCGGCCAGACCCACGAGGTGTCGTCAGTGGTCGTGCTGCTGGCCGGGAATGGCTATATCACCGGTCAGACGATCAGCGTTAACGGTGGCTGGTATATGAGCTGAGTAGAGGATAAAGCGATGTTAACACGCATCATCCCCGCCACGAAGGAAGCCCTGCCCGTGATAGGGCTCGGCACCTATCGGGGCTTCGACGTTACGCTCAATGCGCCGGGCGAAGAACGGCTCTCCAATGTGCTCGACACGCTTTTTGCGGCGGGCGGAACGCTCCTTGACAGCTCGCCTATGTATGGGCGTGCCGAAGAAGTCGTCGGCGCGCTGCTCACTCGTCAGCCCCGCGCTGACTCGCCTTTTCTTGCGACCAAGGTTTGGACATCAGGGCGAGAGGCTGGCGTCCGGCAGATCGAGCAGTCGTTCCGTCTGCTTCGCAGTGACGTTATCGACCTCATACAGGTTCACAATCTTCAGGACTGGCAAACGCATCTGCAGACCCTGCGCGGTCTCAAAGAAGCCGGACGTATCCGCTATATTGGCATAACCCATTACACTCGCTCGGGTTATGCCGAGGTGGAGCGGGTTCTGAACACAACGCCGGTCGACTTCCTTCAGATCAACTATTCAGTGGAAGAACGCGAAGCGGAGAAGAGACTACTCCCACTGGCTGAGGACAAGGGCGTTGCGGTCTTGTGTAACCGGCCCTTTGGAGGCGGTGATCTGTTGCGCCGCCTTAAGGCGAAGCCGCTGCCTGACTGGGCAGCGGAGGTAGGTGCGACTTCGTGGGCGCAGCTTGCGCTCAAATTCGTGCTTGGCCACCGAGCAATCACCTGCGCGATTCCGGGAACCGGGAATCCAGCTTCCATGATCGATAACACAAAGGCAGCGAGCGGGTCTGTGCTGACCCCGAAACAGCGTGCTGAACTGATCGAGACCGTCTAATGACCTCGGCTAAACATCTGACACGAGCGATTGGGGGCGGCGCCGATAAGCGCGGCGCCGCTCCTGCTCCAATCTGAGGCACCTGCGGTCCACGTCCAAAACGCAATCAAGTCCGGCCTCAGCGCCCTGAGACAGAGCTTGTTCAGTGAGAAGAGACGATTTATCGGCTCGTTGTTGCTCACTCGCAGGGGAGCGACGATGAGGCGGATATCCGCGCGTCGAAATCTGCGACCCGGTTATCAAAAACCTCCGCGCGCTCTGTAAAAGCACCATTAGGCAGGTGTTAGATCCATATCGTGCTGGGTGACTTGCGCGTGACGACAGCGTCTTTCGTTCCGGCAACTGAGGGATCAGCGAGAGCCTTTATTTGGCTGGCCTAAGAATTCCAGCGCCCAACTTACGGCGAAACCAACAATTCAGCGATCAGCGACGACGTGATCGCCGCGCCAAGCGAGCCTCGAGGTATCACGTGGTGGTCGACCTCCAGCTGGACTCTGCTGCGGCCAGCACCTCCTGCCGCCCGACGTCAAGCAAGCGGCGGGCCATCGTGGTTCCAAGCGTCGGACGTGGATCCAGTAAGTTGCCTTACCCTCGACAATCGCTGCACTGGAGCACACGGGCCTAGCGACTGGCCTCGTGTTGCACTCTCAACATGTGGGAGATGAAAAGCTGACATCACTCCCGCTGGCAGACTCGACGAGAACTTCCAGATTGAGGACCCCGCCCCTATCAGGTGCCACCTGCAATAGCTTCGTGGCGCGAATGATATCGATCTTGGCATGAGCTGTCATTTCCTGCGGTTGGATAAGATCCTAGGTTGGTGGCCATCGGCGACCAGCGCGTGCAACCTGGCTTCGATGCTACCCGTTCGCCGGTAATCAAAAGCGAACGCGATCCCTCAACGGGCGACCGGCTCTAGCTTAAATCTTTTTGCATCATTTTTATAAAGGCCATATCATGAAAATCGTCCAAACCGTCATCGCCGGCGCCGTTGCCGCCGCTGTAGCGAACGTGGCGCTGGCCGCTCGTAGCCCTGGCGTCGAACGCAATACGGAGGGCTTCCTGGAAGCGATGGCCAAGGCTGGCGCTCCGCCCCTGGAGTCTCTCTCCCCCGCCGATGCACGGGCGGCCGTGGCGGCTGCGCAAGCCGGCGCCAAGCTGGCGCCGGCCGACATCAGCGAGAAGACGATAAGCGTCGACGGCAAACCTCTGAAGCTCACCATCGTACGTCCGGCTGGCACCGATGGCGTGCTGCCGGGTTTCATGTTCTTCCACGGTGGAGGCTGGATCCTCGGCGACTTCCCGACGAACGAGCGGTTCGTCCGCGACCTGGTCGCAGACTCCGGCGCAGCGGCAATATTCGTCAACTACACGCTGTCGCCGGAGGTGCGCTATCCGGTGGCGATCAACGAGGCTTATGCAGCCACAAAGTGGGTCGCCGAGAATGGCGAACAGATCAGCGTCGATGGCAAGCGGCTAGCTGTTGTCGGTAACAGCGTCGGCGGCAATATGGCGGCGGTGGTCGCGCTGATGGCTAAGGACAAGGGCGGTCCGGCTCTGCGTGCCCAGGTCCTGTTCTGGCCAGCTACAAACGCGAACTTCGAGGACGCCTCCTACGACGCGTTTGCCACCGGTCACTTCCTTACCAAGGACATGATGAAGTGGTTTTGGAGCGCCTATGTCCCGCACGCTGAGCAGCGCCAGGAAATCTACGCCCCGCCGCTCCAGGCGACGCCTGAGCAATGGAAAGGCTTGCCGCCGACACTTATGCAGACGGCGGAAATGGACGTCTGCGCGACGAAGCCGAAGCCTATGCCCGCAAGCTCGACGCTGCCGGCGTCGACGTGGTCGTTACCCGCTACAACGGCATGATCCACGATTTCGGGGCGATCAACCCGTTGTCCGATTTGCCCGCCTCGCGTGCCGCGATGCATCAGGCAAGCGAGGAACTCAAGGCTCGCCTGCGCTGAGGTCGGCCGGCAAGTCCTGGAAGTCAGCCCTTCCCGAAGCCTGACGCGGGCACGGGGAGGAATCCCGGGCGACGAGTCCGTCCATCTCTCGTCGCCCGGTGTCTCCGGTATAGATTGGCAGTTATGCGCACCGTTGGAGTTTGTCCGCGCCTACTAGGCACCTCTCGTGCATCGACAGCAGCACGTGGTTGGTGGGCAAGCAGGGCGTCAGCCCTATTCGCTGGCGTTGATGTCACCAGACCATCCCGAAGCCAAGGCCGACGGATTTCACCGCTTAAACCCGAAAGGGCGAATCCCTGTTCTCATTGCCGAGAATTTTACTCTCACTGAGGCGCCGGCAATCTTATTTCACCTGGGCCTGACGAATCCGGGTGCAGGGCTCCTGGGAGCGGGTGCAGAAAACATCGTCCGTTCCATCGAATGGTTCAACTGGCTGTCGAGCGCGGTTCACGCGGTCGCCGTCCGAATGATCCGGCGCTACGCATGATCTGGCGCGCCGACTTTTTCTTACCGGATCAATCGATGTACGCGCCCTTAGTTCATAAAGGAAAGGAGCATTTGGCTTCCGCGTTTGCGCTTATAGAATCCAAGTTGACGGACCGAGATTGGGAGAGTCCTATTCAATCGTTGATCCGTACTTTCTCGTAGTCCACCGCTGGGGAAGTCGTATGGCCGTTGCGATGCGAAATCTCTACCCCGCTTGGACCTCTCATGCACGTCGGCTGGAGGAGCGGGCGGCTGTGCGACGAGCCCTAACGCAAGAGGGAATATCCCAGTGGGGTAGCGGTCGCGTTGCCGAATCCAAGAATAACAAGATCACATACGCGGTCGTGCTAAAAAGTCTGGTAGCGTTCATTAGCGGGAAACCAACTCTACGGCCGCATTGACGCTCATCTCGAACGCCAAAGCCGATGGAGCGAGTTCAATGTCGTCCGTGCAGGCCAACGCCGAAGTATGATGGAGTTGGCCCGCCACAAACGACCGGTTGGTTCGCTGCGGGCTATTTCGTCGCCATGATGTCGATCTTTGAAATGGTGGGCGCATGATCCAGCAATTCGGGGGCCTTGGCCATCAATGCGGCTGCGACCTTGCCAGCCAGGTGCGCCGACCGACCTGCCTCGTCGGGGAACGTGTCAAAGATTGCAAATTGGGTCTTACTTAAACGAACCGCATACCAAGCGATCGTTGCCGGCTCGTCCTGCACGATAGCGCGGCCGCCGCGCAGGAATTGCGCGACGTCCTCTTCCTTTCCAGCCTTGGCATCTAGCACGACCCACAAGCCGACGTTCGCCTGCGCGGTTGAAGTTGGCTCGGCGGCATGCGCCGGTGCACCGAGAATGAGTGCAGCGCTGATGTTGAGGGCGACCACCATCGCGGTTGCGGAGTACTTCAGAGAGACCATCATTTTGATCCTTGAGGATGCGTTGAAGAGAGCCTCAGTCTACGCCAGCGAACTCGCAGCGCGAGTGGCGATAATGACATCTTTGATATCATTATCGCCAAGTTTCGCATCTGCCAACGGGCGATCCTTGACGCGTGTTCGCAGCCAAATCACGAAGATCAGCGCAATCAAAACGGACCCCAGCCATGCTGCGATAAAGAGGTCGCCCAGGATAGGCGAAGCTCCGATCGTCTGGATCACTTCGATGGAGCCAAGAGTATCAAACCAGGCAAGTGATGTCTCAAGAAGACGTTCGCGGAAAAAGGCATCCAGTTCGCAACTCCGACGGTTCACGTGTCCGGCGGGACGGTCGATGCAGCCGCGTCTGCCGCTGCGGCGGAGCTGCGGAGACCACCAAAACTCATCGCAACACTTCAGGAATAGCAGCGTCGATGCGCGACCTATCTTGTAAAACCGGCTGAAAGGCGATGTGCCGGACAATAGGTCTAACCTTTGCCGGCTCATCACTATCGGACAATCAGAACAGATCTCCAATATATCGATCGGGCCGACAGGCCACATTTCGTCTTGCTCCGGTTTGACCGGGAACCAGTAGGCAAGGTCACGCTCCTGACGTCCTCAACAGCAAGCCCATAATCGTCCCAAGACTCACGCGCTCGTCATTGGTCTCATTTTACGTCAATCAATCAGCACTCGGTGGCGTGACGCAATTCGAATATCCGGGGAACAGGGTGCGCTCGGTGGCCACTAATTCCTGGCGGCCCGACCTCAGGCCCACTAAAAGTTCAGGAGCCAAGCCTGCTCTTGACTTAAGGCTCTCTTTCCCACTCCAAGATACCGCGCAACGTCTTTCCGGCTTGGGTAGCCGGAACGCTTTCGATGATCAGGGTGTCACCGTCCACGCGATAGGTCCGTTGTTGTTCGGAGCCCACCCAATTCTGATCACCCGCAATGTCAATTTTCGTTATGAAACGATCGTTCTCCAGCCGATATTTACCGGAGTACGTATACAAGCTGCGGAAGGCGGCACTCTGCCCATCGGCACCTTCGGCCGGCTTGCGATCTTCAGCCGTGATCAGAACCAATATGCGACCCGATGAGAAGAAGACACAGCCCGCGGGGCGCTCGCCAAACGGAGAGGGCTTTTGTTCCTTTGTGTCTACGTCTTCCAACACCCAACGTTTAAGCTTCCATGTGCCGGTGAGCGTTTTGGTGTCGGCGAAAGCCGGGTGAACGATAGAATGTGCGACCATTGTCAAGCTCCCTTGGATCTGGCGCTGTAATTGCACTCCGTGGCCTTGCTCGGTCATGCTAGATCGCATTTCTTGCGTTACCCAATATCAAATTCATCTGCCGCCATGCCAAACGAATATGCCCCCCGACGACGACCGATGGTGCATCTGCTGATCCTACCCAGAACAATTAAGCTCTGATTAATGCGACATCTGACACGATCACCGGCACAAAAGTCGACGTATCAGAGCTCAGCTGCTCAATTTGGCAAAGCTCCTTACGCCAGCGGAAAAGTTGACTGACATGGATGCCGGCCGCGCGGGCAATCTCGGAGATCACCGCGTCCGGCTCAAAACATGCAGCGACGAGGCGCTCTTTATCTTCGCGTGACCAGCGCCGACGGCGCTCTACGGACGTGATCACCTCAATTGAATGCTTCGTCATATGGCTACTCCTAGTGTTACCACTAGGACTCGCAGTCAGCAGCCCGTCACTGCAAGACGGCCTTCACCGTGGGCTTACGGTGAAGATGTCGTGCAGACGTTGGAACGGGTGTGCCGGAATGTCGGCTATCCAAAGACCATCAGGGTCGATCAAGGGACGGAGTTCGTATCCCGCGATCTTGATCTTTGGGCTTATGCCAAGGGGGCGACCTTGGACTTCTCACGCCCAGGCAAGCCGACCGATAATGCATTCATTGAAGCATTCAATGGCCGCTTTCGTGCCGAATGTTTGAACCTGCATTGGTTCCTAACCCTTGCGGATGCCCGCGAAAAGATGGAGGATTGGCGTAGATACTACAACGAAGAACGGCCTCATGGTGCAATCGGCAATAAGCCGCCGATCTCGCTGATGAATTCGGGAGGCGCAACCAGCTCGCCTCCCTGAATGAAGCCGGAAAACTCTAGCGTCCGCTGGTCCAACGTTTGGGAGCGGTTCAAAACCGCCGAGGCTCTAATCGCAGCCGGATGAAACTTCAGTGGCAGGTCACCGGCTATGTAATTGCGGGGGGAGCGCAATTAGCCAAGGGGCGGCCGCCATCCGGCTTCCTCGGCGCCGAATGTGCTGCCGCGCAGTTCCATACATATGCTTACGCCGCGAAAGCCAACTTTCGCAACAGGTTAGGGCGGCGATCGCGTTAAGAATACCGAGGTCGCCGCACGGTTGCTCGCTATTCCTTATTTGGCTTTCTAAGTAGGTCAGCAGGTTCAACACCCAGCACGGCAGCGAATCGGTCTAGCACCTCAATACTTGGGCTGTAGACGCATCGTTCTAGAGAGCTGATGTAGGTCCGATCAACGCTGGCACGATGGGCGAGCTCCTCCTGCGACATTTTTCTCGCCTGTCGAAGAGCTCTCAAATTTCGAGCGAAGGCCGGATCTGCCGACGGATCGTATTCGTCGCGCCGATCCGTCTATTCCGCCTGAACAGGCGATCGCCGTGATCGCTAGGAGTGGGTCTAAACGCTGGGTTTCGGCCGCAGACGCGGCCGCCCGAAAAGCCGGGGTGCATGTCGGCATGCCGGCGGCCAAAGCACAGGCGCTTTTCCGTGGCCTGATGTTGGTCGATGCGGATCCTGTAAAGGATGCCGCAGCACTCGAACGCATCACCCTTTGGGCGCTGACGCTCTACTCACCGATCGTCGCAGTCGATGGCATCGACGGGATCGTCATGGATACCGAGGGTGCCGATCACCTGCAGGGCGGCGAGCTGCCAATGGTGACGAAGATCGCCAATCAGTTCCTGGCAAAGAAGCTCACTCCGCGGGTCGCGATCGCCGACACCTGGGGTGCGGCCCACGCCTGCGCCCGTGCCATCAGCCGCGAGACGGTCATCGTACCGATCGGCGAGACGGTGCGCGCCGTCGAAAAGCTGCCGATATCGTTGCTGCGCCTTCCCGGGAAAGTCGTCAGCGATCTGCGCACGCTCGGTTTCCAGACGATCGGCGAATTGGCCAACACGCCGCGCGCGCCGCTGACGCTTCGTTTCGGTCCGGAGATTGGCCGGCGGCTCGACCAGATGTTCGGCCGAGTCTCCGAACCGATCGATCCGATCCGCACCGCCGAGCTGATTGAAGTGAGCCGCGCCTTTGCCGAACCGATCGGCGCTGCCGAAACCATCAACAAATATGTCGGTCGGCTGGTCGTGCAATTGATCGAGGAGCTTCAGAAACGCGGCCTTGGCGTTCGCCGGGCGGATCTGATCGTCGAGAAGGTCGATGGTGCCAGGCAGGCAATCCGCGCCGGCGCGGTGAAGCCGGTGCGCGACGTCGCCTGGCTGACGAAGCTGTTTCGCGATCGAACGGAGAAGATCGAGCCCGGCTTCGGGATCGAGAAGCTCACCCTGGTTGCGGTCATAGTCGAGCCGCTGGAGGAGCGCCAGAGGTCGTCATCGCTGGTCGAGGAGGAAGTGAAGGACGTGACGCCATTGATCGATATCTATGGCAACCGCGGGCAGCGCGTGTATCGGGTGGCGCCGGTTGCCTCCGACGTGCCCGAGCGCTCCGTCCAGCGCATCAGTCCTGCTGCCGATCCGGTCGAGGTCACCTGGGTCAGCCATTGGCGCCGGCCTGTCCGGCTGCTGGCCCGTCCCGAGCTGATCGAAGCGATTGCCTTGCTACCGGACCGTCCGCCGGTATCGATCACCTGGCGCGGCAAGCGCCGGAAGGTCAAGCGGGCCGATGGGCCCGAGAGGATTTTTGGCGAGTGGTGGCGGCGCGACGCCGAGATGGAGGCGGTGCGGGATTATTTCGTCATCGAAGACGAGGCCGGCGAGCGTCTCTGGGTGTTTCGTTCCGGTGATGGCATCGATCCTGAAACCGGAAACCATCGCTGGTTCTGCCATGGGATCTTCGCATGAGTTATGCCGAGCTGCAGGTCACGACCCATTTTTCCTTCCTGCGCGGCGCAAGCTCAGCGCAGGAACTGTTCGAGACCGCCAAGGCTCTCGGCATCGAAGCTCTCGGCGTTGTCGATCGCAATTCCCTTGCCGGGATTGTCCGGGCGCTCGAAGCATCGCGCGCCACGGGATTACGCCTCCTTGTCGGTTGCCGGCTCGATCTGCAAGACGGCATGTCGGTGCTGGTCTATCCGAGCGACCGGGCTGCCTATTCCCGGCTGACTCGTCTCATCACGCTTGGCAAGTCGCGCGGCGGCAAGAACAACTGCATCCTGCATTGGGATGATGTCATCGCATACACCGACGGCATGATCGGCATTCTGGTGCCGGACCTGCCGGATGACGTCTGTGCGATCCAGCTGCGCAAGATGGCCGAGCTGTTTGGTGATCGGGCCTATGTGTCGCTCTGCCTCCGGCGTCGGCAGAACGACCAGCTGCGGCTGCATGAGATTTCCAATCTTGCGGCGCGGTTCAAGGTGAAGACGGTCGTCACCAATGACATCCTCTTCCACGAACCAGGTCGCCGGCAGTTGCAGGACATCGTCACCTGCATTCGCACCCGCACCACAATCGACGATGTCGGCTTCGAGCGCGAGCGCCACGCCGACCGCTATCTGAATCCGCCGGAAGAAATGGAGCGGTTGTTTCGGCGGTACCGGCACGCCCTCGCGCCAACTATCGGCGGCCTTTGTATTGACACCGTTCCTTGCTGTCCAGGATCACCGGAATTTGGCCGGAATGCGACAAATGCAGCATGCACGCTATCAAAGTGCCGCCTTCGAGCGAGTGGCGTGTTACGCATTGGCTCGGGACGCTGCTCCGCGTAATACATCTGAGACCAGCGCAAGCTCATCCTCATTGCTGTAGTAGTGGGGCGAAAAACGGACGGCGTCGTTCCTGACGCTGCATTTCACGTCGGCAGCATCTAAGTCTGCAAACAGGACGCTGGTGGCCATCTTTGGATTCTTCAGCAGGATGATGCCCGACTGGGATTCTTCCGGCCAATCACTCATGATTTCGTACCCTGCGGATTTAGCCTGCGTCCGAATTCGCGCTCCGAGTTCCATAACATAACTCTCGATCTTCTCCATGCCGATGGAATCGATCTCTTCAAGCCTCTTGGCCAATCCGAAGATGCCTGCGCCGTTCTCGGTGCCTGGTTCGAACCGCTTGGCGTCTGGAAGAAAATCGAGAACGCGATGAAAGGAGAAGGCGTCGTTCACACTCAACCAACCGACGATGCGCGGCTTGATGCGTTCGAAAGCCCTTTCGGAGAACGCGGCGAAGCCAATTCCGACTGGTCCGAGCATCCATTTATGCGCGCTCACAACGAGGACATCTACGCCTTCGCCCTCCATGTCCACGCTCAGCACCCCGACCGACTGCGTGCCGTCGACGACCAACAATGCGTCGTGATCGGCGCAGATTTGCGAGAATCCGGCGAGATCAACCCGGAAACCGCTGTAGAACTGAACATGGCTCACTGCGACCAGTTTCGTCCTGCTGTCGACCAGGAAACGAAGATCATCTGGAGCAAGCGCTCCGTTGCGCGCCTTCATCGTGCGGATTTCCACACCTTGCTGGGAAAGCGTCTCCCAGATGAGAAAGTTTGAGGGAAATTCGAGCTCAGGAACCACCAGGTTGTCACCAGGCTTCCAGTCGATTCCCAAGGCGACGAGCGACAGGCCATGCGAGGTGTTCTGGATGTAGGCAATCCGTTCCGCAGTCGAGCCAACAAGTTTGGCGGCAAGGCTGCGTCCTTTGTCGCATGTCGGCGCGCTTGCCACCATGATCCCGGACGTGTCCGTGGCATGGAGTGTCGCCTGCCGGGCGATCGCATCCCGCACGCCGATCGATATAGGGGAAACAGCGGCGTTGTTCCAATAGATGCATTCTTTGACGATCGGGTATTGGCTGCGGATGACTGCGAGTTCGGCCGCGTTCAGATAGGTCTGGTGCCTCGTTGAAGCGTGTGCGTTCATACATGATCTCGGTGAAAAAATGGCGCAGTTTCCGTCTGCTCCCGTCGCTCGTGAATTTGGTCACGGCAAACAAGCCAAAGCGAGGGTGAAAGCGAGCGGATGGCGCTCATCCGCTCGTAAGGGGCTTATTCGGCAATCTGATCGACAGAGGTGATGATACGGGATTTTTTGACCGCCGCGAGCGACATGCCATACTTGTCGAGGACGGTCTCGTACTTGCCGTTGGCGATGAGTTCCTGAAAAATTGCCTGCATCATTTCAGCTGAGGCCTTGTCGCCTTTCTGGACGGCGACGCCTAAAGGTAGGACATCGTAGACTCCCGGAGCAACGACGAGCTTTCCATTGCTGGTCTGCTCGTAATATCCAGCTGCGGTGGAGTCGTCGAAACGAGCGTCGGCCCGACCTGTCAGCACCGCCTGGATCGTGTCTTTCTGCTCGGGATAGATGACCTTGTCGATCTTGGGCAGGTTGGATTTCGCGCAGTCCTCGCTCAGCTTGTCCGTGGTGAAATCGGCCGCCGATCCGGTCTGGACAGCCACCCGCTTGCCGCACAGGCTCTTCGCATCCGAGATGGAGTCTTTTTTGTCAGGGAGAACCATCGCCACGGTTCCTGACTGGAGGAACGTGACGAAGTCGACCTGCTTCAAGCGATCTTCCTTCACCGTGAACGTCGCCCACGCTACCTTGACCCTTCCGGCCGAGAGCGAAGGAATTTGGGAAGCGAAAGGTATGCGCTGAAGGTCGAGTTTAGCCGTGATGAGCTTCGCCGCCTCGTGCGCCAAATCCACGTCCAGGCCAGCCGGCTGGCCGTTTGCATCGACGAACTCAAATGGTGCGTAATCGAGCCCATTTGCGATTGTGAGCGTACCGGACGACTTGACGGATTCCGTGACCGGAACCTCCGCTCCGATGGCGTTCTGCGCAAGCGTGAGGGCGACGAAAATACCCAGATGCGTGGCTTTCATGATGATCCCCTTTTTTGGACGTTGGCGTTTAGCACGGGTAAGGAAGCACATCCTGGACAGTGAATCGAATTGAAAAGATGCATTGACAATATGAGCTGCGTTCATGATCTTCTGCGGACCGCCGATATCTTTTGACGGCGAGCAAAAGCACCCGAGGGTCCCGATATGGCCGAGTTCTCTTTGAACCAAATCGATCTCAACCTCCTAAGGACCTTCGACGTCCTCATGCGGGAGCGGAGTGTGACCAGGGCTGCAGACAGACTTGGGCGCACCCAGTCAGCCATAAGCCATTCACTGGGCAGGCTTCGCGACGTGTTTAAAGACGACCTCTTCACCCGAGAAGCGGGGATCATGGAGCCGACCGCACGGGCGAAAGAATTGGCGGAGGTCATTTCCCAGGCCCTGCACGAAATTCGGGTGGCGGTGGACCGACACCTCAATTTCGATCCGACGACCACCTCTAGAAATTTTCGGATTGGCCTTTCGGACTATACGGCCGTCACCTACTTGCCCGAACTGATCGAGAATTTCTCGATGCTCGCGCCCAATGCTTCGTTGAATGTGGTCCACGCCAGGGAACCCGACGCACTCGGATCGTTGAAGAACCGCGAAGTGGAATGCGCGGTGCTTGGCAACCCCAAGCTCGATGCCGAGCACTTCGAGGTCGTGGAGCTTTCGAGGGATCGGATGGTTTGTGCTGGATGGACTGGAAATCCGGCGATGGCCGACATGTCGCTGGATCGTTACCTCGCGTCGCCGCACCTTCAGATATCCGCGGACGGCATCGCAGCCGGCGTCGCGGACATAACCTTGCAGAAGCTCGGCCTTCATCGAAAAGTGGTTGCAACGATACCGCACTATCTCGTTGCTCCATGGGTCATTAAAGGCACGGAGCTGATTTCGGCGTTCGGTGACGGCGTGTTGCTGGCACTCTCTGAAGAAAGCGAGACAGCGATCGTTCCTCCGCCGCTCGAACTTCCCGATGTCACTATTTCGTTAATCTTCGATAGATCGAATGAACTAGACCCCGGGCATGTGTGGTTCCGGAACCTGATCAAAGACGTGTCTGACAGGCAGAGGACGCTCAAACAAGGCGTCTATGAACGACTGGAGCTTTGAACGCGCCTGCGGCCTGAAAAGCCGCGTTTGCGACAAACCGCCGAAGGGGGCATGCAGGCATTTGTCAGTCTAGCTCGAACAGGGCTTCGACCTCGACTGCGGCCTGCAATGGCAGGGAAGAAACCCCGACGGTGCTCCGCGCGTGCCGCCCTTGCTCGCCGAAAATCTCAACGATGACGTCCGAGGCACCGTTCATGACGCGAGCGTGCTCGGAAAACGCAGACGTCGCAGCGATGAACCCACCCAGTCGAACGACCCTCTTGATCTTGTCCAGGCTTCCAAGGCTGGCTCTAGCTTGAGCTATGACATTGATCGCAGCGGCCCGAGCAGCTCGTATTCCGTCTTCGACAGAGACGTTTTCCCCGAGCGATCCCAACGCCACGAGTGTGCCGCCGGGAGACACGCAAAGCTGCCCTGAAATGAACAGGAGGTTCCCGACTTGATGAGTCGCGACGTAGTTCGCGACCGATCCGGGCGGTTTCGGGAGATCGATGGCCAGTTCTATGATGCGCTGCTCGAAAGAAGAGTTCATTGGCAAGTCCTGTCCTTCAGCTTCTGTGGCTGTGGATAGATGAATTTCGGAGGGCGGTCCGGGAGTTTTTCCGCGCGTCAGAGGACGCGCGCCAAAAACTCACGTGTTCGGGGAGACTGCGGGTTGGCAATCATCTCTCGCGGGTTGCCGGATTCGACGACAAGCCCGCCGTCCATGAAAATAAGCTGATCGGCAACCTCGCGGGCGAACCCGATTTCATGCGTCACGACTACCATGGTTATTCCCTCGCGCGCCAGACTCTTCATCACCTCGAGCACCTCGCCCACGAGCTCTGGATCGAGTGCGGATGTCGGCTCGTCAAAAAGCAAGACCTTTGGGTTCATCGCGAGCGCCCGTGCGATAGCCACGCGCTGTTGCTGGCCGCCCGACAACTGCCTCGGGTAAGCGTCCCTCTTTTCGGCAAGGCCCACCCGTTTGAGAAGTTCAATCGCCTTTGCCGTCGCCTGCGCAACCGGCTCCCGCTTCACGCGTAAAGGAGCCTCCATAAGATTTTCGATCACGGTCATGTGAGGAAACAAGTTGAACTGCTGGAAAACCATTCCGATCTCGGCCCTGCGCTGGCATATCGCGCTCGGCGGCAGTTCGTAGAGTTTGTTGCCTTCTAGGCGATAGCCAACGAAGTCTCCGTCGACGAGCATCAACCCGCCATTGATTTCCTCGAGGTGATTGATGCAGCGCAGGAATGTGCTCTTTCCCGATCCTGAAGGGCCGATGATGCAAGCGACCGAGCCGGACGGCACCGTGAGGTCCACGCCTTTGAGCACCTCGAGATGGCCGTAGGATTTGCGGATGCCTTTGGCATGTACCATCGTCGTAGATGCGATCCCGAAGCGCTCGTGATGTGTGCCGGGTGCAGTCATGCCAGCGCCTCCTTCCGACCGATCTTGGCCAGGTTCCCGAGTATTGCCCTCGTGATTCCGGGATTGATGCGATGCTCGTCGCGGCTGAAATGTTTTTCCAGGTAGAACTGACCGCCAGACATGATCGAGACTACGGCGAGGTACCAGAAAGACACAACAAGGAGCAGAGGGATGGTCTCGAACGTCCGGGCATAGATGGACTGGGCCGAGTACAGCAGATCGCCCACAGCGATGATACTGACCAGAGAGGTCGTCTTGAGAAGGTTGATCGTCTCGTTTCCGGTCGGCGGAATGATTATTCTCATCGCTTGGGGAAGGACAATCCTCCTCAGCGCCAGGCTAGGATTCATCCCAAGACATGCCGACGCCTCGTACTGGCCCTTGTTGACCGACTTCAATCCGCTCCTGACGATTTCGGCCATATATCCCGCTTCATGAAGCGAGAGTGCGACGATGGCCGAGACCAGTGGGGTCATGATGTCATTTGTAGACACCGAATACACTGTGCCGACCCCCGGCAGCCAAAGCGTGATATCTTTGACGACGATCGACAGATTGTACCAGATGATCAACTGGACGAGAGCTGGAGTGCCTCGGAAGAACCAGACGAAGGCCGCAGCGGGCACAGAAAGCAGCTTGCTCGGAGACAGCATCATCAATGCGGCGATGGTTCCCCCGAGAGTGGCTAGGGCCATCACGACCGCTGTGATTAGAACGGTTTGCCAAAGACCATCGAGTATGAGTGGGTTGAACAGATATTGCGCGACGATGGGCCACTGAAACTCGGGATTGGAAATTGCTGACCTGATCATGCCGGCGACCGACACTAAGACCAAGGCGACGGCCACCCACCTCCAAGGGTGTCGCAGTGGAACGATGGTCAGTTGTTCCGGGTCGATCTTGTCGGCCGATCTCCTTGTGGATTGACTACCAGTCATACTCGCCTCCGCTTGACTAGATGGGCACATTCCGTTCCCGATATCTGGGTTGTCCCCCGATTGGCGCGGTCACCCACGTCTCGGAAATTTTGATCTCGCCTCCCTTCGTTGTGAGGCCCGACGGTGCATTCAATCAAATTAATAATTCGCATCGTGAAAATGCACGCGGTGCATGAGGACTAGAAACGTGGCGGGACCACCCGCAGGCCAATCCTCAAAGGCAAGGGGGCTCGCCCTTAAAATGGGCGAAAAGCTGCGACGCCGCGTCTTGCGGGTTCGTTACGATTCAGGGATTCCGTCTGGGCATCATGTCCTCGCTCAAAATACGAGGACAAATTGCCAGATCGGTGCTCACGAAAAATCGATCTAAATCCGACGCGACTTTTGTCCGCGACTCGGTGAAATCGCCGTCCCGAACTTTGTGCAACCCGCAATCCTTGCGAAGCGGCTGATAGCCAGTGACGCCCTGGGGCGAAGAGCAGACCCTTGCGCGATTGACATGCCTTACCCGTTCCGCAATCAACACTTCCCCGCAAATGCGACTCCCATCTTCATCGTCTGGGCCCGGCGTTTTGACCATTGCGCATACACGTGGCTCGCCGCGCTTGAACGCAAGCAGTGCTCGGAGCAGGCCTCACCATCAATCTTATCGTCAAGGCGGCTCGTTCACGTCCATGAGGCGCTGTCGAAGGAGACTTGTATTTTCCGCTGCGGCCTTCTGGTGCTTCCTCTTATCGACTTCTCGGAGTCCCGTCGTGATGGTAGACCGATCTGCGACTGGTTGTTGGCGCGGCCTGCCGGTTCCACACGTCGATCTCGCAGGCGGCCGCGTCGTATAGACCACCGCCCGCGGCAAACACCCTTGCTCCCGTCAGCCCTCAACCCATCTCTCACATATTGACGTAGCCGGAAAAAAGGTCCTCCGCGATTGCCACTGGAGGCGTTTCCCCACATCGTTGAGTGGAAACGCCGGGTCAGAAAACCGGCGGGGTCGCGGCATCCATACGATCTGATGCCGGGTACAATGCGCTTTCACATGCGCCTCGGCCGTTCGGTAGAAGTTCGACTGCATTGGTCGGTGCACGCATGTTTCGCAGTTTCTTAACAGGGCTCATAAAGGCTCATTGGAAGCTGCCGGATTTTGGCCGCGGCGAACCTCATCCCTCCGCACAACGGAGGAAAGAGCGAATGCCGTAAGGGTGTCCCGTACGCCCGGGAGCTCGGATATCAGCTGCCAGATCTGGCGAATTCGATCGGCTCGCGGAGATTCCACTCTGACGACGAGATCGAAATCGCCCGTCATCACATCGCAAGCGACGACCTCGGGAATTGTCCGCAGAGCTTGGATGATCTCGCCACCCCTCATACGGTCCTGGCGGTAGACAAACATCAATGCGGTGGTGATCGGGCTATCGTTTCCGCCATCCCCAGTGACGATCGTGTAACCCTTGATGAAGCCCTCGCGTTCTAGCCGTTCTATCCGAACGCGAACAGCATTACGGGACAGATTGACCTTGCCCGATAGCTCAGCGTGAGAGGCCCGTGCGTTGGTCCGCAGCGCGCTTAGGATTTGTTCGTCGATGCGGTCGAGAAGATATCTCATGCCCGACAGGCCGGTTGCCGGGCAACTTGGCCAAATCCCGAAGATTCAAATGCGCGTACAGCCGCCTCAAGCATATAAATCTTTTCCTTTTTGCTAGCATAGTGTCTGGCGGCGGATGCGAGGACGAACGCGGGAAGTGCTTTCTTTTCCGCCTCAGTCAGCTGTCTTACACTCTCATAGCCTGCCAAGATGGCCCGGGCTTTCTGTTCGTCCAGCTCTCCAGCCGGCTGGCTCGCCCAGCTAATGAGAACGTCCGCAATCTCAGAAATCAGCACGTCATCGTGCCGGAGCCGGAAGTTAATCACACCGCTGACGTTCTCTCCGAGGAAGAAGACATTGGAAGGTACCAGGGCTCCATGCAGGGCACCCGTTGGCAGCTCATCCAGAGAATGTTTTCGGCCCCCTTGCAGGATCACGTGGATCCGCGCCATGAGGCGGCCGAGATTTTCGCTCTTTTCTGGCGTTGGATTGTTTGTCGATGATCCCGCTACAAAGCTCACGATGGCAACAAGGCGACCGGCAGCCTGGAAGGTGGCGTCGCCATCAACCGTCCGCGTCGGTTTAGGACATGGAATACCCCTGTTGTTCAGCTTCTCCATCGTTGCGAACGCGCGTTCCAGATCCAGCGGCTCGGCGCCGTTTTCGAAAAGCGTGACGATGAATTCACCGCCCGCTGTCCGGAAAAGATAGGTCGTTTCCCTGTCACCGTCGGCAATACCGATCACCGACGACAACGATGTCATACCGTAGGCTGCGGCTATCGAGTTTCGGTCTTCGTCGGATATTTCAGTGAAAACGGCCATCTTTCCCCTCCGTCCAACCACTTCTTGAGAAATTCGCAAACTCCGCGGTATCTCCATAAATCTGATGAACCTGGCTTTCCGTCAGACCTCTTTCTTCTTCGACAACATCTCGTAAGTTTCTCTTTTCGACCAGCGCCTTTTTGGTTAGATCTGCCGCTTTGCTGTATCCGATCAACTTCGCCAGCGGCTTAGCAAGAACGATAGATTGGTCGAGCAACGCCTGGCAACGATCGACGTCAACTTCGATGCCATCGATGCAGCGTTCCATTAAGATCACCATGCCTCTGGTTAGCATGCGCATCGACTGCAGGATATTCAAAACGATGACCGGCTCCATCGCGTTCAGCTGCAGTTGACCGGCACTGGCGGCGAGCGTCACCGTAAGATCATTGCCGATAACCTGAAAGCTAATCTGGTTCATCATCTCCGGGATGAAGGGATTGCCCTTGCCAGGCATGATCGACGAGCCGGCTTGGACCGGCGGCAAGCGGATCTCTCCTAGACCGCCACGGGGACCGCTACTCAACAGCCGAAGGTCGTTGCAAATCTTCGTCAGGTTGAAGGCAATGCCTTCAAGCACGAAGGAGACGAACCCGCCCGTGTCCGATGTGGCTTCGATGAAGTTGCGGGCCGGAATTAACCGGTAGCCGGATTTCTGGGACAGGTGATCGCATACCGCCTGCGCGAAGCCTGAGGGTACGTTGATTGCCGTGCCGCTCGCCGAACCGCAGAGGTTTATCTCCTTAAGAAGCTTAGAGGCGTAGTGGACTTGAACGATATCCTCGTCAATGAATTCAGCAAACGCTTCGAATTCCTTCCCCGCGGTCACGGGCGCAGCGTCTTGCAACTGTGTCCGGCCGACTTTCACAGAACTCGCGGCATGACTGAGCGTCGGACTTTCCCCCGTCGTTCCGCACGGAACAAGGCCGAAGGACCCTTCGTCGATCTGCCATTCGATGAGATCGCGCAGCGCGCCCTCATCCACATGGCCATCAGCAAATGGCGTGACAGGCGCAGTGATAGAACCCTTGAACATTGTTTACCCCGACATTGCTGATGGCATTGAGCGTGGAAAGAGCTGTTAAGGCTTCAACCGGTTGATGCACACGACCTTCGGCTGGGTCATGTCCTCATAGGCAAACCGCACACCCTCGCGGCCCATGCTGCCATATTTGAAGCCGCCAAACGGCATTGCATCGAACCGGTAGTCGGAGGAGTCGTTGACCATGACGCCACCGGCCTCGATCTTGCTTGCAGTTTCGAGCGCCGCTTCGAGGTCATTGGTAAAAATGGCGGCGTGAAGGCTGTAGTCAGGGCCGTTTGCAAGACCGATTGCATCAGCCAATCCATCGAAGGGCTGAAGAATGACGATCGGCGCGAATACTTCTTCGCCCCACACGTCGCAGGATATCGGAACATCCTCCAGGACGGTCGGCGGGTAGAGATTGCCGGCTGGCCTATGGCCGCAAAGCAATGTCGCGCCGGCAGCGAGCGCCCGTTCGACCATTGCGATCGCTCTGCTGACAGCCTTTTCGGAGATCAACGGGCCGACATCGGTATCGGCATCCAAGGGATTGCCAGTCTTGAGCTTCTTGGTATCTGCGACGAATTTCGCCTTGAATTGCTGATAGATCGGCCGCTGGATCAGAATTCGCTGCGTGCCAATGCAGTTCTGACCGGCCGCCCAGTAGGCTCCGGATACGCAGGCCTCGACGGCCGCATCGAAGTTGCAATTTTCCATAACGATGACAGGCGCATTGCCGCCGAGATCCATGGCAAGTTTTTTGAGGCCCGCGGTCTTGGCAATCGCTTCACCGGTGGCAAAGCCGCCAGTAAACGAGATCATGCGAACGTCTCTCGCCGCAACAAGAGCCTTTCCAAGCTCAGGGCCACCGATCGCAACCGTTATAATCTCTTCAGGTAGACCGCTTTCGATCATGACCTCGACGAGCTTGACGGCAGAGAGTGGGGTAAACTCGGACGGCTTCAAAAGCACTGCGTTGCCACCGGCAATCGCGGGACCGAGTTTGTGGGCAACGAGGTTGAGTGGGTCGTTGTAGGGCGTGATGGCAGCAATAATCCCCAGCGGTTCTCTCGTATACCAACCCTGGCGAGACTCCGAGCCCGCGTAAGCATCGAACGGGATGACTTCGCCCGCGTTGCGTTTGGCCTCGTCGGCGGACAGCTTGAGCGTATTGACGCACCGGATTGTCTCTTTGCGGGCCTGCGTAATCGTCTTGCCCGCCTCTTTGGCGATCAGGAGCGCGAACTCCTCCCGCGAGGCCTCGATTGCTGCTGCGGCCGTTTCAAGGATCGCCGACCGCTTGTGACGGGGCAGGGTTCTGGCAATCTGCGCGCCGCGCCTGGCTCGCTCAAGGAGCGCATCCACGCTTGCAGCACAGGTTTCCACAACTGTTCCGACCAGCGTACCGTCGAAGGGGCTGGTGACGGCAATTTCTTCGAGGCCTGTCGCTTGGGTGAGTGCAAGGTTGTGCATCATGCAGCTTCCTTAGCGGTGGAAGAAGCGCCCGCGGAATGAATGGCGACGATATCGGAAAGAAGAGCATATGCAGTTTCGATGCGGCCAGCGCCAGGTCCGGTGATCGTCACGGCGCCCAGCAGTTCGGTGTCGAGTGAGACTGCATTAGTGGCGCCGTTGACGCCTGCCAGCGGATGATCGAGGCCAAGCCGTTTGGGGGAAACACTGCCGGTCACACTGCCGTCGTCATTGCGGACCGCAGCCCCGATGAGCTTCCAGCGGCTGTTTGCCTTGGCGGCTTCCTCGATGTCGGAGAGTGAAAGACCGGAGACGCCCTTGCAGCTTATATCCTCAGGCTTGAGATTCGCGCCAAGCAGTTCGTTTGCCAGGATGACAACCTTCAGACGAACGTCGAAACCTTCCACATCTGCGGTCGGGTCGGCTTCGGCATAACCGAGTTTCTGTGCTTCCTTGACGGCGGAGGCGAAATCCAGACCGCTTTCCATGCGACCGAGGACGAAGTTGGATGTGCCGTTGAGGATCCCCTCGAAGCCCTTCAATTCGGCGCCGGCAAGGGTTCTTTCCGCCATGCGAATAACAGGTGTGCCGCTCATCACGGCGCCTTCGTACTCGAAGCGCACGCCGTTGGTTTTTGCGAACGCCTTGAGCGCTGGGGCAGCGATGGCTACAGGGCCTTTGTTGGTGGTTACCACGTGTTTGCCGGTCTCAAGTGCCCACCTGCAATGCGAGACGGCGGGTTCGCCATCCTTGGGATTGGTGTACGTTGCCTCGACTACGATGTCTGCCGGCGCCGTCTTGATGATGGTCTCGTTGTCAGCTTCAGCACTTCCACCCGAAAGTTGTCCGAAGCCACCCTTTTCGAACTTCGCGTCGACCAGAGTTTTTGCATCAAGACCATTTGGCGAGATTACCGAACCCAAATAGAGGTCGCTCACAGCGACAATATTCAGGCGGAAGCCAAGGTCGCGTTCCCAGAGCTGGTTCTTGGCGGCGATGAGTTCAGTCAGGGCGCGATTGACGCCGCCAAATCCGATCAGAGCGATATTGTAAATTGTCATAACGATCCTCCGTGAAGTTTATGGCGTAATCATAGGATGCGAAACGATCCACCGGAACGTGGCAAACGAGCCAAAGGGCAGCGCACTTTGCTCAATTTGCTGCCGCGCTGGTCAGGTCCTTGAGAGTTTCATCACGGGCATCCCGGACACGATCAAAGCGCCGTCTGCCAGACGCATAGGTGATGCTTGTTCTCCAAGGATCGTCGTTCCGAGCAGGCACGATCTCGCCGGCTGTAATTGGAGCCGGCAATGCCGTACACGATGCAGGCGACCAAATGGGGCCGCAAATTTGCGTTGTATGTTCGGTTCGCTAAACGGACTGGGAACTTGAATTGCCGGTAGAAAGCCATCCGGACTTGATGAGTCCGGGCAAGCCGCGGTGCGCGTGGCCATCTCCTCGACCCAGCGGCCACGCTTTCCAAGCGTGGCCGTCGCCGCCATCGATGAGGCGGTTGGCCCTGACTTTCCGACCATCATTAGCGTAAGCCAGTGGAAGCAGCAGGATTCCGCGGCACGGCTATGCGAGACCAGCGCTGATGCACATTTGTTGCTGCCGTTGGTGGACGCTGGGTAGATCTCCTACATCACCTGCAGCGGCGTTTCTGAAACCGGACTTTCCTGCGATCGATATCGAGAAAGGCGTAAACCTCGGCGGACGCGGCCGAGAACTCACCCGTGCTACAACATTGGCGGGGTCTTATTCGGCTTCGACGCAGACTTCCTGAACGCCTTTACAGGTCAAGGGGCGGGGCGGAGACAAGGGCTAGAAAGATTGATCGGAACGAGCGCGACGAGTGCGATTTAATCGCCGTTGACAGAGCTCTGACTAGCGATCAGGCGAGTGTGGACCCTGCGACGCTGCGGCCCTTTCTGAACTCGTAAATTTAAATATCACCGGTGGAAGTGATGATATTCGCTTGCCTGCTATCTTTCTCGCGCGATACATTACGACGCCACCACCAACCCTGAAGTCGAGAACTGCCACTTCTCCGACATGTACCCCCGAAGCCGGTGTGGGTGGCGCCAGAGGCACTCTTTTAAGGCCAGGATGAACAAAACGACGATGAAGTCTGCTCGCCGCCTAGATGGGACGTTGCCCGTGTTCCCGCGAAGAAGCCTCACCAATAGCCGAACAAAATGGCATTATTGGTATCCAGTTGATCCAGTCGCGCCGATCAGTTACGCGGCAATACCAGCAATTGCCTCTAGGAATGCCTCAATTTCCTCCTCCGAATTGTAATAATGTGGGGAAGCTCGCACCACCGGCGGGAGTTGTCGCGTATACGCGTCCACGGGTGTACTAGAGGGCGGGGAAACCGAGACGTTGATTCCCTTGCCAGCCAGATAGGCCATGACGGCTGGCGAATCCCAGCCGTTAACGGTGAATGAGATGATGGACGCGAGCGGCGCCCCAAGGTCATGTACGGATACGGCACGCATCCCCCTCAGACCTTCCCGAAGCCTTGAAGAAAGGTGACTGCAGCGCGCTTCGATGTTTTCGAGCCCTATTTCGAGCGCGTAGTCCACTGCTGCCCGCAAGCCGAGACGAACCGAACAGTTCTTTTCCCACGTTTCAAAGCGTCTGGCATCAGGTCGCAACTCGTATCGATCGGGTGCGGTCCAGGGCGCGCCGTAGAGATCGATCATCGCTGGCTCGATCTTCTCCAGAACTGATTTTCGCATGTACATGAAACCCGTTCCCCGCGGCGCACGGAGAAACTTCCTGCCGGTAGCGGTGAGGATGTCGCAGCCGAGAGCATTCACATCGATCGGCGTTTGACCCGCAGCTTGGCAGGCGTCGAGCAGATAGAGAATGCCGTTGTCTCGCGCTATTCGACCGATCGCTGCTGCTGGATTGATAAGCCCGCCGTTCGTCGGGATCCAGGTGACCGCTATCAATCGAACGCGCTCATCAATCATTTTCGTCAGCGCGTCCGGATCAAGGACGCCAGAGGCGTCATTCGGAATGACTTCGATCGATACGCCGGTGCGCTTGGCAACCTGCAGAAAGGCCACGTAGTTGGCCGCAAATTCGGCACTTGCCGTCAGAATCCTGTCTCCAGGTCCAAAAGAAAGGGAATAGAAGGCGCGCTGCCAGGCGATCGTCGCGTTTTCAGCTATCGCTATCTCGTCGCGAGCGCAGTTTACGAAAGTGGCCAAGCTGTCATAGGCTCCCTCCAACAGCGAGTTGGCCTCCGCTGCTGCCTCGTAGCCACCGATTTCGCCCTCCCGGCTCAGGTACCCAATCACTGCGTCAATCACCGGACTCGGCATCAGCGCCGCCCCAGCATTGTTGAGGTGGTTTCTGTTTCTTGTGCCGGGAGTATCAGCACGCAGGCGAGGAAGGTCCAAAGCCTTGCGGGCGTCGCGGTTGATTTGCGACATGAGGAGTTCCTTCCTTTAATCTAGCCACCCATCTTGTTGACGCAATCAAAACTGCGGCGGAAGCCGATACTTTTGCAACCTACTGTGCAGATTTGAACGGCGTGGCGTGACCCGGCGCCAGTTAACAGGCCAGCCTGCTCGGCGGGCAGCAACGTGCGCCTTTCACCGTGACCAGGGTACGTTTCCCAGAAGGCGTTGTTCGTCCCGACGAACCAGCGCTTTCACGAACTGCTTTACGGCTCTCACTCTCGGCAGATAAGCTAGGTCCTGATGTGCCGACATCCAGATCTCACGTTCGCCGCTCAACTCTTCAAGCACTGGAATGAGCCCGAGTTTCAGACTGCGTGCGAATTCAGGAAGCGCTACAATTCCTGCGCCCGCAGACGCCGCGAACATCTGCGACATCATGCTGTTTGAGCTGAACGCCATCGTTGGGGCGGGTACGAGTTCCTCTAGCCATAGAACGCTTTCGAGCAGAACTAGCTCTTCGATATAGCCGACAAAGCGGTGCTCGCGAAGATCCGCCGCTTGAGAGGGAACGCCATTGCGTTCCAGATAGGCCTGCGAAGCGAATAGGCCAGTCTTGAAGCGTCCGATCAGCTGACTGTCGAGAGCAGTTCCATGTGGCTTGAAGAAGCTTAGGAAAAGATCTGCCTCCCGGCGAGCGACCCGAACGGTTTGCGGCGATGTCACAAGCTCGATGTCAAGATCAGGGTACCGACTACTGAGTTCAACGAGGCGCTCGGAGAGATAAAGCGTTGCGATGCCCTCCATGGTGGCTAATCTGACCGTACCGCGTACCTCGTCTCGATTGCTCACGTCGCTGCGAAGCGCATTCACCCCATTCTCGATTTCCTCCGCTCGCCGCATCGTAACAAGCCCGGCTGGGGTCAGCAGAAGTCCATCCCTGGTCCTTTCGACGAGTGCGCCGCCAACCGTGTATTCCAGGCGAGCAAGCCGACGGGAAACAGTGGAGTGGCTGACTTTCAGTTCCCGGGCGGCTCCGGTCACGCTCTTGCACCGTACGACGATGAGGAAAAGTTTGAGATCGTCCCAGTCAAGATGATCGATTGCAGTCGCCATGCGACCCTCCGTCTATTTTTGCACAGAGTAGTGCATCCAATTCGGGTTGGCGCACAAATTCGTTTTGATAGTTTCGAGCGGGCTGCAAAGGCGAACATGCAGCATATCATGACGCAAACCACTTGCGGATATGCTGGTCGCCAGCAGGTCGCGCTGCTTAACCTGCCTTGGGAGAAACCATGTCTAGACGAACTGTGAATGCTTCGAACGCTGCGGCAGTAGGACCATATTCGCACGCGACATGGGCCGGCAACCTGTTATTTTGCTCGGGCCAGACGCCGCTCGATTCCAGCACCGGCAAACTTGTCGACGGAACCGTCGCCGATCAGACACGCCAGTGTTTTGATAATCTGTTTGAAGTTCTTGAAGCAGCAGGCTTGGGGTCGGATGATGTCGTATCCGTCAACGTTTATCTCACCGACATGGACGACTTTGGTCAGATGAATGAGATTTACGCCACACGTTTTTCATCGCCCTATCCTGCCCGCACCACAATCGGCTGCGCCAGCTTGCCGCTGGGTGCACGCATTGAAATCGGTCTAACGGCAAAACGGCAATCATGACCCGGTCATTGGCGAGCTTGTCGAAATGGCTGATGGCGAGCCTTGATCAGTAGGGGAATATAGATGGGAAACATGAAATTCTGGGCCGCGGCTGCTCATATTGCCCCCGTCTATCTCGATCCTGGGGCGAGCGCGGAAAAAGCTTGCTCGGTGATAGCAGAGGCGGCCCGAAATGGCGCATCGCTCGTGGTATTTTCGGAGAGCTTTCTTCCCGGTTTCCCTGTCTGGGCAGCACTTTACCCGCCCATTCAATCGCACGAGCATTTCAAACGCTTCTTGACAGCTTCGGTGTACATTGACGGCCCGGAAATTGAGCGTGTGCGAAAGGCCGCCTCCGATAACGGTGTTTTCGTTTCAATCGGTTTTTCCGAGCGCAACCCGGCAAGTGTCGGAGGTTTGTGGAATAGCAATGTTCTGATTTCCGATACCGGCCAAATCCTGATCCACCATCGAAAACTGGTCGCAACCTTCTTTGAAAAACTAGTTTGGGATCCGGGCGATGGCGCAGGATTGGTCGTCGCAAACACGAGAATCGGTCGCATTGGCGGCCTAATTTGCGGGGAAAATACAAATCCGCTCGCGCGCTACAGCCTGATGACGCAGGGCGAGCAAGTTCATATAAGTAGCTATCCGCCGATCTGGCCCACTCGCGTTCCCACAGAAAGCGACAACTACGACAACCGGGCAGCCAACCGCATCCGTGCCTCAGCGCACTGCTTCGAGGCCAAGTGCTTCGGGATCATCGTGGCGGGGCACCTGGACGAAGTCGCACGCAAATCCATTGCTTTGGATGATCCTGCGATCGAAGCGATCATAGATGCCAGTCCGCGGGCCACTAGCTTTTTCCTAGGGCCGACTGGCGCCGCAACTGGTGACGAAATGATCGATGAAGGTATCGGCTATGCCCAAATCGATCTCGACGACTGTGTTGAGCCGAAACGATTTCACGACGTCGTTGCTGGTTACAACCGCTTCGATATTTTCGACGTCACCGTGAACCGGGTGCGTCGAAACCCAATCAGATTTTTGGAAGGCCGCGCTGAGGACGCTCTAACGAGCCCCGAGGCCGTGGCCGTGCCGGAGTAAAGGTGATGGCGCGGACGGGTATGCACATGACCAAGAAGGGTTTCTCCTTCCAGGGCCCTGCCGACGGCGTTCATGCCCTTAAATCGTGGATCACCCCTGAAGATGATCTTTTTCTG
>NZ_JABDVY010000015.1:0-158411 GCF_019685025.1 Rhizobium sp. NZLR8 | reverse complement strand
CCCGGTCGGCGCCCATGGCAAGGGCGGTCCTCAGCGTCTCTTCGGCCTTGGCCGGACCGATCGAGACGACGATCACTTCCTCGCACCTGCCGGCTTCCTTCAGCCGCAGCGCCTCTTCCACCGAGATCTCATCGAACGGGTTCATCGACATCTTCACATTGGCAAGCTCGACACCCGTGCCGTCCGGCTTCACCCGGATCTTCACGTTGTAGTCGACGACCCGTTTTACGGGTACGAGAATCTTCATTTGCAAAACCCCTTTTATTTCCTAGACTGCCGGCCGTCAGTGCGGCCGTTCGGCAAGCAGCGCCCAGAAGGCGAAGAGCGGTGTGCCCACCGACCTCATGGCATGTTTGATTCCAGGGATATTGTAGAACGATCCGCCGATACCAGGCGAAAACCAGTCCCCTTCCCCTTGCTGAAACTCTCCCTCGGAAAGCACCAGATAGACTTCCTCGGGCGCATGGTCATGGTCCGGATAGCGCACCTGAGGCGCCATTAACGTCACACCGAGCCACAGGTCGTTCCGCTCCTCCAATCCTCCCCGGCCGATGATCATGGCATTGGCATGCCCATCGACGAAATTGTCGTCGGCCGTGTGGTCATACTTGGTGCGCCGACGCCATTCAAGCATCGGCTCGATGCCTTTGAAGGCCTCGATTAATCCCGTCAGCGAAGGATAGGACGTATCGATCGCGAGCGCCAGATCGAGGTGATGACACACCGGCAACCGGCTTCCCTCTCCCGCACGTGCGGCTCCCCGCCGTTCCAACGCCGCAAAAAACTGACCGATCGAGCGGCGTGCTTCCGGCGCCTTTGCGAATTGGTCGAAAGCGGCAGACGCCGCATCCACGAAAAGCTGCAGGCTTTCTCCGCGTAAACTCATGTCATCCCCCCGAAATGAGCGGCCGGCGAGCGGCCCCTCTTGCGATCATATATCCTTGGCGATGCGCAGGCCGTCATAGATGGCGGCATGCGTGTTGCGCGCAGCGACAGCATCGCCGATCCGAAACAGCTGGAACTTGCCCTCGGGATTGCGAATGACGGATTGAGGTTCCCCGGAAAGAAGCTGGTCGTGCGACATCTCGCCGAGATTGCTCGAGCTGGGTTTCAGCTCGAAATAGAGCTCGTCGAGCGGGATGGTCCCATGGTTGACGACGATCTGGTCGAAGCTGTGCTGCCGGGCAATCCCGCCATAATCGCTGCCGACATGAGCGACGAGCTGATTGCCGCTTTTCTCGACAGCTTCCAAGCGATAGGTGACGGTGAAGGTCACGTCGTGCTTCTGAAGCGAGCGCATATAGGGCACCAGGTTCATGGCCATAACTTCGGGCGCGAAGGACCGGTCCGGCGTCATGATCTCGACCTTGGCGCCGGCCTTGGCCAGAAACTCCGCCGCCTGAAGGCCGGCATGGTCGCCGGCATCGTCGAAGATCAGCACGTTGGTTCCAGGCTTCACGTCGCCGGAGATGATGTCCCATGACGAGACCACCAGCTCGTTGCCGCTCGAGAGAACCTCGGTATGCGGCAAACCGCCCGTCGCGATGATGACGACATCGGGATTCTCGGCTTCGATCGAGTGAGCTTCCGCCCAGGTGTTGAAATGGAAGGTGACGTCGTATTTCTCGCACTGGCTCATGCGCCAGTCGATGATGCTTATCATTTCCTTTCGGCGCTCGCTCTGGGCGGTGAGCCGGATCTGGCCGCCGGGATTGTTCGCCGCTTCGAAAACGACCACCTGGTGGCCGCGTTCTCCGGCAACGCGCGCTGCTTCCAGACCGGCCGGGCCGGCGCCGACGATGACGACCTTTTTCCTGGCGTCGGCCTTCGCCACCTTATGCGGCATGGTCAGTTCGCGGCCGGTGGCGGCATTGTGGATGCAGTAGGCGGCCCCGCCTTGATAAATGCGGTCGAGACAGTAATTGGCGCCGACGCAGGGACGAATGTCCTCTTCCCGCTTCTCGATGATCTTGCGGACGATGTGCGGGTCGGTCATGTGGGCGCGGGTCATGCCGATCATATCGACCTTGCCGGAGGCGATCGCATGGCGCGCGGTGGCGACATCAGGGATCTTCGCGGCGTGGAAAGTCGGGAAGTCTGTCGCGGCGCGGATTTCGCCGGCGAAATCGAGATGCGGCGAATTCGCCATGCCCTGGATCGGGATCACGTCGGTCAGGCCAGCGTCGGTATCGATGTGACCGCGGATTACGTTCAGGTAGTCGATAAGGCCGCTGTCCCTGAGGCGCCTGGAGATTTCGATGCCTTCGGCCTTGCCGGTGCCGCCCGGAAGACATTCGTCGGCCGTGTAGCGCACGCCCAGGATGAACTCGTCCCCGACCCTCTGCCGGATCGCCTTGAACACATCGAAACAGAAACGCAGCCGGTTGTCGAGCGAGCCGCCATAGGGACCATCGAGCTGGTTGGTGAGCGGCGACGTGAACTGGTCGATCAAGTGGCCGTAGGCCTCGAGTTCGACGCCGTCCATACCGCCCGCCTTCATGCGTTCGGCTGCGTCGGCGAAATCCTTGATGATGCGCTCGATATCCCAATCTTCCAACTTCTTCGGAAAGGCACGATGGGATGCCTCGCGATGATGCGATGGGGCGACAACCGGCAGCCAGTCGCCCTTGTCCCAGCGTGTGCGCCGGCCGAGATGGGTGAGCTGGATCATGATCGCCGCCCCCTCTTCGTGCACGGCGTCGGTCATTTCCCTGATCCACGGAACGATTTCGTCCTTGTAAGCCAGCAGATTGTTGAAAACCGGAGGACTATCCCTGGACACCGCAGCCGAGCCCGCCGTCATCGTCAATGCCACTCCGCCCTTTGCCCGCTCCACCGTGTAGGCACGATACTTCTCCTTCGGCATACCGTCTTCGGGATAGGCCGGCTCGTGGGAGGTGACGATAATACGGTTACGCAACTTCAAGTGCTTGAGCTGATAGGGCTGAAGGAGAGGATCGTTCGACATGGGCCGCGGTTCCGATTAAAAATACCAGAGGAGACGCTAGGCGTAATGTACATATGTGTCAATATTGAAAACATTATGGTCGTTATTTTTGACACTTCTGTACATTTTTCTTGTGCGCGACCTCGGAATTTGATAGGAGATAACCTATGGATCAGGCTTTGAACGACACCGGTTGGCGCGGATCACAGGAAGGATGGCTGGAAGCAGCTTACCACTCACTGCTGGAGTCCGGCGTGGATTCGGTGAAAATTCTGCCGCTGGCGAAAAAGCTAAATCTCTCGCGCACGAGCTTCTACTGGTTCTTCAAGGATCGGGAGGAGCTGTTGAGTGCACTCGTGGCGCTATGGCGCGACAAAAACACCGGCAACATCGTCAAGCGATCTGAGGCTTATGCGGAATCGCTCGCCGAAGCGATGCTCAATGTCTTCGATTGCTGGCTCGACAACGATCTGTTCGACGCGAAGTTCGAATTTGCCGTGCGCAGTTGGGCGCTGCAGTCCGACGAGCTTCTCGCAGAGGTCCAGAAGGCCGATCAGATTCGGCTGGAGGCGCTCAAGCGCATGTTCATGCGGTTCGGGTTACCAGAAACGACATCGGATGTCAGAGCGCGTACAACTTACCTCGTCCAGATCGGATACATCTCCATGCAATCAAGGGAGGAACTCGCCGTCCGCATGAAACGGATTCCCGAATATATCGCGATCTACACGGGCGAAGTGCCGCAGCAGAGGGAGCTCGATCGCTTCTTCTCCCGGCATGGCCACAAGCCCGATTAGAGGAAAGCCGAGATGAGCGTTTCCTTGAGGATCGGTATTATTGGCGGCAGCGGCTGGCTTGGCGGAGCCATCGCCGCCTCGATCCTCGACGCGGGTTTGCTAGAGCCTCGAAAGCTCTCTCTCTCCTATCGCGGTAAACAGCCGGATCGTTTCTTGAATTCTTTCTGGACGGCCGACAATCAGGCGCTGGCCGACCGCTCGGACGTGATCTTCCTCTCAGTCCGTCCTGATGACTGGCATCCCCTTGATGTCGATGCCGGCGGCAAGCTCGTCATTTCGGTGATGGCGGGGATTGGTCTCGCCGCCCTTTCGCAACACCACAAGACCGGCCGTGTCGTCCGCGCCCTGCCGAATGCGGCTGCCGAAGTGGCTAAGTCCTATACGCCGTGGATCGGCACAAGCGAGGTCACGGAAAATGACCGGGCCGTCGTCCGCGCCATTTTCGAGGCCTGCGGATCGCAGGACGAGGTCGCAAGGGAAAGCGACATCGATTACCTCACCGGCCTTTCCGGCTCCGGACCGGCGTTGCCGGCGCTGCTTGCGGCTGCCATGATGGATGACGCCGTCGCCCGCGGCCTGCCGGCGGAGATTGCGCGCCGCGCCGTCAATACGGTGATGACAGGCGCCGGTCGCCTTTTGGAGCGCCGCGACGAAAGTCCCGAAGACGTCGTTCAGACCTTTCTCGATTATCGCGGTACGACGGCGGCGGCCATCGAAAGCATGCGCGCTGCGGGATTCGACGCGTCGATCGCCAAGGGTTTGTCGGCGGCATTTGAGAAATCGGTGAGTATGGGAAAGGTTTCCTGACGACCGTTGGGGCGGGCACTGCGGCACCCCGCTCGGCAAGACCAGCCGCTAAACAGAGGGAACGACAATGAAAAAACTACTCGCAACGACATGTCTGACATTCGGCCTGATTGGCGGAGCGTCTTTCGCCAGCGCCGCCGAATGCGGCAGCGTGACCATCGCCAGCATGAACTGGCAGAGCGCCGAAGTTCTCTCAAACCTGGACAAGTTCATCCTGAACGAAGGCTATGGCTGCAGCGCTGACATCACCGTTGGCGACACCGTCCCGACGATCACCTCCATGGCCGAAAAAGGCCAGCCGGATATCGCGCCCGAAGCCTGGATCGATCTTCTCCCCGACGTCGTCAAGAAGGGCACGGAAGAAGGCCGCATCGTTCAGGTCGGTTCTCCACTGCCGGATGGCGGCGTGCAGGGCTGGTGGATTCCGAAATATCTCGCCGACGCTCATCCCGATATCAAGACCATCGGCGACGTGCTGAAGCATCCGGAACTCTTCCCCGATCCCGAAGACGCGAAGAAGGGCGCCATCTTCAACGGCCCGCAGGGCTGGGGTGGCACTGTCGTCACCTCGCAGCTCTACAAGGCCTTCGAAGCCGAGAAGGCGGGCTTCACCCTCGTCGATACCGGCTCGGCCGCCGGTCTCGATGGTTCAATCGCCAAGGCTTACGAGCGCAAGGAAGGCTGGGCCGGTTACTACTGGGCGCCGACCGCGCTGCTCGGTAAGTATCAGATGGTCAAGCTCGAAGCCGGGGTGCCGCAGGATGCCGCCGAATGGAAGCGTTGCATCACCGTCGCCGATTGCGCCGACCCGAAGCCCAATGCCTGGCCGGTCGATCATGTCGTCACCCTGGTTGCCAAGCCCTTTTCGGAAAAGGTCGGGCCTGAGGTCATGGGCTATCTGGCGAAGCGCTCCTGGAGCAATGACACGGTCAACAAGCTGATGTCGTGGATGACCGACAACCAGGCAACTGGTGAAGACGGCGCCAAGCACTTCCTGAAGGAAAACAAGGACCTTTGGACCAAGTGGGTCTCGCCTGAGGCGGCCACGAAGATCGAAGCTGCGCTTTAACATTGACTATCGCGGTGCGCGAAAAGCGCACCGCCTCTCACAGCCGATAAAATCAAAAAGACTGCAGCGGCTCTTTGAAGAAAAAGGGGATCCGAATGGAATGGTTTTATAAATTCCCACATATGGATGACGACGCGCTTCGCAATTTGAAGAAGGCGATCGATGACGGCTTTCGCGGATTTACCCGCGCCTACGGCGACGGCATCGAAACCCTCTTCATTCCGCTGCAGCATTTCCTCATCGCCGCCGAACGGTTCATGACGCAGACGCCGTGGCCGATCATCACCGCGATCATCCTAGCCATCGCATGGCTTGGGAGCCGCAGCCTGAAGGTCGTCTTCGGCTGTCTGGTGACGCTGCTGCTGATCGGCTATTTCGACATGTGGGACGATACGATGCGGACGGTCTCGATGATCTTCGTCTGCACGGTTCTTTCCATCGCCATCGGCATTCCGATGGGAATATTCATGGCACGTTCCGACCGGCTGCAGCGCGTGATCAATCCGATCCTCGACGTCATGCAGACCATGCCCAGTTTCGTCTATCTCATCCCTGTCGTCATGCTGCTCGGCATCGGCAAGGTGCCGGGACTGATCGCCGTCGTCATCTACGCCATTCCGCCGATGATAAGGCTAACGGACCTCGGCATCCGGCTGGTCGACAAGGATGTGCTGGAGGCAGCCGATGCCTTCGGGACCTCGAGCGCGCAGAAGCTGTTCAAGGTGCAGCTGCCGCTCGCGCTTCCCACCATCATGGCCGGCATCAACCAGACGATCATGATGGCGCTGGCCATGGTGGTCATCGCATCGATGATCGGCGTCCAGGGCCTCGGCCAGCCGGTGCTGAAGGCGATTGCAAACCAGTATTTCACCCTGGGTATTTTCAACGGCCTTGCCATCGTCGGCATCGCCATCATCTTCGACCGAGTCAGCCAGGCGTATGGCAAGAGGCTCCAGAAGCATCGGGAGATTGTCCATGGCTGATCAGCGTTTCGGCGGCATCAAGATCCGCCATCTCTACAAGATCTTCGGTCCCAACCCCTCCGCGCATGTCGATGCCGTCCAGAAGGGAATGTCAAAGACCGAACTCAACGAAAAGCACGGTCACGTGCTGGGCCTGAGGGATATCAATGTCGAGATTCCCTCCGGCCGCATCCAGGTAGTCATGGGCCTTTCGGGGTCGGGGAAATCGACGCTCATCCGCCACATCAATCGTCTGATCGATCCAACCGCCGGCGAAGTGCTGGTCGACGGCGTCGATGTCGTGAAGATGAACGAGACCGAATTGCGGGCGTTTCGTCGGCACCAGACGGCGATGGTGTTTCAGAAGTTCGCGCTTCTGCCGCACCGGAATGTTCTCGACAACACCATCTTCGGCCTCGAAGTGCAGGGCGTGGAGCGCGCGAAAGCGACCGACATCGCCATGCGCTGGCTGGAGCGGGTCGGCCTGAAGGGCTTCGAGCAAAGATATCCCAACCAGCTTTCCGGCGGCATGCAGCAGCGCGTCGGCCTGGCGCGCGCCCTTTCCAACGACGCGCCGGTCCTTCTGATGGATGAAGCCTATTCGGCGCTCGATCCTTTGATCCGCACGGACATGCAGACGGTGCTTCTCAACATTCAAAAAGAGATCAAAAAAACTATCGTCTTCATCACCCACGATCTCGATGAAGCACTTCGCCTGGGCGACCAGATTGCCATCCTGCGCGACGGCGAAGTCATCCAGCAGGGCACCAGCCAGGACATCGTTCTGCGTCCGGCGGACGAATACATCGCCAACTTCGTCAAGGAGGTCAATCGAGGCCGGGTCATCCATGTCGAAGCCGTCATGACGCCGCTGCACTCCGGTGCGGCGCCGGTTGGACTGGCGATTGCGGCAGGCACGACCGTCGAAGAGGCCGTCCGAATGCTGGCATCGGCGCCAGAGGGCGATGCCAGGGTCGTTTCGCCCTCCGGGGAAACATTGGGGCTTGTCACTTTCCGGCAGCTCGCGGGCGCGATGGTGAATTCGCAGGAGGTTGCCCCCCGACGCGATAGTGCCCTGTCGGTCGCCCTCTGACGCTCCAGATGCGGCCGTCTTTCCGTTTGCTGGCGACACCGATTCAGGCACGTCGCCAGCTCATGTCGGCGCGCATGGGGATTCCGATAGCTCATACCGCTCGCATCGGTCTCCGTCCGGCTTGCCGAGCTATCACGACAGCGACGGCTCGCATGCCATGAGCGAGGCCGAGATCTGGGAAATCATCGACGGATTCGTGCAGGCTGCCCGACAGCGTGCTGGAATGGCGTCAGCCTACTCGATAACAACACCAGTGAGCATTTCTTCGAGGAAGGCGACAGCCTGGTGCTGGCCACCACCGATGCGTCCGCGAACTGGCTGGGCGAGGAATTGCGCTCGCAGAGTATCGATGTCATAGAGATCGGAGATTGCGCCGCCCCGCGCCAGGCGCCCTATGCCTTCTATGAGGATAGGCGAGCTGCCTTGGAGCTGTGACGCCCGCTCCCGCTACGCCCTAATCGACCTCTTCCTGTGTCCGCAAGCCGCGCACGAACAACCTCTCGCCAGCGCTTGCGTATACATTTTGCGCAAGGCCAGTCCAGACTGCGTCGCGAAAAGCCGCTTAGCCGACTTTATCGGGCGCCGGCAATTGCTCCATCGCCACGGAGTAATAAGATGATTTTCGACCAAACCATGATGGTTCACGGTCCCAGAGCCAAGCCCCTCCACCCATCACCCCCAAAAAAGGATGGAAGGGATCATACATACGCACCCCATCCCGTGCGTATGCCTGCATGCCTGTCTGCTTGCCGAAGGCTATAAGCGGTCCACTATAGAACCTTCGGCAGGCGACTGCGCAGATCCCGGATTGGGGCGTTTTCCATAGCTTCAGATGATGATGCGCATCAAGGCCAGACTGTAGCGTTTGTGCCTTTCGTGGCCTCACGGATACACCCTATAAAATTGCCCCTCTGCGTAATCGTTTCATCACCGGCTTATCATTATAGCAGGTGGTGCGAAGGCTTGCCTATTGTTCAAAGGTCTGCCAGTTCCTGGCTTCAGGCTGCGGAGAGCTGACCGGATTGGATCTGTCGACAAATGCATTTAACCGCTTGGTTTCCTTGACGCATGCCACGCTCGAACTCGACCTGTGTCGACTTGCACATGGTGCTGATCTCTCTGCCGATACCACGCGGATATCCACATGCTCCGCCGAGGCGTGCTGCGTTCCAGGCCCCGTTCGGCTAAGATATAGCCAAGCATCGCCCATCACTCCCGCCCGCAGGCGCTGACAAAGCGGAGGACACCGATCGATGGCGACCGGCGGGGCCAATAGAGGTACGCACATCAATCCGTCGACACGGATCGCGTGTCGCGTCGAAATCTGCGAGCGGTTGAGAAGGACAAGTCAACGCAGCCACGTTGAACAATGGGGGCAGCATGTCGGAAAATAGCGCGCCGCAATTCTCATTTCGATTTCGCGGCTCGTCCTTCGACAACATGGTCGAAACCCTCGGAGGCGCTTTTGGCGCATTCGATGCAGAGCCTGTCGGCCGGGCTCAGGAGTTCCACTGGGGATTGGATTTTGCCGCGACTGACGATGCGGTACTGCTCACCGGTTATCATGAGGCCGAGTTTCAGTTCAATATCGAGCCGACCGTCGATACGGCGGAGTATCTGTCGATCGTTGTGCCACGCAGCGGCGGTATGGGGGTCACCTATGGCCCCCGCGTCGCCGAGGCCGGGCAAGGAAAACTGCTTCTTTACAATAATTTCGAACCCAACAGCGTCATCATGCACGGGCAAGCGAACGTCATCGACGAGCTGCTGGTCAACTGGCCCGTCATCCTGCAGACGATCGGCCAGACCTTCGAGATGCCCTTCAGCGGCTCTCTCGACCTGCTGCCAGAACTCGATCTATCCAAGCCGGCCGGCCGGATGATCGGCAGCCTCACGGAAACGATCATCCAGGGCATGCGCGACGATGGCCCCTTGCTGCAGTCGCCGATTGCCATGGCGCACCTGACGCAGGCGCTGGCCGATCTGGTCGTACGCCTGGTGCCTCACCGGCTGTCGCATTTCCTGGAGAACGGGCCTGCCCTGATCGCACCCCGGCATGTCCGCAAGGCGATCGAATTCATGCACGCCAATATCGATCAGCCGATCACCATGCCGAAGGTGGCCGAAGCGGCGGGCGTATCCAGTCGGGCGCTGGAAACCGGTTTTCGTGCCTTCAGGGATACCTCTCCCGCAGCATACCTGCTGACGCTCCGTCTGCGCGCAGCGCGCCAGGATTTGCTCGATCCAGAGAGCAAGGACACCATGAAGGCCGTCTGCCTCAAATGGGGTTTCTTTCATTTCGGCCGGTTTTCCGCGGTTTATAAAACGACATACGGGGAATATCCGTCCGACACCAGGAAGCGCGCGATGCGGCGATAATGGCCGTGCATTGCCGAAGTGAATAAACCATCCGGGGCGCTGGCGCGATGGTTCGACAGAAAAAACAGGATGAGCAGATTTGGCCGCGTCCGTTGATAGAGCGGCCTAGCCAGCTTCCTTTATCTCGTGCCGTTCGCCGCTGGGCGAATGGGCCATAATGCGATTGCGGCCTTGCGTTTTGGCGTCGTAGAGGGCGGCGTCGGCCTCGGTCAGGAGACGGTTCGGGTTGGCCCGCAGGACCGCTCCCGTCGCGCAGGATACGCCGATGCTGGCCGTCACCCTTCCGAATTCGCTGCCGGAATGAACGATACTCTCTTGGGCCAGGCGACGAGCGAACTGCTCGGCAACGATCATCGCTCCTTTGGCGCTGGTGTCGGGGAGGAACACCACGAATTCCTCTCCACCGTAGCGGGCAACGATATCCGCCGGTCGGCTGACCGACTGGCGCAAACACATGCTGACGACACGCAGGCATTGGTCGCCGGCGGGGTGGCCATAGGTGTCATTATAGGCTTTGAACCGGTCGATATCGACCATCAGAAGGCTGAACGGCGTGTTCTTCCGGGCGCTGCCTGCCGTCTCACGTGCGAAAGCTTCGTCGAAGGCCCGGCGGTTGACCATGCCGGTCAGCCCATCGGTCTCGGCAAGATTTTTCAGCTGTTCCGCCGATAGCCTGAGTGCGATTTCTGCCTGCTTCGTCGCCGTGATGTCCGAGACCACAGCCATTGCCGCACCGTCTTCCGCAAGCCTTGTCCGGATGCTGCGCCAGTCGCCGTTATGAAGCTGAACTTCTTCGTCCTTGTTGCTGTGCAGTGAAGCAGTAGCAGCCTTGATCCACTCCTCCACATCCCCTTCCGGAACACCGGGCCGCTCACCGGTTTCGGCGACGCGGCGCAGGATGTCGCTGATATGGGCGCCGACCACGCGGGCCTCTCCGGAGAGCGGGAACGCATTGCGATACTGATCATTGCAAAAGAGGATAAACCCTCTGCTGTCGTACATGGCGATGCCATCGGACATGCCGGCCATCGCATGCGAGAGCAGGTTCTTGCTTTCGCGCAATTCCCGCTCCAGGGCGGTGCGCTCCGTAACATCTCGCGTTACGCCTGCGAGGCCGATCACACGCCCCTGCTTGTCCCTCAGCGGAACCTTGGAGGCGAGCAGAAATCTGCCTTCGATACGCTCGGTGGAATCGATCAGCGGCACCCCGGTGTCAATGACCTGCTGCTCGAGATGATATAATTCCTCGGCGAGTGGTCGCGACATCAGATTGAAATCCGACAATCCGATCATCTCCGCCGTCGTCCTGAAACGGAAGAGGCGGGTCATGTTTTCATTGACGGTGATGAACCGGCTGTTTCGGTCCTTCACATAGAGATAGTCGGGTGACTGCGAAAATGCGGTCACCAATATGCTTCGTTCCAACTCCCATTGCTGCGTCTTCAGGAGAACGAAACCGCCCAGAACGGTCGCCAGGCAATTCAATACGGCCAGGGGAAAACCGACGCCGGCCAGCACATGGGCATTCACCAAGGTGGGAAGCATAGCCATCGACAGGACCAATGCAAAGCCGAGTGCCAGGCTCAGCAGCGCAACATCCATCGGTCCCGGAGATCTCTTGCGGGTCCAGACATGACCGGCCAAACCGATACCGGTGGCGATGGCCATTGTGATGATCCCGTCGACCATCGCCGTACCGCCGACGGCAAAACGAAAGGCAATCGCCAGCGCTGCGGCAAAAGCCGCCGCGATCGGCCCCCCGAACATGCCGGCCAATACAAGTGGCGAAAAGCGCAGGTCGACATAGATGCCGGGATGGAATTCAACGGCCAGCAATATGGATCCGATGGAGGCGCCGCCGGCTATGATTCCGAAGGCGATTTTTTCCTGCCTGAAGGCACGGCGCTGAAACTGGATGGAAAAAAGCGCCCACAGCGAGATCGCCAGGCACACGAATGAAAGGTTGCCACCGAATTGCGTCCAATTGCCATTCACCGCGCTGGATCCACCTTCCAAGCTATGTAACGAAGCTGTCATACGACAACACTAGTTTGAGCTTCGTTAAACCGGGGCCTGTCAGCCTCATTCTTTGGCTGATGCGCCCGCGAGCCTGGCACGAACTCCTAGCGCAGCAAGGCGTCGATCTCGGCGCGCGAAGGCATGGCGGGGGCCGTGCCTGGCCGGGTCACGGCGATTGCCGCCGTCGCGCAACCGAAGCGGACGGCCTCGATCGGCGCATATCCTTCGGAGATCGCTGTCGCGAAGCCGCCCAGGAAGGCATCGCCAGCGCCCGTAGTGTCGACGACGTTGCCCGCAGAAAAGGCGGGTACAAATTCGCTCTGACCGGCCGTGTGATAGAAAGCGCCGCGTGCACCGAGGGTGATGATGACCGCTCTCGCTCCGCGATCCAGCAGGGTACGGGCCGCGGCTCGTGCCTGGTCATCCGTTTCGATCGCATGCCCCGCCAATTCGGCCGCCTCCACCTCGTTTGGAACGATGAAATCGCACAGGCCATAGATGCTGTCCGGTAGCGTGCGGGCGGGCGCCGGATTGAAAATCGTGGTGCCCCCTGCCCTTTTCGCCATCGTCAGGCCATGGACAGCCGCGTCGAGCGGTTGTTCAAGCTGGGTCATAAAAATGGCGGCGCTTTCGATCTCCGCCCGGTTCGCATCGACATCTTCTATGCCGATTAGACCAGCAGCACCCGGCGCGACGATGATGGCATTGTCGCCGCTCATTTCGTCGACGAAGATGAAGGCAGCACCGCTGGAAACGCCGTCCATCTTCATCACATTGGCTTTGACGCCGGCCGCGGCATAGGCCGCAAGGGCCATCTCGCCGAACGGGTCGTTGCCGACCCGAGAGATGAAGGTTACCGTGCCGCCGGCCTTTGCCGCGGCTATTGCCTGGTTGGAGCCCTTGCCTCCCGGCCCAAGCGTGAAGCCCGACCCCATCAGCGTCTCGGCAATATGGGGCAGGCGCTTGGCCTTATAGGCGGTGTCGGCGGCAAAAATACCCAGAATGACGATTCCGCTTTTCCCGCTCATCTGACCGCCTCCTCCGCCGGGATGACGCCCTTGGTCAGAAGGAAGCATCCATAAAATCGCAGTTCTCCCGTTGCGATCACACAATAGGCTTTTTTGGCGATGTCGTAGAACGTCATCCGCTCGACCGGATACATGGGCGATGACTTGCCTTCGGCGCGATCGACGATGACCTGGACTTCCTGTTGAATCGGCGGGATTTCGTCAGGCTTGCCGATCACTTCCATGCGCCCCGCCGAAGGCTGAATCGGGGTGTCCAGCGGGAAGACGGAGAGGACCGCATCTATCGCCTGCGGCGCGGAAATGTTTTCCATCGTCAGAAGCCTACCCAGACGCGTCTGGCGGGCGATCGAATCCGACGGAAAGTTCGTGTCGGAGATGACGAGATAGTCGCCGTGTCCCATGTTGCAAAGTGCTTGAAGAATATCGCCGTTGAGTTCGGCCCTGATTCCCTTGAGCATTCGATCTTTCCATCCCTTATAATGGCGGCAGTGCCGGCCTTGCTTCAATTTTTATGCCCGGCGACCTTGGGCTGCGCGCACGGGCCACTCGAACCCCGCACGATCAGCGATCCGTCGATCATCTCGTCTCCTTTGCCTGGCGGCTCCTCAAGGAGAAGGCTGACCGCGCGCCGTGCCAGCGTGTCGGCCGGCTGGCGTATGGTTGTCAGCCGTGGCACGACGAGGTTAGCGAGCGAAATGTCGTCGAACCCCGTCACGGACAGCTTGCGCGGCACATCGATCTTGAGGTCGCGTGCAGCGCGCAGCGCGCCGATGGCCTGCTGGTCGCTGGCAGCCGCGATTGCCGTGGGTCGATCCTGTGGTGGGCGCGAAAGCAGGTCGCGGGCAACTTTCTCACCGGACTCATAATCGAATTTGCCGTACGCGATTTCGAGTTCAACTGCCTCGCCGGTCTTTCCAAACAGGTCAATGCGGCTGACAAAGCCCTCTTTACGCATGCGCCCCGCCTCCGTGTCGGGTGGCCCAGCGATGTAGGCGATGTGGCGATGGCCCAACCCATAGAGATGGTCTGCAATTAGCGCGGCAGCTTGCGCATGGTTGGTCGACACCAAGGGAAAGGTGCCGAAGCGCCGGTCCAGCGATATGATTGGAACCGCTCCCTCCAAGGGGAGGCCCGAACCGTCGCTCGAAGCCACCACGATGATGCCGCGCACCGACCGGTCGAGGAACGCGAAAACGTGGCTCTGCTCCGCCTCGCGATCGTCATGCGAACTAGCCAGCATGAGGCTATGCCCGCATTCGAGCGCGGCGCGCTCGACGCTTGCAGCAAGTTGCGCGAAGAACGGATTGGTGATGTCGGGAACGACGAGACCAATGACGTCGGTTTTGCTGGTGCGCAACGCTCTCGCGGTCACATTCGGCCGGTATCCGAGCGCAGAAATGGCGGCGCTGACCTTTTCGCGCAGCACAGGTTTGACCGCGGCTTCGCCCGACAGCACGCGCGAAACGGTGCCCACGGATACGCCCGCATACTCGGCGACATCCTTGACTGTAGGCATCTTTGACATTTTCGAACGTCCCGCAGCTACTTTACCGCTCCCGCGGTCATCCCGGCGATGATGTGCTTTTCCAGCATGACGCCGACAACAACCAGTGGCAGGATGCCGGCGGTGGAAAGAGCCGCCATCGACCACCAATTGATGCCCTGGCTGCCCGTCTGGCTGGCAATCATCACCGGCAATGTATTGGTATTGGTGGAAGTCAGCAGCGCGGCGAAAAAATATTCGTTCCAGCACAAGATCAGCGCCAGCAGAAAGGCGGCCACCATGCCCGGCAGAACGAGCGGCACGATGATGCGGGCAAACGCGCCCCAGATCGACAGTCCGTCGACAAGCGCTGCCTCCTCGAGCTCAACCGGAACCGTGGCGAACTGGTCGCGCATGATCCAGACGACAATCGGCAGGACCATCAGTGTATAGACGGCGATCATTCCCACATAAGTGTCCAGCAGCGCCAGTTCCTTGTAGAGAACGAGGAACGGCAGGGCGAGAACGACGGGCGGCATTATGAGCTGCGACAAGAAGAAGAACGAAATGTCGGAGTTGCGCATATGGCCGAACTTGTACGAAAAACGGCTGAGGCCATAGGCCGCGAGCGATCCGAGCACGACCGCAAGAGCCGATGCCGCGACCGAAATGATGACGCTGTTCCAGAGCCTGCGCATGAACTCGTCGCGCACGGTCGAGATCTGGAAAATCGTATCCGGGGAGAGCCCGAGCGAGCGCCAGCCAAGCCAGTTGGGGGCAAAATTGAACCAGGGGATCAGGTTGCCGCGCATGACGTCAGCCGCTGTCTTGAACGAGGTCGAGACCGTCCAGAACAGCGGGAAAATGCAGACAAATGCCCAGGTGACCAGCAGGCCGTAGATGGCGAAACGCATGGCCCACCAACGAATGCGCTGACCGCGCGCGTATTTTTCGAAATCGATCCGAACCATCAGAGCCTTCCTGTCATGCGCTTCACGATACGGTCGGAAATCTTCATCAGCCCGGTCATGCCGAAAACGATGATCACCAGATAGACGAGCGCGAGAAGGGTGCCGTATCCAACATTCGAACGGTCGCGATATTCGCGATAGATGAAACTGGTGACGGAATCGGTCGCCCCGCCGGGACCTCCCGATGTCACCGTTATGATGATGTCGGCGAGCTTGAGCTTGAAGATGATGCGGATCATCACCGCCGTTACCGAAACCGGCAGCATGAGCGGGAAAATAACCTTCCAAAAGCGTTGCCACTTGGTAGCACCGTCGACTTCGGCCGCCTCCAGCACTTCCCGCGACAGGCCCTGCAGCCCGGCGAGCAGCATGATCATCATGAACGGAATGAAGGTCCAGGCATCCATAATCATGATCGAGAGCCGCGCCACGAGCGGATCGCCGAAGAAGGAGGGATTTTCCCAGCCGAGCCAGCGGGCAAACCGCGCGACCGGGCCGAAGCGGGTTTCCATCATCGACTTGCCGACCATCCAGCTCACCGCGACCGGCGATAACATCAAGGGCACCAGAAAGGTGACGCGCCAGAACTTGCGGGCAAGGATTTCCTGATTGAGGAGCAACGCCAGGCCGAACGCGATTGCGTATTCGACGACGATCGCCAGGCAATAAAGGATCATATTGAGTAGGGCATTGCCGTAGAACGGATCGGTGATCATCCGGCGTACATTGTCGAACCCGTTGAAGCGCCGCCCTGCCGAAGAGGCGAGGTTCCAATCAGAAAAGCCGATCCAGAGCGCAAAGATCAGCGGAAAGACCACCATCGACACGACGAAAAGCGCAGCCGGCAGAACAAAAAGCGCCTTCTTGCCCGACTCGCCGTAAATGACGACGCGGGTGATGCAGAGAACGGCGGCCCAGAGAAAATAGGCATAAAGTACCGGGCGCCAGTTCGAAAAACCCCAATCGGTCCAGCCCAACGCATGGGCACCCTGCAATGCAAATGATGTTACGAACCATATGGCGCTCAGCCACAGAGCCGCTTGGCCCCAGAAACGACGGCTCGCGGAAATGGAGCCGGCTTCGACCGTGTGCAGCAGGTCGTCTTCGACTGTCGACATGATATTCCTCGCCCGAACAGAAGGGGCGCTGGCGAAATCGTTGCCGATCCGCCAGCGCGCTCACAGCGCCGCGCGTCTGAAAGACGCGCAAAGAGATGCTGTACACTTTGAATTGCTGCATAATTTTATCCCCAAATCGATTCCGATCTAAGGAATTATGCAGCAGTCACCGATCAGAGCCCGAGGCTCGTCCGGTAAAGTTTCAGCTGGCTATCGCGGCCGATCTGGTCGGTGATCTTTTCCCAGGCGGCCGCAATCGCATCCGCGGTCTCCTGTGCCGATTTGTACTGTCCGGCAAAACCCTTCGCCAGTTCGTCTTCGGCGACAGAGTAATATTGGAAGATGCCGGGGATACGCGGTTCGATGGCGGCGTTCGGGTGGTTGTAGCTATCGACGTTCGAACCCAGATAGTCCTCGATATAGGCGCGGTCGTAACCTGCCTTTTCCCATTCGTCATAGTTGAAGTTGGACTGACGATAGGGTTGGAAGCCGGAGGGATAGGCCGACGTCCACAGAGACAGATCCTTGCCGCCGAGATGGGCAGCAGCAGACCAGGCCGCCTTGCGCTTCTTCTCGTCGCTGGAGACCTGCTTGGTAACGTAAATGCCCCAGCCCAGATAGGCCATGTTAGGCGCTTCGTTATACTTGTCTTCCCACTGCCCGGTCTTGCGGTTGTAGACACGGTCGGAGCCGCGGTTGATGCCGAAGCCGACCACGTCGCCGACGACCGAGGTGTCGGAGGTGCGTGCGCTGGAGCCGACATCGCCCCACCACATCAACATTGCGCCGGTGCCGGCCAGGAACTGCGAGAAGGCCGTGGTGCCGGGATCGGCATTGATCTGGTCGGCCGGATAGGCCTTCGCCGCAATCAGATCCAAGACGTCCTGGATCGCCTGAACCCATGCCGGGTTATTGACCAGCGGCTTCATGTTTTCAGGATCGAACAGCCAGGCCGGGTCGCCCGGATATTTGGCATAGGCCGTTGCGCGGTTCTCGATGAAATAGAAGCCGAAACCGCCCCATCCCTTGAGGGGATCGAGATAGCCGTAGGCTGGCTGGCTGGTCAGCGGATCGGTCTTGCCGATCAGCGCCTGGGAAGCTGCGTTCACTTCCTGCCAGGTCTTCGGCGGCTCGGCCATGCCGCTGATCGAGCCTTCGCCGAAATAATCCTTGCGGTAGGCGAAGGTGTGGCAGTCGCCATCGATCGTCACGCGATAGGTCTTGCCGCCCCAGGTGCCGACCGGTGGCTTCAGGTAGCTGACCATGTCGTCGGTCTCGATCTGCTTTGCAACCCAGTCAGGCATCTCGTCCAGAAGCCCGCGTCCGGCGGTGTCGCCCTCGAAGGGTGCACCCATCTCCAGGAGGTCGAAGTCGACCGTGCCGGTTGCGATCGACTGCTGAAGGCGAGCGTTGTAATCAGCCTGAGCAAGGTCGATCCAGTTGATCTTGGCGCCCGTATAGGCTTCCCACGGCTTCAGGAAACCGCGAAACAGGAAGTTGTGGAGGTTCTGGTTGTTAAGCCCCATGAAGGTCAGCTCGACACCGGCGAACTCGCCCTGCTTGACATTGGCCTTCGTCGGACCGAGGCAAAGCTCGCCGACCTTCTGCCAGTCTGCATCCGTTGGCGAGCCCTTGCCGACACCTGGAATTTTCAAGATCTGAGCGCGCAGATCATCGGCAGCAAACGCCGTGCCGGCAATGCCGCCCATCGCGCCAGACAGCCCGAGCAGAGCTGCAGCACTTGCCGTTCCGCGCAAGACGTCGCGGCGACTTGCCTGACGGCGCATCAATGCATCATATATTTCAACTCTCATGCTTTCCTCCTCCACGTTTCGTTGTGCTGCCGCCACCTGGCCTTGCCGGGCTGGCTCCAGTGCGATTTTTACACTGGCCTCCTGCAGAACTATCTGGTAACAAGAAAATGAAACGTTTCATATCTTGCCTGAAACCGCTCCTCCCGGTCTCGATTTCGAGAATTAGACGGCAGGTGAAAAAAGTCAACAGGAAATGAAACGTTTCATGGAGGAGGCCTGACAGGTAGTTTCAAATCGGCAAAAGGCGGCTCATCGGCCCTCTTGCAGGAAGCACCTGTCGTGAGATGCACGGCCCTTGGGGAGCGCCCGGGGGCTGGCAGAAAGCGAGCGGGAGGCACATGGCTGAGGTCAATATTTCCGGGGCACGCAAGGCCTACGGCGCCGTAACTATCCTGCATGACGTCGATATAGAAATCCGCGATGGCGAGTTTGTGGTGCTTGTCGGTCCTTCCGGTTGTGGCAAGTCAACTCTGTTGCGCATGGTCGCAGGGCTCGAAAGCATCACCGGCGGCACCATTTCAATCGGCAAAAACGTCGTCAACAATCTCCCCCCGAAGGACCGCGATATCGCAATGGTCTTCCAGAGCTATGCGCTTTATCCGCACAAGACCGTTGCCGAAAACATGGTCTTTGCGCTTCGCCTACAGAAGCAGCCAGCCGACGTCATCAAACAGCGCCTGCAGGCGGCGGCCGAAACACTCGATCTCGTGCCCTATCTCGACCGTTATCCGCGCCAGCTTTCGGGTGGCCAGCGGCAGCGTGTGGCGATGGGGCGGGCCATCGTCAGATCGCCGCAGGTATTTCTGTTCGACGAACCTTTGTCGAACCTCGATGCCAAGCTGCGCGTTCAGATGCGCAAAGAGATCAAGGAACTGCACCAGCGGCTGAAAACCACGACCATCTACGTCACGCATGACCAGGTCGAAGCGATGACCATGGCCGACAAGATCGTGGTGATGCAGGGAGGCAAGGTCGAACAGATCGGCACGCCGCTGAAACTCTACGACCGTCCCAACAACACGTTCGTGGCAACCTTCATCGGCTCGCCGTCGATGAACCTCCTGAAAGGCCGGTACAAGGCCGATGGTGCTATCTTCGTCACGGACACCGGCGACGAGATCGGACTTGGTTTCACACCCGAAGCAACAGACGGGCAGTCCGTGCTCCTCGGCGTTCGCCCCGAACATCTGTCGCTCGCCGAACGCGGCTTGAAGGCAACGGTCAGCGTCACCGAACCCACCGGCCATGAAACGATGGTGTTCCTGCGCTACGGGCCGGGCGAACTTGTCGCGGTGTTTTCGGAACGCCATGAGTTCGAGCCCGGGCAAGTCGTGACGGTCGCTCCCCGCACGGAAAAGCTACATCTATTTGATGCTGGGTCGGGCAAGACGCTGCGGCTCGATTAAGCCGCCACGCCTCCGGATAACGGACGCTTGACGGTGTATTGAACGAACAGGGATCGATGGCCTCGCAATTATGCGATGCCATCGCTTCTCTGTTCTCTCGTCACTTGCAGATCGCCGCGGCCAGGAAGCCGCGCATTGCCTCGCCGAAGGGCGGGCGCATCATATATTCCGCTTCCACCATCTTGCTCTGGTGGTAGACGGCGCGCGGATGCGAGAAGGCGAGGAAGCCGAACTTTCCGTGATAGGCGCCCATGCCGGAATGGCCGACGCCGCCGAAGGGTAGGCCTTCCGCCGTGACATGGCTCATGCAATCGTTGACCGTCATCCCACCCGAAGTCGTATTGTCGAGCACACGGCGTTCCTCTTCGCCGTCCTGGCTGAAGTAATAGAGAGCGAGCGGGCGCGGCTTGGCATTGATGCGACCGATGACGTCGGCGATATCGCGATAGGCAATGACCGGCAGCACTGGCCCGAAGATTTCCTCCTGCTGCACGCGCATGTCTTCGGTGGGATCGAGGATCAGGGTCGGCGGAATGCGATGGGCCGATTGCTGGGAGAAATTCTCCGCCGCCGGGTTGATCTCGACGATGCGGGCGCCCTTGGCCCTGGCGTCGTCGATCAGGCCCTGGACGCGGGCATGATGGCGGGCATTGACGATCGAGGTGTAATCGGGATTTTCCTTCAGCCCCGGATACATCGCTCCGACCGCCGCGATCGCATGTTCGGCGAAGGACTCGACACTTTCCTCCGGAACATAGACATGGTCCGGTGCCAGGCAGATCTGGCCGGCGTTCAGCGTCTTGACGGTCATGACACGGCGCGCCGCGTCTGCGAGATCGGCCGAGCGGCCGATGACGACGGGCGACTTGCCGCCGAGCTCAAGTGTCAGCGGCGTCAGGTTTTCCGCCGCCGCGCGCATGACGTGGTGGGCGATCGCGGTTCCGCCGGTGAAGATCAGATGGTCGAAGGCAAGTGATGTAAACGCCGTGCCCGTCGCCGGTCCGCCCTGAACGACTGATATTTCCGTTTCGTCAAAGGCGCCGGCGATAAGTTCCGCCATCAAGGAGGAGGAAGCCGGCGTCACCTCCGACGGCTTGATCATGGCGCGGTTGCCGGCGGCAAGAATGCCGGCAAGCGGCGCAAGGGCCAGCTGATACGGGAAATTCCACGGGCTGAGGATTCCGACAACCCCCTTCGGCTGATAGACCACTTCGGCCACCGCGTCGGGAAATAATGCCTCGTGCTGCTCGGGCTTCAGCCATTCGGCGAGATGGCCCTTGGCATATTTGAGCGAACCGACGCAGGTGAAGACATCGAGAAGCAGGCTCGCCTCGACGCTGCGGCTGCCGAAATCCTGCGACAGCGCCGCGGCGATCGCATCCTTGTAGTCGACGAGAAGAGCGATGACGCGATCGATGCGATCGGCACGGGTTTGGATGCTTGGTGGCCCTTCCCTCAGGAAGGACGCCCTTTGCCGTTCGAGCAGCGCCTTCATGGCATCGGGACTGGTATCGGTAGCGATTGGGGCGACGGTGTTCATTCTTTCCTCCCTTGAACGGTGTCAGACGGCCGGCTGGCGCACGACCGGTTTCAGCACGATGCCCTTTTCGGCATCCTCCACCGCCCGGTTGATGTCGGCGAAATCATAGAAGGTGACGAGCCTGTCGAAGGGGAAGCGGCCCTGTCGGTGAAGGTCGATCAGCAGCGGGATCAGCACGTCGGGATTGGAATCACCCTCGACGATGCCGCGCACCCGGCGTCCACCGGAGAGAATATGAGTGAGATCGAGCGTCAGCGTCGCGCCATGGGGCGAAGCGCCGACAATGCCGCAGGTGCCGCGCGGCGCCAGCACCCGCACGCACTGGTCGATGACGGCGGGCACGCCGGAGGCATCGATCGCATAATCGACGCCCGCGCCCGTCAGCGCCATGATCGTGGCGACGGCGTCGCTCGCTTTGCCGTTGACGATATCGGTCGCGCCGAGTTCAGCGGCAAGCGCCAGCCGCGCCTCGTTGACGTCGACGGCGATGATGCGCGAAGCGCCGACGATCCGCGCCGCCATGACGGCGGCGAGGCCCACGGACCCCATGCCGAAAACCGCAAGCACTTTTCCCGGTTCGACCTTGAGCGCATTCATGACCGCGCCGGCGCCGGTCTGGATGCCGCAGGCAAGCGGCCCGAGCAGCGCCAGATCGGCATCGCTTGGCACTTTCACGATATTGCGCTCATGACAGAGCGCGTGGCTGGCAAAGGAGGATTGCCCGAAAATATTGCCGTTCACCCGCTCCCCTCTATAGGAGAGCCCGCTCGAACCATCGGCGCGCGAACCAAAGAAATTGCGCGGGAAGAATTCGTGGCAATAGGTCTCCTCGTGATCGTTGCAGCTCGGGCAATGACCGCAGGAATTGAAGGTCATGACCACGTGATCGCCTGGCGCTACCTTGGCAACGCCCGGCCCGACACGCTCGACGATTCCAGCACCTTCATGGCCGAGCACCACCGGCTGCGGCACCGGCAGATGCTGGTCGCGCATGACGATATCGGTGTGGCAAACCCCGGTCGCGACGACGCGAACCAGGATCTCCCCCTCGCGCGGCTCCTCCAGATCGAGGCTTTCCAGCGAAAACGGCATATGCGGCGCACGCGCCACCGCGGCATGAATCTTCATGGTTTCCTCCTCCTGATGATTTGCCCGCGAACCCTCAGCGGCCGCGCTTGTAGGCACCGAGCCCCGGCTGATAGGTCTTGTCGTCGAGGAACTGCTTCAGCCCCTCGTCGCGCCCCTTGGTCTTGTCGAGAAACAGCATCTGCTCCAGCTTGGCGTAGATGTAATCGTCGGCCAGATCCCAGGGCAGGTTGCGCACGCGCTTATAGGTATCCTTGGCGGCCTTCAGCGTCACCGGGTTCTTTTCGAGCAGGCTGGCGCAGATCTTGCGGACCCGGGTTTCAAGCTCGGCCAGCGGCACGGCCTCATTGACCAGACCCATTTCGGCGGCCTTGCGCCCGCCGAACAATTCGCCGGTCATGATGTAGTAGAGCGCGTCGCGATGGCGCATCACCTCGGCGACCGCGCGGGTAACGTTGCCGCCCGGCAGGATGCCCCAATTGATCTCGGAAAGGCCGAAATTCGCTTCCTCGGCGGCGATGGCGAGATCGCAGGAAACCAGCGGAGTGAAGGCGCCGCCGAAGCACCAGCCATTGACCATGGCGATCGTCGGCTTTTCGAAATACATCAGCCGGCCCCACCAGCCGCCGGATTGGCGCCGCGCCTTCAGCGTGGCATCGCGCGGCTTGTCGTCATTGTCGCGGAAATATTCCTTCAGATCCATGCCGGCGGACCAGGACTCGCCGGCGCCGCGCAGGACGAGAACGCCGCAGCGCTCGTCGCCCTCGAGTTCATCGAGCACTTCCATCATCCGGGCGTTCAAAGCCGGATTCATCGCATTGCGCTTTTCAGGGCGGTTGAGGGTCACGAAAGCGATGCCGTTATCGAATTCGACCAGAACCGGCGATTGATTTTCAGTCATGGGTCTACTCCATTGGTTTCGGCATTGAATGCCGGGGCCGCTTCATCAGGCCTGTCGTTGAAGGGTTTCGTCGGAATGCAACCGGCGCAGAACATGTTTCTGCACCTTGCCGGAGGCGGTGCGGGGAATACTCTCGATGAAGAGGATGCGGGCCGGGCGCTTGAAGGCGGAGAGCCTTGCCGCGCAATGGCCGGCAATCTCCTCGCCCGTTGCCGCGGCACCCGGCCGCTGCACGACATACGCAACGCCGCATTCGCCCCACCTGATATCGGGAATACCGACGACCGCGACGTCGAGGATATCGGGATGGCTTGCGAGCGCTGCTTCGACCTCGGCGGGATAAACATTCTCGCCACCGCTGATATACATGTCCTTCAGCCGGTCGACGATCTGATAGAAGCCGTTGGCTTCGCGGCGGCCGAGATCGCCGGTGCGGTACCAGCCGTCGGTGAAGGCGACAGCGGTCTCTTCAGGCTTGTTCCAATAGCCCGGCGTCACCGCCGGCCCGCGCAGCCATAATTCGCCGATCTCGCCTTCCCCGACGTCGCTGCCCTCTTCGCCGACGATACGGATGTCGAGAAGCGGTGCGGGAAGACCGACACTGCCGGGATTATCCTGGACGGCACGCCGGTCGATCGGCACATGCAGCACCGTTCCCGCCTCGCTCATGCCGTAACCGTTGACCAGTGCCACGCCATCGCCGAGATAGCTTTCGATCAACGGCTGGGTCAGCGGCGCGCCGCCGACGAAGAGCGCGTGCAGGCCGGAAAGAGCCGCGGCGCTATAAGCGGGGTCGCCGCGCAGGGCGAGCGCGATCTGCGGCACGGCGAAATAATGGCTGATGGCGCGTTGCCGATCGGCAAGGACTGCGAGTGTGCGCGCCGGCGTGAACCGGTCGGAGACGACAAGCGTGCCGCCCAGCATCAATGTTGTGCGCGCCACGGCGATCAGGCCGATCGTGTGGAAGAACGGCAGGTCGCACAAAGCGACCGATCCCGGCCCTATCTCGCCGACGAAGGAAAAATTGACGGCAGCAAAGAAGGCGTTGCTGCGGGTGATGACGACGCCCTTCGGCTGGCCCGTCGTGCCCGACGTATAGAGCAGGACGCAAGGCTGATCCGCTTCGACGGGCACGGGCTCCCCCGGGAGGCTCGCCTCGATCCGCGCGGCAAACCCGCCCGGGCCATCGGCCGTCGCGATCACCGCCATCTGGGGATCAACGTCCGCAAGGCTTGCCACGGCTGCCGAAAACTCTTGGTCGTGGACCAGGAGAGCTGGCGCGCAATCGGCAAGGATCGGCCGAAGCTCGGCGGCATTGAGGCGCCAGTTAAGCGGCACGTAGATGGCGCCGGCGCGCTGGCAGGCAAAGGCAAGCACGAGCGAATCCATCGAATTACGCGCCAGCATGGCGACACGCGCCCCGTCCCGCCGCGCTCCCAGCATATCGCGGAGGAAACCGGCGCAGCGGGCAATCCGCACATCGAGTTCGGCATAGGTCAGCTGCCGGCCGGTGGCGATCTCGAACAGAGCCCGACGATCCGGCGCGACGTGGGCGCGGTAGAGGATCGGATCATCCTTCACCAGTCCGCAATCCGCCGAAGAAGCCATCCCGGAAAAGGAATGCACCATTTTCACCTCCCATGCCCGCCGCTCCTCCGCCGCAAGCATCAAATTTGTATGCAACACATACTAATATCTTTTTCCGACGAGATGCAAGAGGCTGTTTTCGGCAAATCCGAGCCTTCGGAGGATCGCGGGAAAATATCCCTGCTGCCGCCAACAAGGATATTGACTAACCCGCTGATTTTGATGGTTATGATCCCGAACGAAGCGAGAGCGAACGATGCGCACAAACCCCCCGCCGGAGGATGTCGAAGCCGAGGAGGCCTCCTTTACGCCGCCGCTCGACGTCGGTCGGCTCGGCGATCTCCTGGGCTTTCATCTGCGCATGGCGCATGTCGCGATCTATCGCGACTTCGCTGAAACCATGGAGGAGCTTCGGCTGACGCAGAAGCAGCTCGCAGTGATGGAACTTGTCGCGGGCAATCCCGGCGTATCGCAGATCGACCTTGCCAATACGCTCGGCACCGATCGCGCGACCATGATGGCCCTCGTCAATCGGTTGGCGGCCCGTGACTTCATCGAGCGCCGTCCTTCCGCGGCAGATCGCCGGCGCCAGGAACTGCATCTGACGGAGGCGGGACGCGCCATGCTCGCGCGGGCACGCGCGCTGATCGCCATGCATGAACAGCGCTTCATCGAGCTGTTTTCGCCGGACGAAATGGATGCGCTGTTGGCCGCGCTGAAGCGGATCTATAAGGGGGGCTGAAACCCGCTTCCGCTTGTGAAGCAAGCAGCATTTAAGCCCATAGATTTCTATTGGGAAACTCCCGTGTTATGATCCCGGCCCTGGCGTTGTCCGCCGTGGGTTATGCACACGGAGACTTGTCTCATGAGTGAAATGGACGGGCTTTTTGCCACATTGCGACAGGCGGCTGACCCGCAGACGGTCGAGTGTATAGAAAACGTCGTCATGCATGGCTCGGATCGCGATCTCAATCGCATCAATGCGCTCGCCTTCGCCAAGACGCATCATCTCGATGAAGAGAAAACGATCGCAGCGCTTCTGCATGCAGCCCGCATAGGGGCGTTCGAGATGACCTGGAATGTCCTTTGCCCGGGATGCGGCGGAGTTCTTGACAGTGGCGCAACTCTCAAAGGGGTCGTCCATGAGACGTACCATTGTGCGCTTTGCGCCGCCGGATACGAACCCACCCTCGACGAGATGGTCGAGGTAACGTTCACAGTCAGTCCACGCGTTCGCAGGATCGCTGCCCACGACCCCGATCGGCTGACTCCGCTTGAATACTACCGCCAAATCTTCTTCAGCTCCGGCGTCGACTTGCCGGAGGATCTGGAAGCGAAGTTCGCCCGCATCATGTTGGAGATGATCGAGTTGGCTCCGGGCGAGAAGGCTTTCGTCTCACTGCAACTGCCGGCGCAATTCGTCATCATCTTCGATGCGGTAACGCACTCGGCGCAGTTCATCGACGTGAAGGGTGAGCCCACCGACGAACGTCAAAACCTCTCAATGGTCATCAGTCGGGGGCATGCGCTGAACGAAACGGTCACGCTGCGTCCCGGCTTGCTGCGGCTGACCCTTGAAAACCACACCGATAGCAGAGTCGTACCAAACGTTTGCATCGCTGGAGATGACCTGCACGATCTGCTGGGTAGCAGGCGCGCTTTTCTGACAGCCAAACGTCTGCTGACGAACCAGAGTTTCCGCGACATCTATCGGACCGACACGCTCGACGTCGACCAGCGCCTCAAAATCACCAGCCTGACTTTCCTCTTCACCGACCTGAGAGGCTCGACTGCGCTTTACGAGCGCGTCGGAGATCTTGCCGCTTTCGATCTGGTGCGGGCGCATTTCAGGGTTTTGCACGAGATCGTCGCCACGGAGGCCGGAGCGGTGGTCAAAACCATAGGCGATGCCGTGATGGCGACCTTTCCGAGCCCGGACCGCGCAGTGGCGGCCGCACTTCGGATGCGGGAGGCGATGCTTCGTCTAAATGCCGAACACGGCAGCGACGATCTCCTGCTGAAGATCGGCATCCATGAAGGACCATGCCTTGCAGTCAACCTGAACGACCGGCAGGACTATTTCGGCCAGACCGTCAACATCGCCTCCCGCGTTCAGGGCCTTGCCAATCCCAACGTGATCATGACGACGGAAGCAATTGTCGGGGATGCCCAGGTTTCGGAGATCCTGCGTGACAGCGGCATCAAATCCGCCTCTCGGATGGCGGAACTTCAGGGCATCGGGCGGGAAGTCAAAATCTTTGCCCTGTCGTGAGGTTGGTCTGCTCTTCGAGGTCAAGTGAACGTCAGCAGTTTCCGCTAACGGTCCATTGCGGACTTTCATTGGGCAATCAGTGTTTGGCAGCTTCGCGCTTTCGCTCCGGCCAGAAAGGCCGTGGAGTCACTTCCCAAGAGCAGACGTTCCCCGAGGCGAGTTTCCCGACCCGCGCTACTCGCCTAGGCTGGAAAGCAATTCGTCGAGCTGATCCAACTGCTCCGGCAATGCGGCCGCCGAGCCCTGTAGTGCTTCCTCAAGCGCCTCCTTGGAAGGATAGACTTCGCGGAAATTCAGTAGTGTCCTCCCGCCCTGGTCTTCGAAGGTCACGGTCGTGATCGCGCCCTCTTCGCCCTCGTCGTTGGTCCAGACGATGCGCTCGTTCGGCACCACCTCGAGATACTTGCCATAGAAGGCCATGGTGTCCGAACCGCCGGCGCCGAATTCCAGCCGATATTTGCCGCCGGTACGGACGTCCATATCGCACGATACGAGCGAAACGCCGGATGCCGATTTTGGCACCCACCAGCGCTGGAACAGCTCGGGCTGGCTCCATGCCTTGTAAACCGTGCTCGGCGGTGCATTGAATGTCCGCGTTACGACGAGTTCGCGGTCCCCTCTGCGCTCGACTGACGTGCGGTTCTGCGCACCGCCTGCACTGTTAACTTGCTGATTCATCGCTTCCCTCCTGTTTCATTTCGCTGATGAATGCGTCCAATGCTTCGAAGCGGGCCTCGAAGAGCCTGCGATGCGCCTCGATCCACTCGGCCTCCGCCTTGAGGCCGCGTTCCCCAAGCTTGCAGGTTCTTACCCGTCCGACCTTCTGCGTGACGACGAGCCCCGCCCGCTCGAGAACCTGGACGTGCTTCTTCATGCCGGTCAGCGTCATCTGGAACTTATCCGCGAGACTGGTGATCGACGCGTCGCCTCGCCCAAGCTGATCGATAATCCCGCGGCGGGTCGCATCGGACAGTGCCGCAAACGAGAGATCGAGAGGAGGACCTATATACTGAACCATCTAGTTCAGTATCTACCCTGTTCGCGCAGGAAGCACAAGCGTCCCGACCTTTCCACGCCGTAGACCGGGCATCCGAGGTCACACGCCGCGGCGGCGGCAGCAAAAATCGTCTGGCGTGGGCCGACAGCTGCAGAAGTGCTTCGGCAGCTTCGCGCCTTCATCCTCGCCGTTCCCAGGCAAAGTGAGCCGCCCCCGAAAGCGACCATTCGTTCCCATTGCCCATTTGCTGCCTTACGGAGATCGACGGGCGGCCCCGGATAAGGTTGCGAGCAACAGGATAGCTCCGAACCTGATACGGAATGGTTCTGTTGCATTGGCACGGCGTTGTGGAGACAGAAGGCGGAAAGTTTGAGGATATCTCTGTCAGATTTCAAAAGGTCGCCGGTTTCAGTGTCGCATTCTGTTGGACCGCCGGCCGCCGACCGGCAGACATAACTTCAGAATGTTGATTTCGAGGGCCGGATGAAGATGTTCGTCTCCTATTCCAGATACGGTGTCAGCACATCTTCGATCCATTTCATGAATGCGCGGACTCGGCGCGAAAGATTGCTCCGATGTGCTACGACGAGGGAAACGGCGAGCGCCCGGCGACGAAAATCGGGTATGATCTCCACAAGCGCTCCACTCTCTAAGTATGGGCCAATCCCCAAGAGTGGCGCCTGAATCAAGCCAAGGCCGGCGAGGGCAGCAGCTTCGTAGGTCTGCGCGCTGTTGACGTGTAGCGCACCTGGCAACTGAATCGTCGCGTAACTGTCGCCGTCCGGATATTCCCATCCATAGGGTCTTGCGCCTAGCATCGTCGAAAAATGAATTGTCCGGTGTTCCTGACGCTGGAGATCTTCTAGCGATCGAGGAGTGCCATAGCGCGCCAGATAGGCGGGACTGGCAGCGTTGACCATGCGCAACAGTCCCAATGGGCGGGCAATTAGCGTCTCGTCCCTTATGGGTCCAAGCCGCAATACACAGTCGAACCCCTCTTGAACCAGATCAACCTGGCGGTCCGTACTCGACACCTCCAGCTCCAATTCGGGATAAGTCGCCATGAAATCCGGCAAGACCGGCACGATCGTTGTGCGCGCCACCTCGGTCGGAAGATCGACCCGTAAACGCCCGCGAAGTGCCACGTGATCGCCTGCGAACATCGAGTGTAGGTCATCGACTTCAGCAAGCAGATCGCGGGCACGGGCATGAAATGCGCGCCCGTCCTCCGTCAACTGCACGCTGCGCGTCGTCCGGTGCAGGAGCCTGACACCGACATCTTCTTCCAGCTTCCGGACCGCCGTTGAGGCTCTTCCCTTTTGGATGCCCAGGCTATCGGCCGCGCGGGTGAAGCTCCCCATTTCTGCTACCGTTATGAAAATGAGGATGGGTTCGAGATTCTGCATTTTCGTGCCTCGGCATTGTCCTCCACAGAGAGAACAGTTAGTTCATTTCCTCGGTGTTTATCACACCTAGGTGACACAGTAAGCTCCGAATATGGGATCCACTCATCGGAGAATGACAAGTGTCCGAAACTATGAACCTGCATCAGGTGCCTGAAACTATGACCTTGCATCGCGCCCTGTGGGCCGGCCGGATAATGAGCGCGTTTGTCGTTCTCGCTCTGGTGGCAGACGGCACAATTCAGCTTTTCGCGCCGGCACAGATCGCGAGCATGTTGCAGGAAACCGGGTTCGCGATGGACCTGACCCGTGTCGTGGGTCCGATCATACTCGCCTGCGCCATCCTTTACGCCATCCCGGCCACTGCCGTCCTCGGCGCGATCCTAGTGACGGGCTTTTTGGGAGGTGCCATCTGCGCCCATGTCCGCATTGGTGAGTTGGGGTCGCCGCCGGAAATCATTTCCCTGCTTCTGGGCGCGATGACATGGGGCGGCCTCTACGCGCGCGATCCCCGAATCCGGGCCATTCTACCGCTCATTCATTGAACCAACAGGGGCAGTGCTCTGTCCCTCATCATCAGGAGAAAACACATGTTTTTAGTAATGGGAATCACGGGAAAAGTGGGCGGCGCAACGGCAGAACATCTGTTGACGCACGGCAAGGAAGTACGCGCGCTCGTCCGCAATCGCGAGAAGGCGGCTAACTGGGCGAACCAGGGCGTGGAACTGGTAGACGGCGATTGGAATGATTCGGCAGCCATCGAGCAAGCGCTCAAAGGCGTCGAAGGCGCGTTCGTCATGTTGCCGGCTGTCTGGGCGCCCTCGCCCGATTACAAAGAAGCAAAGGGCGTGATTGCAAACTATGTTGAGGCGCTCACCAAGGCAACGCCGCCGCGAGTGGTTGCCCTTTCGTCGATGGGTGCGAACAGAACCAGCGGGCTCGGGATGATCACGGCCTTGTCGCTTCTGGAGCAAGGTTTTCGCGACTTGACATCCCCAATCGCATTTGTGCGCGCAGGCGGCTTCTTCGAAAATTTCCTTTACGGCTTGCAGGTCGCCCGGGGCGGAACGCTACCGGTCTACTACAATCCGACAGACCGCAAATCGACCATGGTCGCGACGAACGACATCGGCGCGGAAGTCGCAACCCTTTTGACCGGGCCAGCGTGGTCAGGGCAGCGCGTCGTCGAGATTGGTTCGATGGTCACCGCGAATGAAGTCGCGGAGCAATTGGGTGAAGTCCTGAATCTCGACGTGAAAGCCTTTGCAGTCCCGCGTGCAGGATGGGCGGAAGCGTTCGAGCAATTCGGCATCCCGAAGGGCCACACCGAACCTGCCGAAGAAATGTTTGAGGCCGTGAATGCAGGATGGATGGACCTCGGAGTCGCGGGTACGGAGCACGTAGCGGGTACGATGTCCGCACGCGATGTATTCGAGGCCGCACAGAACGCCGCCAAAGCGTAAGTCCGGGACGGATCAGGCATGAGACGGAGACTGCCCGCTTCTGCGCCGGACGCATCGCGGGCAGAGCTCAACAGCTCAAAGCAACGCGAAGCGCCTCCACTCCCGCCTGCCAGGCTCAACCTTGCCGCGCAGGCGGTTCCTAGGCCAAATGCCGCTATCCACGTCTTTTCATTCCATAGCGGACCGGCAGCTTGCGGCCCCAAAGCGGTCGCTCACCCGATCCATTGTGACGGTTACTATTGGCGCATTTCAGTCCTACGTCTGTTGGGGCTTCCATATCAATGTGATTTGCGATCCAAGACCGGCAAATTCCGGCTTTGACCAATGAGCCCCGAGCCTAAGGCCAGTCGGCATAACCTGAGGAGAGCATGCTGTTTTCCGATCCGGCCGACGCGCGGGCGATCTCGCGGTAGCCGGCGGGGGAAAGGCCGGTCTTGCGTTTGAAGAAATGGCTGAAATAGGTCGGGTCGCGAAAGCCGAGGCCGTCGGAGATTTCCTGGATATTGCGGGCCGAGCGCTCCAATCTCAGCTTTGCCTCCTGCACCACGCGCTCATGCAAAAGCTGGATCGGCGAGCGGCCGAGCGCCCTTTGGCAGATCGAATGAAGCCGGTGGGCGGTGACGCCCAATTCCGCGGCGTAGTCGCTGATGGGCCGGTGCTGGCGGAAGCCGGCCTCGACGAGTTGCCGATATCTTTGCAGGATCGATCCGGTTTCGCCCTGCCCGCGCGGCTCGCTTCTCTCGCCATCCCCGCGCCACAGTGCCATCAGGATCAACCTGATATAGGCAGACGCGACCATCCAGGAGGAACGCGAGGGATCATTGAGTTCCCGCACGAAGCCCAAAATCAGCGGACTGATTTCGGCTATCAGCAGGGGATCCAATGCCTCGACCAGCCTGCGCTGCTCGGTGAAGATGCGCAGCGAATAGGATTCCACCTTGTCGCCGATCGCATCGACCATGATCTGCGGCGAGGTTCCGACGAGATGGGCAGCGGTTCCGGCAGAAATCGACAGGTCGCAGCGAGCCTGAGGCGGCAGGAAGGCAAGCAGCGGTCCCTGCAACGGCCGATCCTCGCCGCTGTCGAAGTGAAGCTCGGCCCGCCCCTCCCCGAGCAGAAGGAAATGGTGGAAATCGGCATAGAGTCCCTTCTGAAGACGGATGCGCCGATGCGATAGCGACGGCGCGTGCCACTCGCCCCTGGCATAATGATGAATGCCTCCGACCGTCGCCAACGCCTCTGCTCCGCTTCCACCAAACATTGCAGCAATCGCCGGATAATTACAATATTAACCCAATAAATCGCATTCCATCCGCCGATGATCGGCGTAACCTAACCGTCATCAGCCTTTGGGAGGAGGCATTCCGACAGACACACAGATGGTCAGGCGGCCTTGAGGCTGCGGCGTCGGCTCGTCTTTCTCCCCATGGCAACAATGCAAGCGCCAGCACATGGCGGGTGGGTGAAACAGTGTTTTCGGCAAAGCTGATGATCAATAACGAGGCGATGGAGGCTTTCGAGGGGGCCACCTTCGAACGCATGGATCCGCTGACCGGCGATGTCGCAACGATTGCTTCGGCGGGATCTGTCGCCGACATGACGCGGGCAGCCAATGCTGCCGCAGCCGCCTTTCCCGACTGGTCACAGACCGGCCCCGGCGAACGGCGCCGGCTCTTGAACGCCGCCGCCGATCTGCTGGAGGCCCGCACGCCGGAGCTCATTGCCGCCATGACCGGCGAAACCGGCGCCACCGCCCAATGGGCGGCGATCAATTGCGGGCTCGGCGCCGATATTCTTCGCGAGGCGGCGGCGATGACCACGCAAATATCAGGCGAACTCATTCCGTCGGGCATTCCCGGCAGCCTCGCTATGGCCGTGCGCCAGCCGGCAGGCGTCTGCGTCGGCATTGCCCCCTGGAACGCGCCCATTATCCTCGGCACCCGCGCCGTCGCCATGCCGCTTGCCTGCGGCAACACGGTCGTCCTGAAGGCCTCCGAACTCTGCCCGAAGACCCATGGCCTGATCGGCGACATCATGCGTGACGCCGGTTTCCCGCGCGGCGTCGTCAATGTCGTCTCCAATGCGCCGAGCGATGCCGCCGCAGTCGTCGCCGCCCTGATCGCCCATCCGGCCGTGCGCCGCATCAACTTCACCGGTTCCACGCGTGTCGGCAGGATCATCGCCGAAGCCTCGGCAAGGCATTTGAAGCGCTGCCTGCTCGAACTCGGCGGCAAGGCACCGTTCATCGTGCTTGCCGACGCCGATATCGACCAGGCCGTCAGCGCCGCCGCCTTCGGCGCCTTCATGAACCAGGGCCAGATCTGCATGTCGACGGAGCGGATCATCCTGATGGACGAGATCGCCGACCACTTCGTCGGCAAGTTCGGGACGAAAGCCGCGACCCTCGTTGCAGGCCACCCAGGGGACGGCAACACGCCGCTCGGGACGCTGATCAACGCAGAGGCCGTGCGCCGCGTCAGGTCGCTTATCGACGACGCGCTGCAGAAGGGTGCAGTCCTCGTCTGCGGCGGTCAGGCCCACGGGACGCTGATGGACGCGACCGTCATCGATCACGTGACGCCGGCCATGCGCATCTACCGTGAGGAGAGCTTCGGGCCTGTCGCGGCGATCGTCAGGGTCGGCAGCGTTGACGAGGCCGTGACGGTCGCCAACGACAACGAATACGGGCTCTCGGCCGCCGTCTTCAGCGCCGACGTCAGTGCCGCGCTTGCCGTTGCCATGCGGCTCGAATCCGGCATCTGCCACATCAATGAGGCCACAGTTTCCGACGAGCCGCAGATGCCGTTCGGCGGCGTCAAATCGAGCGGCTACGGGCGCTTCGGCGGCAAGGCCGCGATCGACGAATTCACCGAGCTGAGATGGATCACCATGGCATCGGGAAAACGGCACTACCCGATCTAATCACCAGATCGGGCGGGATGAACAATGGGAGCAGGCCCAAGAGGCCAGCATCAAGAGGGAGGAATGATTTCATGAACGGCATTTTCCGCAACGGAAAATTCAACGCAGCATCGCTCACCCGCCGCTCTTTCATCGCATCGGCCGCAGCGGGCGGAACAGCACTGGCGCTCTCCGGTCGCACGGCCTTCGCTCAGAGCGGCGATACGCTGAAGGTCGGCTTCATCAGCCCGCGCACCGGCCCGCTCGGCGGCTTCGGCGAGACCGACGGTTACGTGCTCGACCTCGCGCGCAAGGCGCTGGCGAACGGCCTGCAGGCGGGCGGCAAGACCTGGAAGGTGGAGATCCTCGACCAGGACACCCAGTCCGATCCCTCGCGCGCCGGCCAACTGGCGAAGGACCTGATCAACAACAAGGCGATCGACCTGATGCTCGCCGTCTCGACGCCCGAAACCATCAATCCGGTGGCCGACGCCTGTGAAGCGGCCGGTATTCCCTGCCTCTCGACAGTCATGCCCTGGGAAGCCTGGTATTTCGGTCGCGGCGCCAAGCCGGGCGCGCCTTCACCGTTCAAGTGGACCTATCATTTCGGCTTCGGCGTCGAAGAGTTCCACAAGGCCTATGTTTCGCAATGGAACCTGATCGAGACCAACAAGAAGGTCGGCGTCATGTATCCAAACGACGCCGATGGCAATGCGATCCGCACCCATCTGGCGCCGGCGCTTGCCAAGGCGGGCTTCACCATCGTCGATCCCGGCGCCTATGAAACCGGAACCACCGATTTTACGGCGCAGATCGCTCTCTTCCGGCAGGAGGGCGTCGAGATCTTCAACTCGTTCCCGATACCGCCAGATTTCGCCGCCTTCTGGCGCCAGGCCGCGCAACAGGGCCTCACCCAGCAGATCAAGATCTGCCAGGTCGCCAAGACGGGGCTGTTTCCTTCCGACATCGAGGCGCTCGGCGACCTCGGCTTGAACATTGGCAGCGCCGCCTACTGGCATAAGGCCTTCCCCTACAAATCGACGCTGACGGGCGTGTCCGGAACCGAGCTCGCAGACGGCTACGAAACGGCAAGCGGCAAACAGTGGACACAGCAGCTCGGCGCCAGCCTTGCACTTCTCGACGCCGGCTTCGATGCGCTGAAGGCCAGTACCGACGTCAAGAGCAAAGAGGCAGTGGCCAAAGCGATCAGCACGCTGAAGACGACGACGATCGCCGGCAAGGTCGACTTCACCAGCGGCCCCGTCGCCAACGTCTCTCCCGGGCCGATCATCGGCACGCAATGGGTGAAGGCGGCAGAGGGCTCGAAATTCGCGCTCGACTATGTCGTCACCGAAAACGCCACCGACCCCAATGTGCCGGTCGGCGCCAAGCTCATCGCTTATAACGGATAACGGATAACGGATAACGGATAGTGCAGCAGCTAGCTCAAAATCGGCCGGGGGGAGCCTTTCTCTCGGCCAAGGGGATCCACAAGCAGTTCGGCGCGCTCGTCGTCCTGGAAAACCTGGATTTTTCCATGGGCGATGGCGACGCGGTCGGCATCGTCGGGCCGAATGGCGCGGGCAAGACGACGCTGCTCAGCGTGCTCGCCGGCGCCTTCCCGCCAAGTGCGGGAACCATCACCTTCGATGGCGCCGATGTCACGAGCCGGACGGCGGCGGAGCGCTGCCGCTCCGGGCTCGTCCGGACCCATCAGGTTCCCAAACCCTTCAGCGGCATGACGACCTTCGAAAACGTCTTCGTCGCCGCATCGCACGGCAATGCCGCAAGCCGCGACGAAGCATATCAGCGGGTGGTGGATTCGCTGTCGCTCTGCGGCATGCTCGACGTCGCCAACCGCCCGGCCGACACGCTCGGCCTTCTCGATCGCAAACGCCTGGAGCTTGCCCGTGCGCTGGCCACGCAGCCGAGGCTGTTGCTGCTCGACGAGATCGGCGGAGGACTGACCGATGGCGAGGCGAGCGAGCTCGTCGAAACCATCCTCGAATTGCGCCGCCGCGGTATCGGCATCGTCTGGATCGAGCACATCGTCCATATCCTTCTGCAGGTGGCGGAACGGCTGATCTGCATGGACGCGGGCAGGATTATCGCCGACGGCGAGCCGAAAATGGTCATGAGCAATGCGGAGGTGGTCAAGGCCTATCTCGGAGGGACACCCGCATGAGCCTTCTCTCCATCCGCGACCTCGACGTCCGCCACGGCCTGCTTCAGGCGGTGCGCGGCGTCAGTTTCGATATTGCCAAGAGTGAGGTGCTGGCACTGGTCGGCGCCAACGGCGCGGGCAAGACGACGCTGCTCAGATCGATCGCCGGCGCCCATCTTCCATGCTCCGGCCAAGTCCTTCTCAATGATGAAGACCTGGCCGCCGTCCCTTCCCACAAACGGATCGCCAAGGGCATTGCCCTGGTGCCGGAAGGCCGGCGCCTTTTCTCGCAGATGACCGTGGAAGAGAACCTGCTTCTCGGAAAGAGCTGCGGCCGCAAGGGTGAATGGAGCGTCGACCGCGTCCTCGACGCCTTCCCGAACCTCAAACCCCGCCGCCACGCAAAGACCGGGCATCTCTCGGGCGGGGAACAGCAGGCGACTGCCATCGGCCGGGCGCTGATGAGCAATCCCGATATTCTTCTGCTGGACGAAGTCTCGCTCGGACTTTCGCCTCTGGTCGTCGATCGCGTCTACGCCCAACTGCAGGCATTGCTGACCTCGGGAACGACCATCGTGCTCGTAGAGCAGGACCTTGCCCGCGCCATGAGCGTGGCAAGCCGCGTCATCTGCATGCTGGAAGGACGCATCGTCCTCGACAGGCCGGCCGCAGCCGTCACTCGCGAGCACGTCACCCAGGCCTATTTCGGATTGCACCGGGCCGCCGGCGAAAGGAGCGCATCATGATCAACACTCTGATCCAGGGCATTCTGCTCGGGGGCTACTACGCCGTCATCGCCTGCGGCCTGTCCTTCATGTTCTCCGTCATGCGGATCATCAATCTCGCCCATGGCAGCCTGGCGGTCGCGGCCGCATATGGGCTGTGGCTGCTTGCCGCCAAGGCCGGCATTCCGCCTTTCGCCGGCCTGCTGATCGTGCTGCCCGTCATGGCGATCCTCGGCTGGCTGCTGCAGCGATTCATTCTGGAACGCAGCGCCCGTGGCGGGACGCTGCTGCCGATCCTCACAACCTTCGGCCTGTCGATCGTCATCGACAACCTGCTGTTTGAGCAGTTCGGCGCCGACACACGGTCGCTCGCGCCCTTCATCGGCAACCTGTCCTATGCGTCCTGGCAGTTGCCGGGCCACATCTTCGTCGGCAAGCTTGCCGTCATGATGATGGTGACGGCAGTCTTCATTCTCGGGGGGCTGCAGTTTTTCCTCGGCCGCTTTGCGCTCGGCCGCGCCATCCGCGCCACGGCCGAGGATCCCGATACGGCAGGGCTGGTCGGCATCGATGCGCGCAGGGTCAATGCCGTCGCCACCGCGATCACCATGGTCACCATCGGGATTGCCGGCGCCTTTCTCGGGATGCGGGCAACTTTCAGCCCCTATGCCGGCGGCCCGCAGCTTCTCTTCGCTTTCGAGACGGCTGTCATCGGCGGAGCGGGATCGCTGTGGGGCACGCTTGCCGGCGGCATCGTTCTTGGCCTTGCCCAATCGCTCGGTGCGCAATTGCATCCGCAAGGCTTCCTGATTGGCGGCCACGCCGTATTTCTGCTGGTACTTTTCATCAGGCTGTCCCGCTTCGGCATGCCTCAACTCGACAAGCTCGGTGCGTTTTTCAACCTTCGTGCACGTCTCCGGAGCCCGACATGACCTTTGTCTCCAACGGCATATCGATAGAACGCTGGACGAAATCGTCGCGGGTGGCGCTTGGCTCCATGGCCGCGGTGCTTGTCCTGCTGATCTTCGCCCCCGCCGTCCTCGGCGCCGGCGCGATCGACCGGATGACGGCCCTGTTCATCTACGTAATTCTTGCTGCCATGTGGAATGCGCTCGCCGGTTTTGGCGGGCTGGTTTCGGTCGGCCAACAGGTGTTCTTCGGGCTCGGCGCCTACTTCACCATTCGGCTCGCCGATGCCGGGCTCGATCCGTTCATCGCGCTCTTTGCGGCCGCGATCGTGACCGGCGCGCTGTCGATCCCGCTTTCGCTGTTCATGCTGCGGCTGAAGGGCGGCGAGTTCGCGATCGGCATGTGGGTCATCGCCGAACTCGCCCACCTGCTCGTCAACCTCGACCGGCTGATCCAGGGAGAAACCGGAACCTCGCTGATCTCGCTCAACGTCTATGACAGCGGCACGCGGCGGGCGACAATCTACTGGCTTGCGCTCGCGTCCATGACCGCCCTGCTCGGTGCGCTCTTCATGCTGATGCGCAGCCGCGCCGGCGCGGCCATGCAGGCGATCCGCGACAATGAAGAGGCGGCGACCTCGGTCGGCGTGCGTGTGATCGCCACCAAGAGGCTGCTCTTCGTGCTCGCCGCCTTCGGCATCGCGATCGCCGGAGGCCTGTGGCTGGCGACTGCCACCACCTTCCAGCCGAAGACTTATTTCAGCGTCCAATGGACGGCCTACATGATCTTCATGGTGCTGGTCGGCGGGATCGGCAAGTTCGAAGGCGCGATTATCGGCGCCGTCCTGTTCTTCATGATCGAGACCTTCTTCGGCGGAGCCGGCGTGTGGTACCTGATCGGCCTCGGCGCCACCGCCCTGATTTTCTCGCTCTACCTGCCGCGCGGCCTCTGGGGCGAAATCGAGCGCCGCTTCGACCTGCAACTTCTTCCCGTCGGCTACCGGCTGAAATTGCCCGGTCCGAATAAGATCAAATGGGAAGAATGAGCCGGCTTCCGGATTCTATTGTGAAAGGTGACGTTGATGCTTTTTGGTAAAACAATCCTGGTAACCGGAGTGGCTTCCGGCATCGGCGCCCGGACGGCGGAACTGGCCGGCCAGATGGGCGCCGAGGTCATCGGTGTCGATGTGCGCGAGCCGGCCAATGGAGGCGCCGCCTTCATCACGGGCGATCTGTCCACGCCATCGGGCGTTGCCGAGATCGTTGCACGGCTCCCGACGCGCCTGGATGCGCTCGCCAATGTCGCCGGCCTTTCCGGCAGCACCGGCGTCGTCGCGACGCTCGCGGTCAACTTCTACGGTCTTCGCGCCCTGTCGGAAGCCGTGGCACCCCGCCTGCGCGAAGGCAGCGCCATCGTCAACGTCGCCTCGATCGCCGGCTACGGTTGGCGCGCCAATCTCGAGCGAGCAAAGTCGCTGACATCAATCGAGGGCTTTCCCGATGTGGCGGCGATCGTTCGCGAACACGGCCTCAAGGACGAGCAAGGCTACCCGCTCTCCAAGGAACTGCTCCTACTCTGGACCATGCGCGCGGCCCACCAACCATTGTTCAAGAACCGTGGCATCCGGGTCAATGCGGTCAGCCCCGGGCCGGTGGAAACGCCGATCCTTAAACAGTTCCGCGCCGTGCTCGGCGACGCCAGGGTCGACAGCGACATTACCCGCGTCGGCCGCGCCGGCACCGCCGCCGATATCGCGCCCGCCGTGCTCTTCCTCTGCTCTGACGGCGGGCGCTGGATCAACGGCGCCAATCTAGCCACCGACGGCGGCCTCGAAGCATCCATCAACGCCGAAGTCCTCGGCTTCTAGTTCTTTCCCTCAGGAGACCCCAGATGAATATTTCCCTCCTCATCAACGGCGCGGACCGCGCAGCCTCCGGCGGCCGGACCTACGACCGCCTAGATCCCTTCACCGAGAAGCTCGCAAGCCGCGCCGCCGCCGCCAATCTGGAAGACGTTGCCGCAGCCGTCGATGCCGCCGCCGTCGCCTTCGGCGCCTGGTCAAAGACCGGCCCTGGCCAGCGCCGCGCCATCCTGATGAAGGCTGCCGACATCATGGATTCCAAAGTGGGCGAATTTACCCGGCTGATGATCGAGGAAACCGGCGCGACCGCGCGCTGGGCCGGCTTCAACGTCATGCTCGCCGCCAATATCCTGCGCGAGGCCGGCGCCATGACGACGCAGATATCAGGCGAAATCATCCCGTCCGACAAGCCCGGCACGCTCGCCATGGGCGTTCGCCAGGCGGCCGGCGTCTGCCTGGCGATCGCTCCCTGGAACGCGCCCGTCATTCTCGCCACCCGCGCCATCGCCATGCCAATCGCCTGCGGCAACACCGTCATCCTCAAGGCATCCGAACAATGCCCGGGCACACACCGGCTAATCGCCACAGTGCTGACCGAGGCCGGCCTGCCAGCTGGCGTCATCAACGTTCTTACCAACGCGCCCGAAGATGCGCCTGAGATCGTCGCCGCGCTGATTGCCCATCCCGCGGTCAAGCGCGTGAACTTCACCGGATCGACCAAAGTCGGCAGGATCATCGCCGAGACCTGCGGCAGGCATCTCAAACCCGCTCTCCTCGAACTCGGCGGCAAGGCGCCGCTGGTTATCCTCGACGACGCCGATATCGACGGCGCCGTCAATGCCGCCATTTTCGGCGCCTTCATGCATCAGGGCCAGATCTGCATGTCGACGGAGCGGATCATCGTCGACGCGACGATCGCCGATCAGTTCGTCGCCAAGCTGGCCGCCCGCGCCAGCCAGCTGCCGGCAGGCGACCCACGCGGCCATGTCGTTCTCGGTTCGCTGATCAGCCTCGATGCAGCCAAAAAGATGGAAGAGCTGATCGCCGATGCGACGGCCAAGGGGGCAAAACTCGTAGCCGGCGGCAAGCGCTCCGGCACCGTGGTCGAGGCGACGCTGCTCGATCACGTCACATCCGACATGCGCGTCTATGCGGAAGAATCCTTCGGCCCGGTCAAGCCGATCATTCGCGTCTCCGGCGAGGAAGAAGCGATCCGCATCGCCAACGATACCGAATACGGCCTGTCGTCGGCCGTCTTCAGCCGTAACGTGCAACGGGCGATGGCAGTTGCGGCCCGGATCGAATCCGGCATCTGCCACATCAACGGCCCAACGCTGCACGACGAGGCGCAGATGCCCTTCGGCGGCGTCAAGGGCAGCGGCTACGGCCGCTTCGGCGGCAAGGCGGCGATCGCCGAATTCACCGACCTGCGCTGGATCACGATCGAGGATTCCGCCCAGCATTACCCCTTCTGACGACGAAACACATCACCGTGCCACAACGGCTATTGCAGTTGTGGCGCGGTCAATGTTCAGGCTGAGAAGCCATCCAGCGCATCGGCAAGTTTCAGCCAGAGATCATGGGGAGGCGAAGGAATTGGCCGTGAATCTTCATCGGAGATCCGGATTTCGAAAGCGACCCCATTCGATCTGAAGCCCGCCAGCATCCGGCGAAATTTCGTCGCCTTCTCCGTGAACGGGCCCGAACCCTGTTCGCCCAGCACGGTGCGGACCGTCGCCAGGGCGAGATTGAAGTTCTTCTGCAATTGTCCGAAGGCGCCGCGATGTTTGTCCCGCATGCCTCAATGGAGATCCCCGTGGGCGAGAGCGGCCATCGCATCGTTGAAATCGGACAAGTTATCGTCAATCGACACGATCAGCTCATTGAGGATGACAGCCGAACGGGAGAGATCCGGATCGGCGTAGTCGGCATTCATCCGCCGCGTCAGATCTCCGCTCAGGACAGCCGTCGCCAATGCCGCGATCTCCGCGCAGAATCTGTCTTTCTGATCTTTGAGATGAGTTGGCGCTTCAATGCTGCCGGGATCATCGGGAACTCGATCCTGATGCGCCGCATTCCAACCCGAACCGTTCGTTGTCTCGACCATGCACATCGAGCCTTAACGCAATACACCGCAGCCGTAGAACCAGCGGCGGATCATAAGTGCACAACTGCTATGGACCATGTCGTATTCCCGTATCCCTGCCGACCAATCGTGCCGCTGTCCCCGTGACAAGCGCGATCCCATCCAAGGCGGCAAGGCTTAGAAAAAGTGCTTCGGCGCCATCCCCGGTCGGATGTTTTGCGCGCGAAACGGATAGCATCGACGTATTTTTGACTATGATTGGGCGGCCTGCCACGCGTTTCGAAAGCTGCTGGTGATCCGAGGGGCTTGGCGGCGGCCGACGCCGATGAGGCGCCGCTTGCCTGCAAAAATTTCCGGGAACCTTTTCGGCCGATCTGCATCCAATGCCTGCTTCCAAAGGCGCCACCGCCGCAGAAGCCATTCCGTCACATGGACACAAAGGAGACAGATCATGTTGAAACAGATTCTCGGCGCAACCCTCCTGGCAGCCTCGCTCGGCACGGCTTCGATCGCCGCCGATGCAAAGCCGACCGACCCTCAGATTGCTCATATCGCCTATACGGCGGGGCAGATCGACGTCACCGCCGCGGATCAGGCGTTGAAGAAAAGCAAGAATGCCGAAGTCATTGAATTCGCCAAGACCATGGAGCGCGACCACAAGGCCGTCAACGATCAGGCGCTCGCCCTCGTCAAGAAACTAAAGGTGACGCCTGAAGACAACAAGATCAGCCAGTCGCTCTCGACTCAAGCAAGCAAGGAGTTGAAGACGCTTGACGCTCTCGACGGCGCGGCTTTCGACAAGGCCTATGTCGAAAACGAAGTCGCCTATCACAAGTCGGTCAACGATGCGCTTGCCAAGGTGCTGATCCCCTCGGCGCAGAACAACGAGCTCAAGTCGCTCCTGGAAACGGGCCTGACCCTGTTCAAGCAGCACCAGATGCATGCCGAGCATCTTGCCTCGACGATGAAGTAGACTGGCGATGCATTTGCTGACGAAATCGCTGCCGCTGCTGTGTGCGCTACTCTGGACAGGCGGCGGCGTCGCCTCTGCCGCGGAATACCAAGTCACCATTGCAGGGATGAAATACAGCGCGCCGCCTGCCGAACTGCATGTGGGCGACGTGATCGTCTGGCGAAATGATGATATCTTCCGGCACACGGTGACGGCCCGCGACAAAAGCTTCGATATCGACCTGCCGCCGAAATCGGAAGGTCGCATGACGATCAGCCGAGCGGGAGCAGTCGACTTCTATTGCCGCTTTCATCCGGCCATGACGGGCAAACTGGACGTCCGGCCATAGGGCCGGGCTTCAATCAAATACGGCAGGCGGAGGATTCCCATGACAGCCATTCCGGTTCCGACCGAGCGACAGCAGCAGCACCAGCAGCAGATGTCGACATTCTCCGACGCAGATCTCGTGCCCTTGGCGAAAATCGGCGACGAGCCCGCCATCCGCACCATCATTCAACGCCACAACCAGCGCCTGTTCCGCACCGCGCGCGCCATCATCCGCAACGATGCCGAGGCGGAAGACGTCGTTCAGGCCGCCTATATCAAAGCATTCACCAATCTGGCGGCGTTCCGAGCCGATGCGCAGTTTTCGACGTGGCTGACCCGAATTGCGATCAACGAAGCGCTGGGCCGCGTGCGGCGCCGAAAGAACACAGCTAGGCTCGAGGAAATCGACATGCAGACGACATCGCCGGGCGGTGAAGTACTACAATTTCCTTCCTCCTTGTCCGCAACCGATCCAGAAACCGAGCTGTCGCGGAGCCAGGCGCGGCATCTCCTCGAACATGCGGTCGACGAACTTCCGGATGATTTTCGCGCCGTCTTCGTACTGCGTGATGTCGAGGGCATGAGCACCGACGAGGCCGCATCCTATCTCGGCATAAGACCCGAAACTGCCAAGACCCGATTGCACCGGGCGCGGAAGATGATGCGTCAGTCGATCGAAAAACGGCTCTCCGGCGCATTCTCGGCGCTGTTTCCGTTCAATGGCGCCCGGTGCGCTTTCATGGCCGATCGCGTCATTGCCGCCCTAGGCTCAGGACTCACAACGGGGTAGCCAAATAGGAGGATGGCGGCGAGGGTGATTGCGCCCATGAAGGTGTCGAGGTACTGACCGAGTATTGGGATTCGGTGGTTGCTACCTACGGCCCGATCTTGGCCGATCACAACATGGCGCCGCTCGCGCGTATCGCGCGCTATTTCGCGAGCCTAGCAGAGTTTCACGAGCGCCGCGGTTACGCGGTTGGCTCCCTGATCGGGAATATGGCGCTCGAGGTCACGCCGTCGAGCGAGCATGTACGCATTACGCTGGCGGCACTCTATCGCCAATGGATGGCCTCGCTCACCGAATGCCTCCGGGAAGCCCAGGCCCAGGGCGAATTGCCGGCCGGAAAGGACCCGGGACAGGTTGCCGTCGCGTTGATCGACGCGTTCGAAGGCGCGGTCACGCGTGCCAAGGTCGAACGTAACCGGTCGCCATTCGACAGCTTTGAAGGTTTCGTTTTGCCCGCCCTTGTAACCTGAACAATTTTGGCCGGTAAATATACGACCGGTCATGTATTTGACAAGTTTCTCGCTGGAACGCCGCGACAACGAGTGCTGACCTTTATCCGCGGCAATCAAAGGAGCAAATCATGTCCACGATAATTACTACAGACGGCGTAAATATCTTCTACAAGGACTGGGGATCAGGTCAGCCGATCGTTTTCAGCCACGGTTGGCCGCTGACAGCGGACGACTGGGATGCCCAGATGACATTCTTCCTTCATCACGGGTATCGGGTGATCGCCCACGACCGGCGCGGCCACGGCCGGTCCGACCAGCCCAGCACCGGCAACGACATGGACCACTGGGTTGCCGACCTCGCGGCGCTGACTGAACACCTCGACCTGCGCGACGCGATCCATATCGGGCATTCGACGGGTGGCGGTGAGGTAGCTCGCTATGTCGCTCGCCACCAGGAGCGGGTTGCGAAGGCGGTGCTGGTCGCTTCGCTGACGCCGAACATGTACCGGAGCGAGGACAACCCGGCCGGTCAGCCGCCGGAGTGGTTCGAAGAGATCCGGGCCGGCGTGCTGGGCAACCGGTCGGAGTTCTACCGTTTCGTCCCTGAGAACCCGTTCTACGGCTACAACCTCGATGGGGCGAAGCCTTCGGAGGCAATCATTGCGAACTGGTGGCGCCAAGGCATGGCCGGCGGTGCCCTCGCTCATTACGCGACCGTCGACTCTTGGCTCGAAGATTATACCGAAGACCTCAAGAAGATCACTGTGCCGGTGCTGGTGATGCATGGCGAGGCTGATCAAGTCGTCCCGTTCGCAAGTTCAGTGCCGCGTGCGGTCGACCTGCTTAAGAACGGGTCGCTGAAGACTTATCCGGGCTACCCCCACGGCATGCTAACCACACATGCGGATGTCCTCAACCCTGACCTGCTGTCTTTCATCAGGTCTTGACGACACCTCTTGTCCATCATCGTATAGTGGTAACACTTGGGTTCGTAAATTGAGGAGGGTTCGGGTTTCGTCGTAGTGATGAAGGAACGAACAAGAAGCTCAAACCCTCCTCGAGAATTCGTCGGCCAAGGCCCCTATCGAAGCGGCGGCCTTGGCAGCGTTGCTCGGCCTTGGCGGAGGTCCACTCCGACGTCGGCCTCGCGCCCTACCTGCCCTGGACGATGCCCGACAGCACCGCCGGTCGTCCACCCGCGCTCGACCACGCGACAAGGGGAAGTAGGGCTCGATCCGGCGCATCTGCGCCTCGTTCAGCAGGAACATGTCGGCCATCGGCAGCGCCACCTCGACGCCGCCACTGAATCAAACTGGCCCCGCTCCACAAGTCCGTTTATGGGTCCTGAGCCTAATCCAAAAGACATCATGACTGGCGATGCAGCTCAAAACTCAATCTGTCGAGTTCGTCCAAAACCTGTTGGATCCGGGCGCGCGCCTCCCGATCGGCGGCGTCCGTCATTGGCGCGGCGTAATCGGCGCCCTCTTGCCGCGGCCCCACAGGATGAAAGCTGAAAGGGCAAGCAGGATGACATTGAGTGGCAAGGCGGACGCTTCGCCGCGGGAGAGATGAAAGATCATCGCAGTGATCTGCAGCAGCACGCAGCCAAGCGCCGCAAGCACGGTCAGACGCGGCTGAATCCGAGTTAGGGCCGGCAGCAACACGCCCACTCCGCCGGCGAAATCGATAATACCCATGAGGCGCAGAAACCATGCGGGAACGTCGCCGGGCCATACCCACATTGCCGCCAGTTGGTCGACCGGCATGAAAAACTTCATACAGCCGAACAGCGTGAAGGCAATAAAGAGAAGCACCTGCGCGGACCATAGCCCGATTAGAAGCAACTTCCCCTGGGGCGCAGGCAAACCAGTCGCGGTGTTGGACATTCGAACCTCCTTGATAAGGGATGACGGCAATCCCGTCGAGCGAACAGATAGAGCTGGAAGCTCATCGTGAAAACCGTTATATTTTCGTGAAAATTTATCGACAGGATCGATGAGATATGCAGCCCCACCCGACTTTGGATCAGCTTCAGGTCTTCCTGACCGTGGTGGAGAAAGGCAGTTTTTCAGCCGCGTCCCGCGCCCTCAACCGAACGCAGTCGGTCGTCAGCTATACGATCGCCAATCTCGAGGCGCAGCTCAGGGTGGCGCTTTTCAGCCGCTCCGGCACCAAACGGCCGCAGCTGACGGAAGCCGGAAGGTCGGTGCTCGAGGATGCCCGCCGGTTGCTCGGCGATCTCGATCTGATGCGGGCGCGCGTCCAGGCCCTGAGCGACGGGCTGGAGGCCGAGCTCAATGTGGCGATGAGCGCTATCGTGCCGACGGACATTGTCGTCGACGTGCTGCGTGCCTTCCGCAGTCATTATCCCACCGTCTCCCTGAATGTAACGGTCGGCACATTGGGGATCGTCATAGATGCGGTTAGCAATGCGAGGGCCGTCGTCGGCTTTGGCGGCGCCATGGCGACGAGGAACGATCAGATCGTTTTCGAACGGATCGGCCAGTCGGCGATGATCCCCGTCGCCGCCCCCGACCATCCACTTGCAAAGTTGCGCCGGCCGATGACCCTCGCTGATGTGCGGGACGAAACCCAGCTCGTCGTCTACGACGCTTCGGGCTTGACGAAGGGACGCGATTTCAACGTGTTCTCGCTCAAGACTTGGCGTGTCAGCGACAACGCGACAAAACATCTCTATATCCGCGGCGCATTGGGCTGGGGCGGACTTCCGGCATCCTTGGTTAGAGATGATCTCGCCGATGGCCGTCTCGTCCATCTCCAGTTTCCCATCTTCGACCAGGGTGAGTACCCCATCCACGTGATACGCAATGTCGCAAACCCGCCGGGGCCGGCGGCAAGGTGGCTTACCACCGAACTTCAGGCGCGGCTTTCAGCCACTGACAAAGACGGGGGAGATCAAAAGGGCGTCCATTGAACGAGCCGCACTCAGTTCGATGCGTATCCTTGCGATATCCAAATTTCGCAGGCATGTACAATATGCGCAGGAAACCGTGCGTCGGCTACCCGTTTTTCTACAGGAACTGCAGGAATTAACAGAGGCTTAAGCGCTTTAGCGACATCTCGCACGGGACTATTTTCATAATCCATATGCGGTGTTTCTTTGCGGTCGACTCTTTCACATTCACTTGCCCGGGTCTTCGGAACCCTTCGCAGTCTCGGAAGAGATAGAGGCGGCAACGTCGCGATCGTCGTCGCCCTCACCCTGGTCCCGATGATCATCGCGGTCGGCGCGAGCTTCGACTACATTCGCACCTACAATATCCGACAGAGGATGCAGAGCGATCTTGACACTGCCCTGATTGCCGCTGTCAAAGAGATCGACACCGACGACAGCACCGCCCTCAAACAGAAAGTGTCCGACTGGTTCGGCGCGCAGGTGGAAAGCAGCTATACGCTTGGTGACATCAATATCGATACCAGCAACCATAAGATAACCGCGACGGCAAGCGGCACCGTTCCGACGACGTTGATGAAGATTGCCAACATCAACACCGTTCCCATCAGCGTCGGCAGCGCCGTCAAGGGGCCGGCCACCTCCTACCTCAACGTCTATATCGTCATCGACACGTCGCCTTCGATGCTTCTGGCGGCAACGACTGCAGGTCAGGCGACCATGTATTCCGGGATCGGCTGCCAGTTCGCCTGCCACACGGGCGATTCCCACACTATCGGCAACAAGACATACGCCAACAACTATGAATACAGCACGGCCAAGAACATAAAGCTGCGCGCCGATGTCGCCGGTGACGCCGTCAAGGACGTGCTTGCTTTGGTCGACACGTCCGACAGCAATCATCAACGAATCAAGGTCGGATTATATAGCCTGGGCGATACGCTGACGGAGGTTCTGGCCCCAACGCTGAGCACGGACACCGCGCGCAGCCGCCTCGCGGATTCGAGCTACGGCCTCACCAGCGCGACCTCGAAGGCGGCCACCTATTTCGACGTGTCGCTGGCGACGCTGAAGCAGAAGGTCGGCACCGGAGGGGACGGAACTACCTCAGGCACGCCGCTCAAGCTCGTTCTGCTGTTGACGGATGGCGTCCAGTCGCAGCGCGAATGGGTTACCGACAGCGTCGTATGGAAGAACAACAAGGCTGTATCCGGAGCATACTGGAATAAAGTCGCGCCGCTCAATCCGGACTGGTGCGGTTATCTGAAAAATCAATCCGACACGATGGCCGTGCTTTACACTGAATACCTGCCGCTCACCTCGGATTGGGGTTACAACGCGACCGTCGGCTCGACCATGGCAAGCGCCAACTGGAAGAATACCTGGGGCGGCACCATGCAGAGCGGCGTGTCTACAAGCATCACGAGACGCGACTACATTCCCTATGCGCTCTCGGACTGCGCATCCTCCAAGAGCCTGTTCATTTCAGCAGCGTCATCAGCCGAGATCACGGCAGGTCTGTCGGCGCTCTTCACACAATATCTCTCTTCCGTTCGGCTGACCCAATGAGGCGAAGGGGATTGTTTGTCTTGCTTCGCCGCATCTTGGGTGATCGCGATGGCGTCGCTGCAATTGAATTTGCGATCCTGGCCCTGCCGCTCTTCATCATCATATTTGGCATTATCGAAGTGTCGCTGATGTTCTTCGTCAACGCCACGCTTGACGCTTCGGTGCACAAGATCTCGCGGATGATCCGCACCGGCGAGGTAGCGTCTTCGAAGATCACATTGGCCGATTTCAAAGCCAGAATTTGTAATGACATGCTGCTCTCGTTCAACTGCTCCAGCGATCTCCTGGTCAAGGTGAGCGTGCTTTCCGATCTGTCGTCCGCGACCAGCGGCAATCCAATCGACACCAGCGGCAAGCTCGCCGTCACCGAGACTTACAATATCGGTCAGGGCAGCGACTATATCCTGGTCCAGACCTTCCTGCCCTGGACGGCCGTCGTCAATTTCCTCAGTCTTTCGAGCGCTAAGCTTTCCGACGGCCGCTATCTCATCGGATCTTCCGTGCTGTTTCGTAACGAGCCTTTCTGAGATGATGATAAAGCGGAATCTCTCCTTTTTCCGATGCGTCCTATCCCGCATCCTCCATCTTACGCGCGACCGCAGAGCCGCCTCGGGGGTCGAATTCGCGCTCGTGCTGCCGCTCCTGGTGATGCTGCTGTTCGGCACTGTCGACCTCGGCCATGCGCTCACGGTCAGCCGCAAGATAGACGAAATCGCCTCCACAACGGGCGACATGATCTCGCAGCAGAACACCTGGACGACGTCTGACGTCGCCAAGCTTCTTTCCGGCGCCAGCTTCATCCTCCAACCCTATGACACGACGGGTCTCACGATAACGGTCACCGTCAACGATATCAGCAAGACTGGCAGCGCGACGGTCAACTGGTCTGCCGCATTCAACACCACCGCGCTCAAATCCGGTACCGCGAGCGCGATCGAAATCCCGTCGCAAATCCAGGATCAAGGCGTTCAGGTCGTACTGACGCGGGTGCAATACAAATTGACGACACCCGTCTCGGCGTTCTTTTCAAGCTTTACCGGAATGAACGGCTACAGCTTCGATCAGCATTTCTTCAATCGACCGCGGACCAGCGATACGATCACCTACAAGTAGACCGTAAGTGACGAGGCATGGGTCAGAAGAGTAACGGACGACCGCCGCCGCGGCGCGCCCTCGTTCTGCTGACCACGCTGCGTTCGCATATGTCGTCGCGGCATCCTGAGATCGGCAATGCCCGCAAGATCCCGGCAGCCACTGCAATTCGTAGCACCGGCCTGCTTGACCAGCGGGCCACACCCTTGGATCGGTGCCCCGTCAATGGAAAGGCGCCAGGCGAAGGGATGTTGCCCCGCCGGGACGGCGAGCGAGTCCGGCGGCGTCTCAATCCAATGGCGAATTCACGCATCAAAGCGCGTCGCGATCTTTCATATTCGCTCCTTGCGCTTTAGCTCTTTGTTTTTGCGCATGTCGTTGACGCAAAACCGCTGCACACTTTTGCGCGACATGCTTTAGTCTTGCAGACACTATTGTACATTTTGCTGTTGGCGGTCCCCTGCTTTTGCTAGGACGGTCGGGCCACGGCACCGATCGGACCGGATGCCCTGAAAGAGCGGAGATTTGAGATGCCGGATGAGGTCGTAGTCTATCAGGCGGAAGCCGAGGCTTTAGCGATGCGAGCCTGCCTGGCAGCCGGCGCTCGGGAAGCCACCGCCCGCTCCCTTGTGGGCGCCACCTTGTCCGCCGCGCTTTATGGGCCTTCGACACTCGGATTTCCGCACATGGTGGATTACCTCGACAGCTTCCGCGAGGGCCGCATCAACTGCGATCCTGCGCCGACCTGCGAGCGTCCCTATCCCGCCTTCTTCGTCGCCAATGCCGATCAGGGCATCGCCCAACTCGGTTTCGATCTTGCGTTCGACGATCTCACGGCCGCGGTGCGCAATTTCGGGCTCGCCGTCTTCACACAGACGAACAGCTATACGGCAGGAGAACTCGGCTATTATGTTCGCAGGCTCGCCGGCGAAGGGATTGTCGGCATCGCCGCAACCAACGCCAATGCCATGGTGGTCGCCAAAGCAGGCGGCCCGGCTGTCTACAGCACGAACCCGCTGGCCTTCGGCTTTCCGCTTGGAGAAGGGTCGCTGCCTCTCATCATCGATCAGGCCTCCAGCGCCACCGCCTATGTCAATATCGTCGCAGCAGCAGCCGAGGGGCGCAGCATCCCGGAAGGATGGGCCGTCGACAAAGCGGGAATGAACACCTCCGATGCCGCAAAAGCGCTCGGCGGAGCCCTGCTTCCCTTCGGCGGGCGCAAGGGCGCCAATGTGGCGCTGATGGTGGAAATGCTGTCGGCCGGCCTGTCCGGCGGCCCCTGGTCATTGGACACGCCGTCTTTCAGAGAGGGGAGCGCCAGCCCCGCAGTGGGCTTGACGGTCGTGGCGATGATGCCCGGGCGCCCTGATGATGGCCTTGTCGAACGTGCACGTCGCCAGGCAGCCCGCCTCCAAGAGCACGGCGTGTTCGTGCCTGGCGTCAGCGGCATCGAACATCCCAGGCCAGGGTCGGAAGGGCTGAAAATGCCGCGCGCGGTATTCGAAGCCATCGTGAAGATTGCGGGCGCCTGACGGGTCCCCGTCGATCATGAACTGCCGCACAGCGGGGCTTTTTTCGGGGAGATGTTCGAGGAACGATCCGGATGCAAAGCCGATCGGCACTTTCACGCCACGGCTTGTGCGCCGGTAATTTCCACGAGCGAGCCGCACATGAATGCCGCCTCGTCGGAGGCGAGGAATGCGACGAGGGCCGCGACCTCCTCCGGCCTGCCGATGCGACCGTAGGGAACGAGCTTGTCAAGATCGGCGATCGTCCGGCCCGAGCGGGTGACGCCGCCCTCCAGCATCGGCGTGTGGATTTCGCCAGGACAGACGGCATTGACCCGCACTTTGTCGGGCGCGTAGTCCCTGGCGAGATTCTGGGTGAAGGCGGCGACCGCCGCCTTCGTCGTGTTATAGGCAATGTGGTTCGGCGCGGGATGGAGCCCCCATTGCGAGCCCGTGTTGACGATCGCACCGCCACCGCCCGCGATCATATGCGGCAGGGCCGCGCGGCAGAGATGGAACATCGAATCCAGATTGACCGCGAAACTCGTCTGCCAATCTTCATCCGACAGAGAGAGCAGGTTGCCGCGCCGGTTGATACCGGCATTGTTGACCAGCACGTCGAGCCGCCCCTTGATGGCAAAGGCTTTCTCGACCAACTCGACGCATTCCGGCTTGCGGGAGATGTCGGCCGCAATGGCGGTCGCCGATCCGCCTGCCGCCTCGATGAGCGCGGCGACTTCGCCTGCGGCCTGGGCGTTGGCATCCGTCACCACCACCAGAGCGCCTTCATCGGCGAGCCTCCTTGAGATGGCCGACCCGATGCCGCCTCCGCCGCCTGTCACGACCGCGACCTTGCCCGAAAATCTCTTCATGTCACTCTCCTACCTGATATAGCTGCCGCCGTTGACATCGAAGGTCGCTCCATTGACCGACGCCTGCGAAGGGCGGAGCAGGAACGCCACCAGCTCGGCGATCTCGGCTGTCTCTGCCATCTCGCCGATCGGGATGTCGCCGACAACAGCGTCCTTTCCGTGTTTCGCCACGAACTCTTCGGCCATGTCGGTGCGCACCCAGCCCGGCGCAATGGAGACGGCGACGACCCCATCGCGCCCGAAGCTGCGCGCGATCGATTTTGTGAGATTGATGAGCGCGGCCTTGGTCGCGCCGTAGGGCATGGCGTCGGCGGCGTAACCGCGCTGTCCGGCGCGGCTGGCCATATTGACGATCCGCCCGCCGCCCTGTTGTTTGAAATACATGATGGCCTCCTTGCAGAGGTCCGCCGCTGCGAAGAAATTCACCTGAAATTCTTTCTGCCAGGCGGCCCGCCAATCGGACGGATCGGCGTCGATCGAAATCTCGTTGCGGATGCCGGCATTGTTGACGACGGCATGAATGCGCCCCGCCGCCGCGAGCGCGTCGCGCCATAGCGCGAAGGCGCCGTCCAGGCTGGAGAGGTCGGCCTGGACGATCAGGCCGTTGCCACCGAGCTTGCGGAGCAGGGCTTGCGCCCTCTCTTTGTCACGCCCGTAATGGATGACGGGGCGCGCGCCTTCGGCAGACAGGCGCTCGACGATGGCGGCGCCGATCCCGCCCGATGCTCCGGTGACGAGGACCGTCTGGCCGGCCAGGGATTGAACGTGGGACATCGTGACTCCTAACCGAGCAGGTCGACCCGGGGGCCCCAGGTGTCGGACAGGGCAAATCCTGCGGCGAAGGGATCGTCGTCGGAGATACGCAGCTGTTCCCGGCCATAGATATATGCTTGGCCGGTTATTCTCGGCAGCACGGCGCGGCGGCCGCCCACCTCGGTTTCGCCGATCGCCTCTGCCAGGAACTCGCCGCCGATGATCGACCGCGACGTCCTCGCATCTCCAACGGAGACCTCGCCGCGGGCATAGAGCGTTGCCAGGTTCGCCGAACTGCCGGTTCCACAGGGCGAGCGGTCGACGCGGCCCGGCTGCAGCGTCGTGCAGGTCCTCACCGCGCCATCGGCTTCACGGCCGCGGAACATCACGTAAGCGATCTCGTCGACGCCGCTCAGGACGGGATGAGCGACCGAGACCTGGCCAGCCAGAAGCGCCTTGAGCTCGATACCGGCTTCCGCCAGCAGTCGGGCATTGACAGGCGCAATATCGAGGCCGAGCTGGTCGACGTCGACCAGCGCATAATAGACGCCGCCGAAAGCGACATCGATCTTGATGCGCCCCCATTTCGGCGTCTCCACTTCCCGGTCCAGCGCTTCCGCGAAGCTGGGCACGTTGTCGAGACTGACGGACAGGCATCTGTTGTCACGGCAGATGGCACGCGCGACGATGAGACCGGCCGGCGTATCGAGGCGGACGATCGTCTCCGGCTCCGACATCGGCAGCCGCCCGCTCTCGAGAAGGGCGGTGACCACGCAGATGCAGTTGCTGCCGGACATCGGATGAGCGCGGTCGGCCTGCAGCACGATGAAGCCGGCGTCGGCATCGGCGCGCGTCGGCGCGACCAGCAGGTTCACCGACATGGCGACATTGGCGCGCGGCTCGAAGGTGACGAAGCGGCGCAGGCTGTCGTTGACCGTGTTGATATGGTTCATTTTATCGAGCATCGTCGCACCCGGTATCTCGGGCGCGCCTGAGACGATGACCTTGCCGATCTCACCCTGGCAGTGGACCTGCAGCAAGTCGAGGCTGCGGTCCCAGTTCATTCGGCCGCCTCCGGCTTGATGTACCAGCCCCAGGGATCTTCGCTGGCGAAGCGGGTGATCTGCTTGGTCTCGAGATAGTTGTCGAGACCCCAGCGGCCGAGTTCGCGGCCGATGCCGGATTCCTTGTAGCCGCCCCAGGGCGCCTCGGTGAAGGTCGGCTGCGAGCAGTTGATCCAGACGATGCCGGCGCGGAAGGCGGCCGCGACGCGCTCAGCCCGAATGTCGTCCTTCGACATCACCGCGGCTGCAAGGCCGAAGCGGGAATCATTGGCGAGCTCGATCGCCTCCTCCTCGGTCTTGAACGGCCTTATGCAGACGACGGGCCCGAAGATTTCCTCCACCCAGGCGGCGCTGTCGAGCGGAACGTCCGTCAGAACGGTCGGCTGGAGATAGTAGCCCCTGTCGAACCCTTCGGGACGGGCTCCACCACAGGCAACCGTCGCGCCTGCCTGCCGGGCCGCTTCGATCGCCGCAACGACCTGCTCGTGCTGGCGCTCGGAAACCAGCGGCCCCAGCAGAACGCCGGCGTCCAGGCCGTTGCCGATCTTGATCTTGGTCGTTTCCTCGATGAGACGCGCAAGCAACCGCTCGTAGACGGTGTCCTGCACCAGGACTCTAGACGTCGCGGAGCAGACCTGGCCCTGGTTCCAGAAGATGCCGAACATGATCCACTCGGCGGCCTTGTCGATATCGGCGTCCTCGAAGACGACGAAGGGCGACTTTCCGCCGAGTTCGAGGCTGACGCGCTTGATGTCGCGAGCGGCTGCCGCCATGATTTTCGAGCCGACCGGCCCGGAGCCGGTAAAGGCCAGCTTGTCCACCTCCTTGTGATCGATGATCGCCTGTCCGGCGACCGACCCCGCTCCCGTAACGATGTTGAGCACGCCCGGCGGCAACCCGGCTTCGTCGGCGACCGCCGCCAGTTCGAGCGCCGTCAGCGACGTCAATTCGGCAGGCTTCAGCACCATGGTGCAGCCGGCGGCCAGTGCCGGCGCAACCTTCCACGCCGCCATCAGCAGCGGATAGTTCCAGGGAATGATCGCGCCGGCGACGCCCAGCGGCTCGCGGACCGCCTTGGAGGTAAAGCGCTGATCGGGAAGCGCGATCGCCTCCTCGGGATTGTTGTCGAGCTGTTCGGCGAGCCCCGCATAGAAATCGAAGCAGCCCGCCGCGTCGGCAACGTCCCAATCGGCCTCGGGGAACGGCTTGCCATTATCGAGAACTTCGAGGTGTGCGATCTCGGCCTGATGGGCACGGATGCCATCGGCGATCGCGCGGAGATACCGCGCGCGCTGGGCACCCGTCAGCTTCGGCCAGCCGTCCTTGTCGAAGGCTCGGCGAGCTGCCTTGACGGCAAGATCGACGTCCTCGGCCGTTGCGGCGCCGATCGTCTGGATCACCTCTTCCGTTGCAGGGTTGGTCACCGTGCAGGTACCACCCTTGATCGGCTTCACCCACTGTCCGTCGATATAGAGTTCGCTTCGCATGTTCACTCCCTTGCTTTCGTAGGTGTCAACCGCCCTAGAAGCGGTCGATACGGTAGGGTCTCATGTCCACGGGCGGCTGCGCGCCCGTAACAAGATCGGCCATCAGGCGGCCGGTCGTGGCTGCATAGGTGAGACCGAGATGTCCATGGCCGGTGGCGTACCAGACGTTGCGGCGCTTGGCGGACGGCCCCATGACCGGCACGGTGTCGGGCAGCGCCGGGCGATGCCCCATCCATTCCGTCGTCTCCACCGCCTTCAGCTCAGGCAGCGCCTCTTGGGCTCGCTTCACCAGGATCTTTGCACGCCGATAATCCGGCGGAGCATCGAGGCCGGCCATTTCGACCGTACCGCCGACGCGGATGCCGCCTGCCGTCGGCGTAACCATGAAAGCGCGCGCCGGCCAGATGATCGAATGGCGCATCGAAATACCAGGCTCCATGATCTGCGTGTGATAGCCGCGTTCGGTTTCGAGCGGGATATGTTCCCGCAGCAGCGCGGAAAGCCGGGCAGTGAAGGCGCCGGCCGCAAGCACCACCGCGTTCGCGGCAAAGATCTGCCCATCTGCCAGGTGGACCGCGGAAACGCCGGCCTCGTTTTGCTCGAAATCGACGACATCACCCTGAACGATCCTGCCGCCGAGCGCCTGGAATTTTTCAGTCAGCGCGGTGACGAGCTTGTACGGATCGGTGATCGACCGGTTGTCGGGAAAAAGGACCGCCTTGCCGATCGTGGTCGTCAAAGCCGGCTCGAGATCGCGGATGGCATTGCCGCCAAGGATTTCGTGCCGGAAGCCGAAGCGCTCCAGGATATCGATATGTTCCCGGTCCGTCTGGAACTCGGCCTCGTCGGCATAGAGGCTGAGGCACCCCTCGGCCGTCAGCATGTGCGTGAGGCCCGTCTCCTTCAGCAACACGTCCAGATCTTCGTGGACGCGCCGGCAGAGCACGGCGCCGGCCGCCTCCAATTCCCTCAGCTTCGAGGGACGGCTCGCAGCGAGGAACATGAGGAACCAGGGCACCAGTTTCGGCAGATAGCCGGGCCGGATGCGCACAGGACCTTCCGGATCGAGCAGCCATTTGGGCATCTGCGCCCAGATGCCGGGGCGCGAGGCCGGCATGAATTCGGTGACGGCGATGCTCGCCATATTGCCATAGGAGGCGCCTCGACCCGGCGCCGCCTTGTCGAGCAAGGTGACGTTGTTTCCCCGGCGCTGCAGTTCATAGGCGATGGTGGCGCCGATAATGCCGGCGCCGACGACCACAATGGATGACACGGTGAACCTCGCAAATTCAGAGATCCTCGGGGCGGCTCGGCCACCCCGACCTGTTCTTATTACCAGTTGAGGATCGGTTGCATCGCCGCCTTGAACTCGGCCTTTTCCTCCACCGTCAGTTCGCCGAGTGGTGCGCGGCACGCACCCACGGGCAAGCCCTGAAGCTCGCAGCCGTACTTGATCTTCTGCACGAACTTGCCGCTCTCGAGAATATTCATCGCCCGGTAGAGCGTTTTCATCTGCTGGCGCGCCTTGTCCAGATCGCCGGATCTGAACGTGCGGTCGAGATCGCAGCAGGCCTTGGCCATGCAGTTGGACGGACCGCAGATCCAGCTTTCCGCGCCCCAGAACATGAAATCGAGCGCGATATCGTCGGAGCCGCTGACGAGCTGGATCTTGCCCTCATAGCGACTGGCGATGTCGATCGCGCGCTGCAATACCCCAGAGCTTTCCTTGATCCCGATCACATGCGCATTATCGGCAAAATGATCCATCAGCTCGAAACTGATGTCCGAGCCATCCTTGGCCGGATAGGAATAAAGGACGAGGCTCACATCGACGGCACGGAGCACGGCTTCGTAGTGCTTGATGAGCTCTGCCTGGGTCGGACGGGTATAAAATGGCGGCGCCAGCAGCACCGTGTCATAGCCGATATCCTTGGCCATCGCCGTCTGCTCGATCACCTCGCGGGTGGCGGGCGCGTTGGTGCCGGCGATCAGAATTTCGCCCGGTTTGGCAAATTCCTTGACGAACTGCAGCACGTCACGGCGCTCTTCCTTGGATTGGCTGAAATACTCGCCGGTCGACCCGTTTGGAACCCAACCGGTGACGCCTGCCTCACGCAGATGTGCCAGGAGCTTTTCGAATGCCTTGAAGTCGATCTTGTTGTACGCGTCGAAGGGAGTGATGAGCGCGGGCATGACGCCGGAAAGTTTCATGGGATTCTCCTGTCTGGGAACGACATTGTTAGATTGCGAGCTTCTTGAGAATGCGTCCCTCGATGAGGGAGACGGCCCGCGTGAGTGGGAAGGCGATGATGAAGTAGATCAGGGCGACGATCGTCAGCACCTCGACGGGACGGGCGGTGTTGTTGGAGATGTTCTGGCCGACGAACATCAGATCGGCCATCCCCACCGCCGAGACGAGCGCGCTCTCCTTGAAAAGGCTGACGCAGTTCGACAGCAGCGTCGGAATTGCCCGCAGCACCGCTTGGGGTAGCACGACGTTCAGGACCTGGGCCCTGCGCGGCAGGCCGAGAGCGACGCAGGCGTCCAGCTGTTCCCGGCCGATGGACTTGAGGCTGGCCCGGAAGGTTTCGCTGGCAATCGCTCCCATGTAGAGCGTGAGCGCGATGACGCCCGATACCAAGTTCGAAAGCTCGACGCCGAGGATGAGCGGCAGGCAGAAAAATATCCAGAAGAGCTGGATGAGGACCGGCGTGCCGCGGAAGAATTCGACGTACAGGCTCGAGACCGCGCGAAGTACGAGGTTGCGCGACGTTCGGGCAAGGCCGACGAGGAAGCCGAGGGAGCATCCGAGCACGACGCAGATGACCGTGAGCTTGATCGTCATCCATAGGCCGAGCAGGAGTGCGTTTTCGAAGCGCAGCAGGATCGAGAAGTCGAGTGTCATTCTGGCCTCCTAGCTGACGAGGATCTGGCGGCGGCGTTCGAGCAGGCCGACGATCTGGGTTATCGGGAAGGAGACAGTGAAATAGATGAGGGCGACGACGGTGAAGGTCTCAATCGGACGATAAGTCTCCGTCGCCAGCGTTTTGCCCTGGTACATCAGGTCCTGGATCGCCACGATCGCGACCAGCGCGCTCTGCTGGAAGATGACGATGCCGTTGGTCAAAAGCACCGGGATCGAGGCGCGGAACGCCGTCGGAAACACGATGTAAAGCACCCGTTGCGCCGGATTGAGACCGAGCGCGATGCCGGCGTCGAGCTGCTCGCGCGGAACCGCCTGGATGGATGCCCGGTAGGCCTCGGCGTTGAACGCCATCAGGTTGAGACCGAGCGCCATGATGCCCATCGTCATCGGATCGAGGAAGACGTCGAACAGCATCGGTACGCAGTAGAATATCCAGACGATCTGAACGATGGCCGGCGTGCAGCGGAAGAATTCGACGAAAAGCATGAACGGCAGCCGCACGACCTTGATCGGGCTCATGATCAGCAGGGCCAGTCCGAAGCCCAGAACGATGCCGATGACGTTTGCCGCGGCCGTCAATTGCAGTGAAACCCACAGCCCCTGCAGAAGCGGAGCGATGGAGACTGCGTTGAAGTCGAACGTGTAGTTCACTTGTGCCTCCCTACTTCTTGATGGGCCTACTTCTTGATGGGCCTACTGCTTAATATGGAAAACGCGGTCGATGAATTCCTTCGTACGCTCCTCGCGCGGGGCGGCGAGCACCTGCTCGGGAGGGCCGTCCTCGACGACCACGCCGCCGGCGCAGAAGATGACGCGCGAGGCGATGTTCTTGGCGAACCACATGTCGTGGGTCACGATCATCATCGGCATGTTCTGGGCGGCGAGTTGCAGGATGACCTGCTCCACCTCGCTGACGAGCTCCGGGTCGAGAGCCGACGTGACTTCGTCGAAAAGCATCAGTTTCGGGTCGAGCATGAGCGCGCGGGCAATAGCGACGCGCTGTTTCTGGCCACCGGAAAGCTGGGCCGGATAGGCATTGGATTTGGCTGCGAGCCCGAACCGCTCGAGCAGCGCCTGCGCGCGGGCCGTGGCCTTCGCCTTGGCTTCTCCGCGCACCTTGCAGGGAGCAAGAATCAGGTTCTGAATGACGTTCAGATGCGGAAACAGCGTGTAGTGCTGGAACACCATGCCGATCGAACGGCGGACATCGGTGTCGATCTGGGTCTTCCGGCCTGCGCTATCGGATGAAATATATGCACTCCCATCGAAGCTGACTGACCCGCTGTCGATCTGCTCCAGCCCCATCATCACGCGCAGCAGCGTGCTTTTGCCGCCGCCGCTGGGCCCGATGACGACGACACGTTCGCCGGGCTTCATTTCGATGTCGATGCCTTTCAGCACCTGAATGGCTCCGTTTCCATAGCTTTTGTGGAGCGCCTGCATTTTCACGAGGGGAAGGCTGAAAGACGTGGTCATGGCCAATCTCCGATGATCGAAGCTGGAAGGGCCGGCGCGATCTTCGCACCGGCCCGGCGAGGTTACTTTGCGCCCTTGAGCACGTCGTCGACCGCCTTGCGGATCAGTTCATCGACATGGCCGGTGGCGACCCTCTCTTCGAGGAAGATATTGATCACTTCGACGTCGGCGGCCGAAAGCTGATGCGGCAGGCCGAAAGCAACGCCCTGCTTGGCGAGTGCCGGCGTCGGGTTGAGCGCCAGCGCCCAATCCGGGTTCGATTGCGTGAAGAGCTGGTTGGTGTCGGAAGCGTCGACCAGGATATCGGCGCGCTTCGAGCTCACTGCCAGGCGGGTTTCGTCGTTGCCGGGAAGACGCATGACCGTGGCATTCTTCACCGCCGCGGAGATGGCTTTGTCCTGCGCCGTGCCGGACATGACCGCGAGCGTCACGCCCGCCTTGTCGATATCGGCCACCGAGGCGGCGCCGGCCGGAATTTTCGGATTGTTTTTGTTATAGGCGAGCGAGATCTGGTACTCCATCGCCGGGATCGAAAACTGCACAGCCATGGCACGCGCCGAGGTCCGGTTGAGCGCCAGTGACAGATCCCATTTGCCCGCCTGCAGGCCGGCAACGATGTTGTCCCAGGTCGTATCGACGAATTCAGGCTTCACCTTAAGGACGTCGGCAAATTCCTTGCAGAGATCGGCAAAGAAGCCGGAATATTCGCCGGTTGCCGGATCGCGCATGACATAGGGCGGCGCCACTGCCGCGCCGCAGCGCAGCACACCCGCCTTCTGCACGCCCTGCCAATATCCTTCGGCGGTCTCAGCATGTGCGGCGGTTGCGCAAAGACCGCCCATCAGGGCGAGCGCGGGCAGCGCCCGCAAGGCGGACGTCATCAGTTTCGAAAGCATCGGGCATTCCTCTTTTGCTGTGCGCGAAGCGCGCGGTTCCACTCGTCGGCTGCAGCCGTTTCTCTTATTTTCTTGTCGGCTTCGTGTCGACTGTGAATAATATGTCAACAGCGTGTCGACAAAGTCAAGCGGAAAAATTCCATTGCCGACACGCTGATTTTCTGGCCCAATGGGACCTGCGTTTGGAGAAAGGGACTTGAGTGTCTGATGAATCGGAAGTGAAACGAATCCGTGGGACTGGCTGGAAGAGCGTCTACGAGACGCTCCGCAACGAGATCCTGTCGCTCGCTCTGCCGCCCGGTCAGCTCCTCGACGAGATGACGCTCGCCGAACGCTTCGACATGTCGCGCTCGCCGGTGCGCGAAGCCCTGATCCGGCTCGGCGGCGACGAACTGGTCGTGACGCTTTCCAACCGCAGCACGATTGTTGCGCCGATCGAAGTGGCGACCTTTCCCAAATATGTGGAGGCGCTCGATATCGCGCAGCGCATGAATACGCGGCTTGCCGCCGCACTCAGGACGGAAACCGACCTGAAGACCATCACCAAGCGGCTGAAAACCTTCGAGGCGGCAGTCAAAACCGGCAATCACCTGGCCATGTCGGAAGCCAACAAGGAGTTCCACATGGCCATCGCCCATGCCGGAAAAAATCAGTATCTCGCCTCGTTCTACGAGAAGCTGCTGTCGCAGGGACAGCGCATGCTCCACCTGCATTTCGAATATCTGGAGCGGACCCATGAGGGCTATCTCTTGACCGACGAGCACTCGCTGATGCTCGATGCCATCAAGGACAAGAACGTCGATCTCGCCGATGAGCTCGCTCACGCCCATACACGCCAGTTCCAGGACAATTTCATCAACTTCATGCGCGAGAACTACACCACGGATGTCGCGCTGGGACCGTTGCGGGCTGCGGAGTAATTAGATGAAGATCGACAGAATCGGATTTGTCGGCACCGGCGCCATCACCGAAGCGATGGTTCGTGGGCTACTGGCCGAACCGGCCTATGCCGCCGAGATTCACGTTTCGCCACGAAGCGCCCATATCGCCGAGGGCCTGGCGGCCGAATTCGCCGCCGTGACGATCGCCCGCGACAATCAGGATGTCGTCGCGCGCAGCGACATGGTGTTTCTGGCGATACGGCCGCAGATCGCCGAGGAGGTCGTGCGGGAACTTTCGTTCAGGAATGGCCAGATGGTCGTCAGCCTCGTCGCGGCGACGGAGCGCCAAGCCCTGCTCGAATGGATCGGCGCCGATGTCAGCCTCCTGCAGGCGATACCCCTGCCCTTCGTCGCACACCGGCAAGGTGTGACCGCCGTCTATCCCCCGGATGCCACGGTTGCGGCGCTGTTTGACACGCTCGGAACGGCCGTCCAATGCCAGTCCAGGAAGGAATATGATCTCCTCGCAGCCGCAAGCGCCGTCATGTCGACCTACTTCGGCATCATGGAATCGGTTGCCGGCTGGCTGGAAAAAAGCGGGCTCGAAAGGGCGAAGGGACAGGCCTACATAGCCCCGCTCTTCGCAGGCCTGGCGCAGAAGGCGAGCGGAGCCGGCGCCGAGCCGTTCAGTGCGCTGAGCCGCGAATTCGCCACCAGGGGAGGACTGAACGAGCAGGTTCTTTCCGACTTCGACAAGAAGGGCGGCGTTGCCGCACTTACCGCAGCACTCGACGGGGTGCTCGCCCGCATCGAGGGCAAAGGCTAGAGCATGATGCCGAAAGGTTTAAGCGGTTTTCGGACGACATCCTGTTCTAAAAAGTTGGTGGCGTGCAGGCGCTGATGACGTCGCAAGGTACAGGCCCGACACAGCGGAACCGATGCGGTCGCCGGCTCTCGAAATAATAGGCATCGCCCGGCCCGAGGATACGCCGCTCGTCGTCGACGGTCACCTCAAGCCTTCCCGAGAGTACGATCCCGCCCTCCTCTCCCTCGTGGACAAGCGGAATCTTTCCGGTGTCGGCCCCTGGCTGGTAGCATTCCTTGAGCATTTGCAGGCTGCGCCCGAACAAGTTCTCCCCAACCTGCCTGTAGGAGATGGCGCCCTTGCCGATCTCAACCAGTTCCTCGGCCGCATAGAAGGCCTTCCTTGGACGCTCAGGCTCAAAGGCGAAGAATTCCGCCAGACCGATCGGGATCCCGTCCAGAATTCTCTTCAAAGCCCCGACCGAGGGGTTGGAGGCGTTCGATTCTATCAGCGAAATCGTCGAATTCGGCACTCCCGTACGCTTGGCAAGTTCACGCTGCGAAAGCTTGCGGGCGATACGGAGATGGCGAAGGCGGTTGCCGATATCGACTGACATGGTGCGGTCCGTTTATGTTGTCCAGAATATCGAAAAGACTACCTTCTCGTCTATTTAATTTCAATGACTTGTGCCGACTGAGAAAAGGACTTGTTTGACAAGAAGAAATTGCCATGCTCGGCGGCAATCACAGGAGGCCAGCATGGACCAGATCAGCAAAACCAACGCGCCCGTACTCGATAATTTCTGGATGCCGTTCACCGCGAACCGGCAATTCAAGGCGACGCCGCGCCTTCTGGCGGCCGCGGAGGGCATGTATTACACCGATGTCGATGGAAATCAGGTGCTTGACGGCACCGCCGGGCTCTGGTGCTGCAATGCCGGCCACGGCCGCAGGAAGATCTCCCAGGCGGTCGAGCGGCAGCTTGCGACGCTCGACTATGCCCCGACCTTCCAGATGGGCCATCCGATCGCCTTCGACTTCGCCGCGAAGCTGGCTGCGAACGCGCCAGGCGGCCCGGAAGCCAAGCTCGACAGGGTCTTCTTTACAGGCTCTGGTTCGGAATCGGTCGATACGGCGCTGAAGATCGCCATCGCCTACCAGCGTGCGATCGGCCAGGGCACGCGTACGCGGATCATCGGGCGCGAGAATGGATATCACGGCGTCGGCTTTGGCGGCATTTCCGTCGGCGGCCTCGTCAACAACCGGCGGGTCTTTCCGCAGATACCGGCCGACCATATGCGCCATACGCTCGACGTCGAGCGCAATGCGTTTTCGAAGGGCCTTCCTGCCCACGGCGTGGAACTGGCCGACGATCTGGAACGCCTGGTGCAACTGCACGGCGCCGAAACCATCGCCGCCGTCATCGTCGAGCCGATGTCGGGATCGGCGGGCGTGGTCCTGCCGCCGAAGGGCTATCTGGAAAAGCTGCGTGCAACCGCCGACAAGCACGGCATCCTGCTGATCTTCGACGAGGTCATCACCGGCTTCGGCCGCCTCGGCACGCCTTTCGCGGTCGATTATTTCGGCGTCGTGCCCGATCTCGTCACCACGGCAAAGGGCCTCACCAACGGTGCAATCCCGATGGGCGCGGTCTTTGCCAGCCGCAAGATCTATGACGGCCTGATGGTCGGCCCGGAAAATGCGATCGAGCTCTTCCATGGCTATACCTATTCCGGCCATCCGGTCGCCTGCGCAGCCGGCCTCGCGACCCTCGAAATCTATGAGGAGGAGGGGCTATTGTCCCGTGCATCCGAGCTTGCCGAATACTGGCAGGAGGGCCTCCATTCGCTGAAAGGCCAGCCTCATGTCGTCGATATCCGCAATCTCGGTCTGGTGGGCGCGGTCGAACTGGCGCCCCGTGACGGGGCACCGGGAACCCGCGGTTACGACATCTTCGTCGACTGCTTCAACAAGGGCCTGCTGATCCGCGTGACCGGCGACATCATCGCGCTCTCGCCACCGCTCATCATCGAGAAAAACCAGATCGACACGATCGTTTCGACCCTCGGCGATGCACTGAAGCGCGCCGCATAGACCTGCATCCGGCGTCCCCCGTCAGCGATCGGACATTTAGTCCATCGCCGACGGAACCATCCGGCCGCCGACGTGGAACTCAGCGCTTCAAGGTCTGCGACGGCAGTTGACCGAAACGCTTCTTATATTCAGCTGAAAATCGCCCGAGATGGGTAAACCCCCATCTGAGCGCGATGTCGGCGACGGCCTGTTTCAGGCCGGATTCGAGCAAATCGCGATGGGCGGCAAGCATCCTGAGTTCATGCAGGTAGGCCATCGGAGTGGTATCCCTGAACTGCCGGAAACCCTGTTGCAAGGTCCGAACGCTGACCTCGGCTGCGGTCGCGATGTCGCTCAGCGAAATCGGCTCGGCGATATGTTCCCGCATGAAGTCAATGGCCCATTTCACATGGCGTGGAGCGGGCGCCGGAGCGGGGAGCGCGAGTGCCTCCGAATAGCGATGGGGACAGGTCTCCAGCAGCAGATAGATCGTCGCGTCGCAGAGCGCGTTCAGAGCCAGCGGCGACTGTCGCAGCGGCCCGTCGCGGTTCAGCCCGCGATGGAGGTTCACGGCCAGTTGCTGCAACACAAGTCCCGAACCGGTCGTCAGGTCGATAATGGGATGAAAATCGGTGTCACCGATGATCGTTCGCTCAAACATATGCGTCAGCTGCCTGTTGATCCTCGCTTGATCGATGAACAGACCGAGATGATGGCGCGGGCCGACTAGGCGGGCACCCGAGGCGCGGCCTGCCCCGAGAATGGTACCGCAACCGGGAACCGAATGGATCTGCTCCTTCCCCGCATGGAAGACGGCGTTTCCCTCCATCGGCAGGAATATGATCACCTTGCCGCTGGGTGCCTCCCGCCTGATCGAGATCGTGCCTTCGTAGGCGCATTCGGCTATGGCCAGATCTTCCGTCGAGACGAAATTGCAGCGGTAGGCGATGGGCGCGTCAGCCTGAGCCGCAGCCTTGATCGGGGAGTTCGGCGTCGACAATATTTCCGAGAGTGCGTCCGGGTCCGTCCCGCTGAAGGCCGTCTCCCAAAACGACGGACTCTGCCTCGCCGGATCGTGGAGGAAGCTGCCATTGACGGGGTTATGGGAACGACCGGACATTCATGACCTCAAAGACAATGCCCATCGGTGATAAGCGATTTGCGCAATCAATTCTCTTCATTTAGCGCCGTCGGATGAGGTTTCAGCCGTAGCGATTGATTGCGAGATCCCGAGCGTCGATCTCAGGCGTGCGGCCGCCGACCAGATCGCTGATCAACCGCGCCGAACCGGTGCTCATCGTCCAGCCGAGCGTACCGTGGCCGGTATTGAGGAAGAGGCCGATGATCTTTGTCGGACCGATGACCGGCGTGCCATCCGGCGTCATCGGGCGCAGGCCGGACCAGAAGGACGCTTTGGAAACATCGCCGCCGGGGAAAAGGTCGGTCACGGAATGCTCCAGCGTGCTGCGGCGGGCCAGGCCGAGATCGTTGGTATAGCCTGAGATTTCAGCCATGCCGCCGACCCGGATCCGGTCGCCGAGCCGGGTGATCGCAATCTTGTAAGTCTCGTCCATGACGGTCGATTCCGGTGCGCGCGACGCGTCAGTGATCGGGATAGTGAGCGAGTAACCCTTGACGGGATAGACCGGCAGGCTGATGCCGAAGGGCTTGAGCAGCAGCGGCGAATAGCTGCCGAGCGCAACCACCACCGCATCCGCACTCATCCGTTCACGATCGGTGATAACGCCGCGCACGCGGCCGGCCTCGACATCCAGTGCTTTGATCGTCGTCCCGTAAACGAATCGGACACCAAGCGCTTCGGCCTTCGCGGCCAGCGCATTGGTGAATTTGAAGCAGTCACCGGTCTCGTCCTTCGGCGTCAGCAGGCCGCCGACGATCTTGTCGCGCACGTGCTTCAATGCCGGTTCGAAGCGGATGCAGCCGTCCCGGTCCAGCACTTCATAGGGAATGCCGTCGGCGGCCAGCGCCTTGACATCCTTTGCCGAGGCATCAAGCTGCTGCTGCGTGCGGAACAGTTGCAGGGTTCCCTGCATGCGTTCGTCATAGGCGATGCCGGTTTCTGCGCGAAGCTCGGCCAGCGCGATGCGGCTGTAATCTGCAAGGCGCAGCATGCGGCTCTTGTTGATTGCATAGCGCTCGGAGGTGCAGTTCGACAACATCCTTGCCATCCAGGAGAGCATGGCCATGTCGAGTTTCGGGCGCAGGACGAGCGGCGCATGTTTCATGAACAGCCACTTGATGGCTTTGGCAGGAATGCCGGGCGCTGCCCATGGCGAGCAATAGCCGAAAGAGACTTCGCCGGCATTGGCAAAGCTCGTCTCCAGCGCCGGACCTTTCTGCCGGTCGACGACCGTGACCTCATGGCCTGATTTAGCCAACTGATAAGCGGATGTGATGCCGACAATGCCGGCCCCCAGAACGATGACTTTCATGATCTTCCCAATGATGCAGCCGGCGGGCTCTCAGCGATATTGCCTGTGATAACGATCGCCCAGACCGGTTAGGATTTCGTAAGATACAGTGCCGGCGTCGCCGGCGATGTCCTCGAGCGTCTGGCTGGGGCCGAGCACTTCGACAAGGCTGCCGAGGCTCAGCGCGCCTTCCGGCAATGCCGATATGTCGACGGTCGTACTATCCATCGACACGCGGCCGACGATTGGCAGGCGGATACCGTTGAAATAGACGGCGCCGCGATCGCTGAGGCTGCGCGGCAGGCCGTCGGCGTAGCCCGCGGCAATGGTGGCGAGACGCATTTCCCCTCGCGTGACATGCGCGCCTCCGTAACCGACTTTCGCGCCGGATGGTACAGTGCGCGTCTGCACGACGGCGACATCAAGGTTGACGACCGGTTCCATCGGGTTCTCGACGCTGGAGTTCGGAGCGCCGCCATAAAGGGCGATGCCGGGGCGAGCGAGCACGCCGTGACAGGCCCGGCCCAGGAACACGCCGCCGGAATTGGCGAAGGAGATATCGTAGCCGGGAAATTCGTCGGCAATGCGCGACATTTCGGCAAATTGCTCGCCGTTCTGCTCGCTCCCCACGTCGTCGGCTGAAGCCAGATGGCTCATGATGAACAGGATTTCGACGCTGCTGGCTTCGCCAAGGGCCACCGCCAGCTCGGTTCGCTCCTCCTCGGGAAAACCGAGCCGCGACATGCCGGTGTCGAATTGCAGCACGGCAGGCAGGCAGCGCTTCAGCATGCGCGCTGCCGTCGCCCATTGCCGCCACTGGGCCAGCGAGTTGAGAACCGGGACGATGCCCATCTCGGCGCAGGCGATCTCGTTGCCCGGCTGCAAGCCGTTCAGCACGAAAATCTGAGCGTCGCGCGCAAGGGCCGTCCGCAACCTGACGGCCTCGACGAACTGGGCGACGAAGAAATGCCTGCAGCCGTGATCATAGAGTGTTTGGGCGACCCGTTCGGCGCCGAGGCCGTAGGCGTCGGCCTTGACAACGGCCCCCGAGCGAACCGGCGCCAGCACCGATACGAGCTTACGGTAGTTACGGCCGAGCGCTGCCAGATCGATTGTCAGATAGCCCGTCGCACCCTGCATGGCCGGGACGGTGCGGGTGCGGGAAACCAAAATGTCGCTATCCATATCGACCCCTTATCCATTTGCCACCCGGAGTCTATGAAATAATGAGCGAAATTGCTCATCATTTCGTGGCATGATCTTGCACAATTTATCTATTATCCGCATAATCAGCAAAAAATTGGAATGAACAATCATGTCCGCCCTCGACGCTACCGATCGCAATATTCTGAGACTGCTGCGCCTCGATGCCCGCATGAGCAATGCCAAGCTCGCAGCAGAGATCGGCCTTTCTCCATCGGCCTGCCTCCGGCGCATCAAGATCATGGAAAAATCAGCCGTGATCCGCGGCTATACGGCGCTGGTGGACACCGGCAATGCGGATGAGATGATCGCCGTGATCATCAACATCACCCTCGAACGGCAGACGGAGGACCATCTCGACCGCTTCGAGGCGGCGGTCCGCCGGCATCCTGAGATCCGCGAATGCTTTCTGATGACGGGCGGTTCCGACTATCTCCTGCGCGTGGAGGTCGCCAGTCCGGGCGAATTCGAGCGGATCCACAAGGAAATACTATCGACCCTGCCGGGCGTTCTCAGAATTCATTCCAGTTTCTCGATCCGCAATGTTCTGGCGACGCGCACGAGGGGCAGGCGGTGAATCACACCGCGCTGGTCGAAATGCACAACGCACCTCCCTCTCCTTATTACTCAACGGTTTCAGGCGGAAGAGGAATAGCGGCCACCGTGCCTTTCCCGGTATGCGTGTTCTCGACAGCCGGCATGACCCAATTTATCGTATCCCATAGAAGTCGACCCGATTGACGCCGCAATGCGGCAAGGGCACCGACCTTCACCGCAAACGTGGCACGCCCATTCAAAGGCATGAGCCTTGTCGGAACAATCGGCCGCATCATCGGTTCGGGAGAGCGCTTAACCGGGGAGGCTTTCATGCGTGCGGCTCTGATTGCTGCCATATTCTCGCTGTCGTGCCTGCCTGACACCGCAAAGGCGTCGGAGACAGGGTTTTTGCGATCCTTGGCAGGCGATTGGCACGGGACCGGGATGGTGCTCACCAAGATCGGCGGCACAAACCTCAATGTCTCCTGTTCGCTCCGATCCGACGCCAGTGAATCCGCTGTGTCGATGAACGGGAAATGTCGCGGCCTTGCGGTTTTCACAAGAGCTTTCTCGGCCAATGTAAAGGTATTGGGACAGCGTTACACCGGCAGCTACATCGGACCATCGGGCCAGCCATCCAAACTGGTGGGCAGCAGGCAGGGCGACGCGCTCAATCTTCGCGTGACCTGGGCTCGCGTGGTCAATGGCGACCGGAACGCAATATTGATGATCGAAAAAATCGGACAGGATAGGCTCCGACTGCAGACGGTCGATCGAGACCCGGCGTCAGGCCAATCCGTAGTAACGAGCCGCATCGATCTGCAACGTCCTACTTCAGCGGGAAGATAGGGAGGCAGTCGGGAGTATTGGCGTGGTCAGCTTCAACCCGCTCATGCTTCCCGGCATATCTGCTCGACTGATATCCCTGTCTGGACTTTACCTTCCGCCTCCAGGTCCCCCGGTTGAGAAGACAACTTCGAAGACGAGCCCTTCGGGCCTGTAGTCCGACCTGGATTGCGCCCGCGCCTTGGAGGAAAAGGCCCGCTCTATAAGGACGGAGCCGAAGCCTCTTTTCGTCGGCATCGACACCGCCGGGCCGCCGGTTTCCGTCCAGACGAGAAGGACGCGCCCATCATCGTGCCTCCACTCGATGGCCACGGTTCCCTGCTCGCCTCCGAGGCTCCCGTACTTCGTCGCATTGGTCGCCAACTCGTGGAGCACGAGTGAAAGCGGCAGGGCGATGTCGGCGGGAAGAACCACGTCGGGGCCAGCCAGACGAATGCGTTCCTCCGAGGCAATGTGCGCCCGCAAGGCGGCGGAGATGATCTCCCGGATGGGCGCGGCCGATCCCTCCCGCGACAGGATCAGATCATATGTGCCGGCAAGCGCCGCCAGCCTTTCGGCAAAGGAATTGTAGCTTTCCGGATTGGCGCGCGAGAAGGTCTGCCGGGCGATCGCCTGAACGAGGGTGAAGCCATTCTTGACCCGGTGCGCCATTTCGCGGACGAGCAGGGTTCGCTCCTCCTCGGCCTGCTCGTTCTGGCGTCTGCGCTCGTCGAGTTCGTCGAGCAGTCGATCGAAGGTAGCGCCGACGACTTCCAGCTCGTCCGGCCCCGTCATGCCGGTGCGCGCCGTCGTCTGGCCGCTGCGCCACTTCTCCATCACCTCTGCTATCCTGGAGATCGGCACGAGGATGAAGCGGTTGCCGATGAAGATCGCGGCGAGGAAGGCGAAAAGCGCGCCGCCGATGATGGCGAGCGCATTCATCAGCGTCGCCCGGTTGATCGGCGCAAAAGCCTCCGGTTTCGAGAAGCCGGCACTGACATAGAGGGGACTGGCAGGCAGGGCTATCGGGCGATAGCCGAGAACGCTCGTTGTTCCATCCTTGCCTGTAATCTCGACCACGTCGGGCTGCTCGGCATGGACCAGGCGCTGGTATTCCTCGGATATGACAGTGCCGACGAACTGCTCCGGAAGGGGAACGTGCGCGACAACGGTTCCCTTGCCGTCGGCTATGGTCACCTCGTTACCGGGCGCGACGCCACGCTCGGTGATGCGGTTCTGCAGCCAGTCCACCCGGATCCCGCTGACGATGACGGCCTTGACGGTCTCGCCTTCCATCAAAGGCATCGCAAGCGGCAGGACGGGGCGGTCGGTTAGGCGGCTCTGCGTGTAGGTCCCGACGGAAAAGTCTTTGGTTTCCAGCGTCTGCTGGAAGTAATCGCGATCGGAGAATACCACGCCGTCCGGAAAGGCCATGCTGCCGCAGACGGGCCGTCCATCAAGGCCGACGACGAAGATGGTGCGAATGTTCGGAATGCTTTCGGCGACCGACTTGAGCGCCTCGTTGCAAGCCTGGACATCGAGGTGGCGGACCGAAGGCATGGCGGACACGGACACCAGAAGGGCGTGCAGCCCCTCCACGATCCGTTCTACTTCCGAGGATGCTTGTCTGGCCGCCTCCGCCGCGGATGCGCGCATCTCTTCGTTGCGCTGATTGCGAAGCTCGACTTCGTTGTAGGCGAGCATCGCAACCACCGGCGCGAGCGCCGCGACCGCAACTGCAACCAGCTTGAGTCTCATCCTGTTCCCTCTCGGACAAGGGTTCGTAGCACGATCTGGCCCAGATCACGCGGGCTAACTTGTTTACAAAATATCAACGCACGAATCCGGCCGTCGGCGCGCAAGCCTTGCCGACCTTTCGATCGCGGCTAGATAATCCAAGGATGATTGATGCCAAAAGCATGCCTTCCGAAGGTTCTGCAGCCGGGTCTTGCTCGTCGCGGCCGCTGACTGGCGCGATGGCGGATGAGGTCGAACGTCTTTTGTCCGGCCGAACCCGTGATATCAGGCTGTCAGGAGATCTGCGCCGCCGATTCGACGAAAAGTCATGGCGACAGACGGCGAAGGTCATCCGTTCCTGGATGATCTGGGTGGCATTCGTCGATGTTCTGACGCTGGCGCTGAACGCTATTCTGCTTCCTCACCCAGTCGTCCTGTCGATGGTCGCTCCCGCCTGCCTTTTGCCGCCGGCGGCAGTATTTACGGCGATCGTTTGGAGCAAGCCGCGCGCCGCAACGGTTCAGCGAGCGTCGCTGCTTGCGGGAATGTCTCTCATTCTTCTCTCGGTGGCACTCGTCGGCGTTTTTGCCGGAGGGGAGTTTTACGAACGGCATTTGAACATCATGCTGTTCGTCGCAACGAGTGCAATCACCATCTTCAGCGTGCCGCTGGCGTGGACAATCGCGATCGCCTGTTATGCCGTTTGCCTTTATTTTATCCTTCAATGGCATAACCCGATCTTGGAAGCGGGCAGCGTCGTCGCCGCGACGCTGTTCTTTTCCTGCGGTATTATCGCGACCGTGGTTGCCCGGCGGACGATGAACATCCTGGCGCAAAAGACATTTCTGCTGGATTGCAGGGATCGGCGCCGGGTCGCGGAGCTTGCCGATGCAAATGCAAGGTTGGAGCGGCTGGCCAGAACCGATCCGCTGACGGGAATTGCCAATCGCCGCTGGATGATGGAAACGCTCGAGGGTCTGTGGCGCGACGGTCGTGAAACCGGCGTCGTCGCAGCCATGCTCATGTGCGACATTGATCACTTCAAGGCGCTCAATGATAAGCTCGGCCATGGCGAGGGCGACCGCTGCCTCGTCAAGGTTGCCGGCATCATCCAGAGCTGCGTGCGAGCCGATCGCGACCTCGTCTCGCGCCATGGCGGCGAGGAATTTTTAATCGTGCTTCCGGATGCCGAAGAAGAAGAGGCAGTCGGGGTTGCAAAGCGAATACGCGAGAGCGTGGAAGCCGCCGCCCTTCCAAACCCCTCCTCCGGTGTCGGCCCTTCCGTGACGCTCAGCGTCGGAGTAGCCTTGAAATCGGCTCTCGATACCGACATTTCACTGACCAACCTCCAGCACCAGGCCGACATGGCGCTTTATCGCGCTAAGGAGGCGGGACGCAACCAGGTCTGCGTCTTTCGTCGGCCGCAACAGGCTGCGCTATCCGCCGCCGAGCAGATCGCCGCCCGACGCTAGAACGGGAATCCCAGTGGCCAACGGCTGATCGACGTCATCGGATCACCAGGATTGCAACCATGGCGACTGCCGAGGCGAGGCCCGCGGCGTTGAGCCCGAACATCAGATATTCCGCCGCTTTTTGTCGGGGATGACCGGGCTCCACGTTTCCGAAGACGGCCGTCAACCCGCCTGCGATCCAGCTCGCCAATGTCAGGGCACCGAGAAGAAGCGCCCACTGCGTTGCTGTATCCATGTCCTGCTCCAATGCGGATACACGCCAGGCAGGGAAATGCTGCTGCGCGGGTTGATCGGTAACACGCGGGGTCCGTTTTTGTTTCCCGGCGGTAACGCACTTTGTTGTGAGCACCCTTAGGCAGCAGGCTTGAGAGATTGAGCGACGAAGACTTGACGTCCACCTAATGTCTACATAATGTCTTCAAAAGAAATTATATAGACGAGCAACATTATGAATGCCATCGCCGCCCCGGACCGTAAATCCAGCCTCGAACTCGCCTTGCGCAGACGCATCCTGACGATGGAACTGCCTCCCGGTGCGGTGCTTGATGAAGTGGCCCTGAGCGAAGAGTTCGGGCTGTCGCGACCGCCGGTGCGCGAGCTGATGCGGCAGATGGCTGGCGAAGGTTATATCGAGCTTGAGACGAACCGCGCCGCGCGCGTCAGCTCGATGAGCTACCACTCCCTGCGCGACTTCTTCCTGCTTGCGCCGATGATCTACATTACCGCCAACAAGCTTGCGGCGGAAAACCGGACGAAAGCAGAACTCGAGATTCTCAAAAACACACAGCGCGCCTTCCGCAAGGCGGTCGACGACTGCGATGTCGAGGGCCGGGTGTTCTTCAATGACCAGTTCCACCGGCAAGTCGGCGAGATGGCTCACAATGTCTACGTGGTCCCAAGCCTGCGCCGCCTGCAGATCGACCATGCTCGCATCGGAAAGATCTTCTACAAGCATCCAAATACGCCACGCATGCAGGAAGAACTCGAACTGGCGACGGATCAGCACGACGAGATGATCGAGGCCATTGAGCGGCGCGACGCCGAAGCCTCCGGGGAATTGGCGCGGCTTCACCTCGAACTGTCCCGGCGGAACATGGCCATGTACGCGGCCCCTGAGGGAATGGAAGCGCCGACCCTCTAGGCCGACCAAGATCAATACACGCAGCTCAAGACAACCTAGCTCGAACTTTCGGCCTAACGCAACGGGATTTCACTCCATGACAGCCTTTCCGTTTCCAGGACTCAATCTCGCAATCACCACCCCGTTCGACGATGCCGGCCGCATCGACTACGGGCGGCTCGAAGTCAATGTCGAGCGCTATCTCGCGGCCGGGGTCCGCAGCTTTCTGTTCAGCTCCGGGACCGGAATGCACGTCTATCTCTCCAAGCAAGAATCCGAGGAACTGATCGCCCGTGGCGTGAAACTCGTCAACGGCCGTGCGAAGGTGATTGCCCAGACCTCGGCGCTGCTGGTGGAAGACGTCGTGGAGCGGACCGCCCGGGCGCGTGATGCCGGGGCCGAAGGCGTCATGGTGCTTCCGCCCTTCTTCGAAGGGCCGACCGACGACCAGGGCATTCTCGATTTCTACGCCGAAGTTGCTAAGGCCGGCCTACCCGTCATTGGTTACAATGTGCCGCAGACGGTTGGCGTCGCGATCACGCCGGAACTCCTCAATAGGCTGAATGAAATTCCAGGCTTCTGCGCCGTCAAGGACAGCAGCGGAGACCTAGGGAAACAGGCGGCACTCATCCGCACCGGCCGTTTCGTCATGAACGGCGCTGACCCCCTCGTTCCCTATGCACTCTATGCCGGCTGCGACGGTTTGATCTGGGGCGGAGCGAACTTTGCGCCGCGCACTTCTGTCGCCCTCGTCGAGGCGGCAGCACAGTGCAAATGGGATGAGGTGCGCGCGCTCTGGAAAATCCTGGAGCCGTCGATGGGGCTGATCTGGGAAGGCGATTACGTGCAATCCGTCTATGTAGCCGCCGAGCTCATCGGCTACGGCGCCGGCGCGCCGAGAAAGCCGCTGCGGGCGCTCGATCCGGAAAAGCTTCCAGCCCTCCGGCGCTCCCTGGAAATGCTCATGGAGCGAGAAGCGATTTGACCGAGACCATGGCCGCCAAGAACATCTTCGTCGCATCGAAGTTTCCGAAACGCGCCGGCGTTTCTGGCTGGGTGGCCACACTTCCGCCACGCACGCCTCGACCCGCATTGGGCGAAGCGATCAGCGTCGACGTCGCGATCATCGGTGGTGGTTTTGCCGGCCTATCCGCGGCCCACCGGATCTCGCGGCTCGACCCGGCCGCCCGGGTGGCCGTTCTCGAAGCGGGCATTGTCGGCGAGGGACCGGCGGGAGCCAATTCGGGCTTCATCATCGACCTTCCGCACGAGGTTTCCTCGGCCGATTTCAGCGGCGAGTCCGAAGGCAAGTTCCGCGACTCCGTGCTCTTGCAGCGTTCGGCGATCGCTTTGGCGACTGAGCTGGCCGCTGAGAACGGCTGGGGAAAGGCGCTGTTCGATCCGTGCGGCCGCTACAGCGTCGCGATGAGCACGGAAGGCGATAAGCATCTCGAGACCTATTCGATGCAGCTTTCCAGGATGGGCGAAGCGCATCGCCTGCTGAAGGCAGCGGAAATCGAAGCAGTGACGGGTTCGAAGGCCTTCACATCAGGTCTATTCTCGCCGGGCACGATCATCATCCAGCCGGCCGCCTATATCGGAGCGGTGGCCGATTGTCTGAAGGAGCAGGTGAAGCTTTTCGAGCAGACGCCGGCTCTCTCCTTCGAGCGCTCCGGCGACGGCTGGCTGGTGAAGACACCAAAGGGAAGCGTGCAGGCGGGGAAGATCATCCTGGCCAATAATGGCCATGCGGAGAGCTTCGGCTTCTTCCGCGGGCGCCTGCTCCATGTCTTCACCTACGCATCTCTGACGGAGGAATTCGATCCGGCAAGGCTCGGCGGCGACCGGAAATGGGCGGCGACTCCGGCGCTGCCGATGGGAACGACCGTTCGGCGCATCAACACCGACGGCGGCGACCGGATCCTGGTGCGCTCGCGCTACAGCTACAATCCGAGCATCGAAATCAGCAATGCCGCCATCCAGAGCGCCGGCCGCCTGCACGACGGCAAATTCTCCCACCGTTTCCCGACGCTTGCCGGCGTCGGCATGCAGTATCGCTGGGCAGGCGCGATGGCGCTGACACGCAACCATGTACCGGCCTTCGGGGAAATCGAACGGGGTGTTTTCGCAGCCTGCGGCTGCAACGGCCTCGGGGCGTCGAACTCGACCGCCGCCGGCATCGCCGCGGCCGAACGCGTGCTTGGGCATCAATCTGAACTCGGTCGCGTCTTTAGCCGACTGGCCGAACCGGTTTCGCTGCCGCCGCGGCCGCTGACGACGATCGGCGCCAGGGTTCATCTGGCCTATCGCGAATGGCGTGCGGGAGCGGAATGACAGCGTGCCGGCGCCACACCGCTAAAACGTAAGCTGTACCTTACAGGCGGCACTGCGGTCACCAGCAAGAACGAAAGCTGCCATGGCCTGTTCGAGCGGCAGGCTGTGGCTGATGATCGGCCGTATGTCGATCGTGCGGCTCGCGATCAGGTCGACCGCGGTGGCGAATTCCTCGTGGAAGCGCTGCGTGCCGTGGATGTGAAGCTCCTTGCCGACAATGGCATTGAGAGGAATCGGAATCTCTCCCGTTACGCCGACCTGCACGATCGTGCCGCGCGGCCTGATGGCGGCGATGGCGCTGCGGATCGCCGGGGCGGCGGCGGAGCATTCGAAAACGAGATCGAAATAGCCCTTCCCCGCCTCGAATTCCCCAAGCGCTGCGGCATCCCGGGAAACGTTGATCGTCCGGCTGGCACCCATCGCCTTGGCCCTCTCCAGCGCCGCGTCCGCCAGATCGGTCACCACGATCTCGGCTGCACCGTGATAAGCGGCAACGGCGACCATCAAGGCGCCGATCGGGCCGGCTCCGGTGACGAGGACACGTTTGCCGGTGATATTGCCGGCGCGCGATGCGGCGTGCAGGCAGACCGAGAGGGGCTCGCTGCAGGCCGCTTCCGCGGCGGTCGTCGCGGCCCCCACGTCGAAGCACTGCCTGGCCGGCACCACCAGCCACTCGCGGAACATGCCCTGCTCATGCGGCAATCGCATCGCGCTACCCATGAAGCGCATTTCAAGGCAGTGGATCGGCAAGCCCTGCTGGCAATACTCGCAATGTCCGCAAGGCTGGCTCGGATTGACCGCCACCAGCGTGCCGGCCTTGAGATCGACGCCCTCGCCTGCCTGGCTCACGGTTCCCGAGGCCTCGTGGCCCGGTATGATCGGCTCGCGAACCCTGACAGGTCCGAAGCCGCCATCCTGATAATAATGCAGATCGGAGCCGCAGATGCCTGCGGCGGCCATTTTGAGAAGCACCTCGCCTGAACCGGGGACCGGAACGGTGTCGGTTTCTATCCTGAGATCGCCCTTTTGGTAAAGCCGTGCCAGACGTGTCTGCATTGTATCCCTCCTATCTCAGCAGCCCGAGCTGCTCCGGCAGCCAAAGCGATACCGAGGGCACGAAGGTGATCAGGATCAGCGCCAGGAAAAGCGGCACCAGCCAGGGCAGGATCGCCATCGTCGTGCGTTCGACCGAGAGTTTCGCGACCCTCGACAGCACGAAAAGCACCATGCCGAGCGGCGGGTGTAGCAGGCCGATCATCAGGTTCAGCGTCATGATCAGGCCGAATTGAACCGGATCGATGTCGAACTTCGCGACGATCGGCAGCAGGATCGGCACGAGGATTGTGATCGCCGCGATCGTATCCAGGAAGCAGCCGACGAAGAGCATCAGCAGGTTCACGAGGATCAGGAACACCCATTTATTGTCGGTGATCGACAGGATCGCATCGGACAACAGTGCTGCGGCCTGGCTCACCGTCAGCAGCCATGCGAAGACCGAGGCCGCGGTAACGATGAAGAGAACGGATGCCGTCGTCTCGATCGTATCGAAGCTTGCCTTGGCAAGCGTCGAGAACGTCATCGTGCGGTAGCGCACAAGGCCGAGAAATAACGACCAGAGGACGGCTGCGACGGCGGCCTCCGTCGGCGTGAACCAGCCCATCGTCATGCCGCCGATCAGAATGACCGGGGTCATCAGCGCCATGACGGCGGAAAAGCGGAAATGCCAGTCGAGCGCCAGAAGCACGAGAAGAGCAATGCCCGCCGCCGCGTTCATCGATAGCCCGGCGCGCATCATCAAATAGATTGTTACAGGCACCAGCAGGACGACGACGATTTCCATTCCGGCCGACAGCAGCTCGCGCATATTAAACGGCGCGTCCGAGCCCCATCGCTTCCAATAGGCAAAGGCGGCGACGGTGATCATCATCAGCAACGTCATGACAATGCCGGGCAGGATGCCGGCCATGAAAAGTGCGCCGATCGAGACGTTCGCCATCATGCCGTAAATCACGAAAGGCAGCGACGGCGGGAAGATCGGCCCGAGCGTTGCCGACGCCGCCGTCACGCCAACCGCGGCCTCGACCGGATAGCCGTGGTCCTTCATCGCCTTGATCTCGATCGTGCCGATACCGGCCGCATCGGCAAGTGCGGTGCCCGACATGCCGGAGAAGATGACGGAACCAATGATATTGACCTGCGCCAGCCCGCCCTTCATCCAACCGACGAGCGCAACCGCAAAGGAATAGATGCGGCCTGTGACACCCGCCGAATTCATCAGGTTGCCCGCCAGAATGAAGAACGGCACGGCGAGGAGGGGGAAGCTTTCGACACCGGCGATCATGCGCTGGGCGACGATGATGTCGGGGGCAACGCCGTAGAGAACGATGTAAAGCACGGACGCGACAGCCATCGAGATTGCGACGGGCACCCCGATCAGCATCAGCACCAGAAACGAGCCAAGAAGCAGCAGCATCGGATCAATCCTCGACGGTCTGGAATTCTTCCGGGCGCTCCAGAACGGAGTAGCCGCGGCGCATATTGGCGATGAAGACGATGACCGCGCGGATCAGCATCAGCACGAAGGCGACGAGAACGGAGTAGAAGACGATGTTGCGCGGCAGCTCGACGGTGACCATCTGCTCGTCGGCGACGATATCGACATAGCGCCACATCAGGTGGCAGCCATAGGCGAAAAAGCCGATGCGAACGATGTCGACGACGGTCGCCAGCACGCGGGCAAGGCCTGCCGGCATATAGTGATAGAACACGTCCACCTGGATATGCCGCGAGGTGCGCACGCACATGACGGCGCCCAGAAAGACGACGCCGATCAGGCAGTTGATCGCGATCTCCTCGGTCCATGCATAGCTGTCGTTCAGCACATAGCGCGTGAAGAACTGCAGGAAGACACAACCCGCCATCAGCCAGAAGACCATTAGCGTGATCCAGTCTTCGATGGCGTAGTCCGACATGTTTGCGGTCGGCGCGTGGCCTTCGAATTCGTGACCGATTTCCTCGGCCGTGATTTGCGTGTGTATTTCTTGCGACATGATCGGCCTTGTTCCGGTTGGGGAAGAAGGGCGCGGCGGCTAACGCCGCGCCTTGGCTTTACTGGATCGCGCGGATTGCTTCCCAATCGGCTTTCTCGTAGCCGAAGTCCTCGAACTTGACCTTTTCCATCACGGCCTTCTCGAAATCGCCCTTATCGACCTCGGCAACGTTCAGCCCCTTTTCCCTAAAGGTCGCAATCAGGCTGTTTTCCTTGCCGGCGATCGTCTTGCTCGTGCGCTCGGCGGCTTCCTGCATGACGTCGCCGAAGATCTTTTTGTCTTCGTCGGACAGGCTCGCCCACCGCGTCTTCGAGATCACGGTGTTGAGGTGATCGACGATGTGTCCGGTGAGGATGATGTTCTTCTGGACTTCGTAGAACTTCTTCGCCTCGATTGTCGTCAGCGGGTTTTCCTGTGCCTCGACCGTGCCGTTCTGCAAAGCGAGATAGACTTCGGCAAAAGCGATCGGCGTGGTGTTGGCGCCGCAGGCCCGCGGCATGGCGAGATAGGCCGGAACGTCGGGCACCCGGATCTTCAATCCCTGCATATCGGCGCATTTGGCGATCGGCTTGTTCGCAGTTGTGTGGCGCGTGCCGTAATAGCTGACGGCGGCAATGTGGTTGCCGGTTTTATCCTCATAGCCTTTGGCAAGGCGTTTGAAGACATCGCTCTTGGTGTAGGCGATCAAATGATCGGGACCGCGAAAAATATAGGGGAAGTAGGTGACGCCGATCGGCTTGTAGTCGCGTGCGGCAAAGCTCGATCCCGAGATGATGATGTCGACCGTGCCGAGCTTGAGGCCCTGGTTGATATCGGCTTCCTTGCCGAGCTGCGAGGCCGGATAAACCTCGATCTTGTAGCGCCCGTCGGTTCGCTTGTTGATCTCTTCCGCGGCCCAAACGGAATCCGTGTGGAAGGGCTCGGACGTTTCATAGACATGCGCCCATTTCAGCACTGTCTCAGCATGCGCGACCGCCGTCGTCGCCATGATCGCGGCTGCGGTGCAAAGTATCGTTGTCAGTCTGCTCTTCATCGCTCTCTCCTCCGGGCTCAGTTAAGTCTCAAGTCTTGGTCGTTCCTTTCGCAGGCCGCTTGCTGCGGCCGCGCTGCTCCTCTCCCGAAAGCTCCTCCCCGAAGCTCTCGGAAAACCTCTTCTGCGACATGGTGAGATGGGCGCGCATGGCCGCCTTGGCGCCTGCGGCATCGCCGGCGGCGATCGCGTCGCGAATGGTCCGATGTTCGTCGACGGCGCTGCGCCATGTTCCCGGCCCCTCGAAGTGGCTGGCGAGCTTGGCGAAATAAGGCGTCATCCGCATGTCGAACATCTCGCCGGTTACCCGGATCAGCGTCGCATTGCCGACGATCGCGGCAATGCCGGTGTGGAAAGCGCGATCGGCGGCAAGCACCGTGCTCGCATCATTGACGCCGCCGCTCATACGCGTCAGCGCTTCATCGAGCAGGGCGATATCGTCCGGCTTGGCGCAGCCTGCAGCTTCCTCGGCAATCGCGCATTCGATGATGGCGCGCGCCTGCAGCAGCTCGAAAGGCCCCTCCACCGGCTCGCGCTCGCTCCCCGCCACAGTCGCGGCATGCTGGCGCACCACATAGATGCCGGATCCCATACGGATGTTGACGAGGCCTTCGACCTCCAGGACGATCAGCGCTTCGCGGACGGTCGGGCGTGACACCGACAGCTGTTCCGCCAGGTCACGTTCGGCCGGCAACCGCTGACCGACGGCAAGCTCGCCGCTTACGATCATCAATCGAATCTGATCGGCCACCTGCCTATAGAGGCGGCGTGATTCAACAGGCGAAAACATCTTGGGCCTCCTCGGCGCGCTTCTCCTCAAGCACGCATCTGGTCAACTGGCCTGACCAATTGGCGCATAGGTATCATCGCTGGGGTTGTGCGTCAATCCGTCGCATAAACGTTAAACAGGAAAACCACAGATGGGAACCTTCATGATTTCCAAGGGTCGCGGGCTATAGGGAGAATGCGACGATCGAACAGGATCTGCCGGGGAAGTGACGCCAGACAGGCCGACTATCTGGGAGATGATCGGCCAATGGCGGATAGTGGGGCGATGGCTGATCCCGTCCTCTTGTACCAGGAACGTCATGACGGCTTCGAGCGACGCTCGCAGATCATTGCCACACCCCGGGTGGAATAGATGGGAGGCTCGCCTCGGTTTCAGAGCCCTACCGAGGAGCTATATCCCGGCATACCATTCGTAGCCGCGATCCTCCCAGAATCCGCCATTGCCGCCGTAAAGCCGACCGAGATCCGCGACCGCTTCGATGCGGGTCAGATACTTCGCCTGCTTGTAACCGAGCTGCCGCTCGACTCTGAGCCTCAGCGGCGCTCCATGCGCCACTTCCAGGTCGCGGCCGTTCATCGAATAAGCAAGGATCGTCTGCGGGTGGAAGGCATCGACCAGATCGATACTCTCATAATACCAGCCGGTGCCATCAAGCGACTTTTCGTATTCGTCGGCGCAGTGGAACACGATATAGCGCGCCTCGGGCTTCAGCCCGACCGATTGCAGCAAGGCGCCAAGCGGCAGACCAGTCCATTTGCCGATCGCACTCCAGCCTTCGACGCAGTCGTGGCGGGTGATCTGGGTGTGCGACGGCATCGCCTTCAACTGGGCGAGCGACAGCTGAGCCGGTTTTTCCACCAGTCCGCCGATATCAAGTCTCCAGGTCGAAAACTGCTGGCTCATCCAGTCGAGATATTGCGGGTTGTCAGGCATGCTGGTGCCGTTCGAGCGAAAGACCGGCGAGAGATCCGCCTCGCTGAATTCACGCGCCAGCGCGTTGTCGCCTTGCAGGAAGCGCTGCGCCTTCATGCTGAACCCCTCAGCGATCTTCAGGACCGATTTCGTCCGGTCGCTTTCGACCAAGGCGTCGCAGCCGCTCAATCCCAGCGCGGAGGCAGTCAGGGTCGAACCGATCAGGAAGCGGCGGCGGGTGATGAGGCGGCTCATTGTTCATCTCCCTGTTCGATGGCGAAATAACCGGTGATCATCGAACGCAGATTGTTGAAGACACCCGACAGGATCACCATGGCGACATGCACCAAGACGAAGGCGACGAGCGAGAAGGCAGTGAGAAAATGCAGTGTGCGGGCCGATTGCCGCCCACCGAAGATATCGAGCAGCCAGGGCGCCACGGCATCGAAGCCCGGCGACATGGTCAACCCCGTCGCAACCATCAACGGCAGCAACAGGAAGATCACCAGGAGATAGGTCAGCTTCTGCAGCGTGTTGTAGTGGCGTGCCTCGGCTCCTTTGGGAAAGCGCAGCCGGGCATGGTTGACGACCTCATGGCCGAGATGCGTGAGTGTCAGCTCCGCGCCGGCCGGGGCGAGATCCCGGCGGAAATGCCGGCTGACCAACCCATAGGCGAGATAGACGAGACCGTTGAGGACGAACAACCAGGCAAAAAAGAAATGCCAGTGCCGACCGGTCGACAGATCCTGATAGCTTGGAAGGGTAAGCCAGCTTGGAAAACCCCTCGCTGTCGCCTCGCCGTCGACATTCGAAAGACCGAGCATGCCTGTCGTATCGAAGGTGAACGAACCGACATGCGTCAGCCCCTTCACCTGACTGCCGTCTTCGGTAGCTTCCATGGAGATGAAGGACGGGTCGTTGTCGGCGCCATACTGGCCCCAATAGAGCGCCGGATGTGCATTGAATATCTGCAGGCCGCTGAACAGCAGCACCGTGAGGCACAGCACGTTCACCCAATGCGAAAGGCGCACAGTAAGGCTGTGGCGGTAGATGAGCGTGCGGCCGGTTTGCGTGCCGGCATCGATCGTCGCCATGACTGTTCTCCGGATGAATGGACATTTCGGGACAAGAAGACGCGGCCGCCTACAAATACATAATTCAAAGTGCGACAGCGTCCTTTGCGTCTCTAAAAAGACGCGCGGCGCTGTAGAAAGTTTCAGCAGCCGCGCAGATGCGAAACGCCTACTTCATCGCATCGCAGGTCTTCATCATGTCGGTCTTTTTCATCGCGTCCTTTTCCATGCCGGCCTTGTGCATGCAGTCCTTCTTGGTGCCCGACATCTTCATGGCATCCTTCGACATCTTGCCGCTCTCCATAGTGTCCTTCTTCATCGCATCGGTCTTCATGGCGTCCTCAGCCGATGCGACGCCTGCGAGAGAAAGACCGACGACGAAGGTGCAGGCTGCAAGGCTGGAAAAAAGCTTGGTCATGGAACTCTCCTGAAAATGGATTTTCGTGTCCGCTGGCGGCGTGCCGATGGCTCACATTAAGCTATTCGAGAGAGCGTCGGAATGCGTTACAGCCTCACGTGCATGTGATAGAGCTGTGATGCCGTTACTTTTTTGATCTTCCCTGTAACCGATTGGCCGCTTCTAGCGAATGAACTCTCTGACAGCATGACAACCGCCCATTCGGAAGAAGCCCTGAAAGCATTGATGCTTCTGTCCCTTGACGGGGACGAGGCGGCGTATCGGCGTTTGCTGGCGGCTTTGCGCCTGCTGCTCGTCGGTTATTACAGCCGCAGGATGGCCGCGGCGACGAAAGCGGATATGGAAGACCTGGTCCAGGAGACATTGCTGGCACTGCATTCTCGCCGATCCACCTATGACCGAAGAAGACCGTTCACGGCCTGGTTCTTCTCGATCGCCCGCTACAAGCTGATCGACCATCATCGCGGCCGCGGCGGACGCAGGCTGGCAGAGACCGAGCTTGGCGAGGAAATCGAAAGCGACTTCAGCGAGGATAGCTTGACGGCCCGCATGGACGTCGAGCGGTTGCTCGACGGCTTGCCATTGAGACAACAGGAGCTGATCCGGCTGGTGAAATTGGAGGGCCAGTCGGTTGCCGACACCGCAAACCGCACCGGCCAGTCTGAATCGGCGGTCAAGGTCGGCATCCACCGGGCGCTCAAGGCGCTCGGAGAGAGATTGCGAGGCGCATCGTGACAAAGACGGACGACATCATCGAAAGCCTGGCAAGGGACCTGACGCCGGTGCCGCGCAATTCACTGTGGCAGCACTTTGCGCTCGGCATATTGCCGGCCCTCGGGCTCTCCCTGGTGCTGATGCTGACCATTCTCGGTCCGCGGGTCGATATGCCTGACGTGCTGATGCTGCCGGTCTTCTGGATCAAATCGGCCTATAATGCGCTGATTGCGGTAGCGGCCTTCCTCGCCGTCTATCGGCTCTCCCGACCCGACGGTTCCGAGGGCCGCTTTTTCGGTTGGCTTGCCGTGACCTTCGCCGCCATGGCAGCGGTGGCAGCCGTCCAACTCATCATGGCTCCGACCGAGACTTACCCGGTGCTGATCCTTGGCTCCTCGGCGCTCCATTGCCCGCTGCTGATCCTTGGCTTCGCGATACCTATTTATGCCGGCGCCGTCTGGGCACTGCGCCGTACGGCACCCTCGGATCTGCGGCTGACGGGCTTCGTCGCCGGTATCGCCGCGGGAGCAGCGGGCGCCTGGGTCTATTCCTGGTTCTGCACCGAAAACGGCATGCCCTTCGTGCTGATCTGGTATTCCCTCGGCATCCTGCTCACCGGCGCGCTCGGCGCTTTCACCGGCCCTCGCCTGCTGCGCTGGTAGATCCTTCCCGGCTGGAGATCAGCGATGCGCGAACGACACATGATCTATTGCTTCATCCAATACGAAATCACCCGAATGCTTTCCCGGCTCTTCCATTGCATGGTCAATCTGAAATCAGGCAATTCCCAGAAATGGATACCAAGGCGGCCGACTCTCGTTGGCGTCCCCAATTTCTCCTCCGCATCGGCCAGTGTGCTGGAGAAGCTCAAGTCCTTCCAGATCGGACCCTTATAGCTTTCGTACTCATCCTCATCCCCCCAGAAGGCGCAGTGCGTCAACAGGAACGGACCTTTGCCGTCATCCTGGAATTCATGGTCGAAGACCACGCCCGAATGCTTGAAAGTAAGGTGTATACCCAGTCGGGGCGCGGAAATGTCGTAGGTATCCAATCCTTTATCGAGGGCGACAGCGTTGCCCCAGACAATTCCGAAAGGCTCCACTATCGTCCTGCCAGTCTCGCTATCGAATGCTTGCCCAAGCGCAGCAACGAAACTCTGCGGAGCAGGATATTCCACCGGCGACGCCGGCATTCGGTCTCCTGACATTATCCCGATTCATGCCTTCAAGGCGGTGGTCATCTCACGCGCGGACAACACCTTCATGACGCTTAGATCGGCGTTGTCTCATTCGCCGACTGATTGGCCCGATCACTTGCTCCGAGGCGGGCCAATACGGGTCCGGAAAACGGCCGACCTGACCATCTCAGCACGTCGCTCCACCTCTGAGGCGAACAATCTGACGTCATCGCGCTTCATCTTTGCGTCACGCGTCGCGGAGTGACCAACCGGATTGGCATGTTGCCTTCGAAGGCCCGGCTGCTGCGCTCCACGCCCGCCGCGTTTTTGTCGCCGTCCAATTGAAATTGACTGACCAGATCCCGCAGACGGCCTGCCTCGGAGGACAAAGAGGCGGCAGCAGCCGTCGACTGCTCGACCATGGCGGCATTTTGCTGGGTCGCCTGGTCCATATGATTGACGGCTGTATTGATCTCGGCAAGGCCAGTCGACTGCTCGCGCGCCGATGTGGCAATCGCATCCATGAGTTGGTTGATCTGTACGACGTATTCACCGATCGACTTGAGCGACGTACCGGTTTCGAGAACCAGTTTCACGCCATTTTTCACGTCGGTTGACGACTTTTGAATAAAGCCCTTGATTTCCTTGGCTGCTTGCGCTGCGCGCTGGGCAAGCTCACGGACTTCCTGTGCGACCACTGCAAAACCTTTGCCGGCCTCACCCGCACGGGCGGCCTCAACGCCGGCGTTCAGCGCCAGGAGGTTGGTCTGGAAGGCGATTTCATCGATTGCACCAATGATGTTCGAAATCTGCTCCGAACTGTCCTCGATGCGTCGCATGGCCTGCTCCGCCTCCGACACGACAGCTGCCGACCGCTGCGCGCTGATATCGGCTTCCAGGGCCACATTGCGTGCCTCGTCGGTACGTTTGGACGCCATCGACACATTCGAGGTGATCTCGTCCAAAGCTGCAGCCGTCTCCTCGAGAGAGGCAGCTTGCTGTTCGGTACGCTTGGAAAGGTCCTGCGCGGCAGAGGCAATCTCACCAGTGCCGTTGTCTATGCTGTGCACCGTCTGCAGCACGGCTCCGATCGTCGCCCCCAATTGCCGGAGCGAGGCGTTGAAGTCTTCGCGCAAGCTTTCGTATTCGGATGCAAATTGTTCCGAAAGCTGGAAAGATATGTCGCCTGCTGCAAGCCGCCGGAGGCCTCCGCCCAATGTTGTCGTTGCGAAGCGCAATTGTTCCGCCTCGCGTTCGGCGCGCTGCTGGGCTGCCGCGCGCACTGCTTCGCTCTCGCTGCGGGATGCAGCCGCTTCCGTTTCCAACCTGACGACATTAAGAGCATTCTGGCGGAAGACTTCGACGGCACCGGCCATTTCGCCAACTTCGTCGGCGCGGCCGGCACCGGGTATGTCGCTATCAAGGTCACCGTCCGACAGACGCCTCATGGCGGAGGCGATGCTTCGGATCGGATTGGCGATGCCGAATATCGCAAACACCATGCCAGCCATGGCGATCAGTACGGCCAGCGCTGCGATTGCGGACGTCAACATGAAAGCGGACGTCGCTGAACCATCGCTGGCGGCCACAAACCCTTCAGCCTGGTTGAGAATAAAAGCGACCAGATCGCCCACAGCCTTGTCCACCAGCTCGGATTGAGGTTCCATATTTTCCTTGAAGAAACGGACTGCGTCAGGCTCCTTCCCGCTGTTCTCAAGTGCGATCATTTGCTCTGCCAATTCGCGATATTTGCTCACTTCAGGCTTGAGCTGATTGATCAGTTCGCGCCCTCGCTCGGTTCGGACGCCCTTTTCGTATTCGGTGACGACCTTCTCGACCGCGGCGCCGGCGGCATCGATTTTTTGCCGTGCGACGGTCTGCTCCTCCGCTGTATCCTCCAGAAGGTATTGAGCGTAGACCAGTTTCAGCTCGAGGAAGTTGTCCTTGATTTCGCGAGCGGTCACGAGCCGCTGCATCCAGAACGTCCCAATCTGCTCGGTATTGGCACGGAGTGTCGAAATCGTGCTCAGCGAGACATAGGACAGGCCAACCATGAACAGGCTGATGATCGACAGCTTCACGATCAGGGCTTGCTTGATACTGGGGCGCTTCATGCGGGTCTCCTCGAAGATAACTGGTGCGACCGGCTTGCCGGTTAATGCAAAATCTCGCACCAGATTCAAAAATTTAGTATTAACTAAACAACGGATCCGTGCGGTTTCCAGAAATCTTCTGCGCCGGCCGAAACTTCCGCGATTATTTAAACGCACAACGACCCTAAGTTACTGGAAACTCCAGCAATAAAGCAGCCATAACGAGCGAAAATCGGATCTCAATCTCCGAAAAATAACGCTCGGCCGATCGGGCCAGCGCCGGCTGATGAACGATTGGCGGACTGCGTGCTTGCCGCGCGGTCCTGAGCAGACATACTGGATCTATGCAACAGTCAGAAAATCAACCCGCCGCCATCGAAATTGCGCTCTGGCGATATCCCAAGAAGGAACACGACTGGAACCGCTGGGAGCAGTCGCTTTCACAGGCCGAACGGGATCGGGCGACGACCTACCGATTTGAAGGAGACCGAGCCTCGTTCATTGCCGGCCGCTATCTCTTGCGGCGGCTGTTGAGCGGGTCTATCGGGACAGTGCTAGGCAATGTCGTATTGTCTCCGGACAAGTACGGCAGACTAGGAATTGCGGACAGTTATCTGATCCATAGGACGATAGCCGCGATAATGACGACTGCGAGGTAGTTTTCGGCGGTTTTTTCGAAGCGCGTAGCGACCCTGCGGAACTGCTTGAGTCTTGAGAAGCAGCATTCGATGAGGTGACGCTGGGCATAGAGATGCTTGTCCAGCGGGTATTTTTGCGCACGGGAAGGATTGTTGGGGATCACCGCCACAGCGCCTTTATCGGCGATGGCATTGCGCAGGCGATCGCTGTCGTAAGCGGTGTCGGCCATGACGATGTCGGCGGATAGGCCCTCGATCAGGGCTTCGGCTTGCGGCGCGTCGCCCTTCTGGCCTGCGGTAAGTGTGAAGCGGACCGGGCAGCCGAGACCACGCACAGCCATGTGGATCTTGGCGCTCAGGCCGCCGCGAGAACGGCCAAGGGCCTGATCTTCAGCCCTTTTTTTGCGCCGGCAGCGTGCTGATGGGCGCGGATGATGATGGAATCGACGATCAGGTATTCGAAGTCCGGATCGTCCGACATCGCGGCGAACATGCGCCACCAGATGCCCTTCCGGCTCCAGCGGCTGAAACGGCGGAAGACACTGTTCCACTCGCCGAATACTTCCGGCAGGTCACGCCAGGGTGAGCCGGTACGGACAATCCAAAGCACCGCTTCCACAAACATGCGGTTGTCGCGGCCGGACGACCGCGCGTGCGCTCGTCACCAATGATGTGACGCGATATCCGCTCCCACTGCTCATCCCGAAGGATCAGACGATCCAAAACACCCATGACTGCCTCCAAAAGACAGTCTTGAATCTGATTTGCTAAGCCTTGGGAATCCCAAGAGTCCACACTTCCTAAGGCTCGAGGATCGTGATACGCCGCAATTCAGCCTCGCCAACACCGACGGGCTTGTGACGGTCGCTGTCGCTTCAGGATGTGATCGCCGGCGATGCTGCAATGCCGATCACGACCAAAGCTGTCGTGGCAAACAGGCTTTTCCTGTAAATTCCCGATACAACATTAGAAACATTCAAAAAAACACGCGCCATTCTTGGTCCCTTCCTCACGGATGCGGGCGGAACCTATGGAGCGGTACAAGCCTTGTCAACATAAGGTGATTATTTTAGTCATCTTTTACCGATGAAATCCACTGCCTCCACACTCCCGAGTAGGTTGCACGCGTCACCGAGGCTCAGCAGGCGCCCTACCTTGCGTTTCAACTGCATAGCCGCGACATCGAAGTGGGGAGGGCTCTCGCCGGGACGCTGTTTTTCGCGGGCGATGTGGCTGCAACGACGTTGCTAGATGGGCCCATCAGCCTAACCATTTGACAGATATCCTACAAGTATATATGCAACAAGCATCTTATTGGCGATGCGAGAAAGTGACCGGCATGACATTGAAATCGATGAAGCCGCTGACGCGCGCGCCGCTGCTGCATGTCTCCGTTCAGGAAAGTCTGCGCGCCTATATCGATGACAACGGCCTTGCGCCCGGAACCCTGCTTCCGGCGGAAGGAGAGCTTGCCACCCAGCTCGGCGTCAGCCGCAATTCGCTGAGAGAAGGCATCAAGGCCTTGGAATCGCTCGGCGTGCTGGACACGCGGCGCGGCGTCGGCATCTTCGTGAAGGCATTTTCCTTCGAACCGCTTCTCGACAACCTCGCTTACGGCCTCGGCGGCGCCCTGCGGCAGATCGAGGAGGTGCTTGAAATCAGGCGTACGCTGGAAGTGGGATTGATCGGCAAAACGATCGATGTAATCGGCGAGGAGGACATCGCCGAACTGCGCGCCACCGTCGGTCGAATGCGCGCCCATGCCGAGCGCGGCGAAACCTTTGCGGCAGACGACCAGCTGTTCCACCGGCTGCTGTTTCGCTGCCAGGACAATGAAACGCTCGTACGGCTGATCGACGTCTTCTGGCTCGCCTTCTACAAGGCGTCGGATTTCGTCAACCTTGAAAATCTCGATCCGATGGCGACGTGGCGCGATCATGCCGCGATCGTCGATGCGATCGAGGCAAAGGATCTGGAGGAGGCACGCCGACGCCTGGATCGTCATTACGAGGGTATTGCCCGGGTGATTGCCAACAACAAGACAAGTTCAAACGTGGGAGGAACACATGAAAAGACTGTCTAGATTATCCGTTATCGCCCTCGGCGCCCTGCTGTCGACGGCTGCCGTTCCGGCTCTTGTCGTTTCAGGCACTGCAGCCGAGGCTCAGGCAGCCACGCTGTCCGGCGGCTTCGATGTCGGCCCGGGCGGCTTTCAGGGCAACTTCAACCCGCTTGCGGCGACCGCCGGTTTCACCTGGCTCAGCATCTACTACGAACCGCTGATCACCTATGACGAGAAGTTGCAGAAGGTCGTCGGCGCACTGGCAAGCTCCTACGAGGTCAGCCCGGATCAGACGACCTACACGTTCAAGCTGGCGGACGCCAAATGGCATGATGGCAAGCCCTTCACCGCCAAGGATGCGAAATTCACCATCGGCCTTGCGATGGACGCGAAGACCGGCTCGGTGCTCGCTGCCCGGCTGAAGGGCATATCGTCCGTCGAGACGCCGGACGATCACACGGTCGTCATCAAACTCAGCGCACCCAGCAGCAGTTTTCTCGACACGATGACCAAGGTGATGATGCTGCCCGAGCATGCGCTCGCTTCGATACCGGCCGACCAGCTGGCAAAGAACACTTGGTGGTCCACCGCTCCGATCGGCACCGGGCCGTTCAAATTCACCAAATACGTCTCGGATCAGTATGTCGAGCTTGCTGCAAACACCGATTATCGCGGTGGCAAACCGGCACTGGAACGCGTCATCAACCGCTATTTCGCCAGCCCCGCCGCAGCGATTGCGGCGCTGAGATCCGGCGAGATCCAGTTCACCTATGTCGATTCCAACGACGTGCCGACCTTCAAGGACAACAAGGACTTCAAGGTCATCGAAGGCAACTCTTTCGTCGTCAACTATCTGGGCTTCAATCACGATTCCCCGATCTGGAAGGATGTTCGCGTCCGCCAGGCGGTGATGTATGCGATCAATCGCGATGCCATCATTCAGAGCCTCTATGGCGGCGCGGCCAAGCCAGCCAACTGCGCCTATGTCGCCGAACAGCTGATACCCCAGGGCATCGACACCTATGCCTATGATCCCGAGAAGGCCAAGAAGTTGCTGAAGGACGCCGGCTGGGACCAGATCAACGGCGCCAAGCCGATCACGCTTCTGACCTATTACAGCACGCCGCTGGCCACCAACGTGCTTGCCGCCGTCCAGGCGATGCTTGCGCAGGTCGGCATCAACATCGTTCCGCGCGCCGTCGATGCGCCGACCTATAACAGCATGGTGCTCAATGCGACGCCGGATATTGCCCAGTTCCAGATGGTTTACGCCGGGCTACAGAACGGGCCGGATGCCGGAAGCATCAATGTCGGCATCAACGAGAAGCAGATCCCTCCGGCCGGACCGAACGTCGCCAGAGTTCGCATGCCCGACCTCACCAAGGCACTCGACAGCGCCCTTGCCGAGCCCGACAGTGCCAAGCGGGATGCGGCCTATCAGGACGTCTGCAAGGTGATGAACACGAACCTGCCCTGGGCGACGCTTTGGGTGGCAAACCGCTACGGCATCGTCTCGACAAAGGTGAAGGATTTTGTCTGGACGCCGGCGCCGGGTGGTGGCCCTTACCAGGCCGCCCCGCAGAAATGGTCGATCGCCGAATAGGCGTTTCCGCAAGCCTGGGTGGCTTCGGCCACCCTGATAGGACGGCCTGACAATACGGATTGACGATGCTTCGATACAGTCTTAGACGCCTGATCATAGGGGTAGGCATGCTCGTTGCCCTGAGCATGCTGATCTTCCTGCTGCTGCGCCTGACACCCGGCGATCCGATCGATGCCTATATCGATCCGAACCTGCCGATGTCGCCGTCAGATCTTGCCGATCTGCGCAGAAACCTCGGACTCGACCAGCCCTTGCCCGTCCAGTATCTGGGTTGGCTGCAGCAGGCGTTGACCGGCAATCTTGGCTATTCGATCAAGCGCCTCGACCAGCCAGTACTCAGCCTGGTGCTGTCGCGGATCGGACCTACGGTGCTGTTGATGGGCACCGCACTTGCCGTCGCCATCGTCCTCGGCATCGCCTGCGGGGTGATCGGCGCCGTCCGCCGCAATTCGTTCGCCGATCTCTCCTTGTCGGTGGTTGCGCTTGCCGGCATTTCGAGCCCGGCATTCCTCAGCGCACTGATCGGCCTTTATATTTTCTCGGTCCGCCTGCACTGGATGCCGTCGGGTGGCATGCTGACGCCCGGCGAGGAGTTCTCGGTCGGTGATCTCCTTCACCATCTGATCCTGCCGGCCGCCCTCCTGTCCGTCGCGCAAACCGCATTGATCATGCGTTACATGCGCGCTTCGCTGCTCGAAGTTCTGAACCAGGATTACGTGCGCACGGCCCGCGCCAAGGGCGTTCTCGAGTTCTGGGTCATCGCTAAACATGCGTTGCGCAATGCGCTTCTTCCGATCGTCACCCTGATCGGCTCAACCATCGGGCTTGCGATCGGCGGCGCCATCTTCATCGAGAGCGTCTTCAACTGGCCGGGCATGGGGCTTTTGCTCGTCGATGCCGTGCAGACCCGCGACTACCCCGTCATCATGGGAGCGACGCTCGTCATCGGCGCTTGCGTTATCGTCGTCAATCTTCTGACCGACATCACCTATGCGGTTGTCGACCCGCGCATCAAGGTGGGCTGACCATGCTGGCACGCTCCCCCCAACGCCGCAGCCCGGGGCCACTTGCCCGCGCCTCCAGCCGTTTTCTGCTCAACAGCGCGGCCGTTGCCGGCGTTTGCATTGCCATTCCGATGCTGCTGCTGATCCTCTCCTATCCTTTATGGTGGGCTTTCCAGCCGAACGATATCGATCTTCTGGCGATGAACAGCGGCCCGACGGCAACCCACTGGTTCGGAACCGACGGCGTCGGCCGCGATGTCTTTGCGCGCGTACTCGAAGGCGGCAGGATTTCTCTGCTGGTTGCCGTCGCGTCGACCGCCCTTTCCGCGGTCATCGGCTTTCTGTTCGGAGCCATATCGGCGCTTGCGGGACGTTGGACGGACGCGGTCTCGATGCGCTTTGTCGATCTGGTGATGACCCTGCCGCCTGTCATCTTCCTGCTTGTGCTCGCCTCGATTGCCGGCACCGGCATCTGGCCGACCGTGCTCGTCATCTCGCTGCTCTCCTGGCCGCTGCTTGCCCGCATGATCCGCTCCCGGCTGCTGGAATTGCGTGAGCGCGACTTCGTCATGGCCGCCCGCGGCATGGGCGCCGGTATCGGGCATCTGCTCTTCCGCCACGGTCTGCCGAACTCGATCGATATCCTCGTGGTCTACGCAACGCTGCAGATTGCCAATGCCATCCTGCTCGAGGCGGGCCTGTCCTTCCTCGGCCTCGGTATCGCGCCGCCGGCGGCCAGCTGGGGCAACATGCTGAATGCGGCGCGCTCGACGGCCGTACTCGAACAATATCCGTGGCAATGGCTCTTCCCCGGCGGCGCGCTGATCCTTGCCGTGCTTGCAATCAATTTCATCGGCGATGGCCTCAGAGATGCCTTCGACCCGCGTGCCGAACTGAACTGACAATCGAAAGAAGCGAAAATGACCAAATTCAAGGGTGTCGTCCCCCCCGTCGTAACACCGCTCAATCCGGATCTCACCGTCGACTACCCCTCCTATACCCGCGTGCTGGAACATCTGATCGATGCCGGCTGCCACGGCGTATTCGTGCTCGGCTCGACGAGCGAAGTGATCTTCCATGACGAAAAGACCCGCCGCGAAATCATTGAGCATTCCGCCAAGGTGGTGAATGGCCGCGTGCCGCTGATCGTCGGCGTCATCGATCCGGCCACGGATCGGGTCATCGCTCATTCGAAGGTCGCAAAGGCCGCCGGCGCCGACGCAGTGGTGGTAACCGCACCATTTTACACTGTCACCAGCCAGTCCGAGATCCTCGACCATTTCCGTTATGTGAGAGACGCGGTGGATGTACCGTTGATCGCCTACGACATTCCTGTCTGCGTTCACGTCAAGCTGCAGCGCCAGACCGTCGTCACGCTTGCCAGGGAAGGCGCCATTATCGGCCTCAAGGATTCCAGCGGCGACGACGGCAACTTCCGCTATGCGCTCCTCGACCTTGCCGAACACAAGGACGTCTTCCTGATGACCGGTTCCGAGATCGTCGTCGACACAGCGCTATTGATGGGGGCCGACGGCGTTGTTCCCGGTATCGCCAATGTCGATCCGCACGGTTATGTGCGCCTTTGGGATGCCGCGCAGCGCGGCGATTGGGTCGCAGCAAAGAAGGAGCAGGAGCGCCTCTGCCGGCTCTTCGAAATCGTCTGGGTCGCGCAGGGCCGTGTCAGTGGAGGTGCATCGGGTATCGGCGCCTTCAAGGCCGCCATGCAGAGCCTCGGCATCATCGACAGCGCCGTCATGCCGCGACCGCGTGCCTCGCTCAACGATGCGGAAACGGCACGGATCGACGAGATCCTGCGTGCAACCGGCCTGCTGAACTGAGCAAGCCGATGGAACAGACCGCCGGACCGGTACTCGATATCAGGGGATTGCGAACGATCTTCCGCATGCGCGGCGGCGAGATCACCGCGGTCAACGATATCGACCTGACGGTTGCCGCCGGCGAGACGCTGGCGCTCGTCGGCGAATCCGGCTCCGGCAAGTCGGTCACCAGCCTGTCGGTCATGCGGCTGCTCACCCGCAACATCGGTGTGATCGCCGCAGGCAGCATCCGCCTGACCACGCGGTCCGGCGCGGTCCGGGACCTTGTTTCCCTTGATGAAAGGAGCATGCGCGGGATCAGGGGCGACGACATCGGCATGGTGTTCCAGGAGCCGATGTCGAGCCTCAATCCCGTTTTCACCATCGGCGACCAGATCGCCGAACCGATCCGCATCCATCGCGGGGCGGGCCGCAAGGCGGCGATGGACGCAGCCGTCGCCTTGCTTGAAAGCGTCGGTATACCGGACGCCCGGCGCCGTGCCGGCCAATATCCGCACGAATTGTCGGGCGGCATGCGCCAGCGTGCCACGATCGCCATGGCGCTCGCCTGCGATCCGGCGCTGCTGATCGCCGACGAGCCGACCACGGCGCTCGACGTGACGATCCAGGCGCAGATTCTCGATCTGCTTCTCAGGCTGCAGCGCGAGCGCGGCATGGCCATGCTCTTCGTCACCCACAATCTTGGCGTGGTCGCCGAAATCGCCCATCGCGTCGCGGTGATGTATGCCGGCCGGATCGTCGAAGAGGGACCGGTCGGCGAGGTTTTCCGCAATCCGAAGCATCCCTATACGATGGGCCTTCTCGCCTCCATGCCGCGCCTGGGTGACGCGGCGCGGATGAAGCAGGCCGGCGACAAGCTCGCCGCCATTCCCGGCATGGTCCCGAGCCTGATGAACATGCCGAGCGGCTGTGCCTTTTCGCCGCGCTGCAAATTCGCGATCGATGCCTGTAGCGCCGCGGTTCCCGTGCTTGAACAGGTCAATCCGCAGCACCGCAGCCGCTGCATCAGATGGCAGGAGATCTAGATGAGCGCACCGCTGCTATCCGTCCGCGACCTCTCGAAACATTATACTTCCCGCGGTACGCGGCTGAACATTCTTGAGGGCATCTCCTTCGATATCGGCAAGGGGGAAGTCGTCGGGCTCGTCGGCGAATCCGGCAGCGGAAAGACCACGATCGGGCGCTCCGTCCTTCGGCTCGTCGAACCTTCGTCAGGCAGCGTCCGCTTCGACGGGAATGAACTCACAGCACTTTCCGCCTCGGCGCTCAGACGGCAACGGCCGCGTATGCAGTATATTTTCCAGGATCCCTTCGCCAGCCTGTCGCCGCGCATGACGATCGGCGAAATCCTGACCGAGGGCCTGAAGATCCAGGGGATCGGCACCTCTCACGACAGGTTGGAACGGGCGCTGTCGGCCTTGGCCCAGGTCGATCTGCCCACTGAGGCGATCAATCGGTACGCGCATGAATTTTCCGGTGGCCAGCGCCAGCGCATCGGCATCGCCCGGGCATTGACCTTATCGCCCGAATTCATCGTCGCCGACGAGCCGGTCTCGGCGCTCGACGTGTCGATCCAGGCGCAGGTGATCAATCTGCTGCGCGAACTGCAGCAGCGGCTTGGCCTTACCATGCTGTTCATCTCGCATGATCTTGCCGTCGTCGAATATATCTGCGACCGGGTGATCGTGCTCTATCTCGGCCGTATCATGGAAATTGCGCCAAGCGCCGATCTCTATGCGAGGCCGCAGCATCCCTATACGCGCGCGCTGCTCTCGGCGATTCCGTCGCCCGATCCGGATGCCCGCCGGAACAGACAGATCCTGAAAGGCGATATTCCAAGCCCGGCCAATCCGCCGAGCGGATGCGTTTTTCGCACGCGCTGTCCGAGCGCGCTCGATGCCTGCGCCGGCGTCGTCCCGCAATTGCGGGAAATCGCGCCCGGCCACGTCAAGGCCTGCATTCGCGACGACCTCGACTGATCCGCCATCTACCGGAGAAAACAGATGAACGCGAAGACGCCACATCCCGCCATCGGCGGAAACTGGGCGAGCCTGCTTTTGCCGATCGCAGCCGATGACAGCATCGAATTCGACAAGCTCGGCGAAGAGATCGACATCCTCATCGATGCCGGTGTCGACGGTATCTATTCGAACGGCACGGCAGGGGAATTCCACAATCAGACGGAGGAGGAATTCGACAGCATCCAGGCGATGCTGGCCGAACGCTGCAAGGCTTCCTCCATGCCATTCGTGATCGGCGCCTGCCAGCCCGACCCGCGGATCATGCTCAATCGCGTCCGCCGCGCCGCCGGGCTCGATCCCCGCGCCATTCAGGTCATATTGCCGGACTGGTGGCCGATCAGCGATGTCGAAGCAGTCGACTTTTTGAAACGGGCGGCCGTCGTCGCCGACGGAATTCCGCTCATCCTCTACAATCCGCCGCATGCAAAACGGGTGCTGGCGCCAAAGGAGTTGGGCATGGTCTGCGCGGCAGTGCCGGAGGTAACCGGCATCAAGCTCGCCGACGGCGACGCTTCCTGGTATGCCGAAACACGCCGGCATCTGTCCGGGCTTTCGCTCTTCGTCCCCGGCCATCATCTCGCAACCGGCATCAAGCAAGGCGTCGCAGCAGGCTCCTTTTCCAATGTGGCCTGCCTTAGTCCCCGCGGTGCTCAGACCTGGACACTCTCGATGCGAAGCGATCTCGACGCCGCACTCGAACTGGAACGACACATCTGCATGTTTATGGACGCGCATATCGTCCCCTTTCGCCAGGATTTCGGCTATTCGAACGCCGCTCTCGACAAGCTTTTGTGTGCCATCGGCAATTGGGGACCGGTGGGCACCCGCTTACGCTCTCCTTATCAATCGATAGACTCGGCAGAAGCGGTCAGGTTGCGACGCATCGCACGCTCCGAACTCCCCGATCTTTTCCCCTGAATTTGCTTAAAGAAGGGGCTTTCCGATATGGCGCAGAACGAAAAGCTCTACCATCCCAGCCGGGCCGATATCTTGCTGGAGGCCTCCTTCAGCAGAACGATGAAGCGGTCGACGTCGCTTTTTTGCGTGCGAAAGGCGGGGGCGCCGACATTCACCGCGGCGATCACGGATCCGTCGAATGCCAGAACCGGCACTGAGACGGAGACGAGTTGCTCGCTGACTTCACCGTAACTCACACAAAATCCCTGGCGGCGGATTTTATCCAATTCAGCAACCAACTTGCTGCGATCCGTGATGGTGCGCTTGGTCAGCCGCGGCAAAGTCTCGGGGATCATTTGCAACTGCACCTGGGGGTGGAGATAGGCGAGAAGCACCTTGTACGAGCCGGCCGTGAGCGGTCGTCTTCGACCGATCATCGCCTGTACCCGCAAGTCGCGCATCGGTTCGAACTTTGCAATGCACAGGGATTCGCCATTGTCGATGATCCTGAGCTGGGTCGTTTCGTTCGCCTTCTGGCCAACTTCTTCAAGAACAGGATTGGCTATTCGCACCAGATCAACCTGTGTCGAGGCGGCAGTCCCGAGAATGATCGCAGTCGTCCCCAGCCGGTAAGTGCCTGTATCGCTCTTCCGCACCAGGCCGCGCCGTTCCAGTGTGCGTAACATGCGTAAAATTCTCGGCTTGGTTTCCCCGAGGTTCTGCGCCACCTCAGTCAATCTGATATCCGGGTTTTTGGCGACATTTAGCAAGACGTCGATGCAGACATCAACAGACTGCACGATATCGCTTTTTGACGGTTGTCTTTTGTCCATGGGACCAGAATTTTTTCCGCGACAGAGGTTGAAGGCATGGCATAGTTTGAAGTTACACCTATCGTAACGCGCTTGTTTTCCGTTTGACAACCCCCTTGAGGGGCCCTTACCAATTTGTGTCGAGAGTGGACGGGAACCTGCTCGTACCGACCAAGCAAGGTCGGCCTAAAAACGCTAAACCGGGATTGAAGAAATGGCCGTAAAAACATTGACGCGAGCAGCTATCGGGCTGTTCGGCACGATTGCTATTCCTGCAATGGTCGTCGCACAGGAAACCCCGCTGACGATCGGGATGTCGACGACGCCGACGACGCTCGACCCCCATGAAGACAGTTCGGCGCCCAACAATGCGACCTCGCGCCATATCTGGGACAGCCTCATAAACCTCACCGGAACGTCGGCAAATGCGCCGGAACTCGCCACCGAATGGAAGGTCGTCGACCCTACCCACTGGGAATTCAAGCTGCGAAAGGGCGTGAAATTCCATGACGGCAGCGAGTTCAACGCCGATGACGTCATCGCTTCGCTTCTGCGTGCCCGCGACAAGCCCAGCCAGAGCTTTGCTTCCTACACACGCAATATTGTGAACGTCACGGCCACGGATCCCTATACCATCGTCGTCGAGACGAAGGTTCCGGATCCGATCCTGCTGAATTCCGTCAGCCGAATTCGCATTATCAGCGCCGATTGCAAGGAGGCGCCAGTCCAGGATTTCGACAACGGCAAGTGTGCAATCGGAACCGGGGCATATTCCTTCGTCTCCTATTCGCCAGGCAGCAACCTGACCTTGAAGCGCAATGACAGCTATTTCGCTGGCCCCTCGCACTGGTCGAACGTCACGCTCCGCTTCCTGCCCGACGATGGCGCCCGTCTGGCATCGCTTCTCTCCAACGAGATCGACATTGTCGAAACCCTTCCTGCCGATGGAATGGCACGCGTGGAAGCGAGCGATAATCTGCAAGTCATCAACGGCCTGTCTTCCCGCTTCGTTTATCTTGGCCTCGATGTCAGCCGCGATGTTTCACCTTTCGTGAAGGCTGCGGATGGCTCCGATCTCGACAAGAACCCGCTCAAGGATGAGCAGGTGCGTCGCGCAATGCTGATGTCGATCAACCGGCCGGCAATCGTCGACCGCGTCATGCAGAAGAACGGCACGGTGGCCGACCAATTCGTCGACCAAGGCTATGCCGGCTATTCCGAAAAAGTCGAGAAGGTGGGCTATGATCCTGCCGCCGCCAAGGCGCTTCTGGCCGAGGCCGGTTATCCGGATGGCTTCAGCCTGACCCTGCATGGTCCCTCTGGCCGTTACGTCAAGGATGCCGAAGTTCTGCAGGCGGTCGGCCAGATGTTCACGCGCATCGGCATCAAATCGAAAGTCGAGGTCCTGCCCTGGTCGATGTATTCGGAAGCCTATTCGAAAGGCGCCTACAGCACCTATTTCGGCTCCTGGGGTGTCAACACCGGCGAAACCACCAATCCGACTGTTGCGCTGGTCGCCACGCGCGACGAGAAAAAGGGGACCGGCAGATATAATGGCGGCGGCGTGTCCGATCCGCAGATCGACGAGGTGCTGGCCAAGGCGAGTTCGACGCTCGATGAAGCTGCACGCGCGCCCCTTCTCCAGGAGCTGTCGATTGAGACCTTCAACAACCTCTGGCTCCTACCGATGCATTACGAAAATGTCGTGCTGGGTGCCAAGAAGACCGTGTCCTACACTCCGCGCGGCGACAAATATACGCTCGCTTACGACGTGAAGCCGGCGGACTGATGCATGTCGTCCAAAAGCGTGCAGCGGTTTTGAGACAAATTAAGATTTGAAGTGCGTCGCATCGATCCATTCGATGCGACGCGGTTTTAAAACAGCAGCATGGGGCCGCACCAGAGCCGTCCCTTTCTTCATCTTCCAGGAGACATTCATGCAGGAACTTGGAACGGGCGAAGCCGTCGCCCGGGCGAAGGCCATCTATGACTATGGCCAGACGGCCATCTTCGCCTCTCAGGCCGATCCCCGCCTCCATATGGTGCTTTATGTGCCACCGACGGCGGCAGATGGCCGCGAGCTCGACCTCCTGGTCGCGGTCCACGGCACCGGGCGCACGTCGGCCATCGACTTCCGCGACGGTTTTGCCGAATTCGGGCTCTACAACGACTGCGCCATCCTTTGCCCAATCTTCCCGGTTGGCGTTCTCGGCGATGGTGCGCGTTCCGGCTACAAGTTCCTTGAGGAAGGCGACATCCGTTACGACCAGGTCGTCCTCGCCATGGTCGCGGAGATGGCCGACAAATACCGCCAGGACTGGTCCAAATTCGCCATGTTCGGCTTCTCCGGCGGCGGGCATTTCGTGCACCGTTTCACCATCCTGCATCCGGAAAAACTCTGGGCGGCATCCATCGGCGCACCTGGTTCCGTCACCCTTCTGGATCCGACGCGTGACTGGTGGGTCGGCATTCGGGATCTGGAGGCGCGCTTCGGCAAGCCCTTCCGGCCCGAAGATCTCGCCAGGGTGCCGGTGCATATGATCGTCGGCGATGCCGATCTGGAGACCTGGGAAATCACCCACAAGCCGGGCGGCAAATATTATATGGACGGCGCCAACGACGCCGGCAACACCCGGCCCGAGCGCCTTGCCGCCCTGGCGAACTCATTCCGCAAAGCGGGTGTCGATGTGACATTCGATCGTGTTCCGGGCGTCTCTCACGACCGGATGAAGGTTCTCGGTCACGTCAAGGCCTTCCTGGCAAAGGTGCTGGAGGAGCGGCTCGCGAAATGAGAAATGCAACGATCGTAGCGCCTCAGCCGGAGGCAGTCGAAGCCGGGGCGGAAGTTCTCGAACGCGGCGGCAATGCCATCGACGCAGCACTCGCCTGTGCTTTCGTCCAAGGGGTGGTCGACCCGCAGATGGCCGGCATCGGCGGCTTCGGCTCGATGCATGTCTACATGCCGAAAAAGGGCGTGCACGAGATCCTCGAATTTTATGCGCGCGCGCCGTTGAAGGCTGCACCGGACATGTGGCTCGACAAGATCAAGCACCAGAGCCGCGACGGCTTCGGCTACGTGCTTGAAGGCAATATTTCCGATATCGGCTACCTTGCCGTCTGCACCCCCGGCTCGCTCAAGGGCTATGAGACCGCGCTGCGCGACTACGGCACCTTCGATTGGGCCGATCTCATCAAGCCGGCCATCCACCTTGCCCGTAACGGTTTCATGATCCGAAACCACATGCACTGGTATTGGGCCAAGGACCAGTCGAACGACGGCTTTGCCAACACGCTCGCCAAGCTGCGCTTTTCTGCAACGGGCCGGAAAACCTATTTCCACGACGACGGCACGCTCAAGAATGTCGGCGACCTGCTCGTCAACAAGGACATGGCCGAGACCCTCGAACGCATCGCGCGAAGCGGCGACTCGGACATTTTCTATCACGGCGAACTGGCCGAACAGATCGCCGACGATTTCAAGACACATGGCGGCTTGATCGATCGGGAGGATCTGGCGCGTTACGAATTATCGAAGGTAGAGCCGGTTTGGGGCGACTACCGCGACAACCGCATTGCTACCTCACCTCCGCCAGGCTCGGGCTTCTCGATGCTCGAACTCCTGCATATCATGGAGCAGTTCGATGTCGGCTCGCTGCAGCATGGCAGCGCCGAACATGTCCGCATCCTGTTCGAAGCGATGAAGCGGATGACGATCGACAAGGACGCGCATATGGGCGATCCCGCCTATGTCGACGTGCCCTATGAAAAGCTGCTGTCGAAAGAGCATGCAAAGGCGCATGCCGGCGCGATCAAGGCGGGCGAGATCGCCAGTGTTTCGCGTCCTGATGGCTCACAGCGCGACACTACCCACATCTCGGTGATCGATAAGGACGGCAATGCAGTCGCGATGACCCACACCCTCGGCAGCCCCTCGGGCGCGATCACCGACGGCCTCGGCTTCATGTATAATGGCACGATGAGCCGCTTTAATCCGCTTCCCGGCAAGCCCGGGTCGATCGCACCCGGCAAGCGGCGTCCCAGCTCGGCTGCACCGACGATCGTCTTCAAGGGCGACGAGCCCAGCATCGTCATGGGAGCGCCAGGCGGCAGCTATATCGCGCCGGCCGTTGCGCAATCCCTGATGAACATGATTGATTTCGACATGTCCGTGCTCGAAGCCGTCTCGGCGCCAAGGATTGTAGGGGTGTCAAACACGATCGACATCTGCAATCGGATTCGACACTCTGTCGAAGACGGGCTGCGGGCGCAGGGCTACCAGGTGGCGCGGTCGCCGCAGACATACGCGTTCGCCGCAGTCCACGCGATCAAGATTGACGGCGGCATCTCGAAAGGCGCGGCCGATCCGCAGCGCGACGGGATGGCGATCTCCGTCGGCTAAAGCGTGTCGCGCAAAAGTGCGCAGCGGTTTTGCGACAACGACATGCGTGAAAACAACGACGTCGATCAAAGTGTTACAGCGTCCTTCGCGGCTCTCGGAAGACGCGCGCTGGAGGGAGAGTTCAATGGTCACATCCATTATCAGGCGGTTGATACAGGCGCTGTTCGTCATTGTCGCGATGACGATCATTGTCTTCATCGGCGTCAATGTGATCGGCAACCCGGTCGACATCCTCATCAACCCGGACGCCAATCAGGCGGAGCGGGCACTGGTTATCGCCCATTACGGTCTGGATCAGCCGCTGTGGAAACAGTATCTGCTGTTTCTCCAAGGACTTCTGCATGGGGACTTCGGCAACAGCTTCGTTTATGGGCGGCCGGCGCTGGGTCTGATCCTCGAACGTCTCCCGGCGACGCTCGAACTGGCGATCACGGCTCTCGGCATCGCGCTGCTTTTCGGCTTGCCGCTTGGGCTGTATGCAGGGCTCTACCCCAATCGGATTTCCTCCAAGCTGATCATGAGCGGCTCGATTCTGGGCTTCTCACTTCCGACCTTCTGGGTCGGCCTCATGCTGATCATGGTGTTTTCCGTCGAGCTCGGCTGGTTGCCGACGAATGGCCGCGGCCCAACGCGGGAACTGCTTGGTGCACAATGGTCGTTTCTGACCGGAGACGGCATCCGGCATCTCTTATTGCCGGCCTTCAACCTGGCTCTGTTCAAGACGTCGCTCATTCTTCGGCTGACCCGCGCCGGTGTACAGGAGGTTCTTCCCCAGGACTATGTGAAGTTTGCCCGCGCCAAGGGATTGCGAGAGCGGCGGATCATTTCGGTGCACGTTCTCAAGAACCTGATGATACCGGTGGTGACCATCATCGGTCTCGAGTTCGGCTCACTGATCGCCTTTTCGGTCGTCACCGAAAGCATCTTTGCGTGGCCGGGCATGGGCAAGCTCATCATCGACTCCATCAACCTTCTCGATCGCCCCGTCATCGTCGCCTACCTGATGATGATGGTGCTGCTCTTCGTTGTCCTCAATTTCATCATCGATATCTGTTATACCCTTCTGGATCCTCGGGTCCGGCTGGAAGGAAAGGCTTGACCCCATGGCCGAACCAAACACGCAAGACACAAGCGCTCCAACGCCCGAACCCGGTCGTCTGTCGAAAGGGATCGCGGATTTCTTCAGCTCTCCGGCAGCCGCGATCGCATTCCTCACGCTGGTGATCATCTGTTGCCTGGCGTTGCTCGCGCCATGGATTTCCCCGCAAAATCCCTATGATTTGATGCAGCTCGACATCATGGACGGGCGACTGCCGCCGGGGTCCGAATCCATGACCGGGCTCGTCTATCACCTCGGTACCGACAGCCAGGGCCGCGATATCCTGTCCGGCATCCTCTATGGCCTGCGCACCTCGTTACTGGTGGGCGTTCTGTCGGCTTTCGCTGCTGCCATTATCGGAACCTCTGCCGGGCTGTTCGCCGCTTACATGGGAGGGCGCACGGAAACCGCAATGATGCGGCTCGTCGACCTGCAGCTGTCTTTTCCCACCATCTTGATGGCGCTCATGATGCTCGCCATCCTCGGCAAGGGTGTGTCCAACGTCGTGATCGCACTGATTATCGCCGAGTGGGCGACTTATGCCCGCACGGTCCGCGGCACCGCTCTGGTCGAGCGCGAAAAGGAATATATCGAGGCGGCCCGGATGCTGCGCCTGCCCGGATGGCGCATCCTCTTCAGGCACCTGCTGCCGAACTGTCTTGCGCCGGTCATCGTCATAGCCACCATGCAGATCGCCAGGGCGATCAGCCTCGAAGCAACCTTGTCCTTCCTCGGTCTCGGTGCATCCGTGACCGAACCCTCGCTCGGCATGCTGATCTCGACCGGCTACCAGTATCTTCTGACAGGCCTCTACTGGATCAGTTTCTTCCCAGGCATTGCCCTTCTGGTCACGATTGCGGCGATCAATCTCGTCGGCGACCGGCTACGCGATGTCCTCAACCCGAGGAACATGTCATGACCCCGTTGCTGCAAGTGAGCAATCTCGTCACCGAATTCGGCGACGGCAGGGGACGCCCCAGCCTTTGCGCCGTCAATGATGTGTCGTTTACGGTGGAGCGCGGCAAGGTCCTTGGTCTTGTGGGAGAATCCGGATCCGGAAAATCGGTGACCGGCTTCTCGATCATGCGGCTTCTCGATAAACCCGGCCGGGTTGCCGGCGGCAGGGTCATCTTCGACGGCGCCGACATTGCGAAATATTCGGACGAGGAGATGCGGCAGCTACGCGGCAAGCGGATCGCCATGGTATTCCAGGATCCGATGATGACGCTCAATCCGGTCCTGACGGTCGGGACGCAGATGGTGGAAGCCGTCCAGGCACATGAGCGTGTCTCAAAGGATGCCGCCAGGCAGTGGGCGCGGGATGCTTTGGCGCTGGTCGGAATACCAAGCCCTGAAGAAAGGCTTGCCGCCTACCCACATCAGTTTTCCGGCGGAATGCGCCAGCGCGTGGCGATTGCCATCGCGCTTCTTCACAAGCCGGACCTTATCATTGCCGATGAACCGACAACAGCGCTGGATGTGACGATCCAGAGCCAGATCATTTCCGAATTCCAGAAACTCACCGAAGGGGGAAATACGGCGGTGATCTGGATCACCCACGATCTGGCGATCGTCTCAAGATTGGCCGATGAGATCGCTGTCATGTATGCCGGCCGCCTCGTCGAGACCGGACCGGTGGGCAAGGTTCTGACCGATCCCCACCATCCCTACACTGCCGGCCTGATCGCTTCCGTTCCTTCGCAAAACAGACGCGGAGAGCCGCTTCGCCAGATCCGCGGCATGACGCCGGCGATCAACCGCCTCCCACAGGGATGCAGTTTTCGTACGCGCTGTGATCGGGCAACCGACGGCTGTCTGGTCATGCCGGCGCTCATGCCGGAAGGTGATCGCTCCTTCCGCTGCATTCACCCCGTAACGAAAGAGATAGCATGATGACCGCCATGCCCCTGATCGAAGCGAGGAACGTGTCGCAGCGCTTCGGAGCCAAGCCCGACCTGGCCGCCAAGATCGCGCTCAAGCTCAAGCTGGCCAAACCGGCGCCTGTCGTTCACGCACTTGATGATGTCAGCCTCAGCATCCGGCCTGGAGAGGTTGTCGGCCTTGTCGGCGAAAGCGGCTGCGGAAAGTCGACGCTTGGCCGCGCCATTGCAGGGATCACCTCGCCGAGCCAGGGCCACATTCTCTGGAAGGGGATGGACCGAAGCGCCATGTCGAAAGGCGAGCAGCATCAGTTCGGTCTCGCCAGCCAGATGATCTTCCAGAACCCGATGGCGGCTCTCAATCCGCGAATGACCGTCGAGGAGCTTATCTGGGAGGCGCCTCGAACACATGGGCTTGCCCGCTCGACGGAACGCGACGCCTATGTCGACAGATATTTGATGCTGGCCGGTTTCAACCCGGCCATGAAAAAGCGATACCCGCACCAGTTTTCCGGTGGCCAGCGGCAACGCGTCAACATTGCGCGCGCGCTTGCCGTGCAGCCGAAATTCCTCGTCTGTGACGAAAGCGTCGCGGCGCTCGACGTTTCCATCCAGGCCCAGGTCATCAACCTGTTCATGGAACTTCGTGACAAGCTCGACCTGACCTATTTGTTCGTCAGCCATGATCTCGGCGTCGTGGAACATATTTCCGACCGCGTTGCGATCATGTATCTCGGCCGCATCGTCGAAGAGGCGCCCGTCGAGGAAGTTTTCAGGCGGCCCAATCATCCTTACACGAAAGCGCTCTTGGCCGAGGTGCCGCGCATCGAACCCGGCAAACGACAGTTCAAGCCCGTCGATGGCGAACTCCCCAGCCCGATAAACCCGCCGAAAGGCTGTCACTTCCATCCGAGATGCCCATTCGCGATGGACCGCTGTCATATGGAAGTGCCGGTGAAAAAGGAAATTGCACCGGGGCATCTGTCGGCTTGCCATCTCAATGATGAATGATCTCAAACGACAGGACCGCTGACAGCGATCTGTTTGTGCAAGTGGTTCGCGGGTTTGTAGGCGTGGCGTCATCTTGGATGAGTAACGATTTGAGCAAAATTTATCCAGAAGGCCGGCAACTCGACCCCGGCCCTGAGGGAAGGGAAGAATTTTCTGTTGTCGCAAATGAAAAATCTGTTTTACTGATTTTCACTGCTGTGGCTTTAAGGGGGATATTGTCGATGGTGGGGACCCGCAGAGATATTTTGCTTGGTGGTTTGGCGTTACTTGGCGCCGGTGCAGTCGGGAAACCGGCGCTCGCCGCGGCGTCTTCCTATTTTGGTGGCACGATCGTCGATAATGGCGTGACGTTCCGAGGGACCAACTTCGCCAAGATCGACAAACAGTGGCACCGCCAGGTCGTCAAATACTTCAGCAGCGAGCCGATCGGCACCGTCGTCGTCGATACAAGGCACCATTTTCTTTACGTGATTATGGAGAACAAGACCGCCATCCGCTACGGCGTCGGCGTCGGTCGCGAGGGCTTCAAATGGTTCGGCCGCGCCACGATCGATGCCAAATCGCTTTGGCCGCGCTGGACGCCGCCGCCGGAGATGCGCAAGCGCCATCCAGAACTGCCGGAATTCGTGGCGGGAGGCTCCCCGAAGAACCCGCTTGGCCCGCGCGCCATGTACCTGCATCGCGACGGCGTCGACACCGGCTATCGCTTCCATGGCACGCTTGAGCCCTGGAGCATCGGCAAGGATGCCTCCAGCGGCTGTATCCGCATGTTCAACGAGGACGCCATCGATCTTTACCAGCGCTGCCCCATCGGCACGGCCGTACAGGTTCTCCCGCATATCGCCGACCAGGCTGAAAGCACCACTCAGGTCAGCCAAACAACTCCGGTCGAATAAGGAATATCACCCTGATGTCTATCACGACCGGATACACGAGACGCCTTCTTGCTGCGGCCATGCTCCTGGGGCTTGTGGCCTGCTCCACCACAGAAATCGCCTCCCTGGAAGAACCCACCGCAGCGCCGATGACCGGCCAGACCAACGATCCCGCGCCCGGTTTCGAAAAAGTGGCGGCGGGCAGCGAAGAGGATTTTATCCTCAATGTCGGCCGGCGGATCTACTTCAAGCAGGACTCCGCCGCGCTCGATTCCGTCGCCATGGCAACCCTGGATAATCAGGCCAATTGGCTCAATAGGAACCCGACCTGGCTGCTCAAGCTGCAGGGATTTGCCGACGATTCCGGTTCCGCTTCGAAGATGGAGACGCTGTCGCAGAAGCGCGCCGATGCGGCAATGGCCTATCTCACCTCGAAGGGGGTGGACGCCAAGCGCATGTGGGCCAGGGGCTACGGCAACGATCGCGAAGTTCGCGACTGTACGGATCGCTCCTGCAAGGTGCAAAACAGGCGCGTCGTCACCAATCTCCGCACCCAGCCCGACGCGGTCTGATCGCAGATCGAACCAACCAATCGTCTCTGAGAAGACTTACGGTTCAAGGTATCGGCAAGGCCCGGTTGAAGTACAACAAGGGCCTCGCCAGCCTACCGTTAATGTGAAGGTGGCAGCACATAATCGAATGGTAACGGCAGATCGATGACGAACCTGATATCCGCGGCATTCGCCGCCACGACCAGCTGATAGTCGCCCGGTTCGGCCCGAAAGGCACCGGCCCCGACGTCGAAATAAGCGAGATCGCGCGGCAGGATCTTCATTGTGACCGTGCCGGTCTCACCGGGCTGCAGCGATAGCTTTGCGAAGGCGCGCAGTTCCTTGTCCGGCCGCTCCACTTTGGTCTTCGGTGAACGCACATAAAGCTGCACCAGTTCCGATCCCGCCCGGTCGCCGATATTGGTCAGATCGACACTGACAGTCACGCCTTCGGCGCCCATTTCGCTGGCCGAAAGCCGCGGCGCACCCCAGTCAAAGCGCGTATAGCCAAGGCCGAAGCCGAAGGGGAAGAGCGGCTCGACGGCGCGTATGTCGTGATGACGGTAGCCGACGAAGACGCCTTCGGCATAGCGTACATGCCCATCCTTGCCGGGATAGACGATGGGATCGCCAGTGATGGCGGAATTGTCGGCCAGCGCCTTCGGGAAGGTCTGCGGCAGGCGCCCGCCGGGCTCGGCATCGCCGAACAGGATATCGGCGACGGCATTGCCCAGTTCCTGCCCCGGATACCAGATCTGCAGCACGGCGCGAACCTTGCCGAGCCAGGGCATTTCCACCGGGCCGCCGGTCTGCAACACGACCACGGTGTTTGCGTTGACAGCCGCAACCCGCTCGATCAGTTCCTCCTGCCGGCCGGGAAGCCGCATGTCGGGCAGGTCCAGACCCTCGGTATCCCATTCGCCATCGCGGCCGACGAAGAGAAGCGCAACATCGGCATTGCGGGCCGTCTCGACGGCTGCCCCGATATCGGCCTCGCCGAGCGGCTTTTCCAGACCGAAACGGACGGCGATGAGGTTGATGCCCTCCCCGCTCGCGGTAGACGGCTCATACTCGACGGTAACCGCATAGTCCCGGCCGGCTTCGAGCGTCAGGGTGCCGCGCTGCTCGTCATTGGCTGTGCCGAAATAGTTCTCGCCGCGCGTCCAGCCATCATGGCCGTCGACCGTCAGCACAGCATCGACGAAGAGCCGCGCCAGGCCGGCATTGGTCATGCCGAAGACATGATCACCGCTCTCCTCGGGCACGAATTGCATCTTCATCCGGGCCGAGAAATCTGCGGGGTCGAGTTCGCCCGACGGCAGCTCGAACCAGAAGAACTCGCCCTTGTCGACGGTCTCGACATGCAGCGGATTGCCCTGACAGCCACGCCCCTTGAAATATTCGACGGTGATCTTTCCCTTGAACACGTCGATCAGACGGTTGTGGCGGCAGCCGACCGCATGGCTGATGCTGTTGGCATTGGAAAGCGCGGCCCGAATGCCTTCGAGCGGGCTAACCGTATAATGCGCCGCCATCTGCGCACTGCCGCCGCCCATGACACGCGCGCTTGCGGCATTGGGGCCAATAACGGCAATCCGGTCGAGCGAGGTCTTGGCAAGCGGCAGGATGCCGTCGTTCTTGAGGAGGACCGCGCCTTCCGCGCCGAGGCGCCGGATCAGTGCCCGGTCTTCAGGCAGATCGATCGCCTGCTCGGTGAGATCGGGCTTCTTCTCGAAGGCGCCGACCCGCTCGAGCAGACACAACATGCGCCGCGCCGCCGCCCGCACAGTGGCGGCCTCAACCTTGCCCTCGCGCACGGCGGCAACCAGCTTCTCGCCGCGATCGCGCGCCGGACCCGGCATTTCAAGATCGAGACCGGCGTTGATCGTCTCTTCAGTCGAATGCGATCCGAACCAGTCGGACATGACGATCCCGTCAAATCCCCATTCCTCACGCAGCACCTTGGTCAGCAGCCAGTGATGCTCGCTCGTATAGGTGCCGTTGAGGCGGTTATAGGAAGACATGACGGCCATCACGCCGGCGCGGCGGACGGCCTGTTCGAAGGGCGGCAGATAGATTTCGCGCAACGTCCGCTCGTCGATATCGGAGGACATGGTCTGCCGCTCGATCTCGGATTCATTGCCGGCGAAGTGCTTGATCGTCGCCGCGATCCCCTCGCCCTGGACGCCGTCGATATAGGCGACGGCGAGTTCGGCGGTCAGCATCGGATCTTCGGAATAACATTCGAAATTGCGTCCGTTGAGGCCGGAGCGATGGATATTCACCGTGGGCGCCAGCAGTACCGCCGCACCCTTGCTCTTTGCCTGACGCGCCAGCGCCACACCCATCTGCCGGACGAGATCAGGATTCCAGGTGGCGCCGAGGGCGACGCCGACGGGAAAACAGGTCGCCTTGACGCCGGCGACCAGTGAGCCGGCGCCGCGGGCGCCATTCGGCCCGTCTGTCACCTTGATCTTCGGTACGCCGAGACGCTCGACAGGAACGGTCGTCCAGAAATCGGCGCCGGATAGCAGGGAGACCTGCTCCTCGAGCGTCATCTGGTCGAGAATGGAATCGATCATGCAAACCTCCCAAGAAAATCCTTAAACCTACCGATTACTCGGTATTTTTAAGATGTCAATCGGGCAAGCCTGATGTATGGATGAAGAGCACCGGAGAAATCAGTTGAGGCGCGCGCCGATCGCCGCTCCAAGAGGCAGGCAAGAGACGATGGCGGAATTATCAGAACAGAAGACCGGACAGGACGAAAAGCGGCAGCGTCGATCCACCAAGGGCGAAGCCCGCCGCGCGGAAATCCTGACGGCGGCGATGCGGCGCTTTGCCGAAGACGGCTACCAGAATGCCGCCATCGCCGACATCGCCCGGGATGTCGGCCTGTCGCTGCCCGGTCTTCTGCACCACTTCCCGACCAAGGTCGATCTCCTGCTCGCCATCCTCGCCAGGCGCGATCTCGAAAGCGCGGATTTCATCGGGCACTACCGCTCCGATCTCAGCGGCCTGCTCAAGGGCATGGTTGCAGTCTTCCGCCGCAACGCCGAAATGGTCGAGGTGGTCAGGGCCTTCGCCATCCTGAATGCTGAGAGCCTGATGAAGGATCACCCCGCCAAGCCATGGTTTCTCGCTCGCGCCACCCAGATGCAGAACGATGTCGCCTCGACCTTCGAACGAGCCATCTCAGATGGCACGATCGACGCCAAGATCGATGGCGAGGCGATGGCCGCCGAACTGATCGCCGTGATGGACGGCCTTCAGATGCTCTGGCTGCGCGATCCCACCCGCTTCGACATGGTCGGCGGCCTGGAAGCCTATGTCGGCCGGCTGTTGGCAAGCCTCGGTTTGGAAGACTGATTGGATTTATCTTCCATCAAGCCGGGCCAACCAGTTCACGATGCCGCTTACGGCTTCGCGATACCTCTGCCCGACCAGCAAACCCGTATATCTCGCACCCTGAATATCTATACGTGCCGCCAATGTGCCGCGCTGTCGCCCGGCCTCGTCCTCACCGCCGCATCGGAGCGGCGGTGAGGGCTCTCCCAAGAAAGCAACGTCAGGCCCTTTGCAGTCTCCAGGTCCTGATTTCGAACGGCATGATGTCGGCGGGTCCTCTCCGCTCCATCGGCTCTTCGAGAATGTTGAGCGGTTGCGACGCCGACCATCCGGAAGGCAAGGCAACCGCGAGCTGGCCGCGCCGGCCGGCAGGTTCGTAGAGGCGCAGGATCAGGTCGTTGCCCTCTTCTGCCGGTTTCAGGCCCGAGAAGGCGACGGGGGTGCCGGCGATGCTGAGTGGCGCGAAAGACCCGGCGGAGAGATCCTTGGCTTCGGTCGCGACGAGCGGCTGGTTGAGATCGATCGCCTCGTCGAGGACGCCGCCTTCATGCCAAGCGCCTTCATGCGGCATCAGCGCATAGGTAAAGCTCTGTTCGCCTTCGTCTGCCAGCGGATCAGGATAGATCGGCCCGCGCACCAGGCTCATGCCGATCACGTTGCCACGGGCGCTGTGGCCGTATTTGGCATTGTTGAGCACTGCGACGCCGAAGCCGGGTTCGCTGATATCGACGAAACGATGGGCGACGGCCTCGAACATTGCCTGCTCCCAGGAGGTGTTCGTGTGCGTTGCCCGCTCGACGAAGCCGAAGGCGCATTCGAACGTGGCCTTGCGAGCCCGGACGTCGACCGGGTTCAATGTTCGTAGCAGGGTGCGGCGGTCATGCCAGTCGATCGTCGTTTCGATATCAAGCCGTTTGGCGTTGGCTGTCAGCACATAGGTCTGGGTGACGCTTGAATTGCGGTATCGGTGGATGACGCGGATCGCCGCGCGGTGCGGGCCGCTTTCGACGAGGGCGATGCTCTCCGGCGCCTCAAGGCGGACGGCCTTTTCGGCATAATCCGCATCGATATCCCAGGCGTCCCAATTGCGCGGCTTGTCGGCCGGATAGACCCAGAGCTGGTTTGCCGAGCCATCGACCGATTCACGACCCGTCGCCTTGTGGATGAGGCTCGCAACCGCGCCATCCTTGCCGATGATGACGGCGAGATGGTCGTTTTCGAGGCGGTCGGGACCGGCCTTCAGCTCACCCGCCGGCTGGAGTGCGCGCTTGTCGAATACCGCGACGGATAAGGGGGCGACGATATCGGTGGCAGAGACGACAGTGCCGTCGGCAAACGTGGCGCTGAGCGCCCGCGGCGCAAGCGACGGATTGACGACAACGAGCGCATCGGCGATCCCGCCCTTCGGCAGATTGGCCGACAGCACTTGCAATGCATTTGCCTGCTCGTTCCTCGCATTGTCGATGACGCCATCGAGCTCCTGCTCCGCATCCTGATAGACTTCATGGATGCTCGAGCCCGGCAGAATGTCGTGGAACTCGTTCTTCAGCACCACGCGCCAATCCGCTTCGAAGCTTTTGGGCCTGTCGGCGCCCAGCAAATGCGCCAGCGACGCCAGAGTTTCAGCGGTGATCAGCGCCCGCTCCGCCTGGCGATGCTTGCGCTTGACGCCGCTTTGGCTCGTCAGCGTGGCGCGGTGCAATTCGAGATATATTTCGCCGTCCCACACAGGAAGGCTCTTTTCCCCCGCGGTGCGGTGCGCCTGCTCATAGAAGCTTTTGACCGTGCCCCAGCGCGCCTGCGGGATGGCCGGGAAATCACGCAACTGCACTTCGCGCTCGACCATTTCAGGCGTCACGCCGCCGCCGCCGTCGCCGTAACCTACAGCCAGAAGCGAGGTCTCATGCTGCGTCTTGCCGCGGAAATTCTTCCATGTCGGTACGTAGCAATCGGCCTGCACGAAGCCGTTATAACCTTGCATCGGATTGTCGAAGGTGTGGGTCAGCACCCGGCTGCCGTCGAGGCCCTTCCACCAGAAGAGATCGGAGGGAATATGATTGGTCTCGCTCCAATTGACCTTGATAGTGAAGAAGCTGTCGATGCCGCCTTGCCTCAGTATCTGCGGCAGAGCGCCGGAGAAACCGAAACAATCCGGCAGCCAGCAGACCGTGTGGCGCGTGCCGAAGGTCTTTTCGAAATAGCGCTGGCCGTAGAGAACCTGGCGGACGAGGCTTTCGCCGGTCGGCATGTTGGTGTCGGGCTCCACCCACATGCCGCCGACGGTTTCCCACTTTCCTTCCGCGACCTTCTGCTTGATGCGTTCCAGAAGCTCCGGGTCTTCCTCTTCCATCTGCGCGTAATAATGGGCGGTCGATTGGTTGAAACGGAAATCGTCGGAACGCTCCATCAGCGACAGCGCCGTATTGAAGGTGCGCCGCATTTTGCGCCGCGTCTCGCGATAGGGCCAAAGCCAGGCGAGATCGATATGCGCATGGCCGGTCAGCAGCAATTCGCCATTCGGGGGAAACCGCTTCTGCAGCGCCTTCAATCTTGCCGTCAAAGCCTCGAAGGCAGAGGCCGCCGAAGCGCTCTGCTCGTCGGTCAGTCCTGCGGGATTTGCCTCAAGCTCCGGCAGTTCCCAGATCTTCTGCTGCATCACGGCGTCCGACGTGCGGGAGACATAAGCCGCCGTATCCGAGGGCCAGTCGAGGTTGCGAAGCGCATGCTCGGCCGCCTCCATCAGATGCGGCACGACGTCATGCTCGCCCAACACGTCGATCGCTTCGGTAACCTGCTTCAACAGAAGATGCAGACGATGCGCCGGACCGTCGAGCCAGATGAACCGGGCCTTGTTCAGCCTCGGCGCCCGGTTCGGCTCCCCGAACGGAAAGCGGGCGACGCTTTCCGTCGCAATCTGGAAGCGGCGCCCCTTGACCGGAAATTCCTGATGGTAGGGATCGAGGCCGAATGTCTCGCTCTGGCCATCGGGATAGCTCAGCGTGATCAGGCTCTCGCCGCCGAGATCGAGCTGCAGGCGGATATCTTGGAGAGGCCAGCCCGCCGGGGCTTCAGCGCTCGCGGCAAAATGTACGACGCCCCGACGATGCGGCCAATCCTGCTGATGGCCGATCGACTCGCCCTCAAATGTCCAACCCTCGATCGCCGCACTTTGTCGATCCCGCCAATGCGCCAGCTCGGCAATGCGGACTTTGAGGCCATTGAGGCGTTGGGTGATAGTCAGAGACATGGCTTATCCTGTTGAAAATCGACGGCGAACGATCCGGAATCATGGCTTAGGGCGATGAAGATGGTGCGACAGAGACCGCGAAAGCTCGGTCCCGCTCCTCCAAGAGTTCCGAGCCCGTTAGATTAAGTAACTTTGATTTCCCGTCAAGCCCGAAGGAAATTCATTCGACGCCATTCTTGTCGATGTCCCAATCTCATTTCCATTTATCCCAGCTTCCTTTCCCAATGTTCGATAAGTCGCTTCCACCCGTTCAAAAAGGAGGCGAACGAACTCTGCTGGCTGCCAAAGCACCGAGAGGGATGATTGCCCGTACGTCTTGAACCGTTAAATTTGGCGACGACCGCGAAACGGGCATGCCGTGCGCGGGTCGTGGACATGGCGCTGAAGCCTGGGGCGTTGACCAGGAGATAGACTCAGTCATAAGCCGTACGGCGGTGTGTACCGGCAACAGAAATGGCTATGTCCGGGTGGCGCCCGTGGTTCCCGCGTCCGCGCCAACAGCTCTAACTCCGTCCCATATATCGCCTCGAACGTCTTGGTGCCCTTATGGACGGCGTGACCATACGGAAGCGGCGATTGGGCGGAATGGTGATTGAAACACAGCGGAATCGCTTGAGAATGGTGGGCCCGTTGCCCCATCCCCTGTCCGTCACGTGGGTGGTGGATTTCAGCCGGGGGCAGCACCGCTCGCCGGTATCGGGAAGCACCACGGTGCAGCCGAGGGCGGCGACGCGGGAAAGGTGCTGGCGATCGGAGGAATTCACCCCTAGATCCTGAAGGTAAACAGCTCATCTCGTCAATCTGGACGAGAACACGCCAACATGCATAATGCATCACGTGGTGGGGATTATTTTAGGCTCAATTCGACTTAGGTGGGGGATGCCTTTGGTGACTTCTCCCTAAAGGTGCCGTCATTGCGCGTTCCATTGCAGTGAACCGCGCCGGGTTTGCCGGAGGCTCCAACTTCTGAGAAAGTGGAGCCGATATGAGCAAGACAACAAACAAGTTTTCACCTGAAGTCCGCGCCCGAGCAGTGCGGATGGTTTTGGATCACCAAGTCGAATATTCCTCGCGATGGGCAGCGGTTTCCTCGATCGCCGCCAAGATCGGCTGCACGGCGCAGACGCTCAATGAATGGGTGAAGAAGGCGGAAGTGGACGATGGTTCCCGGCCCGGACTCTCAGGCGAAGTCGCCGAGAAGATGAAGGCGCTGGAGCGGGAGAACCGCGAGCTTCGGCAGGCCAACGAGATACTGCGCAAAGCGTCCGCTTATTTCGCGATGGCGGAGCTCGACCGCCCATTGAAGCGATGATCTCCTTCATCGACGAACACCGCTCGGTATTCGGGGTCGAGCCGATCTGCAGACTGCTGCCGATTGCCCCATCAACCTACTACGAGAACGTTGCCAAACGCCTGGACGTGGACCGGCTGTCGGTCCGCGCCCGCAGCGACATTGCATTGAAGATCGAGATACGCCGTGTGTTCGAGGCAAACTTCCGCGTCTACGGCGTGCGCAAGGTCTGGCGGCAATTGAAGCGGGAGGGCTTCGATATAGCCCGCGGCACCGTCGCCCGGCTCATGCGATCGATGGGACTTCAGGGTATTATCCGGGGCAAGCCGATCCGCACGACGATCCCGGACAAGACGGCTCCGAGCCCCCTTGATCGGGTGAACCGCCAATTCAAGGCTCCTGCGCCGAACAGGCTCTGGGTTTCGGATTTCACCTACGTCGCCACCTGGCAAGGCTTCGTCTACGTGGCCTTCGTCATCGACGCCTTCGCGCGCCGGATTGTCGGCTGGCGGGTGAGTCGGACGGCCCATGCAGGGTTCGTCCTCGATGCTTTGGAACAGGCCCTTCATGAGCGGCGTCCCGTTCATGGCGGCGGCCTGCTTCACCACTCGGACAGGGGCGTTCAAGGCAGATTCAACCGGTCGCCGCAACACCGCAAACTTGGAGGTGTTTATGGTGACGGGAAGACGAAAGTCGGAGCACTCAACGCGGCAAAAATTATCGTCGCCAGGTCGGCCACCTGTGTGGCAACGTGAGAACCTCTGCCGGTTCTGGCGAGAGGTGGCGGCGGGCTTGTCTAGCGAAGATGCCGCTGTGGAAGCCGGCGTTTCTGCGCCCGTTGGGAACCGCTGGTTTCGGAGTTCAGGTGGCATGCCTCCCACACATTTGTCGCCCTCAGCGGCACCAATCAAAAGCAGAAGCCTGACCTTCCGAGAGCGAGAGGACATAGCTTTGGAATGCGCTCGGGGTGCTGGCATCCGCGCAATCGCACACAAGCTGGGGCGATCGCCGAGCACAATCTCACGCGAGATCAGGCGCAACTCAGCGACCCGAAGCGGAGACTTCGACTATCGGGCCATTACCGCGCAGTGGCACGCTGATCGTTCAGCGCGACGGCCGAAAGCCGCAAAACTTGCAACCAACCTGGCACTTCGTGACTACGTCCAGGACCGGCTCGCGGGCCTTATTGCCACGCCGGGCGGCGTCGCCTTTGACGGACCTATCGTGGTATGGAAAGGACGACGGGCCGTTCATCGGCAAAGTCGACGTTGGTCCAAAGCCTGGAGCCCGGAACAGATCGCGCGGCGTCTGAGACTGGACTTTCCCGAGGACCCAACCATGCGTATCAGTCATGAAGCCATCTATCAGGCGCTTTACATCCAGGGCCGCGGCGCACTGAAACGAGACCTTTCGGCCTGCTTGCGCTCTGGACGGGCGCTGCGCTTACCCCGCGAACGTGCTCGTAACCGTGGCAAATCCTTCCTTGGTGATGCATTGATGATCAGCGATCGCCCCGCAGAGATTGGCGATAGGGCGGTCCCTGGCCATTGGGAGGGCGATCTCATTCTCGGTCTCAGCAGCTCCGCGATCGGAACGCTCGTAGAGCGCACGACGCGGTTTACAATGCTCCTACACCTGCCACGCATGGAACGTCATGGGATCGACAAATCCATCAAGAACGGTCCTGCTCTTGCTGGGCATGGCGCCGAAGCCGTCCGTGATGCTATCGCCGAAACCATCATGGAGCTACCGGCGCACCTACGCCAATCCCTGACTTGGGACCAGGGTGCCGAGATGGCTCAACACGCACAGCTTCGGATCGACACTGGCCTCGATATCTATTTCTGTGACCCTCAAAGCCCGTGGCAGCGCGGGAGCAACGAAAATACCAACGGCCTGCTGCGACAATACTTTCCAAAGGGCACGGATCTCAGCCAGCATAGCGCCGATGAGATCAACGCTGTAGCGCATGCTCTCAATAGCAGGCCCCGCAAAACGCTGGGCTGGCGCACACCTGCAGAGGCTCTCGACGGGTTGCTCAAATCAGATATGGTCAAGGGTGTTGCGGCGACCGATTGAATCTGCCCAATACGTGTCGATCAAGTATTCGGAGCGACTGGCCGAGGCAGGCATCGAGCCTTCCGTCGGAAGCGTCGGCGACTCTTACGACAACGCCCTCGCCGAAACGATCAATGGCCTCTACAAGGCCGAGGTCATCCATCGGCGCGGACCGTGGCGCAGCTTCGAAGCGGTGGAATTCGCGACCCTGGAATGGGTCGACTGGTTCAACCATCGACGACTTCTGGAGCCCATCGGCAACATTCCGCCAGCCGAAGCCGAGGAGCAGTATTACGCCATGCTGGACGAACCAGCCATGGCCGCATGACTTAAACCAAACAGCCTCCGGCAAACCCGGCGCGGTTCAGCCTGTGTCCACAAGTGCTTTATCACGCGCTACCTCCCACAAGTTGGCTTGGGTGGCGGTTTGATATCCGGTCTTTAGTTCGATACCTCGCTGGTCTTCTATATCTGCGATATCAAGCCGCCTTGTGAAGCGCTGGCCGTTGACGTTTACTTGAATGGTGACTTCGGGAGTACCCCATCCGATCTCTTCATCCCGCCTGACGGCCGCTGAGAATTCCTGAAATCCGCCTCACGGCGCCGCTATGATGATTTCTCCGATACTCTTCATTGTTGGGTTTGGAACCCGCTTTGCAGGCGGATTCCGTTATCGCGTTTCTTTTCTACCAACGTCCTTGATCACAAATAGCGATTGCTAGAAGCTCTTGGTCGGACCTTTCTCCAGCACCTTATGACCGCCGTATTTCCAAGCGGCGCGTCGGGCCAATGGCAGTCTTGAGGTCAGTGCTTGCGCTCGCCCTTGTCAACCCTGCCCAGGCTTGCCTCGTGTTTCGCGGGAGTTGCTTGCCGCAAGGAATGCAGGGCTGAAATCAGCTGGAAGGCGAGTTGTCATTCGCAGGCCCGATCTGCGCGTACCCAGCTTGTGACAGGTGCTCCTGGACGCTCGCGTGAATCAGCGCGGCCTCCACCTCGCCCAAGCTGAGCCCCTTATCGATCCCATAGTCCACGATAGTGTCGACCGGGACGCTGTCGGTCACGTTCATGGCGCGCATAGCCATGAAGTCCAGGACAAAGCGGTTATGAGCATCGGTATCCACGGCGCCTCCTGTCTGCCTGACAGATGCGGCAAACATCGCACGATTCCTGCGCGCTGTGAAAGCAGGATGGTTAAGACGCCGTGACGGAGAACGGCGTGATGGACAGGCTTCGGCGGCAGGGGCCGAGGCGCCCATTGAAACGGTTGATATCGCGCTCAAGCCTGCTATGTTCTCGATTTGTTTCGGCGCAAGTCATATGCCGATCCCATTGCCATCGCTGAAGCCGCCATGAACGACATGAGTTCGACTCCCGTCCGAAAAATCGTCCATGTCGACATGGACGCGTTTTATGCGTCGGTCGAGCAGCGTGATAACCCGGCATTGCGGGGCAAACCGATTGCCGTCGGCGGCTCGGCCGCTCGCGGCGTGGTGGCGGCGGCGAGCTACGAGGCGCGTGTCTATGGTGTCCACTCCGCGATGCCATCGGTGACCGCCAAGAGAAAATGCCCGGATCTGATCTTCGTGCCGCCGCGCTTCGATGTCTACAGGGCGGTGTCGCAGCAGATCCGCGAAATCTTCACCGAATACACGCCTCTGATCGAGCCGCTTTCGCTCGACGAGGCCTACCTCGATGTTACCGAGAATCTCAAGGGCATGGAGATTGCCACCGAGATCGCGCTGGAGGTCCGCGCCAAGATCAAGCATGTCACCGGCCTCAATGCCTCGGCCGGGATTTCCTACAATAAGTTCCTCGCCAAGATGGCGAGCGATCTGAACAAGCCCAATGGCCAGGCTGTGATTACGCCGAAGAACGGGCCGGCCTTCGTCGTGGCCCTGCCCGTCAAGAAATTCCATGGCGTCGGCCCCGCGACGACTAAGAAGATGCACCGGCTCGGGATCGACACCGGCGCCGATCTCAAGCAGCAGACCCTCGAATTCCTGGTCGAGCATTTCGGGACGTCGGGGCCATATTTTTACGGCATTGCCCGCGGCATCGACGAGCGCCAGGTCAAGCCGAACCGGGTGCGCAAATCCGTCGGCGCCGAGGACACCTTCTCAGAAGACCTCCATACCGTTGAGCCGGCCCGTGAAGGGCTTCAGCCGCTGATCGAAAAGGTGTGGGCTTATTGCGAGGCCAATGCGATCGGCGCCAAGACGGTGACGCTCAAGGTCAAGTATGCCGACTTCAACCAGATCACCCGCAGCAAGACGGTTCCCGCACCTCTGGCGGCGATCACCGAGTTGGAGGACATCGTCAGCCTTTTGCTGGTGCCGATCTTTCCGCCCCGAAAGGGCATTCGCCTGCTCGGCGTCTCACTGTCGTCGCTGGAGCGGCGGAATTCCGGAACGCAGCCGCAGTTGCGGTTGGCGCTTTAGACAGCCAGCATCGGCTGGGCAGAAGCGCCCGCGTGGCGCTTGAGCCGGAACGTCCGCGCCGCTAGCGGCCGTAGGATTTCCTCTTCGGGCACAAGTTCGTCGAGCCAGGCCATGCGTTGGTGCCGTGTCAGCACCGCCATCTGCCGGTCGTGGAACGGCGCGATATCAGGGTTCGCTTCAATCGTCAGGATGGCGTAGGCCTCCGGCCAGTCCTCGGTTGCCGGCCGCCAGATCCCCGCGAAATAGAACCAGTCGCCATTGGTGAGCGAGAAGCTGAAGCTCTTATGGCGAAACTCCGAGGCCGGCACCAGGCAGCGGTGGGTCGGGAACGTCCGTCCTTCCGATCGGACGACGTTGACGGCGCGGGGGCCGCCGTCGCGCGGGCGCAGTCCCCACGGCAGTTCCACCATCTCCACATCGCCGTCATGGCGTCTTATGATGACGCGGCGCTTGTCGAGTGGGGCGTCGGACTGGAAAACGGTCGCGTTCATAGTGATTGGAACATATCAGGAACGCGTACATTAGACAAGGTCGATGGATAATCGTGTGCGGATAGCCGAAAGCTGCTACTCTCAATGGATGCGCCCAAATGAGACCGAACTTCAGATGGTCATGCGGCATGTTCGCGATGGCGCCGCCATCGTCGCGCGCCAAACTGCGCTGATCAAAAGACTGGCTGGTCTCCCCCTGCCGACAAGACAAGCTGAAGACCTCCTCGTTCTGCTGGAGCGCATACAATCCGAGCACATATTGCACCTGCAGCGCCTCGGTCGTGAGGTGATGGCACCCACATTCGAAGGGAAGAGCAATGTGCAATGATTATCGGCTGATGGTGGATGTCGCCTCGGTTGTCGAGGATTTCGCCCACCTCAAGATCAAGATCCGTTTCGGTGAAGGCGCGCCGAACCTCGAAGCGCGCGAAGACATCAAGATAACCGATGTCGGCCCCATCGTCAGGACGATCGATGGTGTCCGCGACGAGGCCGAGCTCGTGCAGCGGCGCTGGAGCTGGCCGGGGCCGAACAAGCGGCCGGTCTATAATTTCCGTTCGGAGGGACGGGAGTTCACCTCCAATCGCTGCCTGATCGTTGCCGACGGCTTTTACGAGTTCACGGATCCAAAGGATGCCAAAAAGAAGCGCAAGGACAAGTGGCTATTTACCAAGAAGGACGAGCCGATTTTCTGCATCGCCGGCATCTGGCGCGAAACGCCGGAGATCGGCTAGGCCTTCACTATGCTGACGATGGAGCCGGGGCCGGACATCGCGCCGTACCACGACCGGCAGATTGTCATCCTCGAGCGCAACGCGTGGGCCGACTGGCTCGATCCAACTGTTTCTGCGAAGTCATTGATCAGGCCGCTTTTAGCGGGAACGCTATCGGTGGAGCAGGTCGGTTGACCGATAATCGCTGATTACACGTGACGTATGGAAGTGAGATTCGCCGTCCCCCGGCAGTGCGTTTGCTCGAACCCTCGCCCTACCTGACCTGTAGAGGCGAACTACTGAAGCTGTGTCCTGCACTCGCCTTGCCTTGTTAGCGTCACGGAAGCAGTCATATAAGGCGCGATGAATTCAGATTCCAAAATATTCGTTGGCTTGCGACCCCTCCGCAAAAAGACAGATTCGAACCGGAAGCCGGATGGTCCGAAATGCCAATGGGACGGGTGCCAAAAGGGCGGCATTCACCGCGCTCCCGTCGGACGGGATGGAGAGGGATTGTATCTGCTCTTCTGTGCCGAGCATATGAAGGACTATGGCAGAGGCTACAATTTTGCGAGCAATCTGTCCGATCCTGTCGTCGCTCGCTATCAGAGAGAAGCGGCAAGCGGCGCCCGTCCGACCTGGGGAAGCAGGATCCGTCAGCCTGCGGAGGCAGCGCTCCCCTTCACGGTCCGATCTGGTTCTGCAAAGGCGATGAATGCCCGCAGAAACGCTGCAGAACGTCAGGGGGCAAGAGCGGATCTTCAACGGCGCAAGCTGAAAGTGCTGGAAGCCAAAGCGTTCGAAACACTCGGCCTTCTGCCGGAGGCAAGCCCCGAGCAAATCAGAAGCCGCTACAAGCAGAAGCTAAAGATGCACCATCCTGACGCTAACAGCGGAGATCGGAATTCGGAGGACGAGCTTCGGGCTGCAATCGACGCCTATAAGATCCTCAAATTGAACGGCTTTTGCTGAACAAAAAGAGCGCTGGCGAGCAGCGGCTCGACCTCCATTAACGGCCCGGCCGCACGAGCGAGCGTGCAATATCGATGGGGTCGACACGCGAGGCGGTTGGGTCTTTTCTGTTCCAGGCGACACCGAGCCCCGATCTTGAACCGACACCCCTCACCCTCTTCAGCTCGAACCCGCGGTTCGGCAGATCCTGCGTCCATTCCGGGACGAAACCGATGCCAAGCCCGGCGGAGAGAAGCGATACAGCGAGAAGGTGTCGCCGCAGGGGTAGGCGACATTGCCGCTCAGATCGTGCTCCTTGAATTTTTCCGCAAAATAACGCTCGCTGTAGGAGGGGTTTTGGCGGGAGAAGGAGATGATCTTCTCCATCCTCGATGGCGGTCTCGCTCTTGGCGGACAATGGCCTGGAACGGCCAGGAGATAACGAGAAAGAAGCGTAAGGAGCCGCTCCACCTGCCGGATGAAGCCGAGATTGATGCGGCCTGCCTCGATATGGCGGATACTGTCATCGGTGGTACCGCTTTCGATATGCTGGCGGATATCGGGATATTTGCGGGCAATGCCTGAGAGGAAGGACGGCAGCATGCCGATCGTGGCGGGATAGACGGTACCGATCGCAATCTTTCGCGCCGTCTTGCCGGCGACCGATCAGGCGATCTAGCAAAAGTTACCGCGAACACTGTCAGCCGCGTTGAGCAGGACGATTTTGGACCGCGGGGCGCGCAGCCGGTTACTACCATTGGCGCGATAGGTATCGGGCGCCGGCACTGTGAGCCGCTTCGCGGGTCTTACCACAGGATCACAAACGGTGACCTGGACCCGCGACTGGTAACTCAGCATCCTGTGGCAATTGCCATCTGCCGCTCGGCCGCGGACGCGGTCCGTGGATATTATAACGTCTTGCTTTTTATTGGCGCAGCTTGGGCTTTGATAAAAGCCCAAGCTGCGGAGTAATTCCGGGAGCTCCGGAGCGGACCCGTTACATCATGCCGCCCATGCCGCCCATGCCGCTCATGTCAGGCATGCCGCCGCCGGTAGCATCCTTCTTCGGCAGATCGGCAATCATGGCTTCTGTGGTCACCAGCAGGCCGGCAACCGAAGCCGCGTTCTGCAGGGCGGTGCGCACAACCTTTACCGGATCGACAATCCCCATGGCGATCATGTCGCCATATTCAGACGTCTGAGCGTTGTAACCGAAGTTGTCGGTATTGCTTTCCAGGATCTTGCCGACCACGATCGAACCTTCGTCACCGGCGTTTTCGGCAATCTGGCGAACCAGCGACTGAAGTGCCTTGCGGATGATCGCTATACCGGCGTTCTGGTCGTCATTCTCGCCCTTGATATCGAGGACGATGGAAGCGCGCAGCAGAGCTGTGCCACCGCCTGGAACGATGCCTTCTTCAACAGCCGCGCGTGTGGCGTTGAGCGCGTCGTCGATGCGATCCTTCTTTTCCTTGACTTCGACTTCCGTCGAGCCGCCAACGCGGATGACGGCAACGCCGCCAGCGAGCTTGGCAAGGCGTTCCTGCAGCTTCTCGCGGTCGTAGTCGGAGGTGGTTTCCTCGATCTGAGCCTTGATCTGGCCGATGCGACCGTCAATATCCGCCTTGGTGCCCGCACCATCAACGATGGTAGTATTCTCCTTGGTGATAGAGACCTTTTTGGCACGGCCGAGCATCTCGAGCGTGACGTTTTCGAGCTTGATGCCGAGGTCTTCGGAGATGACAGTGCCGCCGGTCAGGATCGCCAGATCCTCCAGCATGGCCTTGCGGCGGTCGCCGAAGCCAGGAGCCTTGACGGCAGCGATCTTGAGGCCGCCGCGCAGCTTGTTGACGACGAGCGTCGCGAGAGCTTCGCCTTCGACGTCCTCGGAAATGATGAGCAGCGGCTTGCCACTCTGGACGACTGCTTCCAGGATAGGAAGCATGGCCTGCAGATTGGAGAGCTTCTTTTCGTGCAGCAGCACATAGGCATCTTCCAGTTCAGCCACCATCTTTTCGGCATTGGTGACAAAATAGGGGCTAAGATAACCACGATCGAACTGCATGCCTTCGACGACTTCGAGCTCGGTTTCGGCGGTCTTGGCTTCTTCGACGGTAATCACACCCTCATTGCCGACCTTCTGCATCGCGTCGGCGATATACTGGCCTATTTCCTTCTCGCCATTGGCCGAGATGGTGCCGACCTGGGCAATCTCTTCCGATGTGTTGATCTTCTTGGCCTTGGCCAGCAGGTCCTTCACGACCGCGGTAACGGCGAGATCGATGCCGCGCTTCAGGTCCATCGGGTTCATGCCGGCTGCAACGGCCTTGCCGCCTTCGCGAACGATCGCCTGGGCGAGAACGGTAGCTGTGGTGGTACCGTCGCCAGCGACGTCATTGGTCTTCGAAGCGACTTCGCGGACCATCTGGGCGCCCATGTTTTCGAACTTGTCGTCCAGTTCGATTTCCTTGGCGACAGCGACGCCGTCCTTGGTAATGCGCGGTGCGCCGAAGGACTTGTCGATCACGACGTTGCGGCCCTTCGGACCGAGCGTGACCTTCACTGCATCGGCAAGAATATCGACGCCCCGCAGCAGCTTCTCGCGTGCATCACGGCCGAATTTGATCTGTTTCGCAGACATGGAATAACTCCCGGGCCATTGGCCCCATGGTCTTCGTCAAAAGGAAATAAGGAAGCGGCCGAAGATCAGGCGATGACGCCCATGACGTCTGCTTCCTTCATGATCAGCAGGTCTTCGCCGTTGAACTTAATCTCGGTGCCGGACCACTTGCCGAACAGGATGCGATCGCCCGCCTTGACATCGAGGGGAACGATCTTGCCGCTCTCGTCGCGTGCGCCGGTGCCGACGGCGACGATTTCGCCTTCCTGCGGCTTCTCTTTGGCGGTGTCGGGAATGATGATCCCGCCCTTGGTCTTGGCTTCAGCCTCGATACGGCGCACGACGACGCGGTCGTGCAGCGGCCGGAAAATGGTATTAATCATTTTGGGGTTCCTCAACGGGGTCGCGGCCGAATGGCCAATCCCGATACCTCACCTTAGCAGTCTTGCGTTGAGAGTGCCAGCGAGGATTCGTGTCATGCCGGTATTTGTCGAGCCCATTGCGTTGCAGCGCGGTCGAAGACCGTACGCGGTAGCGCACCTAGATCGCTAGGGCCAAGTCTGCAAGAAGGGTCGAAATCGACGTGAGATGTATATGCTCTCATGCATCGGCGCGTATGTATGCCTGATATCGTGAAACAGATACCGCCCGCAGCGATTGCCATCTTTCCAACACTGGGTAAGAAACGCTTCGAAGTATAAAGGGAATGTGGGCTGCAGTGCAGCCCTGCGTCGATCGGGTGGGGATTCGAAAGTCAGCCATTTCGCGATGCTGTGTCGGCCATATCCGGTGCGACGTGCTATCTCGGAGCATGACAAACCTTCTTTGCTCAGGGCATGGACCGTATCGAACACCTGCCTGGCGAATAGGCTTCAGCCAAATATAGCCCAATCACAGCCGACGTCAGTGGCCTTCGTCATCTCGGCACTGGCGTTGCCTTCACGATTGCCAGCCCGGACCTTCAGGGCATCCACGCCAAGCTGAGGGGTGAGTTCATCCCCTGGTTGGGTGGCCAGGACATGCAGAAGTGGCAGCCCCACATCACGATCCAGAACAAGGTCTCGAGGTTGGTAGCGGATACTTTGCACGTGTCGCTCGTGAGAGAATTTCGACCGCATCCTATCGAGATTGTCGGCCTTGATCTGTGGCGGCATCTGAATGGTCCGTGGCAGCACGAAACGTTCGCGATGTTTGGCAAGGTTCCCTGACACGGATCACCGCACCAGGGGCCGGAGCTGCTGCACAGTCAGCCTAATACGAGCCGCTGAGGGGTTTTCAAGTGGGGTTCGGTGCTCTCGTCCACAATTACCCCTCAAACTGCCAAGCGACACCGACGAACGCCCGTCCCAAAACGAAAAAGCCTGCCGCGGGAGGAGGTGCGGCAGGCTTTCGAAAAGAACCGAACAACGACTGGGAGGAGGAGTGCCGCTGTTCCAATAGACGTCCCTTGGGAGGAGGAGTGGGCCGTCTGAAACACGAAGCTCTGCGGGAGGAGGTGCATTGCTTCGATGAGGATTAAGATATGCTATCGTCGCGGATTTAACAGTCTCAATGCTGCAGTGCAGGTATGCGCGAGAGCCATAGCTCCATATCTCGCAAAAGCGTGAAGTTGAATGAGATAAGCTCTCACTATCTTGAAACGAAAACGCCCGCATCATCAGCGGGCGTAGAAGCAATCAAAAGTGGGCAAGTACCCCTGTTAGCGAGCAACCGATGCGCGGGCAACGCTGCGAATATCCGCGCGGTCAATGCCAAGGTCTTGCAGTTCGCGACTGGACATGCGGCCAAGTTCGGTAACGGTCTGACGGAACTTGCGCCAGTTGTTGAAAGAGCGTGCTACGTTCATAATAATCCCCTTTCCGGAGAGCTTTTGACGTCAGCAACCCTTGGTCCCGGCGTCGTTTCGATGATTGGAATATAGTCCTTTCAATCGGTTTAAAACAGTGACCATAACTCACGCCACCCATGCGTCTGGCGCAAAGGTTTGAGGGGTTCTGCTTGAACGCTATGCAGATCGAGCCCTGAACCGATCGAAGGCCGTGAGGCGCTTGATCGCAGAGGCTCAGCCACATGCAGGCATGCTCCAGCGTCCGCGCCATGGGTAGGGTCGCAGAATTGATGCCTCCAAAGGACGTTCGCAGGCGCTGCTTTGGCTTAGACCTGAACAGCTTGAGTCTTCCCTGCAACACTCCGAGCAGAAAGCTCGCCAAAGGGGTTAGAAACGATCTTCACTATCGCCAAACTGGTCCGGCGCAGCCATCGTCGGATGGCAAATTCCAAATTGCCCCAAGGAGACCAAAATGCGGCGAGATCCTCTGACCGAACGGGAGACACGCAGGAAAATCTCCGATCCTTACGATGTCGATTACTTCGCGAAGAAACACGGGATAAGCTCCAAGGACGCATCGCGAATTATTAACCTGCATCGTTCTGATCGCGACTCGTCAGACCGGGCCGGATACCAGTTGAAAAGCACGCTGTGAACGCGTTCGTCCATCTTGCTCTCTAAGCCTTGAGCCACCGAGCGCGTTGCAGCCAAAAATAGCTCTGTGGCCGAGAGGTTAGAACGCGCGACCTCATCTTACAGGCCGACTACCCGACGAAGCGGCATGTACCGGCGGAACTTCGCGTCGTCTTTCGACACCTGATGCGGAGTTTTAGCGGTAAGCCGCATGGGATCTCGAGGGAAATGACTTAGCGAAACTCTGTGTTGTGGGATTCGAACTGTCAGCGTCCCATTCGCGGCGCAAATTATTCCGCTTGCTGTCCGTTTATCCACCGGTCGCCTTGAAGGGAATCGAACCGTCGACCACGTCTTTTGAGGCGGCGCGGGGCATAAACGGTATTTGTGGGACTGGACCCTGGTCAGACAGGGCTGGTTGCGTTCGCTTACTTCACAATGCGATAGGCGATATGCCGAGCGAGTGGCGTGTCGAGCATGCTGGTGGGCTCAAGCTTGATCTGGTTGGGCAGCGTGTCGAACAGGCGACTCCCAGCACCAAAGAGCACCGGCACGATATGCAACTCGATCTCGTCGACAAGCCCGCCGGCCAGTGCTTGGCGAAAGACGTCGGCTCCGCCCATGAGGCTCACATCCTTGCCTCTGGCCGCCGACTTCGCCTGCTTCACCGCGTCGGGAATTGTCCCAACCGCGTGATAGATTCCAGTGCTGTGCGAGGCGAGTAACGGCCGGTGAGTGACGACGAAAAGCGGCAGCTTTAACGGCCCCGTCGGCCCGTTCTCATCCCAGTATGGGATCGAGTCGTCATAGCATTTGCGCCCGCAGATCACGCTGCCAACATTGCTGGTGAGGCGCTGCACATATGCATCGCCCTCTGCACCGCTGTTGAAGAACCATTCGTGAAGAAATTCGCCGTTCTTGCCGAGTGGTTCCTCCCTGGTCTGGTTTCCTGCGGTAATGAAGCCGTCGAGCGACATGCTGATATTGAAAGCGACCTTGGTCATTTGCATCTCCGTGACCGATCGGTTGCGGTTACGCCTTCATGACGAATGAGAGTCGGTCAAATCTACATCGGGGACAAAAAATAACTCGTCGCGGCCTCTTGAAGCGTCCGAACTCCTCTGTGATGCACGGCATCTATCCGCAGCAGATTCCGGCAGCCACGCAAGGTGAATGAAGCCGCTCCTAAAGACTGCTCTCCGCCCCTCCCCACTTCGGCTTGTGTGTTCCGGTCGATCCATTATGCGATGTTCCTGGCCTAAACCGTGAACGCCATTGCAACAAGCCGGGCGCTGGCCTCGAAAGCTATCGCCGTGCCAGACCCGTTGACCCGCTATCCCAGTGTTGTCAAAGCTGGTTAGAGCCGCGACGGTTCCAGCCAATTAGAAACGCGACACTTGTTCCTCGGATCAGCCCCCGATCCGACCGGCTGGGCCGGGTTGCTAGGGAGGAGCGGGGGCGGATGAGATGCCTTCTGGCGAGCCAGCAGAACACGCCCGTCCCATCCTCCCTTGGCCTCCACTTCATCGCGCGACACGAGATGTCCTTCCCGAAGTGATCGCGCCAGCGCTTCCCGTGGTCCGGTGAAATCAGGCTGTGTCGAGACCATTGTAACTAGCGATAGTAGTCGGTAGATCCGCGCCTCCGTTATCGAACCCACCCAAAGCGGGGTCTGCTCTCTATCCTCGAGCTTCATATCGGTTTCCCAAAGACGGAGAACGAGCCGCGCGGTCGACGGGGCCAGCGCGGTTGAGGACCGAACGAAGGCTATATCCGGTAGACGGCCGCTGGCAAAATGAGGCACCACCGGAACAACGGTGGTATCTGTAGACGCGGTGAGCCATTTAAGTACAGTGACTGGCGTCCAACCGAGGGATGGCCTCCAACCGTCCTGCTGCAAAAGATCCTGCAAACCCTGCAGGCTCCCCGCCCACTGGAATGTGAGCGGCTCTTCCACTTCGCCGGTGAGATCGACCCGACGGTCCGGAAGGGTCTGCCAACCAGTCGTCCACCAATCAGCAACGGCGAGCGCATGTATCGCGTTTTTGGCCGCGTACCGCGCAATATCAGTGGAGTGGCTGTGATAGATGTTGCCGGCGCCTGCAAGGATAATGGCTGCGGACGCGGTCACGAGCAGCGCTGAAGATCCTATTCGTTCGACCGGACGCCGCAGATAAAAGATGGCGAGCAGAATAAACCATGCGGATCCAACCGCCGCTCCGCCGGCCACATCGGAGAACCAATGTGCACCGAGGTATAGACGCGAGCACGCGATCATAAAGATAAGAACTGCGGCTCCCGTGCCGATCAAGACGCGCAGTGCTGGGCGAAGCTCGCCGGCGATCAGAAATGCAAGAAAGCCATAGAGCGCCATGTTCGTCGTGCTATGGCCGCTCGGAAAAGAAAACGCGCTCCAACCGGAATACAACAGCTCATCCGGTCTTGCCCTGTGAAGTGCCACCTTGATGACCGTATTGAGAGCCGACGCGCCACCGACAGCAGCCAGCCAGAAGGCAGCCGTGCGCCAAGCCCGCTTCCAAGCAAGCCATAGGAATATGACTGTGGTGACGACCACCACAACTTTGGTGTCACCAATCTCCGTGATGGCAACCATGATCGCATCGCCTAGCGGCGTGCGAACCTCCTGCAATGCGTTATAAATGGCGTGGTCTGCGAGAACCAGCGGATCACCATTGACCACATCTTCGAGAATGCCGAGGAACAACCAGGCGGCCCCGCCGAGTAAGCCAAGCATGATGGCGAGAACCCACGCTTCCGGGCGCGCCGGATCGAGCATGTCGCCGACACGGCGGCTGAGCCACGTGTTGCGGGTCTCAGACCACCTTCGTGCCTCTGTGACGAGAACCTCCAGAAGGGGAAAACCTCGCCTTAATACCCACCGCCCAAGACGCCACGTCACCCAACCCGTTGCGAGCAGAATGACTAAAAGGATTGCCAACGGCCTTGCTGCCGAGCCAAGAGCACCGAACGTTACACCGACGAGAACGCCCGGTAGAATGTGTGACGGTGCCCACACCAGGGCCGAAGTGATGTTGACCGCATAGAACCGCCTGACGGGCATCCCGAGCATGCCCGCGAGAAGCGGGATGAATGCTCGAACACCAGGCGCAAAACGGGCGATAAACACGTTCTTGTCACCGTGCCGCTTGAAGAAGGCTTCGCTACGCTCGATCAGCTCCGGGTATCGCTTTAGCGGCCAGAGGCAGAGAATCTCGCGATGGTATCGGTGGCCGAGCCAGAATGATAAGCCGTCTCCGACGATCGCGCCAAAAGTCGCTGCGGCCATCAAGGGCCAGAGGAGGAGAACGCCATTCGGCACTAGCGCACTTAAGGCAATTATGACCGCCGTGCCGGGGACAACGACGCCCATGATTGGGATCGACTCGGAGAGTGCAAGCAGGAACACTGCAATGTAGGCAATATGGGAATGCGCGCTCAGCCAATGGATCACCGATGAGAGAAACCCCGCGAGCATTGCCGGTAACCTAAAAGATTCGAGTGATCAGGCGGTCAGCTTTGGTGCCTTCGCGATATATTGCAAGGACCATGAGTGCTGCGATGACACCGGTCAGTGCTCCGCCGAAGACGTCGCTGGCGTAGTGGGTCCCGATGTAAATGCGGGAGAAGGTGACAAAGCACGCCGCCGCAAGGAAGGCAAATCCGGAGCGTCGGGCGCCGTGAAGGAGAAAAGCGGCCGCAATCGCAAAGGTCGCCGTTGCATGATCGGAGGGAAACGAAAAGTCGGCGCTCCGTTCGATCAGCAGGTTTGTTACTCCGCTGTCATAGGGACGAGCCCGGTGGATAAAGAGAAGAATGAGTTGGTTGAGGCCGAGTCCCAGCAAGAACGAGAAGCCTGCCGCCACGATGACATGCCGTATATGCGGCCTGTCAGACCCGCGCCACCATTGCAGGGCTACCGCCATCACCATGACCGGGACGCCGATACCGGAGATCCAGACCATCAAGTAGTCGATCGCAGCGCTATGTCCCGCCAATCCATTAATGGCACGAGTTACAGCTACGTCGAGTCCATACATTGTCACACTCCAGTTCAACCCTTGCAGCCCCGAAGACATCAATCTCGGCTAGTCAACTGACGCTTGGATATTGGTTGGATCTCCACCTGCGCTCGGATTGTGACAGCCACGAAAGCGGCGCCAGCAAGGAATGTCGCCGCGGGCCGGTGATGTCCCAAAGTGCGCTGTCGACCGCTTCAGAGTCCGTCGTTGGCGGCAATCAGCTTTTTGCCCTCACCCACCGCCAGCAGCGCCCCATCTTGACCGACGACGACCAATTCGTCACCTCCGTGCCGCAGGCTCATGAAGGCGACGATCGTGACGATCGCGGCGAGAAAGATTGCACTCGTTATGATCGTGCCGAGGCCGAGGCCGCCATATTGCGCGGGCTGAGACATCAGATCGCCGAACGAAGCTCCCAGGGGCCTGGTCAGGATGTAGACCAGCCAGAAGCCGAGTATCGGGTTGAGACCCAGGAAGAAATAGCCGATGCTGAGCGACAAGATGATCATCCCGAACAGGATGCCGGTCGCCAAATATCCAAGCGCGAACTTCTCGGCGACCAGATCGCCCGCCGCAGTGCCGAGCGCAAAGGTGAACAGGATAGCGAGCCAATAGAAGGCCTCGCGTCGATTGGTGAATATGGAGTGGATCGAAAGCGTACGCTCTGTCTGGAACCAGAGTAGGAAAGTCAGCGCCAAGGCGATCGAGAATGCGATGGTCGTATCCAGCAGCGGTACATTGAAGTTGTCGACCAGGTTGTCGGTAATCAATGTGCCAACGATGCTGATGAGCACCACCGAAAGCCAATAGGCGGCAGGAACATACTTCTTCTGGGCAAATTGCCAAACCAGTGCGCCGGCGAGAATTGCTGACATGATCAGCGATGTCGCCGTCAGTCCCAAGCCCATTTGCATGTTGAGATAATCGGCCGCCGTTTCGCCCATGGTAACGGCCATCAGTTTGATGAGCCAAAAGTCGGCCGTGACGCGGGGAACGCGATTGTAGACAACAGCTTTCGCGGTTTCTGTCGTAGCGGGCATGGCGAGTATCCTTGAATGGGCGATGAAACGTCTCGCGGTTGAGCGGCGCGAAGGGCGCGGAACAACGGTTCGCGTCGGCCTACTGAGATGGCTGGGCCGGATGATTGAGAACCGCCATAAGGGTGGCGAGCGTCTTGTTGACGTTGTCGGCCGACGGGGCCGATTGGCGTAGCGCCTTGAGCGCAGCATCGGAGGCAGCGTCGATGCTGTTCCAGTCGTTCGGATTCAGCGGACGGATTGCGCTCTCGGCCTGATCCCATGCGGTCTCGTAGTCCGTGATCCGCTTTGCGGCCGATGTCAGATCACCCTTGGCAGCGAGGGCCTGAACGTCGGCAACGATGGTCTTGAACGATGAGAGATCACCGAGGTCTGCCGTTTTGGCCGGCGCATTGTTGGCATAGAGTTCAAAACCCGTGAAAGCCGCCACCGGAGCAATAATGAGCGCGATGGCGAGAAAGATCTGTCTCATTCAAAAATCCCCTAAATTCTGGAACGCGTCACGCCTGCATCGGCTTCGGGGTGGTCGGCTGCCCCTCGCTGCCGCCGACGCACTCTCCGTCTAGCCATTGGCGTTTGCATTGTCCGGCAATGACTACGCAGATACTATTAGCGGAGAATTAGAGCCGATGCCGGTGTGGGTCCTGACACGTAAGCAATCGGTCGCAATCGCGTACAAAAGCGGGGGCCGGCGGTGCCGCCGGCCCCGCAAGCCTCACTTCTCCGGGGTCAGGTGAGAGACGACCGCCTTGCCGCCTTTGATCGCGAAGGTTAGCTGAACCTTCTCGCCGACGCGGAGTTTGGTATCCTCGATCCCTTCGGGCAGGGTATAGTTCTTGCCGTCCGACAACGTGATCGTATCGGCCTTCTTGCTGATCGCGGTGATCATGCCGGACGTCTGGGCAGCGAGTGCCGTGCCCATCGGTGCCAGCGCCAGTATTGCGGCCATAAGCATTTGTGGTTTCATTTCTTTCTCCTTTCATGGTTTCTGCCCCCAATCTGTAGAATTTTTCGCAAGGCAGCGCCGGCGCGGCCGATGCTTATTCGCCTCTCAACTTCTCGGTGACGTGTGCCCCGCTGCGCATCGCCTCGCTCGTCGCGGCCAGCAGAGCGGCGCTGGTCGCGGTGAGGACGAGGGCAGCGAAATAGCCCCAGGGCAACGAAAGCGACTCGGGTGGCGGGTCGAATACCCCAGTCAGCAGCTTGACGAGCACATGGGCTATGAGCGCTCCGGCCGAGAGGCCGAGAAGCATGCCGCCGCCGACTACCAATCCAGCTTCGCTCCAAACAAAGGCGCCAAGCTGCCGCGGCTTGGCACCAAGCGCGACGAGGATGGCGAAAGAGCGTTCCCGGTCGGCCAGCCCTAGCCCCAGGACCAGTCCGCCCGAGACGGCAAGCATGACCAACGCGAAGATCAGCTCAAGCCGCGTCAAACCGGCGAGGTCGATCGCTGTGAGGCTCGATCCGATCAAAGCAACGGCATCACCAATCTGACTGACCTTGAGCGCTGGCAGATCCGCGATCGCGCTTCGGACAGTTCGGGCGACCCGGGCCGGATCGCCGTTCGATCGGATCAGGACAATCTCGCTTCCCGCGGAACCGGTCTGTTGCGCAATGTAAGCTGCGTTGGCGACCAGAAACGAATCCCTGGGCGCCGTGGGGAATTCGCGCACCACGCCTACGATGTGAAAAGGCACGATGTGGTATTGGTGATCAGCCGCGTTTTGCAGACGAAGATTGATGCTGTCGCCGCGACTGAGCTGATAATCGTTCACGGTCTCCTGCGATACGAGCACGCCATCGGATGTTCGTGCGAGATCGGCGAGCGTCGCCCCGGCGTCGCCATTGGCGAAATAGGCATCGGACATCGCTGTGGCTGACCCGATGCGCGCCGGATCGATACCATAGAGATCCTGAAGGTCCGTTCCAACGTAAGCGTATCGATGTTGCATCGGCTGGGCGGCCAGCACCCCCGGCAGCTTGGAAAGACGATCGAATGCCTTGGATGCGGGCTCGGCGGGTGTGCCCGTAACGGTGACGTCGGCGCCATTGGTGAGCTCGGCGTCGATCCGGGCCTGAGCCTCGTAGGTCGCGTTGAAGATTGCGGTCGATGCCGCGAAAGCGAAGGCAAGCGCTGCAAGGCCTACGCCAGCGGTCAGCCGCGGGCCCTGCCGCCCGAAGGTCGCGGCGATGACATCCGCGAGAGAACCGGCGACAGGTCGCAGGCCTCTGGCGATGACCGACCGGCCGTGCTGCAGCCCGGCCCCGACCAGCCGCACGGCAAGCAGCGCCAACCCGCTCCATAGGAGGACAGGAGGCAGGAAGGACGTGTAGTCGACCGCCGTCGCTGCCACGCCCTCCGGGGCAAGGACGACTTGGTATCCGCTCGCCGCCGACCGCCAGTAGAACGCGGCGGCTAGCACGAGCAACACCAAGTCGACATAGCCGCGACTCCAGAGCGGCGTCCGGTGCTTGCCGATTGACCGGCGTGCGGCGGCAACCGTCGAGCCGCGAGCGTCGCGCCAAGTGGGGATCAGGATCGCCGCAAGAGAAAGCGCCACTCCGGCCACGACCACCGTGCCGAGCAGGGCAACGGCTTCGCTGCGCAAGAGCGCCACCCCAAGGATGAGGTATCCGGCCACAGCTCCGACGAAAATACCAAGTAGCGAGCCGCCGATGCCCGCGACAGCCGCCTCGACCGCGGCAAGGCGAAGAACAGTGTCAACCGTCGCTCCGCGCAGCCGCAGCAACGCTTGGTCGCGGCGGCGCCTGTCCCGTCCGGCGCCTGCGACGGCAAGTGTGAGCAGGACAGCGAGGATGACCCCTGGGGCGCCAAGGAACAGGAAGACCAGCCGCGCATAGAGGGCATCCTCGCGCACGGCTTCCAGGCGAGCCGCCAGATTGTTTGCAAGCAGCGCCGCACCGGCGGCGCGGGCCTCGAAATTTTGGCCGCGCTCGGTCGCCCATGTGCTCGCGGCAAGCGGATCGGATGGCAGGTCGTGATGATCGAGCCTGATGTGGAACTCGCTCCGAACGGTATCCTGCCGGCCGGCGCCTTGCTGCTGGAACACCTGCTCCCACTGAGACATCGGCAACAGCAAAACGTTGTCGGGCGGGGCTTGTGGTGCGGCGCCAGGCGGGACACCGATCGCCTGAAACATCGCATCGGCGTTCGGCAAATCGACGATGCCGGCGACCGTCACGCTGATATCAGGCGCTTGGTGGCGGTGGATGGTGACTTCATCGCCCAACGAGATATGCAGGTTGGCCGCAGTTTGCTGCGCCACCAGGACACCGTCGACCGATCCGAGCAAGCGCCGGATCTGGGCCGGGAACTGGCCAACATAGCTCGCTTCCATGCCGAGTACGGTGCCGCCGCCCGTGGTCTGGACGGTGCCCCCAGTGTTCGCCTCGAAGCCGGGCACGTCGGCATAGCCGACCAGCTGCAAAGCGGCAACCGGCGCGGCAGAGCGGATTCCGGCCTCGACCGCGCCACCATCTGCCCCCGGCAGTAGCTGGACCTGCCAGTCGACGGGAACCTGGGCGATCGATCGCGCGGTCATCTCGGCCGCGCTGGACTGCAAAAAGGTACCCAGACACGTGACGAAGGCAACGGTCAGCGCGACACCTCCGATGGTGCCGACAAGGCGACCCGAACGGGTTCGGACAAGTCCGATCAACCAGTGCTCGTACATTCGGTCCTCGCGCCCATAATCTCGAATTTGCCGTGTCGCATCCGCCAGATGCGGTTCATCTTTGCAGCCACACGCTCGTCATGCGTAGCGATGACGATGGCGCTCCCCGACTGCCGACCCCAGGCGAGGAGCCTGTCGACCAGCATGGCGCCGCCCGCCTGATCGAGTTGTCCCGTCGGCTCGTCGGCGACGATCAGTTGCGGACTGGTCGCTACGGCCCGGGCTACGGCGATCCGCTCGGCTTGGCCGCCGGAGAGCTGTTCCGGCAGCTTTGCCGACAGGGCTTCGACCCCAAAAGCGGTAAGCGCAGCCAGGGCCCGCGCCTCAGCTTCGGCGCCGTTGCTAAGAAGGATCGGTAACTCGACGTTCTCGGAAGCAGTCAGCGCGGGCATCAGGTTTGCCGACTGGAAGACGACGCCGATCCGCTCCGGGCGCAACGTGTCGGGCGGACCGAGCCCGGGCCACTCGATTCGGCCGGAGCTTGGGCGATCCAGCCCGGCGATCAGGTTCAAGAGTGTCGTCTTGCCACAGCCAGAAGGCCCGATGATTGCGACAGTCTCACCTGCGTCAATTCTGAAGGAGCAGCCCTGGACGGCCGAGACAACCCCCCGCTCGCGCTGAAAGCTGCGCCACAAATCGGCAGCAATGACCAATGGCTTAATCATGTGCGATGCGTCCGTCCCGGATATTGATAATGCGATCGGCGCGGGCGGCGAGCGCGCTGCTATGGGTGACGACGAGAACGGCTGTACCAGCGCGGCAAATGTCGATGAGGCGATCGATGACACGCTGTTCCGTTGCTGCATCCACCTCGGCGGTCGGCTCGTCGCAGAGCAGGATCGACGGCTTTGCCGCGAGAGCGACGGCAAGTCCGGCTCGCGCCGCTTCGCCGCCCGAAAGATGGGCGGGCAACATGTCGGCGAGACCGTCGAGGCCGAGATTGCCGAGCAGGCCATCGATTTCGCCAGGCCGGTCGGAGCCGGATATCTGCATCTGGAGACGAACGTTGGCCCGCACCGTCAAATGCTCGAACAGATTGGCGGACTGCATGAGCATGCCGAAATGGCGGGCTCTCAGGCGAGCCCGATCGGGTTCCGGGCGCCGGGTCATGCGCTCGCCGAGGATCGACACTGTGCCGCCATCCGGCTCGTCGATGCCGGAAAGACAGGCAAGCAGTGTCGACTTGCCGCTACCCGACGGGCCTCGCAATACCGTGAATTCCCCACGCTCAAGTGTCATGGTGACCCCGCGCAGCGCCACGACCTCGTCGTCACCGGTGTGAAAGAAACGGTAGAGCTCGGTTGTCTTCAGTACGGTCATGCGTTCACTTCCATTGCAGCGAATTGGAGATCAGCTGCCACTGGTCGACGTTATCCGCGCCGGCCGGCGCAGCCAGATCGAGGGTGATCGTCTTGCCGCCTTTGAACAGAATGAAACGCTCGTGCTCCAGGCGGATCTGCTTGTTCGTGACCGGGTTTGCCGCGGAATTCGACTGGTAGCTGATGCGAACAGCCGGTCCGGCCACGAGCTTCACGGCCTTGACCGCGGTGACCTTGACGGCGTGCCCGGTTTTCTCGAGCTCTGGGACTTCGCCAGCCCGGACCGAGGCAACCGTCGGAGCCGCATTCGCCGTCCCCAGCGCAGCGTCGATTTCATCGTATTTGTCGAAGAACCGAACGCTGGCGCCGCTCAGTTTCCGCGACCATCCCTCTGGCACTTTCAAGCTGAACCCATCCGGCGCGGTGTAAACCACAAAGACTTGGTTGTCGGGAATGTCGCCCGGCGGGTTCGTTTCAGGCGCAACGAGTTTTTCCTGCGCCGCGGCTGGAAGAAGTGCGCCAGATGCCACCATCAGCAGCGTGGCGAATGCGGCGGCGATCCAACAACGAACGGTCATGACTGAGACTCCTTTGCAAACCAGCAAGGGCATATGACGCTCGTAGAATTAGGAGGGTCTTAGGCGGCTGCTCGCCCCCAAGCCGAGCGACAGCGCCGGTTCGTTTCGGATGCGGCCCATGAATTGCGCACGCCTCTCTCGGCGCTCCAGATTCAGCTCGACAACCTTCGGCACGACGACCGCGATGGCCGATTTGCCCAGGGGTTGTCCGAGCTGGAGGCCGGCATCGGCAGGTCCACAAGCCTTGTAAACAAGCTCTTGCGCCTCGCCCATTACGATGCCCGCGAACCTGCGCCGAGCCCGCGGCCGGTCGACCTCGCCCAGCTTGCTGTCGACACGATCGCACGCCTGACCCCGCTCGCTGGCAGCCGGTCGATCGATCTTGGCATTACCCGCCGGGATGAGGCCGTCACGATCGGCGCGCTTGCGGATTTCGAAATCATCCTCGACAATTTGGTCGAGAACGCCGTGCGGTACACACCGTCGGGTGGAACCGTCGATGTCGCGGTGGAGGTCACCGGAGAAGAAGCACGGATCGAGATCCGCGACACAGGACCCGGCATCGCCGAGGACGACATGACACGCGTCTTCGAGCGGTTCTTCCGTGCCAACCCTCACGATAGCGAGGGGAGCGGCTTGGGGCTGGCGATCGCCAAGGCGGCAGCCGAAAGACAAGGGGCGCGGGTCGCGCTCTCCATGCGCCAGGACCGGCCCGGCCTCATCGCGTGCCTCGTTGTACGGCTGGTCCCAATGAAGGCGTCGCGTTAGTTCCCGCCTGACAAGTATGATGCGGTAGAATGCGAACGGATTGATTACGATGATTGAGTGAGAAAATGCAACGGATCTAGGTTTCGTTGAGGGTCGTCGACACCGGGATGGCGCGAGCGTCCCAATTGAGCAGCAGCGGATACGCGCTGCGCCTCGGTCGGAACCTTTTTCTCATCCTTGATCCGCCTGAAAGCTGGTTGAAAGCTTGGGCCAGCTATCTTCGCCCTTATCGCAGAGGAGCGCGTAGCCATCGTGGCGACGTAGGTGCGATACGAAAACTCAGGAGGAGACCCCATGCGTTCTACACGCACGTTATTCAGTTCAGCTGCACTGTCTGTCGTCATGCTCGCGTCGATGCTTGCAGCAAATTCTGCGCATGCAGCCGGCAAGATCACGCTGATGGTCGGCGGCTACGAAAAGCAGATCTATCTACCCGCAAAACTGGCTGAAGGCCTCGGTTACTTCAAGGATGAAGGCCTCGATGTCGAGCTTCTGAACGAACCGGCCGGCGTTGATGCGGAGAACCAGCTTCTGGCCGGCGCGGTCCAGGGCGTTGTCGGCTTCTATGACCATTGCGTCGACCTGCAGGCGAAGGGCAAGTTCGTCGAATCGGTCGTCCAGTTCAGCCAGGCTCCGGGCGAAGTCGAACTCGTCTCGGCCAAGCATCCGGAAATCAAGTCCGTCGCGGACTTCAAGGGTCATGGCGCCGGGGTCACCGGTCTTGGTTCCTCGACTAATTTTTTGACCCAGTACATGGCCAACAAGGCCGGCCTGAAGTCCGGCGACGTCACCTCCGTTCCGGTCGGTGCTGGCGCGACCTTTATCGCCGCCATGCAGCAGGATGCAATCCAGGTGGGCATGACGACCGAGCCGACGATCTCCCGTCTTCTGAAGACCAAGGAAGCAACCGTCCTCGTCGACATGCGCACGATGGATGGTGCACGCCAGGCGCTTGGCGGTACCTACCCCGCAGCCTCGCTCTACATGGAAACTTCCTGGGTCGATGCCCACAAGGACGATACCCAGAAGCTTGCCAATGCCTTCGTGAAGACACTGCGCTTCATCAATACGCATTCCGGCGCCGAGATCGCCGACAAGATGCCGAAGGACTATTATGTCGGCGACAAGGAAGGTTACGTCAAAGCGCTCGACGAAGGTAAGGCGATGTTTACCGCCGATGGCGTGATGCCGGAAGATGGTCCGAAGACCGTTCTCTCTGTTCTTTCTTCCTTCTCGAAGAATATGCAGGGAAAGCAGATCGATCTTTCGAAGACCTACACCACGGAATTCGTCAAGAAGGTCATGTAGGCGGCTTTCAGAACCGCCTCCGGCACATTCGCCGGGGGCGGGCATGTCCTCGGCTTCGCAGGCGAGCCTTACCGGCGCGCGTCAGGAAAAACCAATGTCAGACATCCACATTCGGAAGCCGGCAATCGAGCTTCTCAATGTCAGCAGGCGCTTTGTCTCTCCGACAGGCAAGTCGCTGACAGCGTTGCGCGATTTCACCATGTCCGTGGAAGAAGGCGAATTCGTCGCTGTCGTTGGCCCGACTGGCTGCGGCAAATCTACCACGCTTAACCTGGTAACGGGGCTTGCGCGGCCCAGTTCCGGCGAGGTCAGGCTGATGGGCGGACCGGTCGATGGTATCGATCCGCGCGTTGGCTTCGTCTTCCAGACGGACGCGCTCTTTCCCTGGAGGAATGTCATCGACAACGTTATGGCCGGCCCCCTATTTCGCGGCAAGAGCAGGAAGGAAGCAGAAGATAGCGCCAAGCGCTGGCTTCAGCGCGTCGGCCTTTCAAAGTTTCTGCATCACTATCCGCATCAGCTCTCGGGTGGTATGCGCAAGCGCGTCGCGCTGGCGCAAACCTTCATCAACGAGCCGGAAATCCTGTTAATGGATGAACCCTTCTCGGCACTCGACGTGCAGACCCGCACCGTGATGCACGAGGAATTGCTGAGACTGTGGGCGGAACGAAAGGCTTCGGTCGTTTTCGTGACCCATGATCTGGAGGAAGCCGTCGCGCTTGCCGATAAGGTCTACGTGCTGACAGCCGGCCCAGCCACGGTCAAGTCCGTCTACACGATCGATCTTCCGCGCCCGCGCGTCGTGTCGGAAATTCGCTACGAGCCCCGCTTCATCGACTATTGCAAGGCGATCTGGGAGGATCTCCGCCAGGAGGTCGAGGCCAGCTATCGCCGTTCCAGCGAAGCTGCATAAGGAGACAAGCATGGCAAACATTATCGCAGACAACGTGCCGGCCGTCGTCTTTCGCCCCGGCACATCGGATTCCGAAATCGAAGCCGCCGCGCTTGGCGCGATCAAGAGACGCAAGCAGCAGGTTATGTCGCTGCAGATCGGGATCTTCGTCGCGGTTGTGGCACTCTGGCAGCTGTCATCCAACCTGCTTTGGATCGATCCGTTTTTCTACTCCAGCCCGAGCGACATTATCTTCCGTCTCTATGATTGGGCGGTCAACGGCACCAGTGAAGGTTCACTCTGGTATAACCTCTGGGTGACGATGGAAGAGGCTCTGATCGGCTTCTTCTGCGGCTCCATTACCGGTGTCATCGTCGGCGTAAGCCTCGGTCGCAACCGTTTTCTGTCGGATGTTCTGTCGGTCTATATCAAGGCGATCAATTCCATCCCGCGAGTGGTTCTGGCACCGATCTTCATCATGATCCTCGGCCTTGGCCTGCCATCCAAAGTGGCGCTTGCCTTCATCATGGTGTTCTTCGTCGTGTTCGCCAATGCGTTCCAGGGGGTTCGTGAAGCCGACCGCAACATGATCGCCAATGCGAGGATCCTTGGTGCTTCCGATTGGCAGGTCACGCGGGCCGTGATCGTTCCTTCGGCCATGAGCTGGATTTTTGCGAGCCTTCACGTCTCCTTCGGCTTTGCCATCATCGGCGCTATCGTCGGCGAGTTCGTCGGCGCCCGCTTCGGCATCGGCCAGCTAATTTCAATCGCCAAGGGCACCTTCGACGCAGCGGGCATGTATGCCGCGATCGTCCTTGTGATGATCGTGACGCTGATCGCGGAATTCATCATGACGCAGATCGAAAACCGCTTGGCGAAGTGGCGCCCGCAGCAGAGCCTCGATATTCAATAATCGCCCCAAGGACAGCACAAGGGAACACCGACGCCCCCCGGCGCCGGTGTTTTTATATTGGCAGGATCTGTTCGATCAGGATCTGACAGCCGGAATCCGGACCGTCAGCAGCAGCCCTCCGGTCGTTGCGTCGCTGAGCGAGACATTTCCGCCGGCGCCGTTCACCACTTCGCGCACGATCGCCAATCCCAGCCCGCTTCCTTCAGCCTGTGTTCCGATAACCCTATAAAACCGCTCGAACACATGGTCCCTTTCCGGCTCGGGAATGCCGGGGCCGCTGTCCTCGATCTGCAGAACGGCCTGGTCACCCTCTCGCGTGGTCCTCACTGTCACGGTCCCGCCAGGCGGGGTATAGCGCAGAGCGTTATCCACGAGGTTGACGACCATCTCGCGCAGCATCGTGCCATCGCCCTCCACGACAATCGGCTGCTCGTCGGCCTCGAGGCCGAGGTCCAGACCACGCCCCAATGCTTCCTCTGCATGATATTCCAGGACCTGGCGGACGGTTGCTGCAAAATCGATCCTGTCGCTACGAGGCCGACGGCTTCCTGGCTCGGCACGCGAGAGCGTCAGCAGCTGGCTTGCCAGTCGTGTCATCTGGCGCGTGCTGGTTCGCAGGGACTGCAAAGCCTCGTCGCGCCGCGCCGGGTCGATCTCGCGCGCCGCCACGCTTGCCTGCGTCGCAATGAGCGCGAGGGGCGTGCGCAATTGGTGTGCTGCGTTTGCGACAAACCGCCTCTGTGCCGCGATCTGGTTTTGCACGCGCTCCATATGGTCGTTGAGCGTCGCGACAAGGGGGCGCAGTTCCGTCTGCACAATGTCAGGCGACAGCGGATCAAGCCGCTCGCGCCCCCGGTCGCGAACGGCGTCGCGCAGGCGCAGAACCGGCGCCAGGCCGCGCTGCAGACCGACAATCGTGACAGTTCCAGCAAGCAGTACGAGGACCAGCTGTTTGCTAAAGTCAGAGAACCAGAGCCGGTCCCTCATCGCCGTCCACCCGTTGCGGGTCGCCGCGACGGTTACCGAGATATCGCCATCTTGCTTCAACCCGACCAGAGGGTGGTAAAGCGTCAGCAGGCGCACCGGGCTGTCGTGAAAGACTGCTTCTTCGCCGATCCCCGGCCCAGTCGATTCCGGGAGGTCTGGAAATCCGGCGACGAGATTGCCCCAGGCCGTGTTCACCCGGTAGAAAACGCGGTCCTGATAACCGGTATCGAACATTTCAAGCGCCGCCGGCGGTATATCGATCTGTGCTGCTCCGATTTCGTCGACGGTGACATCTTCGGCAATGACGCGCGCCGAGGCCATCAATGTCTGGTCGAAGATAAGGCTAGCCGTCGCATTGGCTGTGAGGAAGCTGAGGTAGAGATTAATGCAGATCGCGCCGATGAGGGTCAGAAACACCCATGTCAACAGCTGGATGCGCAGACTTGCGCCGAGCAGCCGGGTGGTTTGCCAAGCGCCTTTTCCGAGACTTTTGACGTTTTCACCCAGCATGGCGCAACATGTAACCAAGGCCACGGAGCGTTGCAATCTGGGCGGAGCTGCCCTCGAGTTTCTTTCGCACGCGATGGACGTAGATTTCGATCGCGCTTGCGTCCGCCGTGTCGTCGAAGCCGAAGACGCTTTCCAACAATGTTGCCTTTGCGACCGTCGTGCCGACCTTCAGGACAAGGAGTTCGAGTACCGCATGTTCTCGCGGCGTTAGAACCAGCGTCTCGCCCGCCAGAGTGAACTGGCGCGTGCCGCCGTCGAAAATTAGGTCTCCGATGGCTATCTGGGGCGCTGCCCGGTCATGGCCGCGCCGGACAAGCGCGCGGATGCGGGCCTCCAGCTCCGCTATTTCGAAAGGTTTGGCAAGATAATCGTCCGCGCCGCCATCCAGCCCGGCGACCCTGCCGTCGAGGCTGGCATTGGCGGTGAGAATGATAACGGGGACCTTGTTGCCGGCTTGTCGGAGCCCCTTGAGCAGTGTCATTCCGTCAATTTTCGGAAGCGACAGATCGAGAATGACGACGGCATACTCCGCTACCTTCAGGAGATGCCCCGCGTCTTCGCCATCATGTGCGGTATCGACCGCATAATTCGCCTGCTTGAGCGCCTTGGCAAGCCACGCCGCTAACTCATGATTGTCTTCGACCAGCAGGATTTTCATAGGAGGACACTACTACAAATCATCCGGGAATGTCGCGACGTTAGAGGTATCTGCTCCTAGCATATAAGAAAAGATGGCACAGTTGATGAGACTTGTCGGAGAACTGAGTTGGTAGAGTCCTTCCAAATTTCATAGGGCCATCACTTGTGCATGAATTTTCGCCTCGCAGCCCGCGCGACGCTCTCGGCCAGGATCAGCAGGCATCCGATGATCAGTATGCCGGCGCCGATTGAGCCGCCGAGCAGCCCCCATTTCACTGAAAAGCCGACGGCGATGATCAGGACTAGCGCCAAAAGGGCCAGTGCGCCGTCGTCGATGAACATGCCGACGAGTTCGTGGATGGCGATTTTGAGAATGTTCATTGGGCAGGTTCCATATGCGCGTTGTGGTAGCGGCGAAGCACTTTGACGGCCACCAACGAGAAGAGCGCCAATACGCCGAAGATTGGCAGCAGCGAGAGATCGGCCCCCGGCCAATCCGTGCCGATGCCTTCACCCACCCAGAAAATACCAAACGCACTCAGCATCAGGCCAACCACGAGTTTGAGCGTGTTTTCCGGAACGGTCGAGAGCGGCTTGTGGACGAAAAGGCCGATAAGGAGAACGAGAAGGCAGGCCGCCAACGCCCCCAGGCTCGCATAGCCGAGCATGCCGGGCCGTGCGCCGGTGGCGATCACAATGAACACCACCTCCACCCCTTCGAGCAGGACGGCCTTGAATGCTACAACGCCGGCTAGAAAGTCTGCCCTGCGGTTGTCCGCCTGCCGACGAAGGCTGCCCGTCTCCTCGGCAAATGCCATTTCCTCGTCATGCAGGGCGATGAAACCAGAAGCACGCAAAATGGCTTTTCTCAGCCAGCGCAGGCCGAACAGAATCAGCAGCGTGCCGATGACGAATTGCATAATGTCGATCGGGATGAGGCCGAGCAGCGGCCCCAAGACCAGCACCAGAACGGCGAGAACGACAAGCGCCAGGCCCATGCCCATGAAGGCCGGCCGCCAACTCTGGGTCACGCCGACCGCAAGGATAATGGTGAACGCTTCGACGACCTCCACGAAGGAGCCTAGAAAGGCTGCTGTCACCGTGGAGATGATACTTGTTATTGTTGTCATGATTAGTGTCCGTGTTTAGTCCAGGAGAGTTCGGAAATCGATGTGCACGAGGAACCTGCAGGCACCAGCAGCGTCCGTCAAATGCGCTGTCGACCACCTCGCGGGTCAATGGCGGACAGCCATCTTCCTGCCGGCCGATAAAGTCGTTTTGCAGCTGGCCACAAGACTCTGCCAATTAATTCAAATAGATAACACGCCACATTCCTCCGGATGCAGCAACATGGCGACGGTGCCATTTATATCGCGCTTCGTCGCCGGTGAGAGTCCACAAACTTCTGCGGCGCCGCCTGTTATGGAGAACGTCGCGTTCCATATGCGTATTTATAGATTGTTCTTGATACGAAACTTATAGGCAATACGCCTTGGCGCCGCACCTTGGGGCCTTTCTATGCATCGTCTGAGCATAAGGTCGAGTCTGCTGCTGGCTTGAGATTGTGATCTAGGCGCGATCGTTTCCGTCACCACCTGCCACAACAATGCTTTAAATCGCCATTCACATCGGCAGCATTTGCCGACACGAGAAGCGGAGGGAACGTGCGTATTCTGCTTGTTGAAGACGACAGCATTCTCGGCTCATCGCTGAAGAGGGCGCTGGAGAAACATGCCTATGGAGTCGACTGGATGCGCGACGGCCAGTCAGGTCTTGAAGCGGCAGAGCACTCGCATTTTGCAGCCGTCATCCTCGACATCAACCTTCCGGTACTAGGCGGCATCGGCGTCCTCAAAGGCATAAGGCGGAAGGGTAACACGGTCCCGGTCCTGCTCCTGACAGCTCTCGATGCCGTCAGGCAGAAGGTGGAAGGGCTCGACGAGGGCGCCGACGACTATCTGATCAAACCCTTTGACCTTGACGAATTGCTTGCACGCCTGCGCGCCCTCATCCGTCGCCGCGAAGGCCGGGCCGAAAGCATCTTGCGGTGCGGTGATATCGAGGTGGATCCGGCGGCGATGGTGGCGCGCAAGGGCAGTCTGCAGGTTCACACCACGGCCAAGGAATTTCACCTGCTCAAGCTCTTGATGGAGCGAAGTGGTCGCTATGTGACCAAGAACGATATCGAATACGCTCTCTACGATGCCAACAGCACCGTCGAAAGCAATGCCATCGAGGTGACGATCTACAATCTGCGCAAGAAGCTCGGAACCGATTTCATCAAATCGATCCGTGGCATCGGTTACATGATCGAGCGATGAGCCAGTCAACCCTCACACGCAAGATTTTCTTCAGGATCGCACCTGTCGTGGTGGTGACGATTATGGTGATCGGCGCTTTCGCCTTCAACAGTGGCACACGCGAGATCAACAACATCTATGATGCGCAGCTCATCAACGATGCAAACGTCTTGTGGCGATTGTTGCATAACCGGCTGCAACATTCGCTCGACCGCACGCCGCAACAGGTCGACGATATCGATTTCAGCATGGACAATCAGCTCGCCTTAAATGAGGATGCTGACGACTACGCCGACGCGCACATGTTCCGCGCCTGGGTAGACGGCAAGATCATGTTCTTCAGCAGCACTGCCTTTCAGTCCGACGTGCCACACCAGCAGGCGGGTTTCACGAACCTGAGCTATCGCAACGAGGACTGGCGCGTCTATTCGCTGCCGATCCCGGATTCCGGAATCGTCATGGAAGTCGGCGAGAAGATCTCGCTACGCCAGACACTGGTATCCAACATCTTGTTGAACCTCTTCTTTCCATTGCTCGTCTTGGTACCGGTGATCGGCTTCTTGATCTGGCTCGGCATCAATAGCGGCCTGCGCACCATCCATGGACTGGTCCACCAGATTCGAACCCGTTCCCCCGACGACCTTTCAGAAATACCGGTCGGCGATCTGCCTAGAGATCTCTTGCCGCTCGGCCGTTCAATCAATCAGCTTCTCGGCAAGCTCGGGCGCTCGCTGACGCTGGAAAGGCGCTTTTCGGATCTCGCCGCCCATCAACTGCGTACGCCGCAAGCAAGCATCAAACTACTCTTGCAGATGTTAGATGGCACCGACGACGAACACGAGCGCAAGGCGATCATTGCCGATCTGGTCACCAGCAACAACCGGGCAACCCATCTGATTGAGCAATTGCTGCGCCTTGCGAGGGTAAGCCATCATCCCTTAAATCCGATGCCTGTTCGTCTCTACCATCTGATGGCATCGACGCTCGCGGAAGTCGGCAACTTTATCACCAGCCGCAAGCTCGATGTCTCTTTGGTCGGTCCTGAATCGGCTGAGGTGAGGACGGACGCATCGCTGCTGCAGATGATGGTCGGCAACCTCCTGGACAACGCGATAAAGTACACCCCACCCAGCGGTCGGATCGAGGTGGTTCTCGCCCCGGAGGCTGACTTCTGGCTGATTTCAATCAGTGACAGCGGACAGGGAATTCCGCCCGATGAACGTGAGGCCGTCTTCAAGCGCTTCTATCGTCTGGACACCCTCAGCGCCGAGGGCGCCGGCCTCGGGCTTGCCATAGTCGCCGATACCGCGGATCGTCTTGCGGCATCGGTGAAACTTTCGACACCTGTCTGGGGACAGGGCTTACGGGTGGAGCTGCGACTGCCGAAGACCTGAACCCGGACCGATATCTCCCGTTCCCGATCGAAGCCCTGTAGAAACTGACCACGCTCTCAAAGCGCGGCGAGAATCGCAGGCATTTCAGGACGCGGCGTCCCGCATATTTCATTTTCGCATCATTTTCCCTTCAGTCCTGCCTCATCGACGCCCGGTAAACACCGCCGCAGAGAGTTCGAAAGGGCATTTGATGCAGGTCTTCTCCGATTTTGACGGCACGATTTCCATTCAGGACGTGACGGACATCGTACTGTCGAACTTTGCCGATCCCGAATGGGAAGAGATCGAAAAGCAATGGAAGGACGGCCTGATCGGATCGGCCGATTGCATGCGCCGGCAGATTGCCCTCATCCGCGCAAGCCGCGGCGACCTCGGCGCACTGCTCGATACGGTCGCGATCGACCCCGGCTTCAAGTCTTTCCTCGACGATTGCCGCCTGGCCGGCCTGCCGGTGAGCGTCGTTTCCGACGGCGTCGACCATTTCATCCGTCACGTCCTGCTGCGTAACGGCATTGCCGATCTTGCCATCATTGCCAACCGCCTTACCTGGCGCCTCGTCGACGGCCGCGAGGCCTACGCCCTGTCGCCCGCGCTCACGGCGGCCGGTTGTTCGTCGGGTTCGGGTGTCTGCAAATGCCATGTCATCTGGGGCATCGAACCACACATCTATATCGGCGACGGACGAAGCGATTTCTGCGTTGCCGGCATGGCCGATCTCGTCTTCGCCAAGGACAGGCTTGCCGATTACTGCACCGACCGTGGCATCCCCTTTATCGGCTTTGCCGACTTCACCGATCTGCGTTCCAAGCTGAAAGCAGTCCTTCCGGGCATCGCGCGCCAAGGCCGCGCGGTCCCCCAATCCCAAATCGCATGAACCAGACGAAGAGGCATATGATGAACATTGTGAATGTCGAAACCTTCACCGAAAAGTCCCCGCTGTCCGGACGGTCGGAGGCCGAGCTGCGGCTGATGGAAGAAGCCTATTGCTCGCATGGCGATACGGTCCATTACGCGGCGGAGCCGAAATTCTTCGAGGAATGCGAAGGCTCCTACCTTTATGACGCAAAGGGGACGCCATTCCTCGATCTGCAGATGTGGTATTCGGCCGTCAATTTCGGCTATCGCAACGAGAGGCTGAATGCCGCCGTCCATCGGCAGCTCGACCGGCTGCCACAGGTCGCCTCGCAATATCTGCATCGCGAGAAGGTCGAGCTTGCGACGATGATCGCGCAAGATGCCGAGCGCAAGTTCGGCCGCAAGGGGCGCGTTCATTTCAATGTCGGCGGCTCGCAGGCGGTCGAAGATTCGCTGAAGCTGGTGCGCAATTATACAGGCGGCAAAAGCCTGATGTTCGCCTTCGAAGGCGGCTATCACGGCCGCACCCTCGGCGCCTCGGCCATCACCTCCAGCTACCGGTATCGCCGCCGCTTCGGCCATTTCGGTGAACGAGCGCAATTCATCGAGTTTCCCTATCACTTCCGCGGCCCGAAGGGCATGTCGAAGGAAGAATACGGAGAGCATTGCGTGCGCAAGTTCGCGCGCCTCTTTGAAAGCGAGTATAACGGCGTCTGGGATCCCAAGGTCGGCAGCGCCGAATATGCGGCCTTCTATATCGAACCGATCCAGGGCACCGGCGGCTACGTCATCCCGCCGATGAACTTCTTCACCGAACTCAAGAAGGTCCTGGATCAGCACGGCATCTTGCTTGTCGTCGACGAGATCCAGATGGGCGTCTACCGGACCGGCAAGCTCTGGTCGATCGAACATTTCGGCGTTCAGCCCGACGTTCTCGTCTTCGGCAAGGCGATCACCAATGGGCTCAACCCGCTGTCGGGCGTCTGGGCCAGGGAGGAAATGATCAATCCGACGGTCTTCCCGCCCGGCTCCACCCATTCCACCTTCGCCAGCAACCCGATGGGCACGGCCGTTGCGCTCGAAACCATGAAGATGCTGGAGGAGGAGGATTTTGGCGCCGCGATCATGGCCAAGGGCGCCTATTTCCTCGATGGCCTGAAGCAGCTTCAAAAGCGTCATGCGATCGTCGGCGACGTCGACGGCCTCGGATTGGCTCTGAGATGCGAGATCTGCAAGGAAGACGGTTTCACGCCCGACAAGGCGACGATGGACTGGCTTTGCGACGAAGGCATGAAGGGCGACCTCCAGGTCGGCGACAAGGTCTATGGCCTCGTTCTCGATGTCGGCGGCTACCACAAAAACGTCATCACCCTGGCGCCGAACCTGCTGATCTCACGCGAAGAGATCGATCTGGCGCTGACGCTGCTCGACCACGTCTTCACCCGCGCGGCCCGGAGGTAGCACGGTGCAGCTTCTCCTCCTTCATCTCGACGATGCTTTGGAGTTGCAGCCGGACTTCGTGCGCGCCTGCACGCTTGCAGGCGCGTGCCACCATGCCGACAAGCGGGGCGGCAGCGCAATCAGATTATGGGGCAGGCAGAAGATGCTGTCCGAACTCGGCCGGGATATCTCCCGGGCGCTGCCCTCTCGAGGCCGGGGACCGCAGCTTGCCTTCATGGGCTCGGGCGATTTCCATCATGTGACCGCTCTGCTTCTCGATATGGCCCTCGAACGGCGGCCGGTTTCGACCACTCTCGTTCATTTCGACAATCACCCGGACTGGGTGAATTTCGAGGGCGGCATGCATTGCGGCTCGTGGATCAACAGCGCCCTGTCGAACCCGAGGATAGACAAGGTCGTCACCGTCGGCGTCTGCAGCAGCGATCTGCGCAACCCCGAACGCAAGGGAGCCAATCTGCGGTGGCTGAGGGAAGGCAAGCTGGAGCTTTTCCCTTACGAGCATCCGCCAAGCCGCGTCTCTGCCGAATATGGCAGCGGCGCCAGCTACCGGCAGGACGGGCGCGCCCTGTACTGGAATTCCATCTCCGAGATCGGCGAAGAGAATTTCATCGACCTGATCCTCAGCCGCATCGGCACCGAGGCGGTCTATTTCACGATCGACAAGGACGTGCTTGCCGCCGATGACGCCGTGACCAACTGGGATCAGGGTCGCATGCGCCTGCCCTATCTGATGGCACTGATCAGCGAGATCGGCAGCCGCCATCGCGTCGTCGGCGCCGACGTCATCGGCGATTATTCGGTGCCGAGTTACGCGGGCGGCCTCAAGACCCGGCTGCTGAAGCAGGCGGAAATCTTCATCGATCAGCCGCGGCTGCGGCAGGCGGCGGATGCCGTGCGCAACATCAACAGCGCCGCAAATCACGCGTTGCTGGAAGTCCTGGCGGAATCGATGGAATGACCGGCGGCCTCACCTTGCCGATGTTCGGCCTGATCCTGTTCTGCGTGGTCGCCGAAACCGCCCGCGAGGTCTGCTTCAAGCAGGCGGCCAGCGACAGCGCCATTCTGGCAACCCTGGCCAAGCCTCTGACCTGGCTCGGCATCGCCTTCTGGGCGATCGAATTGCTTGCCTGGACGGCCGTGCTCACCCGCGTGCCGCTGACCATCGCCTTTCCTCTGATGGCGCTCAGCTATGTCGGAACCGTCGTCGCCGGTGCCGCCGTCTTCAAGGAAAATATCAACCTTCGCCACGCGGCGGGCGTGTTTCTCATTACCGCCGGCGTGGCCTGCGTGGGAGCAACCGGACTATGAAAATCTTTGCTCATACCAGATGGGATGTCGCCCCCGTGCTTGCGGCCTTTGCGCATCTTGTCTTTGACGTCTACCTGATCGTCGGCTTTGAAAGCCGGCCGCTCTGGGTCTCCGCGATCCTGGGTTGCCTTTATGCCGTATCGATATCCTGGAACATCAACAGCATCTCGCACAATTTCATCCACACGCCCTATTTCAAGCCACGCTGGATGAATTACGGCTTCAGCCTGCTGGAATCGGTGGCGATCGGTTTTTCTCAGACCTATTACCACTGGGTGCACATGCGCCATCATTCCGGCAACAGCGACCGGCCAGATGAGAACGGCGGTACGATCGATCTCCTGTCGATCTATCGCTATGGCCGCAACGGCGAGCCGGAGAATGTCTGGTCCTACACGCTGAAAAGCTTCTTCCGTGACAGTCTCGGCGATATTCACAAGGCCATCGCCAAGAACCGTCCTTTCGACGCCGCGTGGGGCCGTTTCGAACTGCTTGCCTTCCTCGGCCTTGCGGCGATAGCGCTGATCTACGATTGGAAAGCCGTGCTGTTCTTCGTGCCGTTTTACTACGCCGGCAACTGCCTGTCGTCGCTCAACGGCTATTACGAGCACCTGCATGGCGATCCGGACGAACCGATTGCGTGGGGCGTGAGCAGCCACAAGCCGTTCTACAACTGGCTTTGGTTCGGCAATGGCTATCATGCCGAACATCATTACCGGCCGCGCACCCACTGGACGAGGCTTGCGGCACTGCACGAACAGATCAGGGAAGACCAGGAAAAGGCAGGCACGCATGTGATCAGCACCTGCCATGCCCTGGGCTTCATGGCTCCGGAAAACCGCGAGATGGAGCTTCGGCATGAGGTCTGAGCAGTTGAGCTTCTTCCTGCCGGGAACGAACGGCAAAGGTGTGCTGCTGATCCACGGCTTGACTGGCGCCCCGGCCGAAATGAAGCTCGTGGCGCGCCGACTCAACCGGCGCGGCTACAGCGTTCACGCGCCGTTGCTGGCCGGTCATGGCGAAGACATCAGGACGCTGCGCCGCACGCGGTGGGAAGACTGGTTGGCAAGCGTTGTGCGCGGATCCGAATTCCTGGCAGAGCGCACGCAAGCGGTTTTTGCCGCCGGCATCTGCGTCGGCGGCAAGCTGTCATTGCTGGCCGCCAAGCACCGGCCGGACCTGATCAAGGCTGTCGCTATCTACTCGCCCTGCTTCCACTACGACGGCTGGGATGTTCCGCGACATTATACGATGCTGTCGCCGCATATCGGCTGGCTGTCGCGGGTGCCCTTTCTCGACCGGCTCAATTTCAGAGAAAATCAGTCGCTCGGCATCAAGGATGATCGCAGGCGCCGCCTGGTCGAGGACATGGCGGGCGAAGGCATGCTCGACAAATTTCCCGGCCGCGGCATCGTCGAGATGTATCGATTGGGCAAGGCGCTTCGCGGAACCCTGCCTGAGATTCAGACGCCAACGCTGATCCTCCACGCCGAAGAGGACGATCTCAGCAACCCCCGGCATGCGCTTTATATATCCGATCACATCGGCGGGCCGCATGAACTCAAGTGGATCAAGGACAGCTACCACATGATCCATCTCGACCAGCATCGACAGGTCGCGGAATTCACGGCCAATTTTTTTGAGGCAGGCCATGCTGAAACTCGCTTATAGACAATTTCCCGCAGAAGACGGCGAGCCGGTCGCACAGGTCTACGACACGATCCGCGCCATCGGCCGCGAAGCGTGGAATGCCTGTTACCGCGGCCAGGTCGAAGATTATGATTGCCTGCTTGCGATCGAAGACGCCGGCATCGGCGAATTCGATTGGCGCTACATTACGATCGCCGAGAACGGAAGGATCAGCGCCGCCATGCCGGTGTTTCTGTGCCCCTATCCGCTGGACACGACACTAGAAGAGGGTTTAGCGCGCCGGCTGATCCGCCGCGTGCGACAACACGTTTCAGGCTTCCTGGTGCTGCGGCTTGCCTGCCTTGGCTCGCCGTGCACCGAAAACGGCGTCATAGGCTTTCATGCCGAGGTGCCGGAGGACCGTCGTGAGGCGCTGTTCGGCGAACTGCTCGACGCCTTCGAAAGGCTTGCGGCTCGGGAAGGCTGCGCGCTGATGGGGATCAAGGATGTTCCCGCGCCGGTCGCCCTGGAATTCGGCGCCGTGCTTTCGGAGCGGCGCTATGCCCCAATCTGCGGCCTGCCATCCGCCTGGCTCGATATCGATTTTCGGACGATCGACGAATACATGGCCCGGCTGTCTGCGGGCACGCGCAAGGACATGCGGCGCAAGATCAAGTCCTTCGACGCCGTCAGGGTCGAATTCAGAACGGATGTGGGTGACGTGCTGCCGCGGATCATGGCGCTCTACCACGATACGCGCAATCGCAGCGAATGGCAGTTCGAAGAGCTGACGCCCGCTTATTTCGAGGGGATACTGACCCATATGCGCGGCCGTTCGTTCTGCGTCCTCTATCTTGTCGAGGACGAGCTGCTGGCTGCCAATCTCATCGTTCATGATGATCGCGTCGCGATCGACAAGTTCTTCTGCATGGATGGCGAACAGGGACGGCCGTACAATCTCTATTTCCTGAGCTGGTTCACCAATCTGCGTTACTGCCTCGATAGTGGTCTCAGCCGTTACCGGAGCGGCCAGGCATATTATGAAAACAAGGTGCGGCTTGGCAGCCAGCTGGCGGCCAACACCATGTTTTTCCGCCACCGAAATCCTGTGCTGCAGACATTGCTGCGGCTGGTCTCTCCGCTTTTTTCCGCGGAGCAGGCCAAGTGATGACGTCGATGCGCCTGACATGGCTCGCCGTGCCTGTCCTCAACACGCTGTTTCAGATTTTCATGAAGCTCGGCGCGATGCAGTTGAACCGTGCCGAGGGGGGGACCTTGCTGCACGACGCGCTTGCCTCGCACTGGATCCTGGCAGCCCTCGTCGTCGAGGTCGTCTGCTTCTTCGTCTGGATGACGGTGCTCGCCGAACTCGACCTCAGCCGGGCCTTCCCGCTCTCGGGTATCAGCTATGTCCTAATCATTGCAAGCGGCTGGTTGATATTCGGCGAGCCGATCGTCGCACTCCAGATCGTCGGCAGCGGCCTGATCCTTGCCGGCGTCTGGCTGATCGCCGGCGCATCGGAGGCGACGCACGCGGTCGATGAGCCTGGCAGCGTGCACGCCCTGCGCCGCGCGCATCCTGGCGAGGATCGGTGATGGCGCAAGCACAAGGCTTCATCCTCCATAGGATCGGTGCTGCGGCCGCGGCTTTCACCAACTGGATCATGGCGCGGGCGCTTTCGCTCATCGTCACGCACGGCTCCCTCGACGTTACCATGTCCAATGGCCGCCTGCTCTCCTTTGGTGACGCATCCGGTGAGCGGGTGCATGTGCGCTTTGCCGATCTCGCTGCGCAATGGGCCTTCCTGATCGATGCCGATATGCGGCTCGGCGAACTCTACATGGACCGCCGCTTTCTCGTCGAACAGGGTTCACTTTTCGACTTCCTGGCGATGATGCTGCGTGAGGCCCAGAACGCCAAGCATCCGCTCATCGCCCGGCTGATCGATCATGCGCGCACCTGGCTACGCATCTTCCGCCATCGCAATCTGCCGGCCCGCTCCAAGGCCAATGTCGCCCACCACTACGATCTGGATGGCCGGCTCTACGAACTCTTCCTCGATCGGGACCGGCAATATTCCTGCGCCTATTTCGACAGCCCCGACCAGTCGCTCGATGCGGCGCAGCGCGCCAAGAAGCGGCATCTCGCCGCGAAATTGCGGCTTGAGCCCGGCAAGAGCGTGCTCGATATTGGTTGCGGCTGGGGTGGGCTGGCCCTGCATATGGCAAGGCATGTGCCGCGCGGGCATGTGCTCGGCATCACCCTGTCGGAAGAGCAGCATGACTACGCCCAGAAACGGCTTGCCGAACACGAGCGGATGGAGGCGGATATCCGGTTTGCCCTTCAGGACTATCGCAGCTTGAGCGGACGGTTCGACCGGATCGTGTCGGTCGGCATGTTCGAGCATGTCGGCCTGGCATCCTATCGCGCCTTTTTCGACACATGTGCGGATCTGCTGGAAGATGACGGCATTATGGTTTTGCACACGATCGGCTGCTCTGCGACACCCGGGTTCACCACGCCTTGGCTCGACAGATATATATTCCCCGGCGGCTACATTCCCGCGCTGTCGGAGATCCTTCCCGAAATTGAAAAAGCCGGTCTTCAGGTTACCGATATCGAGGTCCTGCGCCTGCACTATGCCTGGACGCTGGCACATTGGCGAAAGCGCTTCCTGGCGCGCTGGCAAGAGGCTGCCGCACTTTACGACGAACGCTTCTGCCGCATGTGGGAATTCTACCTTGCATGCGCCGAAGCCGCATTCCGCTACGAGGATCTGGTGGTTTTTCAGATCCAGTTAAGCAAGCGCAACGACGTCATTCCCGTGACGCGGGACTATATCGGCCAGCATGAGAAAGCGGCAGCGCAAAGCTCAAAAGCCTATCTGGAAGGAGCGATTGAGCGTGATACCGATGACGTTCTGATCGGCTGAGCCAAGTCTTGAGGTTATCGGGCTGTCGGCCGCATCGCCTACCAGGCGGCTATATTTGTCGTAGGCCTGCACGCTCCAGGCCGATGAGAGCGTATAGGTGGCGGCCACCGTGAATCCGATGGATTTGAGACCGCCATTCGCGTCAAACGCCTCGACGCGACCACTGTTGGCGGCTTCCTCTGCGGAAACCGCGAAATTGTTGCGTATATAGGTGCGGTTTGCCAGAGACAGGCGCGGACCGGCAGACAGCAGCCAGCGATCGCCGACGGGCTGGAACCAATCGAGATAAAGATCTGCAAGCGCACCGTCGCCGCCCCACAACGCTTGACGTGTTTCCGCCCGAACACGCAGGCGATCCTCTATCGGCCAGTACTGCGCAAAGACGCCGGCGTCCAGATTCCACTGGACCGAATGCAAACCCTGCAGTTCGGATTCGTCGAATGCCGATCGTCCACCTCTCAGGCCGACGACGGGGCCGATTTCGACGCCGCCGATATCGAAGAGCCCGTAGTCGATATTATCATCCGGCGCGCTGTATTCAGGCGCCTCGCCAAGTCGGCGAAAATCGAAAGACGGCATGCCGCTGAAGGAAAGATGCTTCGATCCTTCATAGGAGGGACCGTATTCCACGGATCCGCCAAGCGTTATGATCCACTGATTATCGGAGGATTTTGCATTCTGGCTCAAGGCCGAATGAGAGCCCAGGAATATCAGCGGCAACGATAGCGCCGCCGCGCGGAATAATGCCGTATCCGATGAGACCATATACGCCCTGTTCCGCACCTCGAACGTCAGCGAACGATCCCACTTTCGCAGGCGGCGCCGTTGCAGTCTTTTAAAACAATTTCCTATTCTAGCCAACTGCCTTGGGGCATGCAGACAGGGCAATCGGGTGAATTAACAGGTGACAATGGGCTGAAAAGCTGAATCTGTCGGCATCCTCTAATTGGTGGGAGGATGAAGTCGATGGACGATGTGGCTTGCGATCTCGATGCAGTCGCCGAGACGGTTGTTTTTCTGAGCTATTTCGATGACCTGCATGATGGCCGGCAAATCGCGAAGGTGAAATACCCGCTCGCGGAAGTGTTGCTGCTGTGTCTGTTGGCGGTGATCGCCGGGGCGGAAACCATCACCGATATCGCCCGCTTCGGCGACAAGAAGCTCGCACTGTTGCGCCGGTTCCGCCCGTTTCGCGAGGGCACGCCGGCCCATGATCATCTGGGCGATATCCTCGCCACCCTGGATGCCGAGCATTTTCAACGCTGTTTCGTGGCTTGGGTCGCCTCTCTGATTGGCGTTCCGGAAGGCGTCGTCGCCATCGATGGCAAGACCGTTCGCCGCTCGAAGGGGGTAGACAAGGACGCCATCCAGATGGTGTCGGCCTTTGCCGCCCGCCAGCGTCTGGTGATGGGTCAGGTCAAGGTGGCGGACAAGGCCCAACGAGATCGTCGCCATCCCCAAGCTGCTGGACATGCTGGCCATTGAGGGCGCCGTCGTGACCATCGACGCCATGGGCTGCCAACGGGCCATCGCCCAGAAGGTCGTGGACCAGAAGGCCGACTACATTTTCGCCCTCAAAGGCAATCAGGGTACCCTGCGCGATGATGTCGAACTCTTTGCCACAGAACAAAAATCCAAGTCTTTCCAAGACACGACCGTCAGCCGCCATCGCACGGTCGATGGCGATCACGGACGCATCGAAACGACGGACATCACCGTCATCCACGACGTCGAGTGGCTTCAAAAGGATCATCGGTGGCCCGCCCTGAACAGCGTCGTCATGGTTGAGAGCATCCGCGAAACCGGCAACAAGAGCGAGCGCGAGACTCGCTTCTACATTACCTCGCTGGTGCTCGTCGCCAGCCTGATCGGCCCCCTTGTATCTGCACGTTAGAGATTTTGTGCGATGGAAGCGATTGAGCCTCTGGCCGGGTGGCCACCCGGCCAGAGGCGTGACGAAGTCGCCCGTTCCCCCTCTGGTTACAACCGTGGATGAGCC